>NZ_JBIAHV010000019.1:0-141001 GCF_042870895.1 Streptomyces sp. NPDC006294
TGTGGGAGAGTAGGACGCCGCCGAACAATTATTGTGGGAAGGCCCCGCACCTCTGGTGCGGGGCTTTTCTGCGTTCCGGACCCATTCACGACCGGCTCGTGACCCGGCCGCTCGATTAGGGTCGTCTGCATGCGCTATGACCTCGTCATCTTCGACAACGACGGTGTGCTCGTCGACAGCGAGCCCCTCTCGAACACCATCCTGGCCGCCTACCTCACCGAGCTCGGCCACCCCACCACGTACGAGGACTCACTGCGCGACTACATGGGCGCCGCCGTGCACCGTGTCCACGACCTCATACGCGAGCGGACCGGACACCCGCTGCCCGCCGACTTCGACGACACCTTTCATGCCCGCGTCTTCGCCGCCTTCGAGCGCGAACTGACCCCCGTCGACGGCGTGACCGAGGTGCTGGAGAAGCTCCGGGCCGACGGAGTGCCGTACTGCGTCGCCTCCTCCGGCAGTCATGAGCGCATCCTGGTCGGTCATCGCACCACGGGGCTGGACCGGTGGTTCACGGACGGCATCGTCTTCAGCGCCCAGGACGTGGGCAGGGGCAAGCCGGCGCCCGATCTCTTCCTTCATGCCGCCCGGCGGATGGGCGTCGCGCCCGAGCGGTGCGTCGTCGTGGAGGACAGCCGCCTCGGTGTGCAGGCGGCCCTGGCCGCGCGGATGGATGTCTACGGTTTCACCGCCATGACCGCCGAGGCGGAACTCGCCGGCGCCAACGGCTGGTTCGGGGCGATGGCGGAGCTGCCGGCACTGCTCGTGTGATCCGTCTACCGCGGAGTAAGGTCCGGGCATACGCTGTGCGGCCATGACTGAGCCGCGGTTGCGCCACGGACGTGCCTCTCTGGCGTTCAGCTTCTTCTCCCAGGGCGTCGCCTTCGCTCTGCTGGTGACCCGTATCCCCGCCATCCAGGACCGCTACGGGATCTCGGACGCCTTGCTGCCCCTGTTCCTCGCGGCCGTGCCGGTGCTCGCCGGGGTGGGCAGCGTGCTGACCGAGCGCGTCGTCCGGCGGGTCGCCGTGAGTACGGTGCTGCGCTGGGCGCAGCCCGTGGTGCTGCTGTCCCTGCTCGGCGTCGCCGCCGGCGACCGGCTGTGGCAGGTGGCCGTCGCTCTCGGCGTGTTCGGGCTGTCCGTCGGGGCGCTCGACGCGTCGATGAACATACTCGGCGTCGGCCTCCAACGGGCCTACGGCCGCAGCATCATGCTCGGCTTCCACGCCGCGTACAGCCTCGGCGGCATCGTCGGCGCCTCGCTCGCCTGGGTGGGCGCGCACTGGGACCTGGCGCTGGTCGTCTCATATCTGCCGGTCGTCGTGGTGCTCGTGCCGGCGGTTGCGGCCGGGAGCCGGTGGTACGTCGACGAGCAGCACGCCACAAAGCGGCCGGACGACGGGGACGCACCGGCTCCGGCCGGGAGCAAGGTCGCGTTCAGGATGTTGCTGCCGCTCTGCCTGGTGATGACGTTCGCGTACATCGGGGACTCGACCGTCTCCAACTGGAGCGCGAAGTATCTGCAGGACGTTCTCGGGAGCTCGGAGGAACTCGCGACCGTGCCGTACAACGCCTACATGGTGACGACCCTGATCGGGCGGGCCGTCGGAGACCTCGGGGTGCGGCGGTTCGGGGCCGTGGCGGTCGTCAGGTGCGGGGCGGTGCTGTCGGCGGCAGGGTTCGCCGTGGTGGCGGGGGCGCCGGGGGCGTGGGTCGGCATGCTCGGGTTCACGCTGCTGGGACTCGGGCTGTGCGTGATCGTGCCGCAGACCTTCGCGGCCGCCGGCCGCCTCTTCCCGGCCGGGCGTGCCAGCGACGCCGCCGTGGCCCGGCTGAACGTCTTCAACTACGTCGGCTTCCTCGTCGGCTCGCCCCTCGTGGGCGCGCTGGGGGGCGCCTGGAGCTATCGCGGGGCGATGCTGGTGCCGATGGCGCTGATCCTGGTGACGCTCGTGTATGCCCGATCGTTCGGCGAAGGAAGCGCCCGATACGGTGGCGGGTATGAGCGGCCGCGGGTTGTTGATGTGGGACGAGGCGGTAACGAAGTATGACTTCGGGCCCAGCCATCCGATGGATCCGGTGCGTCTGGCGCTGACCATGGGGCTGGTGCGCGCCTACGGGCTGGACCGGTCGATGGACGTGGTCGCCGGGAAGCCCGCCGGGGACTCGACGCTGCGTCTCGTGCACCGGGAGGACTACATCGAGGCCGTACGGGCCGCGTCGGCCGATCCGAAGGCCGCCGACCAGTCGTACGGGCTCGGCACGGTCGACGACCCCGCGTTCGCCGGGATGCACGAGACGTCGGCCCTGATCGCCGGCCAGTCCGTCGGTGCGGCGGAGGCGGTGTGGCGCGGGGACGCCGCGCACGCGGTGAACTTCGCGGGCGGCCTGCACCACGCGATGCCCGGTGGGGCGTCCGGGTTCTGCATCTACAACGACGCGTCGGTGGCGATCGCCCGGCTGCTGGAGCTGGGCGCGGAGCGGGTCGCGTACGTCGACGTGGACGTCCACCACGGGGACGGCGTCCAGGCGGCGTTCTGGGACGATCCACGGGTCCTCACGGTGTCGCTGCACGAGCATCCGCGGACACTGTTCCCGCAGACCGGCTGGCCGGAGGAGACCGGCGCCGACGCGGCGGAGGGCTCGGCGGTGAACGTGGCGCTGCCGGCGGGCACGGGCGACGAGGGCTGGCTGCGGGCCTTCCACGGGGTCGTGCCGGAGCTGCTGGCCGACTTCCGGCCGCAGGTGCTGGTGACCCAGCACGGCGCCGACACCCACTTCGAGGACCCGTTGGCGCACCTGGCGGTGTCCCTGGACGCGCAGCGCGCCGTCCAGGAGGCGTGCCACGCCCTGGCCCACGAGCATGTGGACGGCGGCCGCTGGGTCGCCCTCGGCGGCGGGGGATACGCGGTCGTGGACGTCGTGCCCCGGTCGTGGACGCATCTGGTGGCGATCGCGGCCCACGAGCCGGTGGAGCCCGAGTCGGTGATCCCGTCGTCGTGGCGGGACGAGGTGTACGCGAAGACGCGGCAGTTGGCCCCGGCGCGGATGACGGACGGCCGGTGGCCGGTGGCCTGGCGCCCCTGGGACGAGGGCTACGACCCCGCCGACCGGCTGGACCAGGCCGTTCTGGCGACCCGGCGGGCGGCCTTCCCGCTGCGCGGCCTGCTGGCATAGCCCTGGGCTCTGTCGCCGATCCCGCGACGGGCACGCGTTACGCCAACGGTGGGCGATGTACCGGGTTTTCGGGTGGCGGCCGCCCGGGTGCGTCAGCATCGGCAGGGTGTTGAGCACCCGAGCGCTGCGGGCGCATCTGCTGGCGTCACGACTGGCCGGTGTCGTCGCCACCCCCCGTGAGACGAGTCTGCGGAGCTATCGTGCCTTCGTCGCGCGTGACCCCCGCGTCACGATCGGCCTCGACCCCCGGTGGAACTGGAGCGGCCGGGACGTCCTCGCGCTCATGGCCGACCGGTGCGGGGTGTCGGCCGATCCGGAGCAGGTGAGCGGCGCGGACGTCATCGACCCCGAGCTGACTCTCGGCAGGCTCGACGCGTTCGCGGAGCGGCTGGGGGCCGTCGTCGCGCGCGGCGGCCCGGTGCTGTTCGGGACCGGACACCCGCACCGGCTGGTCGGGTTCTACGCCGGCCTGGCAGACGCCGTGTCGGCGGCGGGCTGTTCTGTACTCACACCCGCGCAGGGGCGATGTGTCGACATAACGACCCGGTTCGGCGTACGTCCCTACCGCCTCGAGTACGTACGGCGAGTGGCCGTGCTCCGTGAACCGGGAGCGCCCGCCGCCGGCGTCCATACGCATTCCCCCCTGCCGGTCAGGGTCGCGCTCCAGGCGGCCGCGGACGCCGGCGGGCCGCTGCCCGAGCTGGTCGTCGGCGATCACGGCTGGGTCTGCGGAGCAGGTCAACTGGGTGTCGAGGCCATCGGACTGGCCGACACGGACGATCCCGCCCTGTTCGTCGGGGAGGCGGAGGGTCTGGTGTCGGTCGCGGTTCCGCTTGACGACGCCGTACGGTCCGATTTCTACCGGCCGTTGACGCGCTATGTACTCGATCGGGCGTGTCTGTCACAGTAGGCCCCCGATCGCAGCTCCTCTTCCCCACTTGCATCACCCGCCCCTAGTCTGGGCAGTGAGCGCACAGCGACGAAGAGTCACCGGAGGGGAAGCCGGTGCGCGTCGGGTGCGGAAGGTACAGGTGGGTCATGGCTGCTGGCAGCGAGAGGCCTCTCAACGAGGTCAAGTTTCTCACCGTGGCGGAGGTTGCCTCGGTGATGCGGGTGTCGAAGATGACGGTGTACCGCTTGGTGCACAGCGGTCATCTGCCGGCGATCCGGGTGGGGAGGTCCTTCCGGGTACCGGAGCAAGCGGTGCACGAGTATCTCCGCGAATCCTTCGTGGGGGTGGAATCTGCGTGACGGAGGCTCGACGGTTCCCCTCGGATTACGTCCCTCACTCGGCGGCAGGTAGGCTAGGCCGACGTAGGTCGTGTGGGCCCAGACGCCCCGCACCGAGATTCCCGCTGATGCGGGGGTGTTCCGAGAAGTGAGCGAGGGTAGTCGTGGGCTCTGTTATCAAGAAGCGGCGTAAGCGGATGGCCAAGAAGAAGCACCGCAAGCTGCTCAAGCGCACCCGCGTTCAGCGTCGCAACAAGAAGTAAGCGGCAGCTGTACGCGTCGCCCCGGCCCCTCCACCACACGGTGGAGGGGCCGGGGTGTTTGCTGCTCCGACACGGCACGACGTGGCGAAAGTCCGTCGTGCGGTCATCACAGCGCAACAGTGACGCGCTACGGTGACGCCAGGACTCGAGGCCCGGTCGGCGGACCAGGGCCGGAACGCCCCAAGGAAGGCGCTGATCTTGGGCAAGGTCGTGCTCGTCACCGGAGTGGCCCGGCAGCTCGGCGGCCGTCTCGTACGGCGCGTCCAGCGGGACCCCGAGGTGGACCGGGTGATCGCGGTCGACGCCGTCGGCCCCGGACATCACCTGGGCGGTGCCGAGTTCGTCCGTGCCGACATCCGGCAGCCCGCCATCGCGCGGGTGCTCGCCGAGTACGCCGTCGACACGGTCGTGCACATGGACGTGACGGGCACCCCGCTCGGCGCCGGCGGCCGTGCGGCCGTCAAGGAGACCAACGTCATCGGCACCATGCAGCTCCTCGGCGCCTGCCAGAAGTCGCCGACGGTCAAGCGGCTGGTGATCAAGTCCAGTACGAGCGTCTACGGCTCCGCCCCCCGCGACCCGGCCGTCTTCACGGAGACCATGCCGCCCAAGTCGCTGCCGAGCGGCGGCTTCGCCAAGGACGCCGTCGAGGTCGAGGGATATGTGCGCGGCTTCGCCCGGCGCCGGCCCGACGTGGCGGTGTGCGTGCTGCGCTTCGCCAACATCCTCGGACCGTGCGCCGACTCGCCGCTCGCCGACTTCTTCACGCTGCCCGTGATGCCCACGGTCTTCGGGTACGACCCGCGGCTGCAGTTCGTCCACGAGGACGACGTCATCGACGTGCTGCGGATCGCCCTGCACGAACCGCGGCGCGGGACGCTCAACAGCGGCACCTTCAACATCGCCGGGGACGGCGTGCTGACGCTGTCGCAGTGCTCGCGCAGGCTGGGCAGGCCGACGCTGCCGGTGCTGCTGCCGGCGGTGACCTGGGTGGGCTCCGCGCTGCGGACGATCGGCCTCACCGACTTCTCGCCCGAGCAGATCCGGCTGCTGACCCACGGGCGGGTGGTGAGCACCGTTCAGATGCGCGAGACACTGGGCTTCCGGCCGAAGTACACGACGGCCGAGACGTTCGCGGACTTCGCACGCAGCCGCGGGCCCGGGCTGCTGCCGCCCGAGAAGCTCGCCAGGGCGGTGGACCAGGTCACGGCCGCCCTGTCCGTGGGCGACGCCGCCGTGGAGACCGGCGGGCCGGCGGCCACGCAGACGACGACGCACAGCAGCGGACAGCCCGGATAAGGAGCGCAGCCGACGATGGCGGACGCCAAGGTCATTCCGTTCGACGACGACCGGTCGCGCGGCGGCGGTGCACAGCGCCCGGCGCGGCGCCGCTCCCCGGCAGGCGGCCGCCGCAAGGCCGACCCCGCGGCTACGGGGGAGGCCGTGGTGAGCGCCCTGCCCGGGCCGCAGAGCGATGACGCCACGGACGGGCCGCCGACGCAGGACGACCCGGTGGCGTCCGGCGCCACGAGCGCCGAGGGCGCCGACGGGCCGGACGCCTCGCAGGACTCCGGGAGCACCCCGGCCGCCGCGGAGGGACACCAGGACACCGCGGCCGCGCAGGAGACACCCGGCGCGGCGGCCGGCGCCTGGGACCGGAGGATCGCCGGCGGGCTGGCGTTCCTCCGGCGCCGGATCACGGGGGACTACGAGGTCGACGAGTTCGGCTACGACGCCGAGCTCACCGACCAGGTCCTGATGTCGATGCTGCGGCCGCTGTACGAGAAATACTTCCGCGTCGAGGTGAAGGGCATCGAGAACATCCCGGCGGACGGCGGCGCGCTGGTGGTCGCCAACCACTCGGGGACGGTGCCGCTGGACGGGCTGATGATGCAGGTCGCCGTCCACGACAACCATCCGGCGGGCCGTCATCTGCGGCTGCTCGCCGCGGACCTGGTCTTCATGCTGCCGGTGGTCAACGAACTGGCCCGCAAGGCCGGCCACACCCTGGCCTGCGCCGAGGATGCGACAAGGCTTCTGCAGCGCGGCGAGGTGGTGGGCGTGATGCCCGAGGGCTTCAAGGGCATCGGGAAGCCGTTCGGTGAGCGCTACAAGCTGCAGCGGTTCGGCCGCGGCGGCTTCGTGTCCACGGCGCTGCGGGCGGGCGCGCCGATCGTGCCCTGCTCGATCGTCGGGGCCGAGGAGATCTACCCGATGATCGGCAACGCGAAGACGCTGGCGCGGCTGCTGGGCTTCCCGTACTTCCCGATCACGCCGACGTTCCCCTGGCTCGGGCCGCTCGGGGCGGTGCCGCTGCCGACGAAGTGGACGATCCAGTTCGGGGAGCCGATCGCGACGGACGGCTATCCGCCGGAGGCGGCGGAGGACCCGATGCTGATGTTCAACCTGACGGACCAGGTGCGGGAGCAGATTCAGCACACGCTCTACAAGCTGCTGGTCCAGCGCCGCTCGGTCTTCTTCTGACTCCCGGACGCGAATGAGGGGTGGCCCCGGCCGGGGCCACCCCTCATTCACGCACTGTGCCTACTCGCCGTCCTCCGCCTCGAAACCGAGGCCAGGGAGGATGCCCGGCAGGAGCGGCGGGATGGTGACCTCCGGCGCCGACGGCGCGGAGTTCCTGCCGGACGGCGACGGGCTCGTCGCGTCCTTGGGCGGGTCGAGCAGACCGCCCGTGTTGCCGCCGAGCAGGCCGTCGTCCTGCGCGGCCGTGCTGGAGCCGGACGGGCTGGGACTGGTGTTCTTCCCGGCCGGTTCGCCGCCGGGCGCGCTGGGCGCCGCACCGCCGGGATCCGCGGTGTTCCCGGAGTCCTGCGAGGTGCCGGGGCCCTGGGAGCCGCGCTGCTTCTCCGGGGTCCTGGGCAGCAGCGACTCGAGCGGGCCGACCTGTTCGTCTATGGCGTCGAAGGCGGAGTCGACCTGGTCGCCGACGTCGGTCAGCTGGACGGGCAGCCGGTCGCGCAGTCCGTCCCACGCCTCGCGGTGCGAGCGGGAGAAGGAGTTGAGCGCGGCCATCGGGGCGAGCGAGCCGTCGCGCTCGTACGCGGCGCTGAGCAGGCGGTGGCCCTCGGTGACGTCGTGCCGCATGCCGGTGAGCGTGCGGCGGACCTCGCCCAGGGACTCGTGGTCCATGGCGCCGGCGCGGTCCCGCTCCATGAGCCTGCGGGCCTCGCTCAGGCGGGTGGACGCCTGGTCGAGATAGAGCTCGCCGCGGTCGGAGTCGTCGTCGGCCAGGCCGAGCTTGAAGTCCTCCATGCCGCGCTTCAGCCCGTACAGGGATTCACCGGGGAGGGCGTCGGAACTGGCCGCGGCCACCCCGCCGAGGGCGCCCGCCGCCACACCGACGGTCAGACCGCCGGCCGCGAGCCCCTTCGACCAGCGGGAACGGGGCCGCAGTTTCCGGAGCGGGGATGCCCGGTGGGCGCCGCGGCCGGAGGTCCGCTGCTCGGGCACGGGAGGGCCCGCGGGCGCGGCCGCCGTGTCTCCTTGGAGCATCGCCTCCATGGCGGCCACGAGCTGCGCCCGCTGCACCACTTTGACCTCGGGGTCCATGTGCGGCTTCGGTAGCTCGCCTAGACCGTGGGCCAGGGTCAACAGCCGTTCGTGCTCTGGCGGTTCGACTGACTCGACCGACTCGTCGGGCTGTTCGGCCGCCTGGTCTTCCAAGGCCTGGGCGAAGGCGTTCGCCCGCCGGTGCGCCGAAACGTTCGCGATCACTGGCGGCACCTCCTCTCGTCATGACGATCGACTCCCCTGGGGATCTGGAGGGTTGCACACCTTGAGCACATCCACACGAAAGAGTGAGTGGCTGCGGGCATGGCGTGTCCAGAGGGAGCCTGCATTCCGCACAACGAGCGGCGCGGCACTTGGGTTACGCGCGAAAGATGATCGGACCAGTGCGTCATCGAGGCGTCACCGATTGTGAGTTGGGGCGGGGTCGTGGGGGTCGTGGTGTGGGGCCGGCGGGGGACGGGGGGTGGCTCAGCGTGCGTCGTCGGGGAGCAGCCGGGCGAGGGTGCGTACGGCCCGGTACTGCAGTGTCTTGATGGCGCCCTCGTTCTTGCCCATCGCCCTGGCGGTCTCGGCGACGGACAGGCCCTGCAGGAAGCGGAGGGTGACGCACTCCTGCTGCTGGGGGTTGAGCTTGCGGACGGCTTCGAGCAGCGCGGCGTTGGAGAGGGACTCCAGGACCGAGTCCTCGGGGCTGCGCTCCACCTCGTTGGCGTCGAGCATCTCCCCGGTGGTCACTTCCAGCCGGAAGCGGCTCGACTTGAAGTGGTCGGCGACCAGGTTGCGGGCGATCGTCACCAGCCAGGCGCCGAAGTCGCGGCCCTGCCAGGTGAAGGTGGAGATCCGGCGCAGGGCGCGCAGGAAGGTCTCACTGGTGAGGTCCTCCGCCGTCGCCTTCCCGCCGACGCGGTAGTAGATGTAGCGGTAGACGGTGTCGCTGTACTGGTCGTACAGGCGGCCGAAGGCGTCGGCCTCGCCGGCCTGGGCGCGCTCGACCAGGTCCATCATGCGGGCGCTGTCACTGTCGGCGGTGGGTCGGCGGGGGGCGGCGTGTGTGCCGGAGCCGCGGCCGGCTCGTCTCCCCGTGGCCCGTCCTTCGGCCGGCCGTCGCCCCTCGTCGACGGCGCTGCGCGTGGGGCCCTTGTGCAGGCCGTCGGTCAGGGCATAGCAGGGTGCGGCCGGGCCGTCGGCGGCAAGGCGGGGCATGGCGAAGGCGGGGACGGCGTACGCGGCGGGGACAAGGCCGCGCAAGTGGTCGAGGACCGCTGCGCGCAGCGTAGCCAGGCCCGAGGCGTCAACCCCGACGTGTGGGTACACGGGACTCCCAGAGGCAGAGCTTCCATCACGAGCAGTGCGGGACCGTTCACCCGTCGTGGGGACTGGTGGGGTCCGTCATGCGTCTGAGGAGAATAACGCTTCGTACAGGCAGTGCTACACCCAGTTGCTCAAATCGCCGTTTCCGACACTTGTGTTGCGTCTACGCGACAGTTCCGGTCGCACATTGTGAGCAGTTGCTGATCGAATTTGGTCATGATCTGTCGTCCCGAGCGGTTTCTTCTGGCCGGGACGTGACAAGAGGACTGGCCGGGGACTTACCCGTACAACGCCACAGGATTGGCGGACGACACGCGGGGGAGCGCATGTTCCGCAGCCGGGTCCGCCGTCCGGCGCGGGCCGGGGTCAGCGGCGGCGGCGGTGGAGGGCGACCGCGGCGGCGGTGCCGCCCGCCAGCGCGCCCACGCCGGCCGCGGCCGGGATGCCGACCTTGGCCGCCTTGCGGCCCGTCCGGTAGTCGCGCAGCCGCCAGTCGCGCTGCCGGGCGTACTTGCGCAGTTTGGTGTCCGGGTTGATCGCGTACGGGTGTCCGACGAGCGAGAGCATCGGGATGTCGTTGTGGCTGTCGCTGTACGCGGCGCAGCGGGAGAGGTCCAGGCTCTCTGCGGCCGCCAGGGCGCGTACCGCCTCCGCCTTGGCGGGGCCGTGGAGCGGTTCGCCGACGAGCCTGCCCGTATAGACGCCGTCGACCGACTCGGCGACGGTGCCGAGCGCACCGGTCAGGCCGAGCCGGCGGGCGATGATCGTCGCCGTCTCGACGGGGGCGGCGGTCACCAGCCAGACCTTCTGACCGGCGTCGAGGTGCGCCTCGGCGAGGGCGCGGGTGCCGGGCCAGATGCGGTCGGCCATGTACTCGTCGTAGATCTCCTCGCCGATGCTCATCAGTTCGGAGACGCGGTGGCCCTGGACGATGGACAGGGCGCTCTCGCGGGCGTCCTGCATGTGCTCCGGGTCCTCGACCCCCGCGAGCCTGAACCACGCCTGCTGCCAGGCGAACCGGGCCAGCTCGCGGCGCTGGAAGAACTTCCGCTTGTACAGACCCCGGCCGAAGTGGAAGATCGCGGCGCCCTGCATGACGGTGTTGTCGAGGTCGAAGAAGGCGGCGGCGCGTTCGTCGCCCGCGACGGGGAACTCCGGTTCGACGGCAGGGGCGGTGACCTGCTGCGCCTCGAGTGCCTCGATCGTCTGCGAGGACTTCCGTGCTGCCTCTGCTGCGGCTTCGCCCGCGAGCACGCTGCGTGCCGTGGCGGAGCGCCTACGCGGAGTGAGCCATCCCAGTGCGGCCATGTCGTGAGCATAGCCAGTCTGTTCGGTACTTCCCGACCCGCCCGGGACGCGGCGGCGTGAACTCTCCGCGTCCCCGCTGTCAATGACGTCCCCGCCGTCGACTCGGTGTCGCCGTCAGGAACCGCGAGAATGGGAGGCATGAGTTTTCTGCAGCGGCGCAAGAAGAAGGACTCCGCCGAACACGTCGTCACCCTCGTCGGCAAGCCCGGCTGTCATCTCTGTGACGAGGCCCGCGAGGTCGTCCGGGCGGTCTGCGCGGAGGCGGGCGCCACCTGGGAGGAGAAGGACATCAACAAGGACGAGGAGCTGCACCGCACCTACTGGGAGCAGATCCCCGTGGTGCTGATCGACGGTGAGCAGCACACCTTCTGGAAGGTGGACGCCGACCGGCTCCGGCGGGCGCTCGGCGTCCCGGCGGTCTGAGCGAGTCCCGTCCTCTCCGGCATGTCTCGATCGGGACCCGTCTCTGCCCGGGACCGTCGTGGCTCTATCGGGACGCGAGCGCGGCAGGGCACAGTGGTCAGGATCAGGCGGGCCCGGGGGCGTGCGCGAGAGGAGTGTGTCCGGCTTTGCGCCCTTCGGTGCCCCAACGGTCACGGACGGTTTGCGGTTCCGCAATTCGGCCGTCGGATGGCGTGACCCCGATCACTTTGGACGGACAAAGCGGACACCATCTTTGTGCACGCGTTCACAAAGACATAGCCTGCTGTCGACGGGGCGGTCTTGGGACACACGGCCGCCTGCAGCCTCGCTCATCCCCCAGGAGCACCGTGGCAACTGGCCGAAATCACCGACCGGCGACCCGTAGCCGAGGAATTCCCGAGGCCACCGTCGCCCGACTCCCGCTGTACCTGCGGGCGCTGACCGCTCTCTCCGAGCGGTCCGTCCCCACGGTCTCCTCCGAGGAACTCGCCGCGGCGGCAGGCGTCAACTCCGCGAAGCTGCGCAAGGACTTCTCCTACCTCGGCTCGTACGGGACCCGTGGCGTCGGCTACGACGTGGAGTATCTCGTCTACCAGATCTCCCGTGAACTGGGCCTGACTCAGGACTGGCCGGTTGTGATCGTAGGAATCGGTAATCTCGGCGCCGCGCTCGCCAACTACGGCGGCTTCGCCTCCCGTGGTTTCCGGGTCGCCGCGCTGATCGACGCCGACCCGGCAATGGCCGGAAAGCCCGTCGCCGGCATCCCGGTCCAGCACACGGACGAGCTCGAGAAGATCATCAGCGACAACGGGGTCTCCATCGGCGTGATCTCCACGCCCGCCGGTGCCGCGCAGCAGGTGTGCGAACGCCTGATCGCCGCCGGGGTCACCTCGATCCTCAACTTCGCGCCGACCGTCCTGTCCGTGCCCGACGGGGTCGACGTGCGCAAGGTCGACCTCTCGATCGAGCTCCAGATCCTCGCCTTCCACGAGCAGCGCAAGGCCGGCGAAGAGGCCGAGAGCACGAACCGCAGGGGCCCCGAAGGTGACATGACCGCGGTGATGCCGGCATGAGTCTCCTGGTCGTAGGGCTGAGCCACCGCAGTGCCCCCGTGAGCGTGCTGGAGCGGGCGTCGCTGCCCGCCGACGCGCGGAGCAAGCTGCTCCAGGACACCCTCGCGGCGGAACCCGCCACCGAGGCGACGGTGCTGGCCACGTGCAACCGCATCGAGCTGTACGCGGACGTGGACAAGTTCCACGCCGGCGTCGCCGAGCTGTCGACGCTGCTCGCGCAGCACAGCGGGGTCGGTCTCGAAGAGCTCACTCCTTATCTCTATGTGCACTACGAGGACCGGGCCGTCCACCACCTCTTCTCGGTGGCCTGCGGTCTGGACTCGATGGTCGTCGGCGAGGGCCAGATCCTCGGACAGATCAAGGACGCGCTGGCGGTCGGGCAGGAGCTGCACACCGCCGGGCGGCTGATCAACGACCTCTTCCAGCAGGCGCTGCGGGTCGGCAAGCGCGCTCACAGCGAGACCGGGATCGACCGGGCCGGGCAGTCGCTCGTGACCTTCGGCCTCGAACAGCTCGCCGACGGCGTGCCCGTCGAGAAGTGGGCCTCGGGCAAGCGGGCGCTGGTCATCGGCGCCGGTTCGATGTCCTCGCTCGCCGCCACGACGCTGGCGCGCCTAAGTGTCCGGGAACTCGTCGTCGCCAACCGGACCACGGAGCGCGCGGAGCGGCTGGCCGCGGTGCTCTCCGAGCCGGGCACGGTCGACGCGCGCGCCGTCGGCATGTCCGACGTCGCCGCCGAACTGGCCCTGGCCGACGTGGTCGTGTCGTGCACCGGTGCGACCGGGCTCGTGCTGACCGCGGAAGCGGTCGCGGCGGCGCTCACCGAGCACGTCGTGCCCGAGGCGCCCGCACCGGCGGACCTGCGCGCCCCCGGGGGCAGCGTCGTCGCGCGCCTGGCCGCGCTCGCGGCCCGCGACGGCCGGGTGGCCGAACTTCCGGGCGGCGCCGACGAGCCGGCGGGCCTGCCGGGCGTGGACCGGGCCGGCGGCCCGGGCACACCGGACGCGGCCCCCGCGACCGGCGACGGCGCGGCGTGGCCCGCTTCCGCGGGCGCGGTGGACACGAACGCGGACGGCTGCCCCGTCGGCCTCGACGACTCCCTGGCCCAGCACGGCGCCTGGGTGGCGGGCGCCTCGCGCGCCCGCACCGGCGCGGTCACCGCGTACGGCACGGGCGCCGGGCCCGTACGGCTCGCGCTGCTCGATCTGGCCATGCCCCGCGACATCGACGCCGCCGTCCACCGCCTCGCGGGCGTACGGCTCGTCGACATCGAGTCCCTCGCGGAGGCCTCGGCCGACGCGCCCATGGCGGCCGATGTGGACCAGGTCCGCACCATAGTGTCCGACGAGGTCGCCGCGTTCGGCGCCGCCCAGCGGGCCGCGCACATCACCCCGACCGTGGTCGCGCTGCGCACCATGGCCGCCGATGTGGTCGCCGGGGAAATGGCGCGCCTCGAGGGACGGTTGACCGGTCTCGACGAGAAGCAGCGCGCCGAGATCACCCAGACGGTGCGCCGCGTGGTGGACAAGCTCCTGCACGCGCCCACCGTGCGGGTCAAGCAGCTGGCCGGAGAACCCGGCGGCGCCGGGTACGCGGACGCGCTGCGGACCCTCTTCGACCTCGACCCGGAGACGGTCGCCTCCGTCAGCCGGGCCGACCTGAATGACGCAGACGTCAAGAACCGAGGGCGAGTATGACCGAGAGGGCACTGAGGCTCGGAACCCGGCGGAGCAAGCTGGCCATGGCCCAGTCCGGGCAAGTGGCGGAGGCGGTGCGCCGCATCACCGGCCGCGACGTCGAGCTCGTCGAGATCACCACGTACGGGGACGTCTCCCGCGAGCACCTCGCGCAGATCGGCGGCACGGGAGTGTTCGTCGCCGCGCTCCGTGAGGCGCTGGCACGCGGGGAGGTCGACTTCGCCGTTCACTCGCTGAAGGACCTCCCGACGACGCAGCCGGACGAGCTGGCGCTCGCGGCCGTCCCTAAGCGCGAGGACCCGCGGGACGTGCTGATCGCACGCGACGGACTGACGTTCGAGCAGCTGCCGAACGGCGCCCGGATCGGGACCGGTTCGCCGCGCCGCATGGCGCAGCTGAACGCGTACGCCCGCACCCACGGCCTGGCCGTCGAGACGGTGCCGATCCGCGGCAACATCGACACCCGTATCGGATTTGTACGGAACGGGGAGCTCGACGCCGTCGTCCTCGCCGCGGCCGGACTCAACCGCATCGGCAGGACGGACGAGGTGACCGACTTCCTGTCGGTCGACTTCGTCCTGCCCGCCCCCGGCCAGGGGGCACTGGCGATCGAGTGTTCCGCGTCCGACGCGGACCTCGCCGCCGCGCTCGCCGAGCTCGACGACCCGCACACGCGGGCCGCCGTGACCGCCGAGCGAGCCCTGCTCGCCGCCCTGGAGGCCGGCTGCTCCGCACCTGTGGGTGCGCTGGCCGACCTGTTGGGCGACGGGCAGGCTGTCAACGAAATGCGCCTGCGCGGCGTCGTCGGCACGACCGACGGCTCCTCGCTGGTGCAGCTGTCCACCACCGGTCCCGTACCCACGTCGCACGACGACGCGGCGGCGCTCGGACGCGAACTCGCGGACGAGATGCTCGCCAAGGGTGCGGCCGGTCTTATGGGGGAGCGAGCACTTTGAGCCCCACCACCTCGAACCGTCCACCCCTTCCGGCACACGGACAAGGGCACGTCACCTTCCTGGGCGCCGGTCCCGGCGATCCCGGTCTGCTGACTCTGCGCGCCGTCGACGCACTGGCCGGCGCCGACGTGCTGATCGCCGAGCCGCATGTGCTCGAGGTCGTTCGCGGCCATGCTCGGGCGGGCGTGAGCACGCCTGAGCTGACGGTCGTTGACGGCGCGTCAACAACCGCCGGAATCCCCGTACTCAGGGATGCGGCCAATCTTGTCATGGAGGCCGCGCGGGGCGGCAAGCGGGTCGTCCGTGCGGTGACCGGCGACCCCGGTCTGGACACCGACGCAGGTCAGGAGATGCTCGCCTGCGCCGCGGAGGGCATCCCCTTCGAGGTCGTGCCCGGAGTGGCCGCCGCGGTGGGCGTGCCCGCCTACGCGGGTGTCCCGCTGCGCGACGAGCACGGCACCGACGTCCGCTTCATCGACGCGCGGACGGCGTCCGACCGGTGCTGGACCGAGGTCGGCACGAGCGACGGCACGGTGGTCGTCTCCACGACCCTCGAGACGGTCGCCGCGGCGGCCGGCGAGCTGGTCGCGGCCGGCCGCAAGCCCGACACCCCGCTGACCGTGACCGTCGCCGGTACGACCACCCGGCAGCGGACGTGGACGGCGACGCTCGGCACGATCGCACAGACCCTGAAGCAGGCGAAGGTGCTGCCCTCCCCCGAGGGACACCAGCCGGTCATAGCCGTGGTCGGTGAGCGCAGCGCCGCCGCCCAGCGCGACCAGCTCGCGTGGTTCGAATCCAAGCCGCTGTTCGGCTGGAAGGTGCTCGTACCGCGTACGAAGGAGCAGGCCGCCTCGCTCTCCGACCAGCTCCGTTCCTACGGCGCGGTGCCGCACGAGGTCCCGACCATCGCCGTCGAACCGCCGCGCACGCCGCAGCAGATGGAACGCGCGGTCAAGGGCCTCGTCACCGGCCGCTACGAGTGGATCGCCTTCACCTCGGTCAACGCGGTCAAGGCGGTGCGCGAGAAGTTCGAGGAGTACGGGCTCGACGCGCGCGCCTTCGCCGGGATCAAGGTCGCGGCGGTCGGCGAGCAGACCGCGGCGGCGCTCGTGGACTTCGGCGTCAAGCCGGACCTGGTCCCGAGCGGCGAGCAGTCCGCGGCCGGCCTGCTGGAGGACTGGCCGCCGTACGACCCGGTCTTCGACCCGATCGACCGCGTCTTCCTGCCGCGCGCCGACATTGCGACCGAGACGCTGGTCGCCGGGCTCATCGAGCTGGGCTGGGAGGTCGACGACGTCACGGCCTACCGGACCGTACGGGCGTCGCCGCCGCCGGCGGAGACGCGCGAGGCGATCAAGGGCGGCGGCTTCGACGCGGTGCTCTTCACCTCGTCGTCGACGGTCCGGAACCTGGTCGGCATCGCGGGCAAGCCGCACAACGTGACCGTGATCGCGTGCATCGGTCCGGCGACGGCGAAGACCGCTGAGGAGCACGGGCTCCGCGTCGACGTCCTCTCCCCGGAGCCGTCCGTCCACCGCCTGGTCGAGGCCCTCGCCGACTTCGGCGCGGCCCGCCGCGCGGTGGCGGTCGAGGCGGGCGAACACGTGACCCGCCCGTCGGAACGGCGCCCTGGCGGACGGCGGCGACGCACGACGACGTGACGCCGCGCTGACGCGGTGGCGGGGCGGGTGGGGTTCTCCCCTACCCGCCCCTTCCCGTAACCGGGGGCGCTGCCCCGGGCCCCCGCGCCTCAAACGCCGGCACGTTCCAGCCTCGCCGGCGTTTGAGGCGCGGGTCCGGGCGGAGCCCGGTTCGGGAAGGGGCGGGGTGGGGAAAACGCCCCGCGCAGCGGCCGCCCCCGCCCCGCGGCGGTTGGCGGGAGCGCACCCCAAGGCGTACACCGGAAGGCAGACGCCGCCCCGCGCACGAAGTGGGAGACCGCCATGAGCGCCAGCACCATGCACCTCGACCCGTCCAACGCCGAACAGGCGCACGCATGGGACGGTGACCAGGGCTTCTACTGGGCCGAGCACGCCGAGCAGTTCGACCGTGCCGTCCACGCGTACCAGGGGCCGTTCCTCGACGCCGCCGCCCTCCACCGCGGCGAGCGTGTCCTCGACATCGGCTGCGGCAACGGGCTGGAGTCCCGCGCCGCCGCCCGGCTCACCGTCGGCGCGCCCGTCCTCGGCGTCGACCTGTCGGGGCCGATGCTGCGCGCCGCCCGGCGGGAGGCCGAGCGCGAGGGGCTCGACAGCATCCGCTACGAGCAGGCCGACGCCCAGACGTACCCGTTCCCCGCGGCGTCCTTCGACGCCGCCATCAGCCGCGCCGGGGCCATGTTCTTCGCCGAGCCGGTGACCGCGTTCCGCAACATCGCCCGCGCGCTGCGCCCCGGCGGCCGGCTGGTGCTGCTGGTGTGGCAGGACGTGGCCCACAACGAGTGGTTCCGGTCCTTCGCGACCGCCCTCGCCGCGGGCCGCGAGCTGCCCGTGCCGCCGCCCGGCGCGCCCGGTCCGTTCGCGATGGCGGACCCGGACGCCGTGCGGGACACGCTCACGGCCGCCGGATTCGAGGAGCCGCAGGTGACCGGGCTGGAGCGCCCCATGAACTTCGGCCGGACCGCCGAAGCGGCCTACGACTTCGTCTCCGGGATGCTCGCCTGGGTGATCGAGGACCTCGACGAGGCCGGCCGGGCGCATGCCCTCGAAAGCCTGCGCGCCGACATCGAGGCCCATTCGACGGACGGCGGGGTGCTCTACGACTCGGCGGCCTGGATCGTCAGAGCGACCCGCCCGTAGAGGCGCGTCGCGCGACGCCGCTGCCGACGCGGTGTCGGTAATCGGACCCTCCGGGCGGGCGTAGCGTGGCACGTATGACTGCGTACGGATCCTTCCCCGGTGCCCGCCCCCGGCGGCTCCGGACCACTCCCGCCATGCGGCGCATGGTCGCCGAGACCCGGCTGCACCCGTCCGATCTGATCCTGCCCGCCTTCGTCCGCGAGGGGATCAGCGAGCCCGTCCCGATCCAGGCCATGCCGGGCGTCGTCCAGCACACCCGTGACACGCTCCGGAAGGCCGCCGTCGAGGCGCGCGAGGCCGGGGTCGCCGGGATCATGCTCTTCGGCGTGCCCGAGGACGCCAAGAAGGACGCGGCCGGCACGGCGGGCACGGACCCGGACGGAATTCTTCAGGTCGCGATCCGGGACGTGAAGGCGGAGGTCGGCGACGAGCTCGTGATCATGTCGGACCTGTGCCTCGACGAGTACACGGACCACGGCCACTGCGGAGTCCTGGCGGCGGACGGCCGCGTCGACAACGACGCCACGCTGGAACGCTACGCCGAGATGGCCCAGGTCCAGGCCGACGCCGGCGTCCACGTCGTCGGCCCCAGCGGCATGATGGACGGCCAGGTCGGTGTCGTCCGCGACGCGCTCGACACCATCGGCAAGGAGGACGTGGCGATCCTCGCGTACACCGCGAAGTACTCCTCAGCCTTCTACGGCCCCTTCCGCGAGGCCGTCGGCTCGTCGCTCACGGGCGACCGCAAGACCTACCAGCAGGACCCGGCGAACGTCCGCGAGTCGATGCGGGAGCTGGCGCTCGACCTCGACGAGGGCGCCGACATGGTCATGGTCAAGCCCGCGGGCCCGTACCTCGACATCCTGGCGCGCGTCGCGGCCGAGGTGGCCGTCCCGGTCGCCGCGTACCAGATCAGCGGCGAGTACGCGATGGTCGAGGCCGCCGCCGAGAAGGGCTGGATCGACCGGGACAAGGCGATCGCCGAGACCCTGCTCGGCATCAAGCGCGCGGGCGCGAGCATGATCCTGACGTACTGGGCGACGGAGGTCGCCCAGAACCTCAGCCCAGGTCGCTGACGAAGGCCGTCCAGGCGGCCGGTGCGAGGCTGAGTACCGGGCCGCCGGCGTCCTTGGAGTCGCGGACGTGGATCGCGGCGGGGTGGGTGGCGACCTCGACGCACGCGCCGCCTTCGCTGCCGCTGTGGGTCGACTTGCGCCAGTGGTACGCCACTTCGAGGCAGTTGCCACCCTCGCTGCCACTGTAGCTGGACTTGAACCACTCGAGTGCGGTGCTCATGCTTCTCCTAGCAGCCGGTCCAACAGGCCCGCCGTCTCTTCCGGGTTGAGAGCCTGGGCCCGCAGCATCCCATATTTCTGCGTCAGGATGCTGACCTCGTCCTGGTCATGGATGAGCTGGCTGCCGCGCTGTGTCTCCGTGTAGGCGAGGTGCTGGTGCTCCGGCGTTTCGAGCAGGACGAAAGGCCCGTCCAGAGCTGGGTGCGTGGTGTGGGCGAACGGCATTACCTGCACCGTGACTCCCGGAAGCTCGGTGACCTCTCGTAGGTGCCGGAGCTGGGCTGTGAAGACGTCCCTGCCTCCGAGGGGTACACGCAGGACTGCCTCCCAGATCACAAAGCTCAGACTCCTCGGAGGGGCGCTGCGCAGAATGGTCTGCCGTTCCAGGCGGATGTCCGTCTGTGCCTCGATCTCCTCCGCGGGGATGATCGGGAGACGACTGCGGAACACCGCCCTCGCGTAGTCGGCGGTTTGCAACTGGCCCGGGACTACTTGGTTCTCGTACGAGGAGAGTGCGATGGCCTCGCGCTCCAGATCGACGAACTCCTCGACCCACGCCGGGATCAGGTCCACCTCCGGCAGGTGCTCCAGTGCCACCGACAGCGCGCCCTTCGTGTCGAGGCGGTCGTCGAATCTCTGCGCCAGGTCCGGCTTCAGAGGGCGGCGGCCCTGTTCGATCGAGGCGACGGTCTCCTCGCCGAGGTTGAACTCCGCCGCGAGTTCACGCTGCGTGAGGCCCGCGGCCTCGCGGAAGCGGGCGAGCTGGCGGCCGACCAGCCGCAGCGCCGTGGCGTTCTTCCTTTGGCGTCTCCTGGGGTGCATACCCCACCAACTCCCCGGACCCACGCGTACGTTACGCCCGCGCGACCCGTACAAATGAAACGTACGGGTCGACGGAGTGCCGCGACCCGGTCACGCACCGCGACGCTCGTGGTCGTGGACAAGACGATGCAACACGAGGATCTGCGCGAGCTGTTCTGCCGACGGGAACGCCGATCGGTCGCCGCGGCAAGGGAGTTCGCCCGTACGGCGCTCGCCGCGTGGGGCTGGGGCGCGCGGGCCGACGACGTCACGCTGTGTGTGAGCGAGCTCGTGACGAACGCGCTGGTGCACGGCGTACCGCCGGGCCGCGGCTATCTGCTGAGGCTGTGGCTCCAGGACCGGGGCACGTCGCTGCGTGTCGAGGTGCACGACAGCGGTGACGGGAAGCCGTGCCTGCGCGACGCGGAGTGCGACCCGGAGGGCGAGACGGGGCGCGGCCTGCTGCTGGTGGACGCGCTGGCCGACACGTGGGGCGTGGGGCCGCGCGAACCCGGCAAAGTGGTGTGGTGCGAGTTCGCGCGGCCGTTGACCTCCTGACGCCTACGGCGCGTCGGTCACCGTGCCCTTCAGGACCGGGCCCTGCGGCGTTCCCTCGTCGTCGGCGGGCTGGATGCCCAGGTACTCCGCCGGCTCCTTCACCTTGTCGGCGACCGTGGGGACGGTGACGTCCACGCCGGTGCTGCCGGGCGGTACCGGAACCCACAGGAACGGGTACTCCAGCTGGGACAGCGGGACCTCACCGTCGGGCACTTCGCCGAGCAGCGTGTCCAGCAGCCACTGCCGGTCGACGTCCTTGGTGGACAGCTCGGGGCCGTCGGGGACGGAAACGAGCTGGACCGACCTGTAGATCTCCGCGTCGGCGGGTGCCGACAGCGCGACGCGCCACTTCAGCGGCTGCCCCTCCGTCACCTTGTCGGCGACCGGCTGCACGGTGACCTCGGGCATCGGGTCGTCGTTCTCGGCGGTGACCCCGCCGGAGTACGCGCCGACGACGGTCCCGCGGACCGCCTTCACGAGCACGTCGTGCGACACGTCCCAGGAGTACCGCTTGTTCCCCTTCACCTTGACCGGTACGTCGATGCCGCCGCCGCCCGGCCGGACGGTCACCAGCCGGTCCTTGGCCCGGCCGGTGACCGGGTCGAGGACGTACAGCCGGACCGTGCCGCTGTTCTTGCCCGACACCCGCACCGGCACCCGGTACGTGCGGACGCCGGAGTCGCCCTCCTTGACCGTCAGGCGGCCGACGTCGATACGGGTCAGCGGGGCCTCGCGTACCGCTGGTGTGCCGGGGCTCCAGGCCCAGGCGTCCATCAGCCACGCCTGTCCGGAACGGGAGCGCGGGGTCAGCTCCAGGGAGGCGATCCTGCGCAGGTCGAGACCGGCGCGGGCGGCGGCGCCGAGCGATACGCGCACCTCGCGCGCCCAGTAGGAGGTGGTCCGGTCGGAGCCGGGGAGCCCGTCGACCCGGACACGGCCGAGGTCCGCCCGCTTGCCGGAGGCGTCGGTGACGGACACGTCGAGCTGTGTCCCGGTGGTGTTCGGCGGCACGAAGACGCGCAGGGCGAGGCCCTTGGCGCCCCTCACGGACAGCGGCTTCTCGGGGCGCACCTTCACCGCCGAGCCGGGCGCGGACCAGCGCAGTGCCACGGCGCGGCGGCCGGTCTCGCGTTCCGGCTGCCAGTGGGCGAAGTGCGGCGAGCCGCCGCCGGCCTCGGGGGCCAGGCAGGCCTTGCGCGGATCGGGGTCGATCGCGGAGCACAGCCGTCCGCCGGTCACCTTCACGGAGCCGTCCGGCAGGAAAGCGGCGCGGCGGTTCGCGCCGACGGCGTGGGTCAGCACCCGCGCCGGGTCGGCGGAGGGGGCCCGGCGGCCGGTGCCGTCGAGCAGTTCACGCGCCCGGTCGTCCCCGGCGACGAAGAGCCGGGCGGCGGAGGCGATGTAGGTGGCACCGGCCCGGTGCTGCTGGTCGGCGGTGAGCCGGGTCGCGGTACCGGGGGAGCAGACCGGGTCGGGCTGCTCGGGGTCGTGCCAGAAGTCGTCGTCGGCGGGTGCCTGCGCCTGGCCCGGGGTCCACTCGCTGTTGAAGTGGTTGTGGTTCGCTCCGACCATGTAGACCGCACTGTGCAGGGCCTTGCCCCGGCTGACGCCGCGTGTGCCGTCGGCGTACACCTGGCCCTGGAGGTCGGAGACATCGCCGTCGCAGCCCGGCAGGATCGTCAGCGACGGGACGTCCGGCACCGGGTTCTGGCCGAAGATCGTCGGGCCGATGAGCACGGTGCCTCGGATGTGCCAGCGCACCTTGCCCCGGTAGCCGTCCTGCCCGGCCGGCGGCGGGTACAGGCTGTCCATGGCGGCACGGTTGACGCCCTCGCCGCCGCGCGAGTGCCCGACGAGCAGGACGCGGGACAGGTCTGCCTTCGGCGCCGTGCGGACGGCCGCCGGTGCCGTGGCCGGAGCGGCGGCCCAGTCGGCCCAGCGGGCCAGGTGGTGACGTACCAGCGAGGAGCGGGCCTGCGCGCCGCCGTCCTCGGCGTTCCAGTCCTGGCCGTTGACGCCGTTGGCGGAGACCGAGACGGTCACATAGCCCTGGGAGGCCAGCAGCCGCTGGTCGCGCAGATAGCCCCGGTGGCTCGGGATCGGCTTCGCGCCCTTGGCGCACGGCCAGTCGATCGTCACTTCGTCGTCCTTGCCGGGGACGTAGCAGGTGGCGTGCCGCCCGTGCAGGAACAGCGCGACCGGGCGCTTGCCCGTGGCCCCCTTCGGCGCGACGACGACGCCGCGCATCTCGACGGGCGCGTCGAAGCCGGGCAGGCGGACCGCGTCGAGCGCGTACTCGCCGGTGGCCGTGCGGAACGGGCCCGGCCTGCCGGGGTCCACCGAGGCCGCCGGCAACTCGGGGAGGACCGGCACGGCCCGCTGTTCGCGGGCGCCGTCCGCCTTCTCGTCCAGGCGCCGGCCCGCCGCCAGGACCTGGAGGTCGGCCAGGTCCGTGGTGCGTGCCTCCGCCAGCGGCAGCCGGAAGGTCCGGCCGTCGTTCTCCTGCTCGGGTACGCCGACCAGTGCGCCGTCGGCGTGGAACTCCACCCGCGCGTCACCCGCCGGCACGGGCCGCGGGGAGCGCCACTCGAGGACTTCCTCCCCGCCCGTGTTCGTGATCCGCCAGCCGGGCGGGAGGCCGTCCGCCGTGTCGTCGGCCGCCGCGGCGGGCCGGGCGCCGGGTGGCTGCGGCTGGGCCTGCGCCACCGCGGGAGACACCCCCGCCACGGCGAGTACCGCTGTCGCGGTGACCCATATCTTTCGGGCACGTATCAACTTGTCTCTCCTCAACCCCGTTTCCCCGGCGCCCGGTTGATGCCCAAGCGCCTCTCGGACCCGGAGGACGGGGAGGAGGTGCCGCGGGTTGCCTGAAGACGCGCCACATGGTGCGGCCGCGGCCGGGGGACGACGTCTCCCCGGTCCGCGGCCCGTTCAGTGGCGGCGCTGCCTCGACTGCCTCAGCAGTAGAGGTTCCCGCCGGTCGGTACGCCCAGGATCTGCGCGAACTGCTGGTACTTGCCGACCCGGCTCTGGACCTGCGCCGGGTTCTTGCCGTCGCACTCCAGCGAGCCGTTGATCGAGCGGATCGTGTGGCCGAAACCGGCCTGGTTGACCATGGCGTTGTGGCCGGTCATCGTGCCGGGGCCGGACTGGGTGTTCCAGTACCAGAGGCCCGTCTTCCAGGCCACGGCGGCGTTGTTCTGGACGAGCCACGGGTTGTTCAGCAGATCGATGCCGAGCGCGTCGCCCGCGGCCTTGTAGTTGAAGTTCCAGCTGAGCTGGATCGGGCCCTTGCCGTAGTAGGCGGACTGGCCGGCCGGGCAGCCGTACGGCTGGCTCCAGTCGCAGTAGTGCGGGTAGTTGGCGGTGTTCTGCTCGACGATGTGGACCAGGCCGCCGGTCTCGTGGCTGACGTTCGCGAGGAAGGCCGCGGCCTCCTGCTTCTTCACCGTGTCGCTGCCGGTGGTGGCGAACCCCGGGTAGGCGCTCAGCGCGGCCGTCAGGCCGCTGTAGGTGTAGAACGAATTCCGGTTCGGGAACATCTGGTTGAACTGCGACTCGCTCACCACGAAGCCCGACGGGGAGGGGGTGCCGCCCCCGCCGCCTCCGCAGTTGTACGGGTCCCAGTACCAGGTGCTGATCGTCGGGCTGTAGCCCGGGTTGTCGTGCTCGGCCATGTAGTACGAGCCGTTATATCTGACAACGTTGCCAGTCGTGTACCAGGCGCCCTGCTGCCAGTTCGGAGCGGTGTCGCAGAGGGAATCCGCAGAAGACGCGGAAGCCGTCGACGCCGCCGATGCGGAGGGCGTCAGGACCGCGGCGAGACCGGTGGTGGCGAGGATCGCGACCAGCAGGGCCATGAGGCGTGTTCTCAGCACTCGATCACTCCTTTACGCGCAACGGCCTTACCGGGAGCGGTAGTTGCTCTCCGGTACGGCCGCGGTGGGGGGCTGTGGCCACACTCAAGCGCGATTGACGTGATCGAGTCAAGGTATAGACCAATGCGAACTTCCGGGTAACGTCAGAATGTCTTCCGGAACGAGTACCGGTGCTCCGCCTCGAAGTCCGTCGCACGGGTCCCTTCGGACGACAGCGACCGGACGTTCGGCGAAGCCGGCGTGTACGGCTTCCAGGCCGCCCGGCCGGTGCGGGCGACGCCCGACCAGATGTCGATCAGCGAGGCGCGCGGGCTGGTGGCCGGTCACCGGTCACCGGTTTCGCCCACCCCATGTCGAAGAGGTAGGGCAGTTCGCCGGGATGCGGCGCGCCGATCGGGAGACTCCCCCCGGGGCAGGCCCCTGCGTTGTCTTTGGCATCCATGACGCTGCGAAGCCCGCGTCCGCCGGGGCAGCCGGGCCGCCCCGTCCCGGCGGTGTACTTCGCGGTACCCCCGCCCTGGGGACAGCCCCGGGAGACCGGCCCGGAGCGGGCTTCGCGGGCTCGCGATCAGCGGCCGTGCGGCGCACCCTTGAAGTACCGCTGGAGGTGATCCGCCATGCAGACACTCGTCGGATGGCACGTCGAGATGGAGTTCAAGGAAGACGGCGACCGGACAAGGGCGGCCGCCATGGTGAGACTCGGTGACGGTACGGAGTACCGCGGTCACGGGAACGCGAACCGGCACCGGTCCGACGAACCGCAGCTGCTCGTCGGCGAGGAGATCGCGGGCGCACGCGCCCTGATGGACCTTGCCTCGCAACTGCTGCAGAAGGCCCACACGGAGATCGACGACGCGGCGGGCAGGCCCTCGCACGACATCACCCCGTGACCGGCCACGACGGCACACCGGCCGGACGTCAGCGGGCCGCTGACCCGCCTGCGTCCGGCCGGTGTGCCGTCCCTGTGATGCGCTGCCCGTGCGGTCAGAGACGCTCGGGTGTACGGATGCCCAGCAGCGCCATGCCCTGGTGGAGCGTGCGGCCCGTCAGGTCGACGAGGAAGAGGCGGTTCTCCACGACCTCGGGCGCGTTGTCGGCGCTGAGCACGTGGCACTGGTCGTAGAACGTCGTCAGGTGCGACGCCAGCTGGTACAGATACGCGGCCAGCTTGTGCGGCTCGTACGCCGACGCCACCTCCTCCAGCACCTCGCCGAACCGGTCCACGTGCAGACCGAGCGCCCGCTCGGCGGGCGCGAGCGGCAGCTCGGGGTGCGCGGCGGGACGCCGGTCGCCGGCGTTGCGCTTGATCGACTGGATACGGGCGTACGCGTACTGGAGGTAGACCGACGTGTCGCCGTTCAGCGACACCATCTGGTCCAGGTCGAACTTGTAGTCGCGCACCGCGGACGTCGACAGGTCGGCGTACTTCACCGCGCCGATGCCCACGTACCGGCCGTTCTCGACGATCTCCTGCTCGGTCAGGCCGACCTTCTCGGCCTTCTCCCGCACGACGGCCGTCGCCCGGTCGATCGCCTCGTCCAGCAGATCCACCAGCCGCACCGTCTCGCCCTCACGGGTCTTGAACGGCTTGCCGTCCTTGCCCAGGACCGTGCCGAAGGCGAGCTGGTGCGCCTTGACCTCGTCGTTCAGCCAGCCGGCCCGGCGCGCGGTCTCGAAGACCATCTTGAAGTGCAGGGACTGGCGGGCGTCCACGACGTACAGCAGGGTGTTCGCGTCGAGACCCTGCACGCGGTTGCGGATCGCCGAGAGGTCCGTCGCCGCGTAGCCGTAGCCGCCGTTGGACTTCTTCACGATCAGCGGCACCGGATTGCCGTCCGGGCCCTTCACGTCGTCGAAGAAGACACACAGCGCGCCCTCGGAGCGCACGGCGACGCCGGACTCCTCGAGGATGCGGCACGTCTCGTCGAGCATGTCGTTGTACCCCGACTCGCCGACGATGTCGGCGTCGCGGATCTCCATGTCGAGCTTCTCGAAGACCGAGTAGAAGTAGATCTTCGACTCGTCGACGAACCGCTGCCACAGCGCGAGGGTCTCCTCGTCGCCGGACTGGAGGTCCACCACCCGGCGCCTGGCCCGGTCCTTGAACTCCTCGTCGGAGTCGAACAGGGCGCGCGACGCCTTGTAGAGCCGGTTCAGATTGGACATCGCCTCCTCGCCGGAGACCTCCGGCGGGGCGTCGCCCTCCCGGTGGTCCAGCTCGTGCGGGTGCTCGATCAGATACTGGATGAGCATGCCGAACTGGGTGCCCCAGTCGCCGATGTGATGGCGCCGGACCACCTTCTCGCCCGTGAACTCCAGGATCTGCACCATGGCGTCGCCGATCACGGCGGACCGCAGATGGCCGACGTGCATCTCCTTCGCCACGTTCGGCTGGGCGTAGTCGATCACCGTGGTGCCCGCGTCCTTCGCGAAGGGCACGCCGAGGCGGTCGTCCGCGGCCCGGGCCGCCAGGGTCTCGACGATCGCCCGGTCGGTGACCGTGATGTTCAGGAAGCCGGGGCCGGACACCTCGATGTCCCCCAGCACGTCGCCGTCCCCGAGGGCGTCGACGACCTTGGCCGCCAGCTCACGCGGGTTGCCCTTGAGCTTCTTCGCGAGCGCCAGGATGCCGTTGGCCTGGAAGTCGGCCCGGTCGCTTCGTCGCAGCAGGGGGTCGGCGGAGCCGGCCTCCGGCAGGGCTGCCGAGAGGGCGTCCGCGAGGTGCTGCTGCACGGTCGAAGCGAGGGAAGGGACCGAGGCCATGAGCTTCCGTTCCGGTTGAGGTGTGCTGTCACTGAATGTTGCGGTGCTCAAGTATCCCACGGAGGGGCAAGTCGTTTCCCGGACGACCGGGCGGCGCACGGGCCCGAGAACCAGGCGGCGCACGGCCCGGCAACCGGGCGGCGCAGGGCCCGACCATCGGTGGCGCACGGGCGCGCCGGAGGAGCACCCTCCGTCTGGGAGAATGGCCGTGAGCTCAACCCAGCTTTCGAGAAAGAAGGACGTGCCGACCGTGGCTCAGAGCAGCACCGAGACCGACTGGGTCTCCCGTTTCGCGGACGAGGTCATCGCCGAGTCGGAGCGACGTGCGCCTGGCAAACCGGTCGTCGTCGCCTCCGGTCTGTCCCCGTCCGGCCCCATCCACCTGGGCAACCTCCGCGAGGTCATGACCCCGCACCTGGTCGCCGACGAGATCCGGCGGCGCGGGCACGAGGTCCGCCACCTGATCTCGTGGGACGACTACGACCGCTACCGCAAGGTGCCGGCCGGCATCGAGGGCATCGACGACTCCTGGGCCGAGCACATCGGCAAGCCGCTGACCTCGGTCCCCGCCCCCGCCGGCTCCGCCCACCCCAACTGGGCCGAGCACTTCAAGGCCGCGATGACCGCGGCCCTGGACGAGCTGGGCGTCGAGTACGACGGCATCAGCCAGACCGAGCAGTACACGACCGGCGTCTACCGCGAGCAGATCCTGCACGCGATGAAGCACCGCGCCGGCATCGACGCGATCCTCGACCAGTACCGCACCAAGAAGGCCCCCGCGAAGAAGTCGCAGAAGCCGGTCGACGCGGCCGAGCTCGAAGCGGCCGAGGGCTCCGGCGCGGCCGCCGAGGACGACGGCAGCGGCGGCGCGGGCGGGTACTACCCGTACAAGCCCTACTGCGGGCAGTGCGAGAAGGACCTGACCGCCGTCACCTCGTACGACGACGAGACCACCGAGCTGGCCTACGTCTGCACGGCGTGCGGCCACGGCGAGACCGTCCGGCTGAGCGAGTTCAACCGCGGCAAGCTGGTCTGGAAGGTCGACTGGCCGATGCGCTGGGCCTACGAAGGCGTGATCTTCGAGCCCAGCGGCGTCGACCACTCCTCGCCGGGCTCGTCCTTCGTCGTCGGCGGGCAGATCGTGCGCGAGGTCTTCGACGGCGTCCAGCCGATCGGCCCCATGTACGCCTTCGTCGGCATCAGCGGCATGGCCAAGATGTCGTCGTCGCGAGGCGGCGTACCCACCCCGGCCGACGCGCTGAAGATCATGGAGGCGCCGCTGCTGCGCTGGCTGTACGCGCGCCGCAAGCCCAACCAGTCCTTCAAGATCGCCTTCGACCAGGAGATCCAGCGGCTCTACGACGAGTGGGACAAGCTCGCCGCCAAGGTCGAGGACGGCACCGCCCTGCCGGCCGACGCCGCCGCGTACTCCCGCGCCGTCCGCACCGCCGCCGGCGAACTGCCGCGGACGCCGCGCCCGCTGCCGTACCGGACGCTCGCCTCGGTCGTCGACATCACCGGCGGCCACGACGAGCAGACGATCCGCATCCTCAGCGACCTCGACCCGGCGAACCCGCTGACCTCGCTCGACGAGGCCCGCCCGCGGCTCGACCGCGCCGAGAACTGGATCACCACGCAGGTCCCGGCCGACGCCCGGACCGTCGTCCGCTCCGAGCCCGACACCGAGCTGCTCGCCTCGCTCGACGACCAGGGGCGCGAGTCGCTGCGCCTGCTCCTCGAGGGACTGGACACGCACTGGTCGCTCGACGGGCTGACCACGCTCGTCTACGGCGTGCCGAAGGTGATGGCCGGCCTCGAGCCGGACGCCAAGCCGACGGCGGAACTGAAGGTCGCCCAGCGGTCCTTCTTCGCCCTGCTCTACCGGCTGCTCGTCAGCCGCGAGACCGGCCCACGGCTGCCGACGCTGCTCCTGGCGGTCGGCGCGGACCGGGTGCGGAAACTGCTCGGCGCCTGACGGCGACGGTTCTCCAGGAGGCCTGGGAGGGTCCTCACCCCGCGGGGTGAGGACCCTCCAACCGTTTCCGTGTCCTTCGGCCCACCCGGCGTACGGCCGCCGCTGCCGTCACGCGATGTGCAGCGGCATCAGCGTCTGCACCGGGGCCTTGCGCCGCCAGGACCGGCCGAAACGGGCCTGCAGCCGGGCCCGTTGAAGTGCTCTCCCGGCTTCAGCCGGGAAAGCACTTCAATCGTTGTCGTAGCCCGTATCGCCCGCGAGGCGCTCGATGTCTTCTCTCGCCCGCTCCATCTCGTCCGCGACGGCGTCGTCGGCGCTCTCGGCGAAGATCCGGTCGCGTTCCTTCACGGGAAGGCCCTGGCAGTGCGGCGGGAGGCTGGTGCTGAGCTCGGTGCCGTCCGCCACGGCGGCCTCCACCTGGGCGGTCGACTCCTCGCGGCACTTGGCCGCGTCCGGGCGGACGGGGCCGGTGTCGAGGAAGTAGAGGGCGAGGGCGAGGCCGAGGAGCAGGGCGACGGCCACCGCGCCCACGGACTTCGGGTGGGTTCGGACGGTCTGTGTCAGGGAGTGCATGGTGTCCTTGGTCGCTTCCGGTCACCTGGTGGGACTCGCGGCAGGCTGGGTTGCGGGGTCACGTCAAGGCGAGGAAAGAGCTCCAGTCGGCAGTCATGACGATCTTGACGTAGGGGTTGGTGTTGGTCTTGCTGGGGTGGTAGACCCGGATCTGGCCTGTCGTGGTCTCGCGGACCCACAGGTCGGGGATGCCGTCACCGCTCGTGTCGGGCAGGGAGATGACCTGATCGATGGCGTCCGCGGTCCAGCCCGTTCCGTAGAGCGTGTCGACACCTTCCCGGGAGTCGGCAGCGAGCGCGATGGACATCGGGTCGAGGCCGGACCCGCTGCTGTCGGGCTTGCCGTGCCGGATGTACATGTTGCCGTTGCCGGGATTGCGCCAGAGCAGGTCGGCGGTGCCGTCCAGGTCGATGTCCGCGAGGGAGACCAGGTCCCGGGCCGCCCAGGTGCTGCCGCCGAGGAGCAGTACCGCTTCACTGAAGGTGCCCGCCGTGTAGCCGCCGAGGAACCATAGCTGGCCGCCGTCGGTGACAACCATCAGATCGGGCTTGCCGTCGCCCGTCACGTCAGGGGTGGCGCGCATCTCGTCCCAGGTGGCGGGGTCGGGGGCGTTGTCGGGCAGGAGCACGCGGACGCGTTCGTCGACGTTGACGCCGCCGTAGCCGTCGCCCTGGTAGATCCAGAGCTTGCCGTCGGGGGTGCGGGCGAGGAGGTCGGTGAGGCCGTCGCCGGGGTAGTAGTCACCCCATTTCGAGATCAGGGCGTGCTTCTTCGACGTGGCGGTGGAGTCTGCGTCGTACCAGTGGTCTTTCTGGTTCTGGTCGCCCTTGCCGTTGTACGAGGCGACCATGCCGCCGTAGACCTCGCCGCCCTTTTCGGCGGGGTAGGTGTAGAGGGTGCCGTCGCTCTTGATGACGACCATGTCGGGGTGGACGTCACCAGTGACGTCGCCCGGGCCATCGGTGGAGCGCCCGGCGGGGACGAACGTGCGGATGGCGGAGCGCTCGGAACGATTGCCAACCGTGTCATAGGCGTATCCGTGCAGATACAGAGGGCCGGCTGTCGGGGCCTTGAGTGTGACGGTGATGGGCTGGCCCTTCGCGGCCCGGGTGACTGACTCGACGAGATGGCCTTGGACGGGGTCCCGGACGATGCGGAACGTCTGCCCCTCGGCGGTGTCGTCGAGGTAGATGTGCGTGTAGTTGATGGCGTTGAAGCCGATGGCGTAGTGGGTCGTGGAAGGGCCCGAGGCGAGGGTGACGGTGCCGGACGTGCCGTGCGGGGCGTCGACCGCCCAGTTGGTGCCGGCCGAGTTGGCCTGCGGGTAGTCCTCGGAGGTCATGGTCGGCGCCGCGGGGGAGGTGTTGTCCACCGTGAAGCGACACGGTTCGGATCCCGGCGGCCAGAACGTGGAGACGGCGCCCTCGGTGTCCTCGGCCCGTACATCCCAGGAGTAGGTCTTGCCGTCCGCGAGCTGCGTCGAGGCAACGGTGACGGAGGCGGTCTGGGTCTTGCTGCCGCCGGTGCCGGTGATGACCTTGTCAAGGATCTTCGTGCTGACGCCGGTCTCCCACAGGCGGAAGCGCAGGCCCTTGAGGTTGCTGTCGTAGTCGGTGGCCGTGGCCTTGAGTACGACATCGGTCAGCCCGATGACCTCCTCGCCGACGACGGTGTTGCACTCGCCGGGCGTGATGGAGCCGTTGACCGGCTCGTTGGGCTTCCGGTTGAAGCTGACCGTCAGAACGGCGCTGCTGGCGCTGTACTTGCGCCAGGTGTACGTGGAGGTCTCGGTGCTCGCGCGGAGCCCCAGGGTGAGCGAGCCCCACTTCTTGGTCGCGGCGTCCTGCGCCCCGGACTTGACGTTGTAGCTGACGTAGGCGTCGCTGCAGCCGTACGACTCGTTGCCGTGGGCGTAGGACTTGGCGTCCAACTCTCGGGCCCAGGAGGGCTGGTTGTTCCAGGTGGTGGAGGTCGAGATCCCGCCGGTCAGCCACAGCTCGATCTGCCGGGGTTCGGTACAGGACCAAGCGTGTGTGTTCTTGACCTTCCAGCTCGCCGACAGGACGGTCGAACCGTGGATGCTGCTGGAGATGCCCATCTTCCAGAACGATCTCGCCAGGCCGCCGTCCTGGGACTCGTAGCCGACCCGGGCCTCGCTCGTCCCGCCGGAGTAGTTGGTGCCGTTGTAGTAGTTGGCGTTGGGGTGGGGCTTGTACGCGATGGTCCAGCCCTTCTCCTGCAGCTCAAGGGTGGGGTCGATGAACACGGGGAAGCGGACCTTCCCGGCGTCGACCTTCTCGCCGGTCAGCAGGCCCGTCGCCGCCGCGTCGAGCTTGAGGGTGGCCCGCCCGGTTCCGCCGCCGTCCAAGGAAGCGGGCAGCACGGCACTCGCCGTTCCCGGCTCGGGTCCGGTCAGACCGGTCAGGGCGAAGGTGGTCTTGGCGGTCGTGGTGTCCGTGTACGGCTTGGCAGCCGGGTCCTCCGGGTTCTCCACGCCGGCCGAGTCCCAGGCGAGCGGGGTCGGGATCGCGCCGACGTAGGTGCCGTCGGCGGCGTCCGTGATGGTCACACCGCCGGTGGTGGTGTCGAGCGTGAACGCGGCGGTCTCGGAGCGCAGTCCGTAGGACACGGTCCGCAGGGCCTCCTGCCGGGCGGCCTGTTCGTTCTTGACGATGAGCAGCTGCCCGAAGCCGCCTTCCTCGCGCGCCACTAGGAGCAGGTCCACGCCAGGCAGCACCTCGCGGTACAGCGCCCGGTTGCGGTCGACCACGGGGTCGGGGAGTTCGCCCGGCCAGGTGTATGTGATCTTGTGGCCCGCGTAGGTGGCCGAGGCCAGGAACGACTCGCTCGGCACCGGCTGCTGTTCCACCGTGCGGGCGGCGGTGTGTGAACGCGCCGGTCGCCACAGCGCCGCGTGCACCGCGCCGTTGGAGCTGGGCGCCGTCCGTGACGTGTCCGCGGCCTTGGAACTGGTGCTCCGGCCCGCGGAACCGGTTGCCGCAGCCGTGAACTCCACCTGTCCAGCGGTGTTCTTCGGGCGCAGCCGGGTGCCGTCCTTGCTCCGCTGCAGGCCCGCGTCAACCGCGGCCCAGGTGCCGTCCGGCTGCTTCTCCCGGACGGGTGCGGCGTGTATTTCGCTGCGCCAGGTTCCGTCGGGCAGCGCGACGGTGCGGGAGGTCTGTGTGGTCTCCGCCTCCACGACGACCTCCCGCTGCTGTGTCTGCGCCTTCCGCATGGCTTCGTCGGCGGTCAGGGGACCGGAGGGCTTCGGAGCTGCCGAGGAAGAGGCCTCGTGTTGCCAAGGCGTCCAGACGACGAGCCCCGCCACCAGCGCAGCACAGAGCAGCGCGACGAAGGTGGCGATCCGGGCGCGTGTGCCCGCGAAGCGGCGGAGGACGGCGGATGGTTGGGCGGACACGGCGAGGGGCTCCCCAGAACGCGGCTAGCAAGGTGCCGGAGCGCCGCGGTCATGACGATCTCGTCGCCGACCTGGGCGTCTTCGGGCGCGGGCCCGCACAAGTTGCCTGGAGACATGGGTGTTTGTCGAGCCTTCCAGCTGCAATCGATTCGTGACCAGCGCGCTCTTCTTCACTCAGTGCGACGACCGATCTGTGCCCTTGAAGCCATGAGGGGCATATTTCTGTGCGCAGTATGGCTCTGATCTGCGGATTCACCGCTAATGCCAACTCTCGTAGCTTTACGGCGGATAGGGCATTGAAAATGCTGCGTGCAACTGTGCTCGACCTGTGATCGATAACTGTGTGTGAGCTGTGCGCCCTGCGTGGATTTCGTGAAGACTCCCGTGCTCGGCACGTGCATGACTTGTCTGCGTGCCCGATCTGTAGGTGTTCGCCGGCGCGCCCGAGCAGGGCGTGGGGTGGGGGAGTTGCGAGATGCGTCGTCGGGTGGGGCTGTCCTGGTCCGGACATGGACGGCTGGCCGAATCGGCCTCGGTGCGTGCGAGCCGTCGGCGACGGCGGACGGCGCTGGTGGTGCTGCTGTCGTCCGTGCTGACCATCACCTCGCTGAGCGGTACGGCCGTTGCGCTGCCCGGCCCCGACATGGACCGCAGCTCGAACTCGAACGTGGATCTGCCCGAGCCGGACAAGGCGTCCATCGTCGGACTCGACACCGAGGAACCGACCTCGCTCTCGCGTCCGGTCGATGTGCCCGTCGAGGAATACGTACCCGCCCATGTGCAGCCATGGCAGGCAGCGGCCGATCAGACGGCCGACCTGACCGGCGTCGCCGAGGGGCAGTCGGTGCCGGTCGGGACCACGCCGGTGCGGCTTGGTGTGCCCGAGGGGCAGGATCCGGCTGCCCTGGCGGGCACGTGGCAGGTCGACCTCGCCTCGGTGGACGCCTCCACGCAGGCGAACGTGCCGGGCATGCTGATGTCCGTGACCCCGCCGACCGGGGTGGACCCGGCCGCTTCGGTGGCGGTGGGGGTCGATCACACCGAGTTCGCCGACCTGTTCGGCACTCAGGCCGCCGACCGGTTCCGGCTCACCCTGCTCGAAGGCTGCTCCCTGCCGGACACCTCGACCCTGGACTGTCCAGCCGAAGAGGGTCTTTCCACGCAGACTGTTTCCGCTGACAAGGACGACCCCACCGCGACGCTCCTGGAGCTGCCGTCGAGTGTGGAGGTCACCCGGTCGGCCAAGGGCGCCCGCACAAGCGAGGCGGGAGCCAAGGAGAAGAAGCGGCAGCTGACCGGCGTGGTACCGGTCTCGATGCTCATCGCCGCCACCGGGCAGGCGGCAGGACAGCGGTCGGTCGGTCCGGACAAGGGGGAGAAGTCCCCGGAGCCCGGTGCGTCCGACGAGCGGGGGAAGACCGAGGAGCCGTCCTCGTCGGCCACACCTCAGGAGCCGCAGACGCCCGAGGAGTCATCGGGTCCGGAGGACACGAACACCCCGGATTCGAGCACATCCGCCTCGTATGGCGTGAAGCCCGCCTCGTTCACCTCGGCCAAGATGGCCGAGCCGCTGTCGAGCGCGTCGGCCGGAGTCCTCGGCGCGCTCGACATGGGTGCGTCCCAGAGTGGTGACTTCACCGCCACACCGCTGTCGTCCTCCGGCGACTGGGCGAGCGGATCGTCCTCGGGCGCCTTCACCTATGCGTACGACATCCAGCCGCCCGAGGTGCCCGGCGGCCTGATGCCGAACGTCAGTCTCGGCTACTCGTCGCAGACCGTGGACGGCCGTACCAGCGCCTCGAACAACCAGGCCTCCTGGATCGGCGACGGCTGGGACTACCAGCCGGGCTCGATCACCCGCCGCTATGTCAACTGCAAGCAGGACGCCAAGGCCAAATCCGGCGCCAACAACGCCGATCACCCCACGCACGACCTCTGCTACGGCTCGAACAACGCCACGATGACCCTGGGCGGCCAGACGGTCAGCCTCGTATGGGAATCGGGCAAGGGCTGGACCACGTCCTCCGGTGACGGCTCCAAGGTGGAGCTGCTCAAGAACACCTCGCTCGGCAACGGTGACGCGGACGGCGAGCACTGGAAGATCACCACCCGCGACGGCACCCAGTACTACTTCGGCCGCAACCGCCTCCCCGGCTGGAGCGAGGGCAAGCCCGAGACCGGCTCGGTCTTCACCGTGCCCGTCTTCGGCAACCACGCCGACGAGCCCTGCTACAAGGCCGGCGACTTCAAGAACTCCTTCTGCAATCAGGCCTGGCAGTGGAACCTCGACTACGTCGTGGACCCCTCAGGCAACGCCATGACCCTGTGGTGGCAGGCGGAGACCAACCGGTACGCGAAGGACTGGCAGTTCAAGAAGCCCGTCTCGTACGAGCGCGGCGGCTATCTGCGCCGCATCGACTACGGCCTGCGTTCCAACGCCCTCTTCGCCGAGGCCCCCGCCCGCGTCTTCTTCACCGTCGAGGAGCGCTGCTTCGCCGAAGGCTCCCTGGCCTGCACCGAAGCCAACTTCACCTCCAAGGACCCGGGCGACTACCGCATCTGGTACGACACCCCCGTATCGCTGCAGTGCAAGACGACCGGCGACTGCTGGAACGCCGCGCCCTCGTTCTTCACCCGCAAGCGCCTCGACAAGATCTCCACGTCCGCGCAGCGCACCCCCGGCTCCGGCCGCGCCACCGTCGACGTCTACCAGCTCAAGCAGTCCTTCCCGACGATGACGACCGGCACCAACACCGCCCTGTGGCTGGAGTCGATCCAGCGCACCGGCTACGGGACCGGCGGCGTCGCGGGCGGCAAGTACACGGCGCTCCCCCCGGTGACGTTCCAGGCCTCGCCGGATTACATGCCCAACCGCGTGCTGCGCGGCGCCGACGACCCGCGCCCCGGCTTCGCGCGCCAGCGCATCGGCCGGGTCGTCAACGAGTACGGCGGCGAGACCGCCGTCACGTACTCCAAGCCGACCGGTGCCTGCGCGAACGGCGAGGGCCTGCCCGCCCAGACGTCGAACAAGGGCCTGTGCTACCCGGTGGCCTGGCATCCGGACCCGTCGGTCGACGACGAGATCGACTGGTTCCACAAGTACGTCGTCACACAGGTCGAGGAACTCCCCGCGGTCTCCGGCGCGAGCGCGACCGCGACGGCGTACGAGTACGGCACACCGGCCTGGCAGCTCGCCGAGTCGGAGTTCTCCAAGAAGTCGGCGCGTACCTGGGCGAAGTTCGCGGGATTCGACACCGTCACCACCATCACCGGCGCCGACGACACGGCGACGTCGGCGAAGCGCACCAAGTCGATGACCCGCTTCTACCGCGGTCTCGGCACCGGCGTCACGGTCCAGGACATCGCGGGCGGCGACATCGGCCCCGACCACGAGGCGTTCGCCGGCCGCATCGCCGAACAGATCGACTACCCTTCGGCCACCGCGGATCCGAAGACGGGCTGGACCAGCCGCGTCATCACCACGCTCGCGGCGACCGAACTGGCGCGCCGCGTACTCGGCGACGGCCTGGAGGACCTCATCGCCTGGCGCGTCGTGGACACCGGCGACAAGTCCTGGACGAAGTCCTCGGGCACCGGCGACGACCCGAGCACGATGCGGATCGTCGCCTCCCACACCAGCTACAACGCCGACGGTCTGCCCACCCAGGTGGAGATGCTGGGCGACACCGGCAAGAGCGGCGACGAGTCGTGCACCCGGAACGAGTACGTCTCCAACACGGACAAGCACCTGATCGGCCTGACCAAGCAGATCCTCACGTCCCCGACCACCTGCGCGGCAGCCACCTTCGGCACGCTCACCTCGCTGACCGATGCGTCCCGCGTCACCTACGACGGCGGGGCCTACGGCGCCGCGCCGACACGTGGCCTGCCGACCGAGACGTGGACGCTCAAGGGCGACGGCTCCGGCTTCACCTCGAACGGCACCACCGGCTACGACGCGCTGGGCCGCACGGTCAAGACCACCCAGCCGGGCCAGACCGCATCCGCGACGATCACGTACGAGCCGGCCGGCGGCATGCCGTTCAAGGTGACCCAGACCAACGAACTCGGCCACACCTCCGTGCAGACGGTGGAGCCCGGCCGAGGCGCCGGCCTGACCACCACCGACGCCAACGGCCACACCAGCAGAGCCGTCTACGACGAGCTGGGCCGCGTCGTGGAGGCGTGGGGTCCGGGCCGTGATCCGTCCACCCACGAGGTCCCCGACCTGCAGGTCGAATACCGCCTGCAGGCGGGCGAGCCCACCGCCGTCATCTCCCGCACCCGCGCCCACGAGGACCGGGTGGAGACCTCGGTCACCCTCTTCGACGGCCTGGGCCGGGTACGGCAGACCCAGGAGCCCGCGACCGGCCAGGGCCGTCTGATCACCGACACCCTGTACAACGCCTCGGGCGAGGTGTGGAAGACCAACAACGCCTACCTCGCCGACGGCGAGCCCGAGCCGGTCCTGTTCTTCCCCGAGACGGCCGGCGAAGTACCGAACGCCACCCGCTACACGTACGACGGTTCGGGCCGCGTCCTGACGGAGACCCCCGTCCTGGGCGGCACGGACGCGGAAAGCCGCCGCTCCGTCTACGAGTACGGCCTCGACCACTCCACGGTCGTCAACCCGTACGGCACGGCCTCGTACCGGATGTGGACCGATGCCCTCGGGCGCACCAGCCGCGTCGACACGTTCACCGACCCCACCCGTACCGTCTTCGAGTCGATCCGCTTCACCTACGACTCCCGTGGTCAGCTGACCAAGGCGCAGCAGGACGACGGCACGGCCTGGTCGTGGAAGTACGACACCATCGGCCGCGTCGTGGAGGCCACCGACCCGGACACCGGCACCACCAAGTCGACCTACGACGACCTCAACCGGCCCGTCACCGCCACGGATTCCCGCGGCAAGACGGTCTGGACCGGGTACGACATCCTGTCCCGCCCGACCCTGACCCGCGAGAACTCCTCGGTGGGCAAGCTGCTCGGGGCGTACTCCTACGACCAGGCCGGCGGCGGCATCGGCATGCCGTACACGGCACTGCGCTACACCGACACCGGCGACGCCGCGCAGACGATGATCAGCGGCTACACCAGCGACTACCAGCCGACGGTTTCCTCGACCGCGCTGCCGAAGGACCTGGCCGACCAGTACGGCCTCGCCTACCGCTACACGTACGCGCAGACCTACACCGACACCGGACTGCCGCACTCCACCCGGCTGCCCGCGGTGGGCACGCTGCCCGCCGAAGAGGTCATCACCCGCTACAACGAGGAAGGCCTGGCCCAGTCGGTCTCCGGGCACGACTGGTACGGCTCGCAGACGCTCTACTCGCCGTACGGGCAGGTGCTGCGCTCCACCCTGGGCGACAACCCCTACCGGGTCTGGTCCACCGCTTCGTACGACGAGGCGTCGGGCGAGCTGACCAGCATGCAGACCTGGCGTGAGCAGGCTGGTGAGACCGGCGCGGCCACCGGCAACAAGGTCTCGGACACGTCCTACACCTACGACGCCGCGGGGAATGTCACCTCCGTCCGGCAGGGCGCCGCGGGCATCCGCGAACGCCAGTGCTTCCGCTACGACCCCGTCGGCCGCCTCAACGAGGCGTGGACGTCCGCCGACCAGACCGCCTGCAAGGCGGGTGGCGCGACCGCCGCCGCCGACGTGGCGAAGGGGGAGGACGGTTCGGGCTACTGGACCGACTACGCGTACGCCGGGCTGTCCGCGGAACGCACCTCGATGGTCGAGCACGACCTAACGGGTGACACGGCCAAGGACACGAGGACCACCTACGGCTACGGCGCGGGTGAGGCCGGACCGCACGCGCTGACCTCGCTGGTGCGTGACTACACGACCGAGGCGGGGGCGCAGGTCAAGCAGACGCTGCAGCGGATCTACGACCAGTCGGGCAACACGACACAGGTCACCGGCGACACCGGTGACGCCCAGACCCTGACCTGGACCTACGACGGTCTCCCGGAGACGGTCTCCGGACAGGGCACGAACGGCAAGACCGCCTACGTGACGCCCTCCGGCGCCTGCCTCGACCTGCAGACCGGCTGGGCGAAGAACGACCAGCCGCTGCAGACCTACCCGTGCAACAACACCCCGGCACAGAAGTTCAACTTCGTGCCCGACGACCCGACCGCTGACACCGACACCGGCAGCCTGCGGGTGCTGGGGGATTGGTGCGCCACCTCGACCGGAACTACAGCCGGCGCGGCGGTCGGTATCCGCTTGTGCGCGGGTACGGCGGACCAGAAGCTCGTACGCGACGGCGCGGGCCACTTCAAGCACGCCGCGTCCGGGCTGTGCCTGGCGGTCAAGGACGGTTCGACCGCAGCGGGCACCGATCTGGTGCTGGCCGCATGCGATGCGTCCTCTGTAGCCCAGTCCTTCACCGCACAGGCCGAGTCCCGCTACATCTACGCACCCGGCGGCGCACGACTGCTGACTCTGCGCGGCGACCAAGCCACCCTGCACCTCGGCGAGGCTGAGCTGTCGGTCAAGGCCGGCGGCGCGATGGTCGACGTCCAGCGCACTTATGCGGTGCCGGGTGGCAGCATCCTGCGCTCCGCGTATGGCAGTCACACCGCGGGCTCCTCACGTCTCGCCGCGATCACCTACGACCACCAGGGCAATCCCTACACCGAGGTGGCGCTTGAGTCGGGCATGGAGACCCGCATCCGCAAGACCGATCCGTTCGGCGGCGAGCGCTCCGCCGGCACGACCGCGCAGCGGTTGCAGACCCACCAGGGCTTCCTGGGCGCGACCCGCGACGACGACACCGGCTACACCATGCTCGGTGCGCGCCTGTACGACCCGGTGGCAGGCCGCTTCCTGTCCGCCGACCCCGTACTGGACCTGGCAGACCCGCTGCAGCGCGGCGGCTACGCCTACGCGCACAACAACCCGATCACCTTCAGCGACCCGACGGGCCTGTCCGTCTCCCTCTCCCAGAAGGAGATCGGGCTGGCACTGGCGGGTGCCGGACTCTCGCCGGCGATGGTGGCCGCGGCCAAGGGCGACCTCAACCGGTCCATGTCTTCCATCGTCATCTCCGCGGCCGGCGCCCTCCTGCAGGACTTCCTTGACCCGATCATGGGCTGCATCGGCGGCTCGATCTGGTCCTGCGCCGAAGTCGTCCTGGACCTGATCCCTTGGTACAAGGCCCTCTCCATGACCAAGAAGATCTACTCGGCGGTCAAGAGGGTCATGTCCGCGGTCAGCGCATGGCGTAAGGCCAAGGAGCGGGCGAAGAAGGTCATCGCCAAGGCCAACGCGGCCATCGACAAGGCGAAGCAGGCGAAGAAGAAGCGCGAGGAAGCGCGCAAGAAGGCTGCACAGAAGAAGAAACAGGCTGCGCAGAAGAAGCAGACAACCAGCAATCGCGCCTCCCACAGCGCCCGCAAGACCGGCAACGGAAAACAGAAGTCATCCCAGGCATCCGCCGCACCACGCTCCTCGGCCGCCAAGTCGTCGGGCGCAGGCAAGGGGAAGTCGTCCGGCGGGGGCAGTTCAGGTAAGGGCGGCTCCACCGGCGCCTCCTCCCGCTCCAACGGCGGCAGCAGCGGAGGCGGCTCCTGCCCCGTCAGCAACAGCTTCGTGCCGGGCACGAAGGTCCTGATGGCCGACGGCACCACCAAGCCGATCGAGCAGGTCAAGGGCGGCGACAAGGTCGTCGCGACCGACGAGAAGACGGGCGAGACCCGCGTCGAGACGGTCACGGCCGAGATCAAGGGCGAGGGCCTCAAGCACCTCGTCAAGGTCACGATCGACACCGACGGCACGTCCGGCCAGAGCACGGCCGAGGTCACCGCGACCGACGGCCACCCCTTCTGGGTGCCCGAACTCGGCAAGTGGATCGACGCCACCGACCTCAAGCCGGGCCAGTGGCTGCGCACCAGCGCCGGCACCTACGTCCAGGTCGCGGCGATCAAGCGCTGGACCAGCCCGGGCACAACGGTCCACAACCTGACCGTCTCGGACGCCCACACGTACTATGTGCTGGCGGGCAAGACTCCGGTTCTCGTTCACAACTGCGGAGTTACGCGTGGCGGAAACGAAAGCACTTACTCTATTTCGCATGATGCGAGTGGAAGTGGTGTGATTGCCGACCTTGATAGTGACGGCATTCTGACCATGATGATGCACAACAATCCCGACAAGGGCTCGCCGCTGCGGGGTAAGGCGATGTTCGACGAGGTCATGGGCCACTTCGGGGACCGAGTTCAGGGCGTCCAGGGGATCTGGGTGTACGGAGATAACCTTGGGGGCTTCAATGGAGCTGTCCGTGGTGGTGCGAGCCTTGTGTCGGCAGCCAAGGGAACCTGGACTGGAAGGCAAGCAGCCAGATATGGCTTCACTCGTGCGAGGATCGATGAAGCAGTTCCGAGGCTCGACGGGGACTTCCAGCAAGTCCTTGCCACATTCCGAAGATGAGGGAACTGATGGACGAGGAAATTGAACGATTGGCGTGCTTGGCCGTCGAGTACCACGGGATTGGGTGCAGCGTCGCAGAGATCACCGATCTCCTAATCGATAAGCATCCGGACTTGAGGTCGGCGCCGTTCCGGCTGGCCCAAGTTCTTCGATCGGCCTTCGGTCTTTCGGTTCATGACCTGCAATACGTCACGGCATGGGTGCAAGGTGAGATTTCACTGGAAACACTGGAGGAGCGCCTTCAGGCGACTCGGTAAGTCGGCCTCAGCTCATAACATGCTGTAGACATTTCGAGAGGCCCCACCGAATAGCTATTCGGTGGGGCCTCTCGGGCGTTTGACGGCAACGCTGACGGCAACGTCAGCGGACGACGGCCGCGGCGGGTGGGTCGCCGTCGGTCGGGCCAAGGACATTGCCCAAGGCGTCGACGGCTTGGCGCTGGAGGCGGAGTCGTACGTGGGCGTAGACGGTGGCGGTGACGCCGATGTGGGCGTGGCCGAGGAGTTCCTTGATCACGACGAGTTCGACGCCGTGTTCCAGGAGGAGGGTGGCGGTGGAGTGCCGGAGGTCGTGGAAGCGGATGCGGCGGAGGCCGGCCTTGCGGAGGAGCGTGATGAAGGCGCGGGTGAGGTTGGTCGGGTCGATCGGTCGGCCCTGCGCGGTCGTGAACACGTTCCCGTCGTCTGGCCATGTGGTGCCTGCTGGCTGCCCAGGCCTCGGTCCTACGTTTCGCTCATGCCGCACGGAGTCGGCATTCCGGCGCATGCAGTAGAATTCGGGTTCGGCCTGGATCCAGATGGTTTCGAGCCTCTTGATGTGAAATTGATACACCGGCCCTACGGGTTCCTGCAAGATGGGGACGAAGTGGTCGGTCAGGAAGGCCGTGTGTGGGCCTTTTCCGCTCCCTGGAAATGGACGGCGTTCGACGAGGGGCCGGGTGAGAGTCCGGAGTGGCCGCTGCGGTTGATCTTCCGGGGCGGCAAGGAGGCGGAAGCTCAAGACCTTGAGGAGATTGCTGGAGCGACAATTTCCGGCAGCCACAGCGGTGAGATCGCCAAGTGGATGGAGTGTGCTGGGCTTGACGCCAAGCCTGAGCTCCCGCCTTTGGTATTCACGTAGAGCGTCCAGGTCTCGTAGCGCGGGGTCACGTCTGACGGCTGCGGTCTCCAGGGATTCCGGGAGGGTCCTCACCCACGGGGGTGGGGCCCTCCTCCCGCATCCGCGCCCTTCGGCCCACCTGGCGTCCGGATACGCCGTCCTCGCCGTGGCGGGCCCGGTGCTCGCCGCTGTGCGCCGAGGCGGACACGAAACGGGCCTGAGCCCGGTATCGAGTGCTGAGCCACGCGTGGCGGTCCTACGCGATGTGGTCTTCCATCAGCTCACCGTTGAGACGGGCCGCGAACTGGTCCATGTACTGGTTCAGTTCGCGGGACTGGAGGCGCAGTCCGTAGGCGGCCTCGACGTTCCCGGCGAAGGCGCCGGGCGTCGGCATGCCCTCGCCCTCTATCGAGTGCCGGAACACCTGGTACAGCTCGTCGTCCGACGGTGCCGCTTCCTTCACGCCCTCACCCAGTGGCCGCGTGCCGCCTGCTCCGTTCGGCACCTGGAACTGGTGCTCCGGCGTTTGGGACCGCGGCTCCGGAGCCCGGAGCTCAGCCGGCGCCGGCGGCTCGGGCTCCGCCTCGTGTGGCTGCAGCACCGGGATCTGCTGCGGCTGCTCGTCGTACCAAGGCTGGTGCTCATGCAGAGGTTCGTACGCGGGGGGTTCGTAATTCGGGTCGTACTCGCCCTGGTAGTGCCCCTTCCGTGGCGTGGCGAACCACTGGCTAGGCACTTCCTCGGCAACCGCCACCGGCTCCCCGGCCGGGGTGGCCCGGGACTCCAGTTCCTGCGCCGGGGCCGGCGGCAGCAGCACCGGCTCGATGCCCGCGGCGGCCAGGCCGGCCGGGGCCGTGTCAGCCAGCGGCACGCCGAACTTCGCGAGCCGCAGCGGCATCAGCGCCTCCACCGGGGCCTTGCGCCGCCAGGACCGTCCGAAACGGGCCTGCAGCCGGGCCTGGTAGATCAGCCGGTCCTGCTCCAGCTTGATCACCTGCTCGTAGCTGCGCAGCTCCCACAGCTTCATCCGCCGCCACAGCTTGAACGTCGGCACGGGCGAGAGCAGCCAGCGGGTGAGGCGCACGCCCTCCATGTGCTTGTCGGCCGTGATGTCGGCGATCCGGCCCACCGCGTGCCGGGCCGCCTCGACGGAGACCACGAACAGGATCGGGATCACCGCGTGCATCCCGACGCCGAGCGGGTCGGGCCACGCCGCGGCGCCGTTGAACGCGATCGTCGCGAACGTCAGCAGCCACGCCGTCTGACGCAGCAGCGGAAACGGTATTCGCATCCACGTCAGCAGCAGGTCCAGCGCCAGCAGGACGCAGATGCCCGCGTCGATACCGATGGGGAAGACGACGGAGAAGGCGCCGAAGCCCTTCTGTTCGGCGAGCTCGCGCACCGCGGCGTACGACCCCGCGAAGCCGATCGCGGCGATGACCAGCGCGCCCGCGACCACCACGCCGATGAGTATCCGGTGCGTACGTGTCAGCTGCATCGCGGCCACCCGCGACCCTCCCCAATTCCTGAACCGGGTCCTGTAACCAGGTTCTGAACCGGATCCCGGACGGCATTCCGTGCGGTGTGTCGTACGGCATTCCGTACGGCCCCTTACGGCCCCGTACGGCAGACCGAACCGGAACCTGGGCCGGACACCCGAACCGGCGGGCACAGCCTGGCACATGCCGCCGGAGCCGTACCCTCCGGGCTCCCGGCGTTACGAACTTGTGTACTACTCGTCCTACTTGTTGGCGGTCGCGACCGAGGCCACGGCCTCCTTCGCGGCCTTGGCGGCGCCCTTAGTGATGTCGGACGTCGAAGGGTTCTTCGCGCCGGCGTAACCCGTGCCGTTGTACGTGAGCGTGACCACACCGTTCTCGGTGCGGGCCACGACCGTCGCGTACGTGAAGTCCTCGCCCGTCTTGCGCAGCTTGTACGTGACCGTCGTCGCCTCCTCACCGATGCCCGCGGCCGGCGAGGTCTTGACGTCCTTGGCCCCCTCGGTGGCCTCGGCCTTCGCGATCTCCTTGCCGTACGACTCCTCGGCGCGCTGCTCGGCGCTCACCGCGAGGGAAGCGTCGGACTCGTAGCGGAGGAACGAGACATCGAGCCAGCGGTACTGCGAACCCTTCACGCCGTTGTCGTCCAGGCCGTTCCAGGAGCAGCTGCCGCGCCGTGAGATGTCCGACGACTTGCCTTCCGTGCCGCTCTTGGACTTGGCGCCGGGGACCAGGTCCTCGATCGTCTTCCTGCCGATCGAGGAGCACGGCTCCGGCAGCTTGCTGAACTTGGCGGGAGCGACGGCCGGGGACTTCGTCGCCTCGGGAGTGGCAGAGGCGGACGCGGAGGAGTCCTTGGACTTGCTGTCGGAGTCCGACGAGCAGCCTGCGACGACGAGCATCACCGGGACGGCGGCGCAGGCGAGTATGCGAGTGAGTCGCGGGGCTGAACGGTGCATGGTTCCTTCAGTCAGTCAGTCAGTCAGTCAGTCGTTCGGTCAGTCAGTCGGTGAGTCGATCGTCCGGTCACGCTGTCGGCTGCCGCTCCGGCGCTCGGGGCGGCGCTCGGTACGGCGACGCCACGATGCCCGGTACGGCGAGGCCACCGTACGCGGACGCGCCGCCGCGGTGGGCCGGACCGCCGAACGCGGACGGGCGGGCGGACGGCCGCCGAGCCGTTCACTCGTCGAACTGCTCCGCCAGCTTCCTGGCCAGACTCTGCGCCTTTTCCTGCAGTTCCTTGCTGTCGGGGACCCCGGTCGACAGGGCCGGCTGCTCGCCGTAGACCACGGTGACGATCACGTTCGATGTGCGGAACACCACGCTCACGGTGCGGCGCTGCGCCGTGGAACCGGCACGGCCGAGCACATCGTCGATGAACGCGGCGTCGCCGAGCCCGTCCAGCATCCGGGGCTCGAGGCCCGTCGTGGCGGGAGCCCCAGAGGACCGGTCGCCGGACGCGGAGGAAGCCGCGGCACCGGCCGCCGTGTCGGTCGAGGCGCCGGGCCGCGCGGTGCCGTCCGTCTCGCCGCCGCCCGCAGGACTCATGGTGGCCGACGGCGAACCGTCGTCCTCCTCGGCCGTCTCGGACTCCCCGTCGGAGGGCTCCCTGGGGAGCGCGGACGCGATCGGGGCGGAGGCGGCCGCCTGCTTGGTCGCGAAGACCTCCCGCGCCCGGTCGTCGTCGCTGACGGCCGGGTCGTACGAGACGACCCGCTCGAAGTCGACCCGGAGCTTGTGCGAGGCGTTCGGGGAGTCGCCCTGCCAGCTGCAGGCGACCCGCCGGTCCGTGTCGTAGGTGACGCCCGCGGTGCCGCGCAGCGCCTTCAGCTGCTGCTCCTCGGGGAGCGTCGCCGTGCCCGGCAGCAGGTCCCTGAGGGTGGCACGCTCGACGGACCCGCACGGCTCGAGGAGCGTGCGGTACTTGCCCGGGGCCGCCGCCGGGGCCGCCGCCCCCTCGGCCTTGGCGTCGATGTCGGAGCCCTTGGCGCCGGCGCCGGCGGTGCAGCCGGTGACGAGCGCCGTGAGCAGCGCCGCCACGCAGGGGACGTACGCCTTTCGTTGCACGCTCGGGCTCCTTTCGCTGTCTGTTCCGCGGCTGCTCCGTGCTGCTGTCGGGGCGAAAACTGGTTGCCGCCCGACGGAGGCCGATGGACACAATGTCTATCGCACACGCTGCCGTCGCCGCCGGTCTGTCGACCGTTTCGCAGGCATTGGCCGCGTCATTTGCGTTTCATTCAGCCTCGGGGGAATCGAGTAGTTATGTCTTATGTGGAGATGCCGGGCGCCAAGGTCCCGATCCGTATGTGGGCCGACCCGACGACGGTCGAGGACGTCGCGATGCGGCAGCTGCAGAACGTGGCCACGCTGCCGTGGATCAAGGGCCTCGCCGTCATGCCGGACGTGCACTACGGCAAGGGCGCCACGGTCGGCTCCGTCATCGCGATGCACGGAGCGGTCTGCCCGGCGGCCGTCGGTGTGGACATCGGCTGCGGCATGTCCGCGGTAAAGACGTCCCTGACCGCGAACGACCTGCCGGGAGACCTCTCCCGGCTCCGTTCCCGGATCGAGCAGGCCATCCCGGTGGGGCGTGGCATGCACGACGAGATGGTGGACCCGGGGAAGGTGTTCGGCCTGCCCGCGGGCGGCTGGGACGACCTCTGGGACCGCTTCGACACGGTCGCGGACGCGGTCAAGTTCCGCAGGGAGCGGGCGACGAAGCAGATGGGTTCGCTGGGCTCGGGCAACCACTTCGTAGAAGTTTGTGTCGATACCTCCGATGCTGTCTGGCTCATGCTGCACTCCGGTTCCCGCAACATCGGCAAGGAGCTCGCCGAGTACCACATCGGTGAGGCGCAGAAGCTGCCGCACAATCAGGGCCTCGTCGACCGGGACCTCGCGGTCTTCGTCTCCGACACCCCGCAGATGGCCGCCTACCGCAACGACCTCTTCTGGGCGCAGGAGTACGCGAAGACCAACCGCGCCGTCATGATGGGGCTCCTCAAGGAAGTGGTCCGCAAGGAGTTCAGGAAGGCCAAGGTCACCTTCGAGCGGGAGATCAGCTGCCACCACAACTACGTGGCGGAGGAGCGGTACGAGGGCATGGACCTCCTGGTCACCCGCAAGGGCGCGATCCGCGCCGGCAGCGGCGACTTCGGGATCATCCCGGGTTCGATGGGCACCGGCTCCTACATCGTGAAGGGCCTCGGGAACGAGGCGTCCTTCAACTCCGCGTCGCACGGAGCGGGCCGCAGGATGAGCCGCAACGCGGCGAAGCGGCGCTTCTCCGCCCGGGACCTGGAGGAGCAGACGCGGGGTGTGGAGTGCCGTAAGGACTCGGGCGTGGTGGACGAGATTCCCGGTGCGTACAAGTCGATCGAGCAGGTCATCGACCAGCAGCGGGATCTGGTGGAAGTGGTCGCGAAGCTGAAGCAGGTCGTCTGCGTGAAGGGCTGAGGTGTTGAGGCGCTGACGCACGGCTGTGCGCCGCTCTCTCGGTGGGCCCCGGACCGGTCCGGTCCGGGGCTTCACGTTCCCGGCCTTATACGCCCGGCGCGGCGAGGGACTTGTGGAAGAACGTGGTGGGGCGGAGCGTGCCCGAAGGGTCGGCGGCGTAGTCGGAGACGGTGCCGAGCGGGGTCCAGCCGGCGGAGCGGTACAGGTGCTCGGCGGCGCTGCCGGTCTGGGTGTCCAGCATCAGCAGGGTGCGGCCTCCGGCGCGGGCGGACTCCTCCGCAGTGGTCAGGAGCCGGCGGGCGATGCCGCGGCCCCGGGCGGCGCGGTGGACCAGGAGCTTGGCTATCTCGGCGCGGTGGCGGCCGTTGGGCGAGGTCTCGCATCTGAGCTGGACGGTGCCCATAAGGCGCTCGCCGTCGTGGGCGGCCCAGAGGATCACGCGGTCGCCGGTGAGGTCGGGCGCCAGAGACGTCCACCAGGCGGTGGCCTGCTCGGAGGTGAGGGACGCCGTGAAGCCCACGGACGCTCCGTCGTCCACGGCGTCGAGGAGGAGCGCGGCGAGACCCGGTGCGGCGGCGGGCAGGTCCGCGGCCGTGAGGCGGGTGAGGGTGAGGTCGTCGGTCATCACAGGTCCCTGTGCACCTTCGAGTTGGACGCCTGGGCCCGGGGGCGGACGACGAGGAGGTCGATGTTCACGTGGGGCGGGCGGGTGACGGCCCAGGTGATGGTGTCGGCCACGTCGTCGGCGGTGAGCGGCTCGGCCACGCCCGCGTAGACCTTGGCGGCCTTGTCGGTGTCGCCCCGGAAGCGGGTGGTGGCGAACTCGTCCGTCTTGACCATGCCGGGGGCGACCTCGATCACGCGGACCGGGGTGCCCACGATCTCCAGGCGGAGGGTCTCGGCGAGGACGTGTTCGCCGTGCTTGGCCGCGACGTAGCCGCCGCCGCCTTCGTAGGTGCTGAGGCCGGCGGTGGAGGAGAGGATCACGACCGTGCCGTCCCCGCTCGCGGTGAGAGCGGGGAGCAGCGCCTGGGTGACGTTGAGCGTGCCGATGACGTTGACCTCGTACATGCGGCGCCAGTCGGCGGGGTCGCCGGTGGCGACCGGGTCGGCGCCGAGGGCGCCGCCCGCGTTGTTCACGAGGACGTCGCAGCGGTCGAGGGACGCGGCGAAGGAGTCGACGGCCACGCGGTCGGTCACGTCGAGCGCGTACGCCGTGGCCCGGTGGCCGGTGGCGGTGAGTTCGGCGGCGAGGGCCTCTATGCGGTCCTTGCGGCGGGCGGTGAGGACGACGTGGTGACCGGCGGCGGCCAGTTGCCGTCCGGTGGCCGCGCCGATGCCGCTGCTCGCTCCGGTGACGACGGCGACGGGGTGCTCGGCGGTGCTCATTCCTCAGCTCCTTGTGCGGATGATCGATGGTGATCGACGTGACGCCAGAATAGATCGGGGGGACGCGCCGGAACTGACCGACAATCACACTTAATTCCGGGTGAACCGGTATCTTCTGGCTATGTCTGTGATGCGTAGGGTGCTGCCGGCCGGGGCCGCGGCGGTGTTGTTGTTGACCGGGTCGGGCGCGGCGAGCGCCGGTGGCGGTGTCGGCGGTGGTGCCGTCGCTCCGGAGTCGGACGTGGCGCACCACGGCCATGTCTCGCTGAGCGACGGGCGGCTCAGGGTCTCGCTGACGACTCGCAACCATGGGCCGTCCGATCTGCAGGACGTGACCGTACGGCTCTCGCTGTCGGCGGCCCCGGCCGGTGCTCCGCGGTTGCCGCGCGCATGTCTGCGCGTGGGCGAGCGGGACGTGCTCTGCGCCATGGGGCCGCTGCGGGCGGACGGTCTCGGCAGCAGGCTCCGCCTTGACCTGCCGGTGGCGGGTTCCCCGCAGGAGGTCGTCGTACGGGTCGGCACGGTCTGGAACGGCGGCGCGAGCGACCGGAATCCGGAGAACAACGAGCACGAGGTCCTGGCTCCGGCCACCGGCGACCGGTACGTCTTCTGACGTCCCGCTCCGTGGCGGGCGGGGCCGGTCACCGTGACCTCCCGTGGTCGGCGGCCCAGGCGATGTAGCCGTCGGGGCGGACGAGTAGGGCGGTGCGCCGGTCCGTCGTCCAGTGGGCCCGGACCACGGGCCCGGGAGCGGCGGGGGCATCGGGTGCGTCGGACGCCGGGCCGGAGGGTCCCACAAGAACGAAGGCGCCCTCGCGCAGCAGCTCGTAGAGCCGTCCGTCCGCGAGTCGCAGGTCGGGGGCGCGCCGGCCGGTGAGCCGGTGGGAGCCGCGCGGCCCGCCGTACGAGATGCCGATGCCCGAGACCATGCCCATCGCCTTGGCGGCGGCAGGCGGGACCGAGTTCAGAAAGCCGGCGGCGAGTGAGCGGGCCGCGCGCTGGAGCGGGCTGTGCGCCATGGCCAGGCGCACGAGGGCGCCGCTGCTGCGCAGGACCGCCGCGCCGACCGGGTGGCGCTCCGACTCGTAGGTGTCGAGCAGGGTTTCGGGGTCGGGGGTGCGGCCCTGGATCGCGGAGACGAGTTTCCAGGAGAGGTTCGCCGCGTCCTGGAGGCCCGTGTTCATGCCCTGGCCGCCCGCGGGGGAATGGGCATGAGCGGCGTCACCGGCGAGGAAGACGCGACCCTTGCGGTACGCCGGGGCCTGGCGCTCGTCGCTGTGGAAGCGCGAGATCCAGCGGGCGTCGTGCATGCCGAAGTCGGTGCCGAGGGCTCGGCGGGCGATCTCGCGCACTTCGTCGAGGTCGACGGGCTCGCTGTCGGGCACCTGGCGGCTGCGGTTCCAGCCCATGACCCGGTACCAGCCGTCGCCGAAGGGGGCGATGAAGGCGAAGGCGTCCCCGACGCCGTTGACCGTGAGGAGGTCCGCGGGCTCTTCGGTGAGCTTCACATCCGCGAGCACGATGGACCTGATCACGGAGACGCCGGGGAAGGGCAGGCCGATCGCCTTGCGCACGGTGCTGCGCACGCCGTCGGTCCCGACCGCGTACCGCGCGCGGAGGGTGGTGTGTGCGCCGGTCGCGTCCTGGACCCGGGCGGTGACGGAGGCGCCGGACTGGTCCAGGCCCGTGAGCTCCGTCCCGTACCGGAAGACGGCGCCGGCGGCGAGGGCGCGGCGCTCCAGGAGCTTCTCCACCTCGTACTGCGGGGTGATGAGGAGGAACGGGAAGCGGGAGGGCAGCCTCGACAGGTCGAGGGACAGGCGCCGGAACATCCGCAGGCCGGTGATCGCGGTGCCCGTCTCCACCAGCTCGTCGGCCAGGCCGCGGGCGTCGAGGAGCTCCAGGGTGCGGGCGTGCACGCCGAAGGCGCGGGTGATGTTGCTCGTCTCGTGCGGGCGGCGCTCCAGGACCGTGACGCCGACGCCCGCGGAGGCGAGATCTCCCGCGAGCAGCATGCCGGTGGGTCCGGCGCCGACGACGACCACGTCGGTGTCGAAGGCCGGCTCCGACGCCGGGCGGGGGACGTCGGGGTCCGTGCTTCCGGTGCTGGGCGTGCCGGTCATGGCTGCCTCCTCGATCCGGGCGCTGGAAAGCCGCGCCATTGGTCAACGGTTGTTGGTCAACGCTTGTTGGCAAATGTAGACCCGGCAGATCTGGCATGTCAACGGTTGTTGGCCTACAGTTGTTGGCATGACGACGGAAGCACCGACGGGGCCACGCCGCTCCGATGCCACGCGGGCCGCGATCCTCGAAGCGGCCCGCGAGCGCTTCGCGGCCGACGGGTACGAGCGCGCCACCATCCGCGCCATCGCCCGGGACGCGGGGATCGACCCCTCGATGGTCATGCGCTACTACGGGAACAAGGAGGGGCTCTTCGCCGCCGCTTCCGAGTTCGACCTGCGGCTCCCGGAGTTCGGCGCCCTCCCCGTACGGCACGCCGGTGCCGTCCTGGTCACCCATTTCCTCGACCGCTGGGAGCAGGACGACGTGCTGATGGCGCTGCTGCGCGCGGCCGTCACCCACGACGCCGCCGCGGAGCGCGCCCGCGCCATCTTCCGCGACCAACTGGGGCCCATAGCTCTGGCCATGTGCCCTGATCCCGTGGAGGCGCCGCGGCGGGCCGCGCTCATCGCCTCACAGATACTCGGCATGGCGATGGCGCGCTATGTGCTGCGGCTGCCGCCGGCCGTCGAGATGACGCGTGAGGAGGTCGTCGGCTGGCTCGCTCCGACGGTGCAGCGCTATCTGACGGGAGAGGGGCCTGGGGGTTCGGCGGGGGAGTAGTCCGCAGGGGCGTCGGGGGAGGGGCCGGTGCTGGGGCCGGTCGGCCACGCCGTGCCCCCGTGGCGTCACGCTCCGCTGGTGCGCAGGGCGTCGGCGACGATGGCCTCCAGGCGGGAATGGTGCGCGCCGCGCCAGTAGACGCGGCCGCACGCCGCGCACTGCGCGAAGACGTCGTACGTACGCTGCGTGCCCTGCTGCAACTGCTCCTGGACCGCATCCTTGTCCGCGTCCTTCAGCGGCCCGTTGCAGGCGGTGCAGCGGGTCCAGGGGGCGAGCGCCGGGGCGAACCGCTCCAGCACGTCGCGCAGTTGGTCGTCCGGGCGGTCGCTGTAGATGTAGGCGCCGGCCCAGATCTCCCGGCGTCGCAGCAGCCCGCGGTCGCGGGACAGCAGCACCCGCTGCTCCTTGGCGGAGAGCGTGGCGAGCGCGGGGTCGCCTATGTCCTCGTTCTCGTACGCCGCGTCGACGCCGAGCAGGCGGAGCCGCCGGGCGAGCGTGCCGAGGTGGACGTCGAGGAGGAAGCGCAGCGGAGCGCCGGGGATCTGCTGCGGGCGGTCCACGCCGCGCACCTCGACGTGCTCGCCGTCGGCCGGGATGTGCGAGACCGGGACCTGGCGGCCGTCGACCAGCAGCCGGCCCGCCTCCGTCAGCGGCACGCCCAGCGACTCCACGACGTGGCCGAGGGTCGACGAGCCGTCGGTGGCGAGAGTGCGGGGGCCGGAGCGGTAGTCCGACGGGACGAAAAGCCGCAGCTCGGGGGCGACCTCGATGGTGATCTCCGGTCTGTTCACGCGCCCAGCATGGCATCGGGCGCGGGGGGCGGGCCAGCGCATTCCGCGGCGGCGGCGGCGGCGGTGGGGCGGCGCGGCCCGTTCGCGTTGCGGGCGGCGGCCGGCCGCTGCGCGGGGCGTGTTCCCTCCCCGCCCCTTCCCGTAACCGGGCTCTGCCCGGGCCCGCGCCTCAAACGCCGGCGGGGCTGGGTTGGCGGTCTCGTCGGGGCTCCGCCCCGAGCCCCGCGCCTCAAGCGCCGGCGGGGCTTGAGTTGCCGGCCACGCTCCTATGCCTGAAACGCCGGCGGGGCTTGAGTTGCCGGCCACGCTCCTGCGCCTCAAGCGCCGGCGGGGCTGGGTGAGGCGTCGGGGGTCAGGTCGAGGCACCAGTCGTTGGAGCGCAGCAGGTTGCCCGGTGGGTATTCGAAGTCGCACTCGCCGACGAGGACGAAGCCCGCCTTCCGGCACACCGCGTTCGACGGAGCGTTGGACACCGAGGGGAAGGCGTGCAGGAAGCGGTGTCTGCGTTCGGCTCTTGCCGCCTCGACCATCGCCAGGGTTCCGGCCGTCGCGATTCCCCGGCCCTGGAAGCGCGGGAGGACGCTCCAGCCCGTCTCGTAGACCTGCTCGTCCTCCCAGGTCTGCTCCCAGAAACCGACGGTGCCGGCGGGCTCCCCGGGCGGACCGTCCCCGGTGTCCACGACGATGCGGAACATCCGGCCGCGACCTGTGCGGTCGGCGCTCATCTCGACGTACCGGCGGTGGCGGGTGAGGAGCTGGTCCTCCGTCTCCGGGCCGCCGAGGTGGTTCATCAGAGCCGGGGCGTTCGCCGCGCGGAGCAGGTCCAGGTCGTCCGCCGACCAGGGTTCGATGCGTACCGGGGTCGTCTTGCCGTCCATGTCCGCACTGTAGGGCGCGGGTACGGGCCTGAGTGGGACAGCGGACCGGCCGTCGCTACCGTTCGGCTCTCGCGTACGCCGACGGGGGGACGCCCACCGTGGCGGTGAAGTCCCGTACCAGATGCGCCTGGTCGCTGTAGCCCAGCTCGCCGGCGAGCGCCGGCCAGTCGACGCCGTCGGCCGGTCCGCCCGACTCCTCGGCGCGCTCCAGCGCCTCGTGGATGCGGTAGCGCAGGACGACCCACTTGGGGCCGACGCCGACGTACGTCGCGAACAGGCGCTGCAGGGTGCGGACCGACAGCCCTTCCGCCTCGGCGAGTTCGGCGACGCGCCGCACCGAACGGTCGCCGCGGATCCGGCTGACGAGCTGCATCGTGCGCTCCGCCTGCGGGTCGGGCCGCGGGTCCAGGCCCAGCAGGAAGGCGTCCAGGGCCGCGACCCGGTCGTCCTCCTCGTCCGGGCCGAGGACCGCGTGCACGGCTGCGCGCAGCGACGCCTCGTCCGCGTCCGGCAGCAGTACGTCCCCGATCGGCAGCCGGCGGCCCGTCCAGTCGGACACCGGCCGCCACGGGGCGAACGGCCGGAAGCCGCCGGGCCGGAACTGGATCCCGCAGACCCACCCGCGTCCGGCGAGCTTCCGCGTGAACAGCTCCGGGCCGATGCCCGCGACCTCGGCCCGGGCGGGCCCGTCGCCGGACTGCTGGAAGACCACGTTCACCGACGGGTGCGGCACCACATGGGAGGCGTACGGCTCGGTCAGGTCCCAGTCGATGAGCCAGTAGTGCTCGAGATACGGACGCAGGGCGGGCGCGGGCTCGCGGCGGCGGAAGCGGACGCGGGCGAACAGCTCGCGGGCGTCCACGATGCCCCTCGTGTCGCGCCGGGGACCGGTCATGTGGCCGATCCTAGAGCGGCCGGTGTCGCGTTTTTTCAAGACGCGGCGGGGGGGGTGCCTACGGTGCCGGTATGACGAAAAGCATCAGTGACTTGCTCGAAGCAGCGGCGGAGCGCACCGTCCCGGTGGTGCGCGGCATCACGGACGCACAGCTCGGCCACGCCACCCCGTGCGCCGAGTACGACGTGCAGGGGGTGGCCGACCACCTCTTCCAGGTGATGGTCAACTTCCAGGCGCTGGCGGCGAAGGAGGACGCCGACTTCTCCGTCAAGCCGGACTACGTGGGGCGCGGCGACTGGCGCGCCGCCTTCGCGGACGAGACGGCCGCTCTCGTGAGGGCGTGGGCGGCGCCCGGCGCGGAAGAGGGCACCTCGGGTGCGATGGGGCTGCCGGCCGGCGTCGTCGGCCGGATGGCCCTCGGTGATCTGACCGTGCACGGGTGGGACCTGGCCCGCGCCACCGGGCAGCCGTACACGCCCGACCCGGTCGTGGTCGGCGACGTGCTCGGCGCCTTCCGGGAACTCGCTCCCACGGGCCGGCGGATGGGGGCCTTCGGCGAGGAGTTCCCGCTCCCCGACGGCGGTGCGGGGGCGTCCGACTTCGACCGGCTGCTGGCTCTGACCGGCCGCGACCCGGGATGGCGGCGGCCGTAGCAACGAACCACGGTCGTCCCCTCCCGACGGTCACCCCCGCCGACGGCGTGCCGCGGCGGGTCCCGCCGGACGCGGACGGCACGCTGTGGGTGGCCGCGTCACCGTGGACGGCGACCGGACCACCGGCGGCGGAGGCACCCGTCGGCTCCGGCATCGGTACGGGAGCGTCCGTGCCGTACGTGACCTTGCCACGCCCGCCTCCGTCCATCTTCCGGACGCGTCCCGTTAAGCTCACGGCTCACTGACGGTGAGCGAACGACGGACGGAGACGTGGACGTGTCACGAGCGCGTGTGGGTGTGGCCGTACTGACCATGGGCACACGCCCCGCCGAACTGGGGGCGCTGCTCGACTCGGTGGCCGCGCAGGACCTTCCCGCGACGCGCGTGGTCGTCGTCTCCAACGGCGCGCCCCTGCCGGAACTGCCGCCCGGCGTCACCGGGATCGAGCTTCCCGAGAACCTCGGCGTGTCCGGCGGGCGCAATGTCGCGATGGAGCGGCTGCGGGAGTTCGGGGACATCGACGTCCTCGTCGACCTGGACGACGACGGACTGCTCATCGAGCGGGACGTGTTCAGCCGGATCGCCGCCATGTACGACGCGGACGACACGCTGGGGATCGTCAGCTTCCGTATCGCCGACGAGACCGGTTTCACCCAGCGGCGGCACGTCCCGCGCATCGGCAGGACCGATCCGCTGCGCGGCGGGCAGGTGACCACCTTCCTCGGCGGTGGGCACGCCCTGTCGATGCGGATGCTGGAGCGGGTGGGCGGCTGGCCGGAGGACTTCTTCTTCACGCACGAGGAGACCGACCTCGCCTGGCGCGCCCTCGACGACGGCTGGAAGATCCTCTACGCCCCCGATCTGGTGCTCCAGCATCCCCGGACCGCGCCCACCCGGCACGGCGTCTACTACCGGATGACCGCGCGCAACCGGGTCTGGCTGGCGAAGCGGAACCTCCCGGCCGTCCTGGTGCCGCTCTATCTGGGCGCCTGGACGGCGCTCACCATCGCCCGCACCCGGTCCGCGCCGGGACTGCGGGCGTGGTTCGGGGGGTTCGTGGAAGGGGTCCGCAGGCCCTGCGGGACGCGGCGGCCGATGCGCTGGAGCACGGTCTGGCTGATGGCCCGGCTGGGCCGGCCCCCGGTGATCTGACCGGCGGAAGAGCGCCCCGTGGACGCGCCCGTGACCGCCCCCGCAGACGCCCCCGTAATCGCCGCCGTAAGGGAACCGTCATGTCATAAGGGCCCCGTGGGCGCACCCCGCGGCATTGAATGGAGATCCGGCAGTGATGGTTGACGGATCTTTCGAGGAGGCGGGGATGGGACGCGTACGCAGGGCTCTGAGCAGACCGGCGGGTGTCGTGGCGCTGGTGCTGGCGGTCGTGGTGGCGGTCGCGGGGCTGTACTGGTTCCAGCCGTGGAAGCTCTGGCAGGACGAGACCGTGGAGGAGGCGCTCCCAGGGGTCGAGGCCCCGGCGACGCCCACGACCGGGCCCGCCGAGAGCACGCCGCCGGCCACCGCGACGCCGTCCGCGCCGCCGGCGGGCCCCGAGATGCTCGCGGGCGGTGAGCTGATCAGCCACGAGCACACGACCACCGGGTCCGCGCGGCTGCTGCGCCTGCCGGACGGCTCGTACACCCTGCGGCTGGAGAACCTGGACACGAGCAACGGGCCCGATCTGCGCGTCTGGTTGACGGACGCGCCCGTCAAGGAGGGCAAGGCGGGCTGGCACGTCTTCGACGACGGCAAGTACGTCAGCCTCGGCAAGCTCAAGGGCAACAAGGGCGACCAGAACTACGCGCTGCCCGCCGATGTCGACCCGGCCGACTTCACCAGCGTCAGCATCTGGTGCGACCGGTTCGACGTGTCCTTCGGCGCGGCGGAACTCACCCGCACCTGAGCGGCGGCGGCGACCCCCTCCGCAGCGGGCCGTCTCAGCAGCGAGCCGCAGGAGGCGCCGGCGGGCTCAGGGCCAGACCAGGCAGTACGGCTGATGCCCCGCCTCGTGCAGACGATGGCTGAAATCCTGCCATTCGTGGAGCAGTTGGTAGACGTTGAACGCGTCCCGCGGCCCGCCGCGGTCCGGGACCGTCGACCATATGAACGCCGCCGCGCCCACCGACTCCTCGCCGATGCCGCGCAGCGGATCGACCACGGTCATCGGCAGCTTCACCACCGCGTAGTCGGGGTGGAGCACCACGAGCTCCAGCGGCGGCACCTTGTTCAGGGGCATGCCCTGGATGCCGGTCAGCACCATCGCGGCTATGGTCTCCGGCTTGATCTTGGTGAACATCCCGCCCATGCCGAGCTCGTCGCCGCCGAGTTCCTCGGGGCGCATCGAGATCGGCACCCGCGCGGCAGTGGCCCCGTCGGGCGCGCCGAAGTATTTGTAGGTCACCCCCACTCGGCCGCTCCTGCCTCCCGCGGGCTCATCTCCTTCGCCTCGCCGGTGCTTTCCGCGCCGGGCAGGCTCAGGACCCAGATCGTCGGTCCCCTCGCCCAGTCCGCCACCGCGATGCATATCTCCACCCGACCACTCGCAGCCCCCGCCGCGCAACCCGATCATCGTGACAGTGACCTCCCCCACGAACGTGCGGTGAAACACCTGTCCACCAGATCTGTCCGAGCCTCTGAGACCATGGATTCTGTGAGCTTTCCCTATGACGCCCCAGTTTCGCAGACGCTTTTCGACCGCGCGTCCCTCGTGACGCCCGGCGGCGTGAACTCTCCTGTCCGGGCTTTCCGTGCTGTGGGCGGTACGCCCCGGTTCATGGTGTCCGGTACCGGTCCGTACCTCACCGATGCCGACGGGCGCGAGTACGTCGACCTCGTGTGCTCGTGGGGACCGATGATCCTCGGCCATTCCCATCCGGCCGTCATCGAGGCGGTGCAGGCCGCGGTGGCCCGCGGCACCTCGTTCGGCACGCCCGGCGAGGGGGAGGTCGCCCTCGCCGAGGAGATCGTGGCCCGTGTCGCGCCGGTCGAGCAGGTTCGGCTGGTTTCGAGCGGCACGGAGGCGACGATGTCCGCCATCCGCCTGGCCCGCGGCTTCACCGGCCGCCCCAAGATCATCAAGTTCGCCGGCTGCTACCACGGCCACGTGGACGCCCTGCTGGCCGCGGCCGGCTCCGGGGTGGCGACGTTCGGCCTGCCCGACACGCCCGGAGTGACCGGCGCGCAGGCCGGCGACACGATCGTGCTGCCGTACAACGATCTGGAGGCGGTGCACGCCGCGTTCCACGCCAACGCCGGCCAGATCGCCTGCGTGATCACCGAGGCGTCGCCCGGCAACATGGGCGTCGTCCCGCCCCGCCCCGGCTTCAACGAGGGCCTGCGGGCCGCCTGTGCGCAGAACGGCGCGCTCTACATCTCCGACGAGGTGATGACCGGTTTCCGTACCTCGAAGGCCGGCTGGTACGGCGTCGACGGTGTCGCGCCCGACCTGATGACCTTCGGCAAGGTCATGGGCGGCGGCTTCCCCGCCGCGGCCTTCGGCGGCCGCGAGGACGTCATGGCGCACCTCGCCCCGGCCGGCCCGGTCTACCAGGCGGGCACGCTCTCGGGTAACCCGGTGGCCACCGCCGCCGGTCTCGCGCAGCTGCGGCTCCTCGACGATGCCGCGTACGAGAAGGTGGACGCGGTCTCGCGGGAGATCCGGACGCTGGTGACCGACGCGCTCGCCAAGGAAGGCGTCGCGCACCGGCTCCAGACGGCGAGCAACATGTTCTCCGTCTTCTTCACGGCGACCGAGGTCAGGGACTACGAGGACGCGAAGAAGCAGGAGGCGTTCCGCTTCAACGCGTTCTTCCACTCGATGCTCTCCCAGGGCGTCTATCTGCCGCCGTCCGCCTTCGAGTCGTGGTTCGTCTCCACCGTCCACGACGAGCGCGCGATCGAGCGGATCGCCGCCGCGCTGCCCGCCGCCGCCCGCGCCGCCGCGGAGGCCACGGCATGAGCGCCGGGCAGAGCAGCGGCTCCGAGCACCACGCGCTGGACGACGCGCTGGACCGCGCCGCCGCGGAGGGAGCGGACGTCCAGCGCGTCCCCGGCGGCGAGATCACGGTCGTGCATGTGATGCGCCACGGCGAGGTGCACAACCCTGACGGCGTCCTCTACGGGCGCCGCAGCGGCTACCACCTCTCCGAGCTCGGCCGGCGGATGGCCGACCGGGTCGCCGAGCACCTGTCGGGACGCGACATCACCCATGTCGTCGCGTCCCCGCTGGAGCGGGCGCAGGAGACGGCCATGCCGATCGCGAAGACGCACGGCCTGACCCTCGACACGGACGAGCGGCTGATCGAGGCGGCCAACGTCTTCGAGGGCAAGACGTTCGGCGTCGGTGACGGCGCGCTGCGCAACCCGGGCAACTGGAAGCATCTGACCAACCCGTTCCGCCCGTCGTGGGGCGAGCCGTACGTCGAGCAGGCCAGGCGGATGATGGCGGCGCTGGACGCGGCACGGGACGCCGCGCGCGGCCACGAGGCCGTGTGCGTCAGCCATCAGCTGCCGATCTGGACGGTCCGCAGTTTCGTGGAGCGCCGCCGGCTGTGGCACGACCCGCGCCGCCGCCAGTGCACGCTCGCCTCGCTCACCACGTTCACGTACGAGGGCGACCGGATCGTGTCCGTGGGTTATACGGAGCCGGCCCGCGATCTCGTCCCGGCGCATCTCCTCGCGGGGGCCCGGCCGGTGAAGGGCAAGAGCAAGGCATTCGGGGCATAGGCGGGCGCGGCTGCTCGTCGATCAACCGGTCCGCAGTGGTCAAGATCGTTCAGCAGTGTTAAAGAAAAATAACCAGAAATCCCCGGAACCCTCATGTTCCGCCGCGCATCTCAGGATGTGCCGGTCGCTGTGCCGGAGTGCCGGTTTCAACAGCTCTCCCGACCAAGAGAGCGCGGATGGGGGCGATATGCGGGACATCAGTCGAAGGGGCCTGCTCGGGGCGGGGCTCGGGGCCGCGGCAGCGATCGGGGTGGCGGGCTGCGGCTCCGGCGGCTCGGGCGGGGGCGGGAACCACGACCCGGCCAGTGGAGGCGGACCGGGCAAGGGCGGCGCCAAGCCCTCTCCTTCGAAGACCCCCGGCCGGCCGATCGGCGACGGCTCCACCGTCGACACGGGCAAGCAGCCGCACCAGCCGCGAAAGCCCGTCCCGCTCGAACCGGGGCAGACGCCGCCGCAATTCGTGATTTTCTCCTGGGACGGGGCGGGTGAAGTGGGCAACGGCCTCTTCCCCCGGTTCCTCGAACTCGCCGAGAACCACGGGGCGGGCATGACCTTCTTCCTTTCCGGGAACTATGTGCTGCCCGAATCGAAGAAGTCGCTCTACCGGCCGCCCAACAATCCGGTCGGGGCCTCCGACATCGGTTATCTCACCGACGACCACATCAAGGACACGCTGAAGTACATACGCCAGGCATGGCTCGACGGCCATGAGATAGGAACCCACTTCAACGGCCATTTCTGCGGCGGCAGCGGATCGGTCGCCAACTGGACGTCCGCGGACTGGCGAAGCGAGACGGACCAGGCTGTGAAGTTCGTCACCGAATGGCGCACGATCAGCGGCTGGCAGGACGTCGAACCGCTGCCCTTCGACTACCGCAAGGAACTCGTCGGCGCACGCACCCCCTGTCTGCTCGGTCAGGACAATCTGCTGCCGGTGGCCAAGCAGCTCGGCTGGCGCTACGACGCCAGTTCGCCCGGCGGCCGCCAGATCTGGCCGGACAAGAAGCTCGGCATCTGGGACCTGCCGCTCCAGGCCGTCCCGTTCCCCGGCCACTCCTTCGAAGTCCTCTCCATGGACTACAACATGCTCGCCAACCAGTCGAAGAATTCGACCCAGGGCATGCCCTCCCGTTATCCGGCGTGGAAGAAGCAGGCGACCGAGGCATATCTCGCCGGATTCAACCGGGCCTACGAGACCAATCGAGCCCCCTTCTTCATCGGCAACCACTTCGAGCAGTGGAACGGCGGCATATACATGGACGCCGTGGAGGAATCGCTCAAGGGCATGGCCGAGAAGAAGGACGTACGGCTGGTGTCCTTCCGTCAGTTCTGCGACTGGCTCGACGTGCAGGACCCGCAGGTGCTCGCCAAGCTGCGTACGCTCGAAGTCGGTCAGGCGCCGGCGGGCGGGTGGAACGCATTCTTTAAGGCAGCTTGACAACGGGCCCAATCGGGCACACAGGGGGGTGCGGAAGATCGGCGCGGGAGCCATGCGAAACTTTTCACATGAGCCTTAGCCGTGCCCCCCGCGCCGCCGTGCTGACCGCCCTGGTCGCCGCGGGCGCGCTCACCCTGTCGGCCTGCGGCGACGGTGGGAAGTCCGGCGGTGGCGGCGACACCAACTTCGTCACCGGCACCGGCGGGATCTCCACCGTTCCCAAGGGCGAGCGCCAGTCGCCCGACAAGCTCGCGGGCGAGACCCTCCACGGCGAGCACCTCGACGTCGCCGACCTCAAGGGCAAGGTCGTCGTGCTCAACGTATGGGGATCGTGGTGCGGACCGTGCCGTGCCGAGGCACGCTATTTCTCCGAGGTCGCCAAGGAGACCAAGGCGCAGGGCGTGGAGTTCGTCGGGATCAATACCCGCGACGCCAAGAAGCAGAAAGCGATCAACTTCGAGAACGACTACGGCGTCGAGTACCCGAGCCTGTACGACCCGATCGGAAAACTGATCGTCAACGGCTTCCCCAAGGGCACGCTGAACCCGCAGGCCATTCCCACCACGATCGTCCTCGACCGTGAGGGCAAGATCGCGGCCCGCTCCCTCAAGGCGCTGGACGACAAGGAACTCCGCAAGATGATCGACCCGCTGATCGCGGAGAAGTGATCCCGTGCAGGTTCTGGCTCTGGCCGCGGCGTCCGGCGTGACCGAGACGATCAGCGGGGGCGCACTGCTGCTCGCGCTGCCCATCGCCCTGCTCGCCGGGCTCGTCTCCTTCTTCTCGCCCTGCGTCCTGCCCCTCGTGCCCGGCTACGTCTCGTACGTCACCGGCATCGGCGGCACCGATCTGGCGGACGCCCGGCGCGGCCGGATGGTCATGGGCGCCTCGCTCTTCGTCCTGGGCTTCACGGTCGTCTTCGTCTCGGGCGGCGCGCTGTTCGGCTACTTCGGCAGCACTCTCCAGGAAGAGCGCGAGATCCTGTCCAAGGTCCTCGGCGGCCTGATGATCCTGCTCGGCGTGTTCTTCATGGGGCTGATGCCCTGGCTCACCCAGCGGGAGTTCCGCTTCCACAAGCGCCCGGCGGCCGGCCTCGCCGGTGCTCCGCTGCTCGGCGCGCTGTTCGGCATCGGCTGGACACCCTGCCTCGGACCGACGATCGCGTCGGTGAACGCGCTCGCGTTCCAGGAGGCGACCGCCGGCCGCGGGGCCATACTGATGGTCGCGTACTGCCTGGGGCTCGGCCTGCCGTTCATCGCCGCCGCGGTCGCCTTCCGCAGGGCCCTCGGGGCGTTCGGCTGGATCAAGCAGCACTACGCCTGGGTGATGCGGATCGGCGGCGGCATGATGATCGCGACCGGTCTGCTGCTGCTCACAGGTGCATGGGACACCCTGGTGCAGGAGATGCAGGGCTGGTCCGACGGCTTCACGGTGGGGATCTGAGCATGAGCAAGACCGATGAGCGCGAACTCGGCGAGGCCGGGGCGCAACTGTCGACCGCTCCCGTGGAGGAGCGGATCCCGGACTCCGCCGGCGGTCCCGCGATAGGAGTGATCGGCTGGCTGCGCTGGTTCTGGCGGCAGCTGACCTCCATGCGCGTCGCGCTGATCCTGCTGTTCCTGCTGTCGCTGGGCTCCATCCCGGGCTCGCTGATCCCGCAGAACAGCGTGGACGCGATGAAGGTGGACGCCTTCAAGAAGCAGCACGAGGTCCTGACACCGCTCTACGAGAAGCTCCAGCTGTTCGACGTCTATGGCTCGGTGTGGTTCTCCGCGATCTACATCCTGCTGTTCATCTCGCTCATCGGCTGCATCCTGCCGCGCAGCTGGCAGTTCGTCGGCCAGCTCCGCGGCCTGCCGCCGGGCGCGCCCGGGCGGCTCACCCGCCTGCCCGCCTACACCACCTGGCGCACCGGGGCCGAGCCCGAGGAGGTGCGGGAGGCGGCGCTCGCGATGCTGAAGGGGCGCCGTTTCCGTGCCCGTACCGACGGCGACGCGGTCGCCGCGGAGAAGGGCTATCTCCGCGAGGCGGGGAACCTCGTCTTCCATGTGTCACTGATCGTGATCCTCGTGGCGTTCGCGGTGGGGGTCCTCTTCAAGTCCGAGGGCGGCAAGCTGGTCGTCGAGGGCGACGGCTTCTCCAACACCCTCACCCAGTACGACGACTTCAAGTCCGGTTCGCTGTTCGACGCCGACGAGCTCGTGCCGTTCAGTTTCACCCTGGACAGCTTCACCGGCACCTACGAGAAGAACGGTCCGCAGCGCGGCACGCCCCGCACCTTCGAGGCCGCCGTGACCTGGTCCAAGGGCGGCGGACCCGAGCGGAAGTCGGTCATCGAGGTCAACAAGCCGCTGGACGTCGACGGCACCAAGGTCTATCTGCTGGAGCACGGCTACGCGCCCGTGGTGACCGTTCGCGACGGCCGGGGCAAGGTCGTCAGCAGCGAGGCCGTCCCGCTGCTGCCCATCGACGCCAACGTCTCGTCGACCGGCGCGATCAAGGTGATGGACGGCTACCGCGACAAGAACGGCAAGCGGGACCAGCTCGGCTTCGCCGCGTTCTTCGTGCCGACGTACGGCGGTGAGAACAGCGGCCAGATGTTCTCCCAGTTCCCCGGGCTCGAATACCCCGCGCTCAGCCTCGGCGCCTTCCACGGCAGCCTCGGTGTCGACGCCGGCCTGCCGCAGAACGTGTACCAGCTCGACACCGGCAAGATGAAGCAGTTCAAGGACGCCGACGGCAACAGGCTCACCGAGCGCCTGCTGCCCGGCGAGACCATGGAGCTTCCCAACGGCGCCGGCTCGATCACCTTCGAGAAGGAAGTGAAGGAGTGGGCCAGCTTCCAGATCTCGCAGCAGCCCGGCAACGGCTGGGCACTGACCGGCGCGATCGCGGCCATCGCCGGTCTCGCCGGCTCGCTGTTCATCCAGCGCCGCCGGGTCTGGGTGCGGGCCGTACGCGCTGAGGACGGCGTGACCGTCGTCGAGATGGCCGGCCTCGGCCGCAGTGAGTCGGCGAAGCTCCCCGAGGAGCTGGCCGAGCTCGCCGCCACCCTCCATGCACAGGCGCCGACCGCGCCTGAACCCGTAGAAGTTCCTGCCGAAGGGGCCAAGGAGTGACTCTCGCCGCCGCAACCAACGCGAACCTGGCCGAGATCAGCAACTACCTGATCTACTCGTCGATGGCCGTCTACACCCTGGCCTTCTTCGCGCACATCGCCGAGTGGACGCTCGGCAGCCGCAGCAAGGTGGCCCGTACCGCCGCCGCGCTGACCGCCCCGGCCGACAAGAGCGCGCCCGAGGCGCCGAAGGTCCGGGTCAAGGGCGGCGGCACCGCCGTCCTGGAGAAGCCGAAGGCCGTTGAGCAGCCGAAGGTCGTCACCCGTGCCGCGCACGGCGCCCGTGACGTACCCGACGGTCCCGGCGCGCACGGCGGCACCGAGAGCGGCGACCTGTACGGCCGGATCGCGGTCTCCCTCACCGCGCTCGCCTTCCTGCTCCAGGCGGCCGGTGTCGCCACCCGCGCCCTGTCGGTGCAGCGCGCGCCGTGGGGCAACATGTACGAGTTCTCCACGACGTTCTCGACCGTCGTCGTGGGCGTGTACCTGGCGCTGCTCCTCGCCAAGAAGAACGTCCGCTGGGCCGGCCTGCCGCTGGTCACCACCGTGCTGCTCGACCTCGGCATCGCCGTCACCTGGCTCTACACGGAGAGCGACCAGCTGGTCCCGGCGCTCGACTCGTATTGGCTGTGGATCCACGTCTCCACCGCGATCTTCTGCGGCGCGGTCTTCTACCTGGGCGCGGTCGGCACGGTGCTGTACCTGTTCCGCGACTCCTACGAGAACAAGCTGGTCGAGGGCGGCAAGCCGGGCCGCTTCGCCACCTCGGTCCTGGAGCGGCTGCCCGCCTCCGCCTCCCTCGACAAGTTCGCCTACCGCGTCAACGCCGCCGTCTTCCCGCTGTGGACGTTCACGATCATCGCGGGCGCGATCTGGGCCGGCGACGCGTGGGGCCGCTACTGGGGCTGGGACGCCAAGGAGGTCTGGTCGTTCATCACCTGGGTCGCCTACGCCGCCTATCTCCACGCCCGCGCCACCGCCGGCTGGAAGGGCCGCAAGGCCGCGTACCTGGCGCTGATCGCCTTCGCCTGCTGGCTGTTCAACTACTACGGCGTGAACATCTTCGTGAACAGCCTGCACTCGTACGCGGGCGTCGAGTGAGGTAGCGCCCGCGCCGCCGAGGGGTGACGCTGGATGCATGAGTGACGTGATCCCCCACGGCACCGTCGAGACCCGGGACGACGGCACTCACCTGCTGCGGTACGAACTGCGCCTGCCGCATCCGGTGATCCGGGCATGGGCCGCCGTGGCCACCCCCGAAGGGCTGCCGACCTGGCTCTGCGCCGCCGACGTACTCGAACCGAGAGTCGGCGGCGCGGTCGCGCTCCGCCGGCTGACCGCCGACTCCGAGGGGCGCCACCCCGTTGCGGAAGGGCGGGTCACCGCCTGGGACGTGGAACGCGTCGCCGAGTACACGGTCTTTGGCCACGGCCGCATCCGCTTCCACCTCGAGCCGCACGGCGACAGCGGGACCGTGCTGCGCTTCACCAACGAACTGCGCTGCGACGACGGTGTCCTCCCGGACCGCCTCGCCTGCTGGCACGACCACTTCGAGCTGCTGGTGGACGCCCTCGAAGGCAGGCCCATGACCGACTGGGCCCTGTGGACGCCGAAGCGCCGGCGGCAACTGCGGGACGCCTACGCGGCCGCGTAGCAGCGCGGCTCAGGCCCCGATGTCCTCGTGCCACAGCTCGGGCCGGGCCGTGACGAAGTCGCGCATCATCGCCGTGCACCCGGCGTCGTCCAGCAGCACGATCTCCACGCCGTGACCGGCCAGCCAGTCGTGGCCGCCGTGGAAGGTCTCCGCCTCGCCGATCACCACCCGGGAGATGCCGAACTGCCGCACCAGCCCACTGCAGTACCAGCACGGCGACAGGGTCGTCACCATCGTCGTCCCGTGATAGGAACGCTGCCGCCCGGCGGCCCGGAAGGCCGCCGTCTCCGCGTGCGCCGACGGATCGCCGTCCTGCACCCGCCGGTTGCGGCCCCGGCCCAGCAGCGTCCCGTCCGCCCCGTACAGGGCGGCCCCGATGGGAATCCCGCCCTCCCGGAGCCCGGCGCGCGCCTCGGCCACGGCCGTCTCCAGCCACGCCTCGTACCCGCCGTGCGCCATGGCCTTCCTCCCGGTCAGGACTTGTCGCCCTCGCCGCCCTGTTCCCGCTTCTTCAGCTCCTCCTCGCGGCGGCGCAGGTCCGCCTCCCAGTCCTTGAGGACCGCCTCGTCCTTCTTGGTCTCGTCCTTGAGGGACTTCAGGAAGTCCGGGTTGTCGTCCGGGGCGACCCACTGGGTGCGGTGGTTGCGGTGCCACTCCGAGGGGGTGCGGCCGCCCGCCGGGGCGTGCCGCGTCTTGCCGGCGGCGAACCAGACGATCGGGCCGACGATCCAGAAGAGCAGGATGATGAACACCCAGGCCAGCTTGGGCAGATGCTTGGCCTCGTCCTCAGGCGTGTTCAGGCAGTCGACGAAAGCGTAGATCGTCAGCGCCAGCGGCAGGATGTACATCAGTGCCCTGAGCATGTGGGACAGCCCCCTGGAGACATAGGCGGGGCGGCGTTTCCCCGGCCCCGGTGACGGGGCCAGGGTAGCGGGTGCCCGATACTTGACCCCATGGCTTACGACGATCTTCGCTCCCTGCTCCGGGCGCTGGAGCGCGAGGGCGACCTCAAGCGCATCAAGGCCGAAGTCGACCCGTATCTCGAGGTCGGGGAGATCGTCGACCGGGTGAACAAGGCGGGCGGCCCGGCGCTGCTCTTCGAGAACGTGCGCGGCTCCTCGATGCCGCTCGCGATGAACGTCTTCGGCACCGACCGCCGTCTCCTCAAAGCGCTCGGCCTGAAGTCGTACGCGGAGATCAGCGAGAAGATCGGCGGGTTGCTCAAGCCGGAGCTGCCGCACGGCTTCATCGGGGTCCGCGAGGCGTTCGGCAAACTCGGCTCGATGATGCACGTGCCGCCGAAGAAGGTGAAGGACGCGCCCGTGCAGGAGGTCGTCCTGCGCGGCGACGACGTCGACCTGGACATGCTGCCCGCGCTGTTCACCTGGCCCGAGGACGGCGGCTCCTTCTTCAACCTGGGCCTCACGCACACCAAGCACCCCGAGACGGGCGTGCGGAACCTCGGCCTCTACCGGCTCCAGCGGCACGACCGCCGGACCATCGGCATGCACTGGCAGATCCACAAGGACAGCCGCAACCACTACGCCGTCGCCGAGCGGCGCGGCGAGCGGCTGCCGGTCGCCATCGCCTTCGGCTGCCCGCCGGCCGTGACGTACGCCTCGACCGCGCCGCTGCCCGGCGACATCGACGAATACCTGTTCGCCGGCTTCCTCGCGGGCCGGCGGACCGAGATGGTCGACTGCAAGACCGTGCCGCTGCAGGTCCCCGCGAACGCCGAGGTCGTGCTGGAGGGCTGGCTGGAGCCGGGGGAGATGCTGCCCGAGGGCCCCTTCGGCGACCACACCGGCTTCTACACGCCGCAGGAGCCGTTCCCGGCGCTGACGATCGACTGCGTCACGATGCGCGAGCGGCCGCTGCTGCAGTCGATCGTGGTGGGCCGGCCGCCGACGGAGGACGGGCCGCTGGGCCGTGCCACCGAGCGGTTCTTCCTCCCGCTGCTGAAGATCATCGTGCCGGACATCGTGGACTACCACCTGCCGGAGTCGGGCGGTTTCCACAACTGCGCGATCGTCTCGATCGACAAGAAGTACCCCAAGCACGCGCAGAAGGTGATGCACGCCATCTGGGGCGCGCACATGATGTCGCTGACCAAGCTGATCGTGGTGGTGGACAAGGACTGCGACGTCCACGACCTGCACGAGGTCTCCTGGCGGGCGCTCGGCAACACCGACTACGCCCGCGACCTCACCGTCGTCGAGGGCCCGGTCGACCATCTCGACCACGCGTCCTACCAGCAGTTCTGGGGCGGCAAGGCGGGCATCGACGCGACGAGGAAGCTTCCGGAGGAGGGCTACACCCGGGACGGCGGCTGGCCGGAGATGGTCGAGTCCGATCCCGCGACGGCGGCGCTCGTCGACCGCCGCTGGAAGGAGTACGGCCTGTGAGCCCCATCGCCGTGGGCGGCCCCGCCCTCTTCATCGGCACCGAAAGCGACTACGTGGCCCTGGTGCGGCCCGAGCTCGACCCGGCCGACCCGGGGGTGCGGCTGGCCGCCGAGCAGGCGGGCGTCGCGCCCGAGGAGTTCGCCGGCGCCGGTGACACCTGGGCGGTCCTTTTCGAGATCGACGGCGAGGGCGACGGCTTCGAGCTGCCCGGTGTGCGCGACGCGGAGCCCGCCGGCTTCGCGGAGCGGCTGCGCGCCGAGCTCGCCGCGGCGTCCGGGCCGTTCACCGTCGACGGCGCCGTGCTGCGGCTGGAGGCGCTGCCGGCCGGCGCGGACGCGTACGCCTTCACGGCGCACCTCACCCCGCCGGAGGACGACGGGGCGCGGCCGACCGTGGAGACGGGGCCGCTGCCCGTCGCCGGGCTGCTGGCCGACCTCGACGCGTTCCTCGGGAGCCTCGCATGATGACCACCGCCGACGGAGTGGTGGAGCCGGGTCCGGCTCCGCGGCCCACCGGCAAGGTGAAGGCCTTCCTGCGGCTGGTGATGATCGAGCACTCGGTCTTCGCGCTGCCCTTCGCCTACATCGCCGCGCTGACCGCGATGTTCCGGGCGGACCGCAGCGTCCACTGGGTGGAGCTGCTGCTCGTCACCGTCGCCATGGTGGGTCTGCGGACCTTCGCGATGGCCTGCAACCGGATCATCGACCGCGAGATCGACGCCCGTAATCCGCGTACGGCGGGGCGCGAGCTGGTCACCGGCGCGGTGTCCGTCCGCTCGGCGTGGACGGGGGCGCTCGTCGCGCTCGTCGTCTTCCTCGGCGCGGCCGCTCTGCTCAACCCGCTGTGTCTGGCGCTGGCGCCGGTAGCGGTGGTGCCGATGGTGGTCTATCCGTACGGCAAGCGGTTCACGAACCTCCCGCACGCGATCCTCGGGCTGGCCCAGGCGATGGGCCCGGTCGGCGCGTGGATCGCAGTCACCGGGGCCTGGTCGTGGGACGCGGTGATCCTGGGGCTCGCCGTCGGCGTCTGGATCGGCGGCTTCGACCTGATCTTCGCCTGCCAGGACGTCGAGGCCGACCGCGCCCACGGCGTGAAGTCGGTTCCGGCCCGCTTCGGCATCCCGGCGGCGCTCCACGGCGCCCGCGGCTCGCACGCCGTGACGACCGGCCTGCTGGTCTGGTACGCCCTGGCGACGGACGCGGGCGTCCTCTTCTGGGCTGGCCTGGTGATCGTCGCGGCGGCCTTCCTCTACGAGCACACGATCGTCCGCCCGCACGACCTGTCCCGCCTGAACAGGGCGTTCTTCACGACGAACGGCTTCATCGGCATCTCGCTGTTCGTCTGCGCGCTCGCCGACCTGCTCGTCCGCGGGCTGACGCTGTAGCCCGATGGGGTGGTAGGCCGCACTGGGACCCGTGCCCGTACGGGAAGACGGTCACGGGGAACACCGGGGTCGGGCGGCTGCGCGTCGACACCGGCACGCCGCCGGCGGACAGGCCTAGGCCGGGGGCCGAGCGCGGCGGAAGAGGAACGCCGCCGCGATGCCCGCCAGGAGGCCGAAGAGGTGGCCCTGCCAGCTCACGCCCGTCTGGGACGGGGATATGCCGAGCAGGATCGAGCTGCCCCAGACCGCGCCGACCAGCAGGCCGACGCCCACCTCCAGCAGCCTGCGCTCCACGAAGCCGCGCACCACCAGGAAGCCGAAGAGGCCGAAGACCAGTCCGGACGCGCCGGCGGTGTTGGCGTAGGACGGGGAGAACAGCCAGATGCCGAGGCCGGACACCACGATGATCAGCAGCGATACCGCGAGGAAGCGGCGGATGCCGCCCAGCGCCGCGAGGAAGCCGAAGATCAGCAGCGGGACGCTGTTGGCCGCGACATGGGCGAAGCCGAAGTGCGTGAAGGCCGCCGGGATCACGTCGACCAGCTCGTCGGGCTCGCGGGACACGATGCCGAACGTGTCCAGCGCGTGGCCCGTGGCCGCGTCGACCGCTTCGAGCGCCCACAGCAGTGCCACCCAGACCACCATCAGCTTGGCGGCGGCCTTCGCGCGGTCGGAGCCGCGCCACTCGGTGAGTTCCGTACGCGCCATCCCTGCCCCCTGCGGTGTGTGCGCCCTGCTGTGGGAACGTCTCGCACACCGTGGTCAGTTCCGCTCCGGCCCCGCCGGATAGGCTCGACGGTGTGGAGCAGCGGGAGATGAAGAGTCGCCGGCCGTGGGTCGTGGGGGTGTCGGGTGCTTCCGGCACGCCGTACGCGGCGGCCGTGCTGCGTGGATTGCTGGCCGCGGGCGAGAGCGTGGACCTGGTGGTCAGCCGGGCCTCACGGCTGACGCTGCTCGACGAGACCGGGGTCGCCTTCCGGGACGCGCACTGGCAGGACGACCTGCGGCAGTGGCTGGCCCGGGGCGCCGACGGGAAGCCGGACCGGTTCGACGCCGATGTGTCGGACGTGCGGTACTGGGCGGCCGGAGACCTCGCCGCCGGCCCGTCGTCGGGGTCGTACCCGGTGAAGGGGATGCTGATCGTGCCGGCGTCGACGGCCTGTGTGGCGGGGGTGGCGCTCGGGCTCTCGAAGGACCTGTTGCAGCGCGCGGCGAGTGTGACGCTGAAGGAGCGGCGCGCTCTGGTGGTCGCCGTGCGCGAGACCCCGCTGAACGGGCAGACGCTGAAGCATCTGGTCACGCTGGACGAGGCGGGCGCCGTGGTGCTGCCCGCCTCTCCGGCGTTCTACGCGGGTGCGACGCACATCCAGGATCTGGTGGACTTCGTCGCGGGGCGGGTCCTCGACGCGGCAGGGGTGCCGCATCGGCTGTACCGCCGCTGGGAGGGGGAGCTCGGTGGTGGCTCCGCGGGTGATTAGCGCTTCTTGCCGGTGCGCGGTGCGCGGGTCCGGTCGACCCGGTGCGCGGCGGCGGGCTGATGGGCACGCGAGCGGTTGGCCAGCTCCTGCAGCTGTTGCATGTGGGCGTGGGCCATCTCGATCGTGTACACGGTGAGTGTCAACTCCTGTATGGATCGTGATCCGGTGGGACCAGCTGTGATCGTTTGAGTAATTCGCAGGGTGTCGGCCCTGCGTGCCTTAGATTCTACACGTAAACTTGCGGTATCGCTGAATAATGGAAGGCTTGAGTCTATGGACGCCGTGGACAGGCAGCTCATCCAGGCCCTGCGCGAGAACGGCAGGGCTTCGTACGCCGAGCTGGGGCGGCTCGTGGGGCTCTCCGGCCCCTCTGTCACCGACCGCATCAACCGCCTCGAGGCGGCGGGCGTCATCACCGGGTACCGTGCGACCGTCGACGCCGCCTCGCTCGGCCTCGGCGTCACCGCCCTGATCGGCATCTCGCTCTCCGACGCCGCCGACCACGACGACGTGGCCCGCCGGCTGAAGGACCTCGCCGAGATCGAGGACTGCTGGTTCATCGCCGGCGACGACTCGTTCATGCTCAAGGTCCGCTCCGACAACGTGGACGGCCTGGAGAAGACGATCCGCCGGCTTTCCGGAACGCGCGGCGTCTCCCGTACGCGTACCACCATCGTGCTCTCCACCAAGTGGGAGAACCGGGTCGGCGACCTGCCCGAGGAGAGCTAGGGATACCGTTGGTGGAGCCCGATCGGTACATGTATGGGAGGCGGCCCGAAGTGGACGCAGGACTCAAGCGCGAGCTCGAGGAGAAGGTCCGGGCCGGTGAGCGGCTGACGCGTGAGGACGGCATCGCCCTCTACGCGTCGGACGACCTGGCATGGCTCGGCGGGCTGGCGCACGAGGTGCGCACCCGCAAGAACGGCGATGTCGTCCACTTCAACGTCAACCGCCACCTCAACATGACCAACGTGTGCACCGCGTCCTGCGCGTACTGCTCGTTCCAGCGCAAGCCGGGCGAGAAGGACGCGTACACCATGCGCATCGAGGAGGCCGTCCGCCTCGCCAAGGCGATGGAGGGCGAGAACCTCACCGAGCTGCACATCGTCAACGGGCTCCACCCGAACCTCCCGTGGCGCTACTACCCGCGCTCGCTCTCCGAGCTCAAGAAGGCCCTGCCCGACGTATCGCTGAAGGCCTTCACCGCCACGGAGATCCACCACTTCGAGACGATCTCCGGGATGTCCGCGTCGGACATCCTCGACGAGCTGATCGAGGCCGGTCTGGAGTCGCTGACCGGCGGCGGCGCCGAGATCTTCGACTGGGAGGTCCGGCAGCACATCGTCGACCACCGCACCCACTGGGAGGACTGGTCGCGCATCCACCGCCTGGCGCACGAGAAGGGCCTCAAGACCCCGTCCACGATGCTGTACGGGCACATCGAGGAGCCCCGGCACCGGGTCGACCACGTGCTGCGGCTGCGTGAACTGCAGGACGAGACCGGCGGCTTCCAGGTCTTCATCCCGCTGCGCTACCAGCACGACTTCGTGGACATGCAGGACGGCAAGGTCCGCAACAAGCTCCAGGCCCGCACCACCATGGCGACCGGCGCGGAGGCGCTGAAGACCTTCGCGGTCTCGCGTCTCCTCTTCGACAACGTCCCGCACGTCAAGGTCTTCTGGGTGATGCACGGCGTGCAGACCGCCCAGCTGGCCCTCCAGCACGGCGCCGACGACATGGACGGCTCGGTCGTCGAGTACAAGATCACACACGACGCGGACAACTACGGCACGCCGAACAAGCTGACCCGCGACGATCTGCTCGACCTGATCCGCGACGCCGGCTTCCGCCCCGTGGAGCGCAACACCCGCTACGAGATCATCCGCGAGTACCCCGGCCCGGACGCCGACCGCCGCGAGTCGCCGCAGCCCATGCGCCTCTGAACGGCGTCTCGACCTCCGGAAGCCCCGGCCGTGGCCGGGGCTTCTTTTCCTACGCTGCGCCCATGGCTCTCACCTTCGAACTCGACCCGCCGGGCGGGGACGAGCTGCGCGACGGCGTCATCGCGCTCTGGACGGACGTCAGCAACGCGGGCGGCGCCGTCGGCTTCGTGCCGCCCGTGACCGCGGAGGACGTGCGGCCCGAGTGGCGCAGGCACCTCACGGCCATCGCGGAGGGGCGGATGCGGCTCCTCGTCGGCCGCGACGAGGACGGCCGGATCGCGGCCACCGCCTTCCTCGCGTACAACACCCACCGGCTGATGACGCACTGGGTCTGGCTCTACACGGTGATGGTCCACCCCCGGCACCAGGGCAAGGGCTACGGCCGCGACCTGATGGCCGCCGCGGCACAGGCCGCCCGCGGCTTCGACGGGATCGAGGCGATACGCCTCACCTGCCGCGGCGGCTCCGGCGCCGACCGCTTCTACGCCGCGTGCGGATACAAGGAGGTCGGCCGGGTCCCCGGCGCGATCAGGGTCGCCGACGGCGACGACCGCGACGACGTCATCATGCTGCTGCCGCTCGGCTAGACCCTCCCGGCGGGGCCGCCGCGGGGGGCGTGCTTCACTGGAACCGGCACCCACGTCGTACGCAAGGAAGAAGGCCCGCCGTGTCCGCTGCAAGGACGAGCGCCGCGATCCGGTACACCGCACTGCGTCTGGCGATCTTCGTCGGATGCTTCGTCGTCGTGGCCGGGCTGGTCCAGATCGGCGCGCTGCCGAAGGGGCTCGGCGACTCCAACTTCGTCTGGGTCGTGCTGCTCTCGCTGGTGCTCTCCGCGCCGCTCAGCTTCGTCCTGCTGCGCAAGCAGCGCGACGCGATGTCCGAGCAGATCGTCACCAAGGTGGACGGCGCCAAGGCCCGCCTGGAGGCCAACCGCACCCAGGAGGACGGCCTCGCCCGGTAGGGGCACGGGGAACAGGGGGCCGCTCAACGCTCCCAAAGGGCAGCTTTGAGCATCCATAAGTTCAAATGTTAACGTGTTCGGCATGAAGACAGCAGTGCGCCACCACGCCGCGAGCATTCCGCTCGTGGCGCGCCTGCATGTCGACCTGTGCCGCTGTATGTCCGCGGTCTGTTGCCGGTAGCCCCTCGCGCCACTCGGCACCACACTGCGGCACCGCGCCTTCGCGCGCCCGGGCGCCGCACCCCGTCCCCCTGTACTTCCCTTACGTCATCACTGGAGTGCGTCCGTGTCCGCGAACACCGCGTCCACCCCTGCCGGAAATACGTCCGGCTCCGGTTTCCGCATACCCAAGGTCCCCTTCTGGGCCCAGATCGTCGCCGGTCTGGCGCTCGGTGTGCTGCTCGGCTGGCTGGCCCGCAGCCAGGACATCGCCTGGCTGAAGGACACCCTCGACCAGATCGGCTCGATCTTCGTCCAGCTGCTGAAGCTGGCCGTCGCGCCGCTCGTCTTCTTCGCGATCCTGGTGTCCATCACCAATCTGCGGAAGGTCAACAACGCCGCCCGGCTGGCCACCCGCACCCTGCTCTGGTTCATGATCACGTCGCTGATCGCCGTGGCCCTCGGCCTGGTCATCGGCCTGCTCACCGACCCGGGCGCGGGCACCGGCCTCACCCCGAAGGACGGGCAGAAGCCGGAGAACGCCGGATCCTGGATCGACTTCCTCACCGGCATCGTCCCGACGGACGTGATCACGCCGTTCACCGAGCTCGAAGTGCTCCAGATCGTCTTCATGGCCGTCGTCGCCGGTGTCGCCGCGCTGAAGCTCGGTGACCGCGCCAAGCCGATCCTCGCGCTGAGCGAGTCGCTCCTCGAACTGCTGCAGAAGGCCCTGTGGTGGGTCATCCGCCTCGCCCCGATCGGCACGGTCGGCCTCATCGGCTTCGCCATCGCCGACTACGGCTGGGACCTGATCGGCAAGTACGCCACCTTCACCGCCGACGTCTACATCGGCTGTGCCCTGGTCATGTTCGGCGTCTACCCGCTGCTGCTGGCGACCGTCGCCAAGGTCAACCCCCTCCAGTTCTTCAAGGGCGCCTGGCCCGCCATCCAGCTCGCGTTCGTCTCGCGCTCCTCCGTCGGCACCATGCCGGTCACTCAGAAGGTCACCGAGCGTCTCGGTGTGCCGAAGGACTACACGAGCTTCGCGGTCCCGTTCGGCGCGACGACCAAGATGGACGGCTGCGCCGCCATCTACCCGGCGCTCGCCGCGATCTTCATCGCGCAGATCTTCGACGTGCAGCTCGGCATCCAGGACTACCTGCTGATCGCCTTCGTCTCCGTCGTCGGCTCCGCCGCGACGGCCGGTCTGACCGGTGCCACCGTCATGCTGACGCTGACCCTGTCGACCCTGGGCCTCCCGCTGGAGGGCGTCGGCCTGCTGATGGCGATCGACCCGATCCTCGACATGATGCGCACCGCCACCAACGTCACCGGCCAGGCGCTCGTTCCGGTCATCGTCGCGGCCCGGGAGCGGATCCTCGACCGTGACGCGTACAACTCCGCGACGTCCTCGCCGATCGACGACATCGACGCCGACGTGGACGCGGACGCCGGCTCCGGCGCGGTGGAGGCCGGGCAGCAGGCGCCCGTGCCGGTCCCCGCGTAACTCCCGGTCGGCAGCCGCCGAACCCAGGCCCGTGGGCCTCTCCCGTCAGCGGGGGAGGCCCACGGCCTTCTTGCGCGACGGGGCCCGCCCCTGCGCGAACCGCCGGTTGACCACGGTCTGCCGGCGGTAGGCGTCGGGCAGGTCCGGCATCGCCAGCAGCCGGTCGCAGGCCCGCAGCGAGGCGGCGTACTCGCCCACCCAGTACGCGGTGATCGAGAACTCGAACAGCAGCCCCCAGCGGTAGACCCACGGCTGCGTGAAGAGCAGATCGTCCGGCTGCGGCCGGTCGAGGCCGGCGGAGGCGAAGGCGTACGCCGCGCGATGACGGCCACGGCGCCGCAGCCCGGCGGCCAGTTCGTAGCAAAGGCTTCACCGCTGCAACCCTCTTTGGCCGGTCGGTTCGCGGGTGACGGTAGAGGGCGGCGGTGCCGGGGCGGCGGGAGCCACGCCGTGGCGTGTGTCGCGTTCGCCGGTGCGCACGGCCGGAGGTGTGCAGGTGGTGGGCCGATGTGCTGACAGCGGGGGGGCGGTGCCTCAACGTCGCGGGCTCGCGTTCCGAAGAAGCGACACGAAACAGAACCTACTTCCGGGTCGTCACCCGATCCGGTCGAAAAGAAGCACCCTTCATGAGTCCTGCACGCAGGACAAGATCCCCTTCGGCCCGCTTCCCCGCCGCCAGTCCCTGCTGACCGGGGCGCGGTGGCGTCCCTCGCCCTTCTGCTCGCGGGCTTCGCCGGCCCCGCCCTCGCCGCGGCGCCGAGTGAGCGCGCGGGCGTGGCCGTCGCGAGCATGGGCGGCGGCGACGAGTGCCAGCCCGACCACCCGCGCTCGAACTTCGACGACCTGCGGGAGATGGGTCTGGCGGGCTACGGCGAGCCGCACCGCGGCGACGAGTGCAAGCCGGGCGTGCCCGGCCCGTGGGGCCCCGCGGGCCCCGCGGGCCCCGCGGGCCGGAAGGTCCGACGGGTCCGGCGGGTCCCACGGGTCCGACCGGCTCGCAGGGTGAGCCGGGCGAGCCCGGACCGTGCCAGGACATCGACGCCTACCTCCCCAGCAACGCGGTGGAGTACAAGGCCGTCCTCCACGACGGCGTCGCCTGCGCGGGCGTCCGGGATCTTCGGCCCGACGTCGGTGACGTCATCTGGTACGACCTCACTGACGGCGCGGGATCGAACTTCCCCGAAGGGGCCTGCTCCATCTCGATCGGATCTCAGAGCAATGCCGAGGGCGCCGTCTCCATCGAGGTGCTGACCACCGACGGCGAGGTGTGGGAGACCGTGTGTTCGCGGAACCCGGGCAACCCCATCACGCTCACCTGCGACTCGCCGTGGGTCATGCTGACCACGCCGTCCGACGACCCGGAGCCGGCGGCCGGGCAGCGTGCCAAGGGCATGAAGTAGCGGCCCGCACCACCTGAGGTCCCGCGAGGGGGCCGTGATGCGCCGACCGTGTGCTGTGTCCGCCCTGCGGTGGACACAGCATGCGTATGTCCGGGCACGCCCGGATACGGCCGAGATACACCACCCCCGGTTGACCGCCCCGCGCGCGGTGGACCTTAATGCGGGCCATGAACGCCGCCATGACGCTGTCAACTGCCGGAGTCGTAGTCTTACTGCTGAGTAGGGGCACGGGGCGGGAGGAACACTGACATGAGCGCTGTGAAGAGCGTGAGGGCGAAGCGCATGCCGCGCGCCGTGCGCGAGCAGCAGATGATGGACGCCGCCGTGCAGACCTTCGGGCAGCGCGGTTACCGGGCCGCGTCGATGGACGAGATCGCGGAGCTCGCGGGCGTCTCCAAGCCCCTGGTCTATCTGTATCTGAACTCCAAGGAGGAGCTGTTCACCGCCTGCATCCGGCGGGAGGCGCAGCGGCTCACCGAGGCCGTGCGGGCGGCGATCCAGCCGCGCCTGCCGGCGGACCAGCAGATGTGGGCCGGGCTGGAGGCGTTCTTCCGCCACACCCAGGAGAACCCCGACGGCTGGTCGGTGCTGCACCGTCAGGCCCGCACGCACGGCGAGCCGTTCGCGGCGGAGGTCGCGCGGATGCGGCAGGAGATCGCCGACTTCGTGACCGTGCTGATCGGCGCCGCCGCCCGCCAGGGCGTGCCTCCGGCGCCGGGCGCGGCGGGCTCGCACCGGAGCGGCGAGCTGGCCGACCGGGACGTCGAAGGGCTCGCGCAGGCGCTCGTGGGCGCGGCCGAGTCGCTCGCGGGGTGGGCGAACGACGCCGGCGGCATCTCGGCCAAGGAGGCGGCCGGCCTGCTGATGAACTTCGCGTGGACCGGGCTCGGCGGCCTCATGCAGGGCGAGCGCTGGTCCCACCGCTGACGGCCTCCCCGGCCAGGTGCACCCGTTCCCTGCCGCGCAGTTCGAAGACGGCGCCCCGATCAGTGGCGCGCGCCGCGTAGGTGACGTCGGCGGGGAGCAGGACCGGCGCCCGGAACTCCGCCCGTGCCGCTTTCACCGGCCCGCCCGTCCTCTCGGCCTCGGCCACGCAGCGCGCGAAGGTCCACATGCCGTGGGCGATGGCGCGCGGGAAGCCGAACAGCCTCGCCGTCAGCGGATGGAGATGGATGGGGTTGCGGTCGCCGGAGGCCGCGCCGTAGCGACGGCCGAGGTGGCCGGGCGCGTGCCACTCGGTGACGGCCGGCGGCGGCGCGGCGTTCTCCGGGCCGCTGCCGCGGGGGCCGTCGTACGCGGTGCGGTGCCGGGCCAGATAGGAGCTGCGGGACTCCCAGACCAGCGCACCGTCGAGCCGGGCCCCGGTGACCATCACCACCTCGGTGCCGCGCCGGTGGGGGACCAGCTTCTCGGCGTGCACGGCGAGTTCGGGCCGGTCGCCCCGCACCAGCGGGTGGCCGTGGCGCCTGATCTCGATCCGGGTGTGGACCAGGCCGAGGAGCGGCAGCGGGAAGGCGCGGTCGGCCATCAGCCGCATGGCGAGAGGGAATCCGAGGATGTGCGGGTACGGGAGCGGCAGCGCCTCCCCCTCCGGGAAGCCGCACACCTCGGCGTACGCGGCGAGGCGCGCGGCGTCGACACGGGCCCCGGGCAGCACCAGCCGGGTGCGCGGGAGCGCCGCCCCGGCGTGGACGCGGCGCTTCAGCGCGGAGAGCGCCGCCCCGCGGACGAGCAGCGGGGTGAGCGGGGGCGCGGTGGTCAGCGTGACGGTGTCCATGGTCACGCGCCCAGCAGGCTCTGGCCGCAGACGCGCAGGATCTGGCCGTTGACCGGCCCCGACGACGGGTGGGCCAGATAGGCGGTCGCCTCGGCGACGTCGACGGGGAGGCCGCCCTGGGCGTGGGAGTTCATCCGGCGGCCGGCCTCGCGGATGAACAGGGGGACCGCGGCGGTCATTTTCGTCTCGATGAAGCCGGGGGCGACCGCGTTGACGGTCACGCCGTGCTCGGCGGCGGCGCGCGGCGCGAGGGAGCGGACCAGGCCGATGATTCCGGCCTTGCTCGCCGCGTAGTTGGTCTGGCCGGTGTTGCCCGCGATCCCGGCGATCGAGGCGGTGGCGACGATCCGGCCGCCGCGGCGGACGGCGCCCGTCTTCAGCAGCGCGTCCGTGGTGTAGAGGACCGCGGCGAGGTTGACGTCGACGACCGGACTCCACCGGTCCGCGGGCATGTTGGCGAGCCTGCGGTCACGGGTGATGCCCGCGTTGTGGACGAGGACGTCCAGGTGGCTGTCGGGCAGCGCGGAGGCGATGCGGTAGGCGGCGTCCTCCGCGGTGATGTCGACCGGGAGCGCGGTCGCCGCCAGCCGGTCCGCCGTCCGCACCAGGTCCGCCTGGGCCTGCGGGACGTCCACGCAGATGACATGGGCGCCGTCCCGGGCGAGGACCTCGGCGACCGACGCGCCGATGCCGCGGGCCGCGCCGGTGACCAGTGCGGTGCGCCCGGCGAGCGGGCGGGCCGGGTCGACGGGCCACCGGGGGCTGGCGTCGGTGAGCTCGAGGACCTGGCCGCTGACGTACGCGGACTTGGGGGAGAACAGGAAACGCAGCGTGGACTCGGCCGGCGCGGCCGAAGGGCCCGTCAGCCGGACGAGGTTGACGGTCCGCCCGCGGCCGATCTCCTTGCCGAGGGAGCGGACGAACCCCTCGAGCGCCTGCTGTGCGGCTGCCTGGTGGTGGTCGTCGGTTGACGGCCGTACGCCGAGGACGACGACGCGGCCGCTGTCGGCGACGGAGCGCACGACGGGGTGCAGCGCGGCGTGCACCGCCGCCAGATCCGCGGCGCCGGTGACGCCGGTCGCGTCCAGGAGGACCCCGGCCGGACGGTCCGCGTCGGCGGCCGGCTTCAGGCCGATGTCGGGCAGCGGGCCCTCCAGTCCGGAGCCGCCCGCCGTCAGTACGAGCAAGGGGCCGTCGAGGACCGGCTGTTCGGGGCTCCAGCGGCGCAACGGGGCAGGCTGGGGCAGACCGAGCCGGCGGGTGAGGAAGCGGCCGGGTGCTGTGCCGGTGAAGTGCAGATAGCGATCGGCCATTGTCCTGACTCCTGCTCGGTCGTAGATTTACTCCTCAGTAAGGTTACTCAGGAGTCAGGAGCTGGTCGAGATGCTGCCGACGACGTCTCGCCGCGCCGCGATCCCCGAAGGCGCCTGAGCGCCGCCCCACCTCCGCCCGCCACATCCGGAACCGTCACGAGGAGCCGCACGTGTCAGCCGATCTGGTACTCCCCGCCGGGGCGCCCGCGCCGGTGGAGCCGCACAAGAAGCTGGTGAACGGTGTGGTCAGGGAGGTGTCCGTGCCGGCGCTGGTGCCGCCCGTCACCGGCGGCTCCCTCGCCGACATCCCCTTCCGCAACGCCCGCGAGGCCCCCGACGACGCGGTCCTCAGTCGCAAGGACGCCGACGGGGCCTGGCAGGACGTGACCGCGGCGCGGTTCGCCGAGGACGTCCTCGCCGTGGCCAAGGGCCTGATCGCCGAGGGGCTCGAGCCGGGCGACCGGATCGCGATCATGTCCCGTACGACGTACGAGTGGACGCTCCTCGACTTCGCCGCCTGGGCCGCCGGACTCGTCACCGTCCCCGTCTATCCGACGTCGTCCGCCTTCCAGGCGCGCTGGATCCTCGAGAACTCCGGGGCCGTCGCCTGCGCCGTCGAGAGCGCCGAGCAGGCCAGGCTGATCAGCCACGAGCGCAGACAACTGCCCGGTCTGGTCCATCTGTGGGGATTCGACACCGGGGGCATCGCCCGGCTCCGGAAGGCCGGCGAGGAGGCCCGTGTCCCGGACGCGGTCGTCACCGCCCGCCGGGCGTCCCTCTCGCCCGACTCCGTCGCGACCCTGATCTACACCTCGGGCACCACCGGCCGCCCCAAGGGCTGCGTGCTCACCCACGCCAACTTCTTCGCCGAGGTCGACAACGCGATCGAACTCCTGCACCCCGTCTTCAAGTCGGTCAGCAAGGAGCCCGCCTCCACCCTCCTCTTCCTGCCCCTGTCGCACGTCTTCGGGCGCATGGTCGCCATCGGCTGTCTGCGGGCGCGCGTCCGGCTCGGGCACGCCCCGTCCATCCGGACCGAGGACCTGCTCGCGGACCTGGCGGGCTTCCGGCCGACGTTCCTGCTGGCCATCCCGTATGTGCTGGAGAAGGTCTTCAACACCGGCCGGGCCACCGCGGAGAAGATGGGCAGGGCCGCGTCCTTCGACCGCGCCGCGAAGATCGCGCAGCGGTACGGGCAGGCCGTCGAGGCGGCGGAGCACGGCGTCGGACGGGGCCCGTCGCTCGGCCTCAGGGCGGCGCGCGCACTGTACGACCCGCTGGTCTACCGCCGGATCCGCGCGGCCCTCGGCGGCAAGGTGCGGTACGCGATCTGCGGCGGCTCACCGCTCGGCCGCCGGCTCGCCTCCTTCTACGCGGGCGCCGGCATCGAGGTCTTCGAGGGGTACGGCCTCACCGAGACCACCGCCGCCTCCACGGTCACCCCGCCGCTGCGCCCCCGGCTCGGCACGGTCGGCTGGCCGATGCCCGGCACCGCGGTGCGCATCGCCGACGACGGCGAGGTGCTGCTGCGCGGCGGCCAGGTCTGCGGCGGCTACTGGGACGCCGGGAGCGGCACGGCCGTCCCACTGACGGACGCGGAGGGCTGGCTGCCGACCGGTGACCTCGGGGCGCTCGACGACGACGGCTATCTGACGATCACCGGCCGCAAGAAGGACATCATCATCACCTCCGGCGGCAAGAACGTCGCGCCCGCCCCGCTGGAGGACTGGCTGCGTGCCCACCCGCTGGTCGCCCAGTGCATGGTCGTCGGCGACGACCGCCCGTACATCACGGCCCTGTTGACCCTCGAGGAGGACGGGCTCGACCACTGGCGGCGGATGAAGAGGAAGCCGGATCTGCCCCTGGCCGACCTGGTGCGGGACGAGGAACTCCTGGAGGCGCTGCAGCGCGCGGTGGACGAGGCGAACCGGCTGGTCTCACGGGCCGAGTCCATCCGCCGCTTCACGGTGCTGGCCGCCGACTTCACCGAGGAGAGCGGGCATCTGACCCCGTCGCTGAAGCTCAAGCGCGCGGCGATCGCCCGGGACTTCGCGGCGGAGATCGAGTCGCTCTACGACGGCCGGCGCGGCTGAGCCCGCCAGCGGCAGTCCTGTCGCGGGCGCGCCCAAAGGCAGGAGCCTCGCCCCGTACGACCGTACGGGGCGAGGCTCCTTGGGTACTGCTCAGTCGTGCGCGATCGCCGACCCCGGCTGACTAGGCCGGGGTGACGTTCTCCGCCTGCGGGCCCTTCGGGCCCTGGGTGACGTCGAAGTTCACGACCTGGTTCTCCTCGAGGGAGCGGAACCCGGACGCGTTGATCGCGGAGTAGTGGACGAAGACATCCGGGCCGCCGCCGTCCTGGGCGATGAAGCCGAAGCCCTTTTCAGCGTTGAACCACTTGACGGTTCCGGTAGCCATAAGCCCTCCTATGGGCCAAAGGGTTGCCCTGCTCCAGAACCTGCAAGAAGTCTGAAAACTACAAAAGCCTGCGGGTTACATGCTCCGCAGGCTCTGTACTGCAAGGGAAACCAAACTGCAACTTGCGTCGAGCCTAGCACGCAGCGTGTGCGCAGCGGTAGAGGGAAAGATCACGTCACCCGAACGTTTGATCACGCCCGTCCGGGCTGACGAAGCCCAGCTCGGACGGGGCGCGCCGGAGCGTCGCGGCCACCCGGCGGCGGCGCGGGAGGGGGGCGGGTCTAGCCTCACGATGTGGACAGTCTTGGAGAAAGCACAGCAACCGACCCCCTTCGCAGCAGGCCGCGCGTCGGGCACATCCAGTTCCTGAACTGCCTCCCCCTTTACTGGGGGCTCGCCAGGACCGGAACTCTCCTCGATCTCGAACTGACGAAGGACACGCCGGAGAAGCTCAGCGAGCGGCTGGTGCGCGGGGAACTCGACATCTCGCCCGTCACGCTGGTGGAATTCCTGCGGAATGCCGATGAACTCGTCGCCTTTCCCGACCTCGCCGTCGGCTGCGACGGCCCGGTGATGTCCTGCGTGATCGTCTCGCAGCTCCCGCTGGAGCAGCTCGACGGGGCGCGCGTCGCACTCGGCTCCACCTCCCGCACCTCCGTACGGCTGGCCCAGCTCCTGCTCGCCGAGCAGTACAAGGTCACCCCCGACTACTACACGTGCCCGCCGGACCTCGGCGTGATGATGCTGGAGGCCGACGCCGCCGTCCTCATCGGCGACGCCGCGCTGCGGGCGTCCCTCCACGACGCCCCCCGGCTCGGTCTGCGGGTGCACGACCTCGGCCAGATGTGGAAGGAGTGGACGGGGCTGCCGTTCGTCTTCGCCGTGTGGGCGGCGCGCAAGGATTACCTGGCACGCGAACCGGGCGTGGTCCGCAAGGTCCACGAGGCGTTCCTCGCCTCGCGGGACCTGTCCCTCGAAGAGGTCGGCAAGGTCGCGGAGCAGGCGGCGCGCTGGGAGGCCTTCGACGCGGAACTGCTGGAACGGTACTTCACGACACTGGACTTCCGTTTCGGCCCGGACCAGCTCGAGGGCGTGAGGGAGTTCGCCCGCAGGACGGGCCCGACGACCGGCTTCCCGGCGGACGTGAAGGTCGAACTCCTCGGCGAGTGAACCCCCTAGGCTGAGGCCCGACGTGCGCAGGGGGCCGAACGGGGGAGTGCGGATGCAGCCGCTGGATCCGGGAGAGCCGCGCAGCATCGGCGCGTACCGGTTGCTGGGCAGGCTCGGCGCGGGCGGGATGGGACGCGTCTATCTGGGCCGCAGCGCCGGCGGGCGGACCGTCGCCGTCAAGGTCGTTCACCCGCACTTCGCGCTCGACGACGAGTTCCGGGCCAGGTTCCGGCGCGAGGTGGAGGCGGCGCGGCGGGTCGGCGTGGAATGGACCGCGCCCGTCCTGGACGCCGACCCGGACGCGCCCGTGCCGTGGGTCGCGACCGGCTACGTCGCGGGCCCCTCCCTCTCCCAGGCGGTCACCGAACACGGCCCGCTGCCCGACGCGTCGGTCCGCGTGCTCGGCTTCGGCCTGGCGAGGGCGCTCACCGCCGTGCACGCGCTGGGGCTCGTGCACCGGGACGTGAAACCGTCCAACGTGCTGCTGACCCTGGAGGGGCCGCGGCTGATCGACTTCGGGATCGCCCGCGCCACGGACGGCACCGCGTCCCTCACCTCCACCGGCGTGTCCGTCGGATCGCCGGGCTACATGGCCCCCGAGCAGATCCTCGGCAAGGGCGTCACCGGGGCCGCCGACGTCTTCTCGCTCGGCGCGGTCCTCGCGTACGCGGCGACCGGCGCCGCCCCCTTCCCCGGCGACTCCTCCGCCGCGCTGCTCTACATGGTGGTGCACGAGGAACCCGAACTGGGCGCGCTGGACGGCGACCTGCGGGATCTGGTGGCCGCGTGCCTGACGAAGGACCCGGCCGCCCGGCCCGGCCCCGACGAGGTCGCGGACCGGCTGGCGGCGGAATCGGCGGAAGCGGAGGAATCGGCGGGACCGCAGGGATCGGCGGGAGCAGCCGGGTCGGCCGGGTGGCTGCCGGGGCCGCTGGTCGAGCAGATCAGCCGCGCGGCCGTGGAGCTGCTGCATCTGGATTCCTTGCCGCTGTCGCCGCCCGAGCCGACCGGACCGGTACCGGCGCCCGCGTCGGGTGTCGAGCCGGGTGCGTCGGGGCCCGTGGACTTCAGCAGTCCCGCCATCGGCGTCTTCGGACCGCCGGTCGACCCCGGTACGCCGGGGGAGCCCCCGACCGCATGGGGGCCGCAGCCCGGTCCGCGGCCGCCGAATCCGGCACAGCCCGCCGGTCCCGCACAGCCCTCCGATCCGACCCGGCCCTCCGCCGGCGGCCTCGCGTTCTCCGTCGGCGGCGGCCGGACGGTCAGCTGCACCCTCGCGCTGACCATCGCGGGGGCTCTCGCCGCCGTCACGGTCGGCGCCGGGCTCCTCCTCAACACCTGGCGCGGCGGCGGCGACGCGGACAAGGGAAACGTCGGGGCGCAGCCCCCGCCCTCCGCGTCGGCCTCGAAGTCACCGCCGGCCGCCGGCGCCGCCCAGCCGGTCGACGAGGTGCCCAGGGAGTTCGTCGGCACCTGGACCGGGCCGGCGACCGAACGGACGGGCCTGCCGCACGGCACGGTCACCGTCACGGTCACCGAAGGGAAGAAGGGTGAGGACGTCGTCCGCACGACCACCTCGCTCTCCGTGCTGAGCGTGACCGTCGAGTGCCACGGCGTCGGCAGACTCGCCGCCGGCAGCACCACCCGGAAGCTGCGGATCGAGGAACGTACGGACACCGAACGGCCCTCGCAGGGCCAGTGCACCGGCGGCGACGCGGTCCTGGACCTCACGCTCGCCGGCGACGGGACGCTGCGCTACCAGTCGCACGAGGACGCCGCGGGCCGCCCGACCGCCACTCTCACGAAGAAGCCCGGCTGACGGGCCGGCCAGGGCGGTGGCGTAGCCTGGCCCGGTCCGTGGAATCAGCAGAAAACCGCCGAAGGGTGACGCCCGGTGACCGAGAAGGCCGATCTTCAGCCCGTCCTGGACCGTGCCGCCGAAGGCGGCCGGATCACGGCAGAGGAAGCGCTCGAGCTCTACCGCTCCGCTCCGCTGCACGCCCTCGGCGCGGCGGCCGACGCCGTGCGCCGCCGGCGGTACGCGGGCAGCGAGCACATCGCGACGTACATCATCGAGCGCAACATCAACTACACCAACGTGTGCGTCACGGCCTGCAAGTTCTGCGCCTTCTACGCAGCGCCGAAGGACACCGCCAAGGGCTGGACCCGCGACCTCGACGACATCCTGCGCCGCTGCGCGGAGACCGTGGAGCTCGGCGGCACGCAGATCATGTTCCAGGGCGGCCACCACCCCGACTACGGGGTGGAGTACTACGAGGAGCACTTCGCGGCGATCAAGAAGGAGTTCCCGCAGCTGGTGATCCACTCACTCGGCGCGTCCGAGGTGGAGCACATGGCCAGGATCTCCGGGGTCTCCGTCGAGGAGGCGGTCTCCCGTATCCACGCCGCCGGCCTGGACTCCTTCGCCGGCGCGGGCGCCGAGCTGCTGCCCGAGCGGCCGCGCAAGGCGATCGCCCCGCTCAAGGAATCGGGCGAGCGGTGGCTGGAGATCATGGAGATCGCGCACGGACTGGGGGTCGAGTCCACCTCCACGATGCTGATGGGCACCGGCGAGACGAACGCCGAGCGCATCGAGCACCTGCGGATGATCCGCGACGTGCAGGACCGCACGGGCGGCTTCCGCGCCTTCATCCCGTACACGTACCAGCCGGAGAACAACCACCTCAAGGGCCGTACGCACGCCACGCTCTTCGAGTACCTGCGCATGATCGCCATCGCGCGGCTCTTCCTCGACAACGTCGCGCACATCCAGGGCTCCTGGCTCACCACGGGCAAGGAGGTCGGCCAGCTGTCGCTGCACTACGGCGCGGACGACCTCGGCTCGATCATGCTGGAGGAGAACGTCGTCTCCTCGGCGGGCGCCAAGCACCGGTCCAACCGCATGGAGATCATCGACCTGATCCGCAAGTCGGGCCGCGTGCCCGCGCAGCGGACCACGACGTACGAGCACATCGTGGTGCACGACGACCCGGCGGACGACCCCGTCGACGAGCGGGTCGCCTCGCACATCTCCTCCACGGCGATCGAGGGCGGCACGGCTCACCCGGAGCTGAAGCTGCTCCCCGCGAACTGACGCGGCCGTGCTGACGATCCACGTCGCGGAGGCCTCACCGGAACTCGCCGTACTGGTCGACGGCGCGACCATCGCCGCCGTCGGCCCGTACGAGGACCTGGCCGCGGTCCGCCCGCAGGCACGGGTACGGCGGTGGCCCGGCATCCTCACCCCGGGGCTGCTCAACCCGTACGGACCCGAGCTGCTCGAAGCCGCCTACCACCCCGACCCGCGCGAGGCCGACCGGTACGGCACAGAGCCGGTCACCGGAGAGCGCGCGCAGGCCCTCTTCCGGGTCGACCCGTCACGCCGGGGCGCGAGCGCGCGCCGGGGCGTACAGCGGATGCTGGCGCACGGAACGGTCGCGATCGCGGGCGAACTGCGCAGCAGGCCCGCCCTGGACGCGGTGCGCCGGGCCGGGCTCGTGGTGGGCGGACGGCCCCCGGGACTGCCGGGACCGCCGTCGTTCTCCCCGGTGCCGCTCGTCCTGTTGCCCGGACCGACTCCGGGCGGCCCCGCCCGGTTCGCCGTGTTCGACGTGGCGGACCGGGCCGAACTGGTCCGGCGCGGCGCGTCGACCTGCGTGGCCACCGTCATCGAAGGGCGGTTGGTCCACCGGAGCCGGTAGCGGGCGCACCGCCCATGACACGTCGCTGGTGATGATCGTCCGTTCCCCGCTGCCATCCTTTCCCTGAGCGCCGGCGGGCGGAAAAGGTTGCGTGCGCGTTCATACGGCAGCGGGCACGGCGGCAGGTTCGGCGCGGCGGGGCCGCACCCTGGTCCGTCCGGGAGCGGGCCGGGTTGCACAATGGGACCGTGACCCGAGCCTCCCTGGAAAAGCAGCCGCACGAAGTCGCCTCGATGTTCGACGACGTGGCGGCGAACTACGACCTCACCAACGACGTGCTCTCGCTCGGCCAGGACCGCCGCTGGCGCAGGGAGGTCGCCAGGGCCGTCGACGCCCGTCCCGCGGAGAAGGTCCTCGACCTGGCGGCGGGCACCGGCACCTCGTCCCTGCCGTTCACCGCCACCGGCGCGTACGTCGTGCCCTGCGACTTCTCCCTCGGGATGCTGCGCGAGGGCAAGCAGCGCAACCCCTGGCTGCCGCTCACCGCGGGCGACGCGACGAAGCTGCCGTTCGCCGACGACGTCTTCGACGCCGTGACGATCTCCTTCGGGCTGCGCAACGTGCAGGACACGGACACGGCCCTGCGCGAGCTGCACCGGGTCACCAAGCCGGGCGGGCGCGTCGTGATCTGCGAGTTCTCGCACCCGACGTGGGCGCCGTTCCGGACCGTCTACGAGGAGTACCTGATGCGGGCGCTGCCGCCCGTGGCCCGCGCGGTCTCCTCGAACCCGGACGCGTACGTGTACCTCGCCGAGTCGATCCAGAGCTGGCCCGACCAGCCCGCGCTGGCGCGGCGCCTCCAGCAGGCCGGCTGGTCCAGGGTCGCGTGGCGCAACCTGTCCGGCGGCATCGTGGCGATGCACCGCGGCACCAAGCCCCGGTAGGCAGCGGGCATGGAACTTCACGGAATCGCCGTGGACTACCAGGCGGTTCTGGAGCAGATCGCCGAGGACGTCGCCCCGCTGATCGGCAGCGGCACACCCGCCGAGTACATCCCGGCGCTCGCGGGCGTCGACCCGCGGCGCTTCGGCATGGCCGTCGCCGACGTGAGCGGCAAGGTGTACGGGGTGGGGGACTGGGAGCAGCCCTTCTCCGTGCAGTCCATCACCAAGGTGTTCGCGCTCGCGCTCGCCCTGGCCGAGGGCGACGACACCCTGTGGGAGCGCGTCGGCCGCGAGCCCTCCGGCAACCCCTTCAACTCCCTGGTGCAGCTGGAGTATGAGAACGGCGTCCCCCGCAATCCGTTCATCAACGCGGGTGCCCTCGTCGTCACCGACCGGCTGCAGACGCTCACCGGCGACGCGAGCAGCGAACTGCTGGAGTTCCTGCGGCAGGAGAGCGGCAACCCGGAGCTGGCCTTCGACCCCGAGGTCGCCGAGTCGGAGTCGGCGCACGGCGACCGCAATGCCGCGCTCGCCCACTTCATGGCCTCGTACGGCAACATCGCGAACCCGGTACCGACGCTGCTCGACCACTACTTCTGGCAGTGCTCGATCGAGATGAGCTGCGCCGATCTGACCCTGGCCGCGCGCTTCCTGGCCCGCCACGGGCTGCGCGCCGACGGCTCGCGGCTGCTCACCCGCAGCGAGGCCAAGCAGATCAACGCCGTGATGCTGACCTGCGGGACGTACGACGCGGCCGGCGAGTTCGCCTACCGGGTCGGGCTGCCCGGCAAGAGCGGGGTGGGCGGCGGGATCGTCGCGGTCGTGCCGGGGCGGTGCACCCTGTGCGTCTGGAGCCCGGGGCTGGACGCGCGCGGCAATTCGGTGGCGGGCATGGCGGCGCTGGACCGCTTCACGACGCTGACCGGCCTCTCCGTGTTCTGAGCCGGCCGGCCATTTCCCCTGTGCCCGAGCCGAGTTGACGGGAACCGGCCGGGGGTGAAGATGAGTCAGTCGTCTACGACCGCACACAGCCGTGCCGGTCCGCCCGCTCCCGCCCCCGCTCCCCTCCGCCCTTGCTCCTGAACTCCATCTTCCCGCCCCTGTCTGCCGTTTCGGAGTCTCCCCATGGCGTCGTACTGCCAGCACTGCGGCACCCCATCCCCGGATGAGGCGCGCTTCTGCATGAAATGCGGGAAGGAGCGGGTGCCCGAAGTACCGACCGCGCCACCGCCACCGCCACCGGCAGCGGCTCCGGCGGCTCCTCCGGCCGCACCCCCGCCTCCGGCCGCTCCGCCACCGCCCGGGTACGGGCCCGGCCCCGTGCAGCCGTCGCCCCTCGGCGCCTTCCTCGGCCGGGCCTTCCGGGGCGACTGGCTGCCGGCCGCCAAGGCCGCGCTCTGGCCGGCCGGGCTGCTGCTCGGGCTCGCGATCGCGCTGGCCGTTCCCTCGTACGGGCAGGACGACGAGGTCGTCGTCGGCTGGAGCGACCGGCTCCGCATCGCGCTGGCCCTGCTGCTCCAGGGCGTCGGCGGCGACTTCGAACTGAAGGCGTCCGGACCGTCGCAGTACGGCCCGGACGGCTCCGACGGCTCCTACTCCCGCTTCGGCGACTCGTACGGTTCCGGCTCCGGCTTCGGTTCCTCCGGATCGGACGACGTCGTGCAGGGCGCCGCGTCGTTCTCGCTCGTACCGCTGACGGTGACGGCGCTGCTGATCGGGGCGCTCTGGCTGGCGGCCCGGATGCTGCGCCGCCGCGGTGAGGGTCTGGAGGCGGCGGTCCGTGTCTCCGTGCTCGTCACGGGCGTGGTGCTGGTCCTCGGCCTGTTCGCACAGCCGGAGGTCCTGGGCGTGGAGGTGTCGTCGTCGCCCGTGCTCGCCGCGCTCGGCACGCTGGTGATCACCTTCGTGGTGACGGCGGGGGTGCTGCAGCGCGACCGGTTGGCGGCGCGGCTCGCCGAGCGGCCGGCCGCCGGGTCGGCGGTGCGCGCACTGGGCACGGCGAGCGGCGCGGTGTGCGCGGTGGTCGCGCTGTGCTCGCTGGTCGGCTTCGTCGTCTACGCGAACACCGAGGACGTCGACGGGACGGCGCTGCTCCTCGCCCTGCCGATCCTGCCCAACATCGGCTTCGCGGTCCTCGGGCTGAGCTGGGGCGTGCCCGTGGAGTACAGCTTCCGGGGCAGCGCCGGCTGGGGCGGCTCCGCCATGGAGCGCGGCACCGTCGGACTCGGCGAGATCGGCGACGAGTGGGGCGGCGGCGCCGTGACCGGCGTGGTGGCGCTGGGCGTCGTGAGCGCGCTGGCCATCGGCCTCTGGGCCGCCCGCCGCTCGGCCGACCGGCGCGAACAGGTGCTCGCCGGGGCGTTCGCGCTGGGGCTGATCCTGGTGTTCACCGGCTTCAGCGGAATCACCTCCGATCTGGCGGGCGCCTTCGGCGACTTCGGCGCCCTGGGCAGGACCGAGGTGGCGCCGAGCGTTCCGGACGCGTTGCTGTTCGGTCTGCTGTGGGTGGGCGCCTCGCTGCTGGTGGCCCCGGTGCTGCTGCGCCTCGCGGGCGGCGGCTCGGCGGCTCGGGACACGGGGCACGCTCCGCCCCCGCCGGTCCGGCCCGCCCCCGGCCAGGGCCCCACGGCCCCCTACGGCCCCGCAACAGCGGCCCCCGCGCAGGCCCCGGCGGCTTCCGCCGGGACCGCGCCGCTGCCGGCCACGCCCGCGCCCCCGGCCGGCGGGCCCGGCGCCGTACCGACGCCCACCACTGTGGACGGCGGCGCCGCGGCCCACGTACCCGCGCCGTACGCACCGCAGCCCCGGCTTCCCGGCGCTTACGACGAGCCCGCCGCCGACGGGGGCCGCAAGCGGCGCGTCATGGTGTGGACGGCCACGCTCACCGCGGCGTTCGTCGTCGGCGGCGGCGCGACCGCGGGCGTGCTGATGCTCCAGGACAGGGACGACCGGGCCGGCCCGTCGATCGAGACCGCCGGGACGCCCGGCGCCGATGCCAAGGCGTCCGCCTCACCCTCGCCGACCCCGCCGCCCTCGGCGGCGCCCACCACCCCGTCCGCGGAGCCGTCCGCCGGCGCGTCGGGAACGGCCGGCGCCGACGCCGCGCTCCCGCCCGGATTCGTGCTGAAGCAGGACCCGGCCGGGTTCACCATCGGCGTGATGGACGGCTGGTCCCGCCGCCAGACCGGCAGCCAGATCTTCTACGAGGCCCCCACCGGCGGCGCGTACATCCAGGTCGGGATCGTCAGGAACACGCCGATGACCAGCTACGAGAACTTCACCGGCCTGGAGAAGAGGCACCTGGCGAACACCGCGAGCGACTACGAACGGGTCCGGCTGGAGGAGAACACCTACCAGGGACGGCCGGGCGCGATCTGGGAGTTCACCCACATCCCCGAGCCCGAAGAGAGCCCCCTGCGGCGCCATGTGATCGACCAGGCGTTCGTCGCCGCCGACGGCACCGAGTACGCGATCCTCGCCGCCGTCCGCGCCGACCGCTGGGACCCGGCCAGGGACACGGTGTTCTCCACCGCGGTCAGCACGTTCGAGCTCGGCTGAGTCAGGAGGGCCGCCGGCGGTTCGGGTTCGGCCGGCGGTCCAGGGCCGCCCTGCCGGTCACGGCCGGGCGGGGCCCAGCTCCAACCGGAAGCAGAAGCCCTGCTGCTGGGACGTCGGGGTCGTGAACGTCTCCGCGAGCTCCATGCCCAGCCGCCGCGTCACGGCGATGGAACGCTCGTTGCGGGCGTCGACCATCGCCACGACCCGCTCCACCCCGGCCGCCCGTACCCGCTCCAGCGTGGTGCGGGCGGCCACGGTCGCGTACCCCTTGCCCCACGCGGAGCGCGCCAGCCGCCAGCCGATCTCTATCTCGCCGACGGGGCCGAAGTTCTCGTGCGGCCACGGCTGGGCGCCGGTGAAGCCGATGACCCGGCCGCTCTCGTCGAGCATCGTCCAGAGGCAGAACCCGTGCTCGGCGTCGTGCCGGCGCTGGCGCGCCGTGAGCTCCTCGTAGACGGACAGTTCGGCCGCTTTCCCACCGTGGAACTCCATCACGTCCGGGTCGTCGAAGGCCCGGTGCCAGGCGACGGCGTCCTCGTCCGTGGGGACCCGCAGCTGTATGACGGGGAGCGGCCTGCTGGTCATAGACGGAGCCCTTCGGTCGGTAGATCGGTACGCCACCTTAGACTGCACAAGACTGCACCTGTCCTGTGCCGTTCGGTACGCGATATCGACAAAGCCCCATCGAATCTTCGGGAGAAGCCGCCGTGACCGAAGCCCTCACCGAGCACACTGCCGATGTGATCGTCGTCGGGGCGGGCCCGGCCGGCTCCACGACCGCGTACCACCTGGCGAAGGCCGGACTGGACGTGCTGCTGCTGGAGAAGACCGCGTTCCCGCGCGAGAAGGTCTGCGGCGACGGCCTCACCCCGCGCGCGACCAAGCAGCTGGTCGCCATGGGCATCGACATCTCGGAAGAGGCCGGCTGGCTGCGGAACAAGGGCCTGCGGATCATCGGCGGCGGGGTGCGGCTCCAGCTCGACTGGCCGGATCTCGCCTCGTACCCGGACTACGGTCTGGTCCGCAAGCGCGACGACTTCGACGAGCAACTGGCCCGGCAGGCGCAGAAGGCGGGCGCGCGGCTGTACGAGCGGTGCAACGTCGGCGCGCCGGTCATCGACGACCGCACCGGCCGGATCACGGGGGTGCACGCCAAGCTCGGCGAGGAGAAGACCCCGGTCACCTTCCGCGCCCCGCTCGTCGTCGCCGCCGACGGCAACTCCTCCCGGATCTCGCTCGCCATGGGTCTGCACCGCCGCGAGGACCGTCCGATGGGCGTCGCGGTCCGGACGTACTTCACCTCGCCGCGCCACGAGGACGACTACCTCGAGTCGTGGCTGGAGCTGTGGGACCGGCGCGGACCGGGCGAGGACCGGCTGCTGCCCGGCTACGGCTGGATCTTCGGCATGGGCGACGGCACGTCCAACGTCGGCCTCGGCGTCCTCAACACCTCCGCCTCCTTCAAGGAGCTGGACTGGCGCGAGGTCCTCAAGGCCTGGTGCGCGTCGATGCCCGAGGACTGGGGCTACACCGAGGAGAACATGACCGGCCCGATCCGCGGGGCGGCCCTGCCGATGGCCTTCAACCGCCAGCCGCACTACACCCGCGGTCTGCTGCTGGTCGGCGACGCGGGCGGCCTGGTCAACCCGTTCAACGGCGAGGGCATCGCCTACGCGATGGAGTCCGGCCAGATCGCGGCCGACGTCATCGTCCAGGCCCAGGCCCGGCAGACCCCGGCCCAGCGCGAGATGGCCCTGCACCGCTACCCGAAGGTCCTCAAGGACACCTACGGCGGCTACTACACGCTGGGCCGCGCCTTCGTGAAGCTGATCGGCAACCCGAAGGTCATGAAGATCGCGACCCAGCGCGGTCTGACCCACCCGGTGCTGATGAAGTTCACGCTGAAGATGCTGGCCAACCTGACCGACCCGACGGGCGGCGACGCGATGGACCGCATCATCAACGGCCTGTCCAAGGTCGCCCCGCGTTCGTGATCACTCAAGCCTGATCCTCCGTGGCCTGCTGACCTCGGCTGTCCGTGTCTACGGCGCAATGCCCTTTGCTCCGTAGACATGACTCCGCCCGACGAGCGCCTACTTGCGCGGCGGGCGGAGCCAGAGGCCCTAGGTGGGCAGGGTCCAGCTCGGGCCGTCCGGAGCGCCGAGCCAAACCCGTTGGGTGTCGGCGGTGACAGTCACTCCGAACCCGGACAGGTGAGGCGAGCCGTGAGCCTGCCAGAGTGCCACCGAGTCCTCGACGGCGTTCCACAGCTTGAGCGGGCCGCGCTGGATCACGGTCCATCCGTCGTTGCCCTCGGCCACCCGCGTGCGAGCCTGCGACCCCGTGGCAACGTCAAGCAGGATCTGCCCGGTTCCCGCGCCGAGGCGCTCGGCCGAGGGCGCGGCGAGCTGTGCGACGAAGCGACCGGTCCAGTCGTCGAGCAGGGCCGGGTCGACCCGGCTCGGGCGTTCATCCCCGGGCAGCAGCTCGAGCGGTCCGTGCGGCGGCCGATCGTGGGAACGGGCGATCATGAACGAGGTGTATCCGGGCAGGAAGCGGCCTTCTGCGACGCTGATCGCCTGGACCGTGAGGCGAACGAGGCCGTGTGCGACTCCCCATCCGGCGAGGGTGACGAGCAGGGTTCCGCCGGCCTTGACCTGCTGTAGCAGGCTGTAGGGGACGTGTCGCATCGAGCAGAACGCGATCACGATGTCGTAGGGGGCCCGGTCGGGGTAGCCGCGCAGGCCGTCGGCCGTGATGAGCGTCGGGACGTAGCCGGCCTCGTCGAGGGCCTTCCGGGCGCGTTCTGCCGCGGCGGCGTCGGTCTCGATCGCGGTCACGTTGTCCTCGCCGGCCACCTCGCACACGTAGGCGGTCGAGAGGCCCGTTCCGGCGCCGATGATCAGTACGCGCTTTCCCCGGGCGACGCCCGCCTGCTCGATCATCCAGAGAATGACGCTTGGCAGGGTCGAGGACGAGGTCGGGCTACCTCCGGTCACGGGGCCGACGGCGTCCTCGGCGAGCACGCCGTCGAGCTGCGTCACCCACGTCTGATCTTGATAGGTGAGGCGCAGCCATTCGTCGCTCGGGGTGTCGTCGCGGCGCGTTGGGGTCCAGACCGTGACGCCCGGGGGGCTGCTCGGCTTGTAGATCGCGGGGCCGAGGAACATCTCGCGGGGTACGGTCTCAGCCGCCCGTCGCACCTCGGGGTCGTGCAGCACGCCGTTTTCGACGAGCTGTTCGACGAGTTGGCGCCGTAGGGCGGCGGCGTTGTCAGTCATGCGGGGCGCCCTTCTGGAGGGTGTCGGCAAGTGCGCTCGCGATGGCACGGGTCGTGGGTTCGTCGACGAACGCCCACTGTCCGTTCGGGTTGCATTCGAGGAACCACCATCGGCCGTCTGAGTCGAGGGCGAAGTCGAAAGCGCCGAAGCTGAGCCCGAACGCATGAAGGAAGGCGTGTACGGCCTTGCGAACTGAACAGGGGACCGGGATCGGGGAGCAGGTGATCAGGCTTTGGTCTTGGCGCCAATCGAGGTGATCGCCATCGGTGTCGATCCGGGTCGCGAATGTGTGATTCCCAACGGCGGCGAGGCGGATGTCGGCGATCTTCGGCACGCAGGCTTGGAAGAGATGCGGGCACAGTGCTATCGAGTCGTCGAACTCGTCAGCTTGGACGGCGCGCACCCAGACAGTTCGGTTCCGTCCGTCCGCGCAGGCGAGGTGTACGCGGTGAACGGGCTTGTAGATCACGGGCCCGTGGTCGGCCGCGAACCTCCGGGCATCCGCCGGCACATTTGTGATCAGGGTGTCGGGGAGCGTGAACCCCAGGCGGGCGGCGGTGGCGAGCTGGAGCGCCTTGTTCTCGGCGTCACGGTTCCGTGCGGGGTGGTTGACGTGTAAGGCCCCGGGAAGCGCGGTCAGTGTGCCTGTGTAGCCGCGACGCGATTGTTCGAGCCCGAACCGCCGCTCGGGAGTCTCGGCCGCCCGCGGGTCGCTGAAGGGGCTCGGGCGGCGCCAGTAGACGGAGCGGACGCCCGACAGGTCGATGTGCCGAGTCGAGGTGGTGAGATTCCCGGTGAAGGTGCCTCGCTCGATCCGAGCGCTCATGGCGGCGGTGTTCGGGAAGTCGGCGGCGGGGTCGAGCCGTACGGCCGGGACACCCCGGCCGTAAAGCTCGCCCATCACCAGATCCGCCGTGATGTCACCGAGCGCGGTGACGACGAGGACCGGTGCGTGGGTCATGTCAGTCCGAGTCGCTGTCGTCGGTGAGGTCGGAGTCGGCGGGCGGGGGCGGGTTGGGGCCCCCGCCGTCGGACGACGTCGAGGTCTGGTTGGCCGTTGCCGTTCCGGTGCCGTGCCCACCCAGCTCGACACGCTTGCCGTTCGCGTCGACGTAGCAGGTCGTCTGAGTGTCCGCGTCGATCTCCGTTCGGACGTACGGCACTTCGGTGATGGTGGGGTACAGCGCCAAGCGCCTGGTCCCCCACGGTGCTACTGCGGTGGTCATCGAGTCTCCTGATCTCTGATCAACGGTCACATGCTCTGAGTTGCCATACGGTGCGCCCTCCTCGGCTCGGCGACAAGGCTGCGCCGAGGCGGTGGCCCCGCGCCGGGGAGCGCCGACGAGCCGAGCCCCGATGCGGGAGTTCTGGTGCGACCCTGACCCGGATGGTCGCCATGGGCGCCGCCAGCGCGGCGAGGGAACTGCTTCCGGAGAGGGACTGCCTCGCCAGATCACTGGAAGGGCGTCTCAGTGGCCGCCTCGTCGGCCCCGACCGTGCCGCCCGGTCCTCCGAGCCGGGCCCCGCGGCTCTCGGCGATACGAAGGACATCCCGGAGCGACTCGGTGAGGCAACCGGACAGGTAACGCAGTTCGTCCGGCGCTGTGCCGCGTTCGGCCAGTAACGCGTCCGCGTGCAGAAGCAGTTCGTTGCCCATCCCGATCTGTACGGATTCGACGTTGTCGGCGACGCGGGAGACGGGGCCGCCCCGATCGTCGGTAAGGAGATAGCAGGGTTTCCCCTCGGGGCCGGTCCAGGGGAGCAGTCGTGTCGTCCGGTTCTCTGCGGGTCGCACTACGCGGCCACCTCCATTCCATGGACATGCCGGGAAGTGATGCCGCTCCCATGAGCCGTCGACGGTAGGGGCCGGCACCGGCGCCGCTGCGGCTGCTGGGTCGACTGATGACGGTGCAGTCCGGCTGCCGTGAGCGCGTAGGAGCGTACGAGGCGGCAATCCTCGCCCCGGAGGAGGGTGCAGATCCGTCGTCGTTCCACTGGCCGCGGCACCGCGGCCCCCCGTGGGTGGGTCGCAGTGAGCTGCAGCCGTGCGCTGCCTCGGTGCCGGCCGCTGGGCGGCAGTAGCGCCGCGAGGAGGAGCGTCAGGAGAAGGGCGATACAGTGCGGCACGTCAACCTGCTTTCTCAGGTGGGCCATGCCCCCGGGCCGTGTCAGCGGTCGCGGGGGTCCGTCGTTTCGGACGCATGGCGATCGGCGCGGACGTCTTGATCACTCTGGGCGACTCCGCGATCACCAGCATACTCATAGATTGCCTGCGAGTTAAGGGTTTCTGTGACTCGCTACGGGAGAGTGTGAGTGACAGACTGAGTGCCATCGGAAGGGGTGCTTGTGAGTGAGGGATTCGGTCTGGTCGTCCGCTTCATGCTGAAGGGTGACGATGCGGCAACAGCCTTTGACGAACTGTGTGTTCGAACGCTGGAGGGCATCAGAGAGCTGGAGCCGGGCACGCTGGTGTACGTCAGTCATGTCCCGGACGGAGAACCGCTGGTCCGTGTCTTCTACGAGCTGTATACGGACCGGGCCGCCTTCGAGGAGCATGAAGCGCAGCCGCACGTCAGGCGCTTTCTCGCCGAACGTGAAACGTTCTTGGCCGGCATCGACGTGACGTTCCTGAATGCCGTTGCCGGGAAGGTGCCCCCGCAGCCGTGATCACGCAAGAGAGGTCCGACTTCGGCCCACGAGTCGCGGAGCTCAGGCGCCAGAAAGGCCTGACCCAAGGCGAGTTGGCCGCAGCGATCGGGAGAACGGCCAGCTGGGTGTCACAGGTCGAGCGCGGCATTCAGCCGGTGAACCGTCTCGATGTGCTCCGGTTGCTGGCGGACGGCCTCGGGGTGGCGCTGCAAGTGCTGCAACCGGAGGCTCCAGAGGCATCCCGGTTGGCGAGCCCGGAACCGGCCGCGCTCAACGACCTGGATCAGGCCCGGCTCGTGATCTCGGGCCACCCGGCTCTGGACGTTCTGCTCACACCCGTACGGGGCGCGACCGCAGACGCACTCCCGGAACTGCGTGCGGAAGTCGACCGCGTGTGGTCGTTGACCCATAGCGGCCACTTTGCCGAACTGAGCAATGCGCTGGGGGTGCTGGTGCCTCGACTGGAGCGGGCGTCGAGAACGGTGCCGCCTCCGGACCGGACGGAGGCATGTCGACTGCTCTCTCGCGCGTACCAGGCGCTTGCCGCGGCGTTCGTCCGGCAGAACGAGGCGGATGCGGCGTGGGTGGCTGCGGATCGGGCGATCCGCGCAGCGGAAAGTGCGGGCGACGCGCTCGGGGTCGGCGTCGGGATCTTCCGGCTCGTCCATGCCTTCGTGCGCTTGCAGCACCTCGATCAGGCGGAGCACGCCGCAGCCTCGGCGATCAACACCTTGGAGCGGCATGCCGGGGCGGACACGGCACCTGCCGAAGAGCTGTCCGTACTCGGATCGCTCCATCTGGCGTTGGCGCTGGTGCACGCACGTGCCGGAGAGCGGACTTCTGCCCGTGAGCAGATCGGCAAGGCGCGAGCTGTGGCCCAGCGGATCGGGGAGGAGAGGAACGACTTCAACCTCGAATTCGGACCTACCAATGTCGAGGTCCAGGCCGTCTCCACTGCGGTGGAGCTCGGGGACGCCGGAGAAGCCCTCGACCTTGCCGAAGGGGTGGATGCCGGGGGACTGTCTGCGGAGCGGCAGGCTCGGCTGCTCATGGACGTCGGGCGTGCCCACGCGCAGCGCCGCCGTGCAGGAGAGGCGCTGGACGCCCTGCTGAGGGCCGAGGCACTGGCCCCCGACGTCGTCCGCAATCACCTGGGGGTGCGCGGTGTCGTACGCGACCTGATGATGACGGCCGGCCGTGGCGCCTCGGCGGAGCTACGTGGCCTGGCGGAGCGGTCGGACGCAATGGGCTGACGCTACTGCCTGCCATCGGCAATCCGGGGGTAGTTTCGCCCGTGGAACCAACCCCGAGGAGAGCTGACATGCGGGTGGCGGTAGCGGGCGGTACGGGGACGGCGGGGCGGCACGTCGTCGAGGAGTTGCGGGCGGCGGGGCACGAGCCCGTCGTGCTCGCCCGCTCGGCGGGCGTGGACGTCACGACGGGCAGCGGGCTGGACGAGGCACTGGCGGGCGCGGAAGCGGTGATCGACACCGCCAACGTGTCGACCGTCAGCCGCGCCAAGGCCGTGGCCTTCTTCGAGGCCGAGACGCGCAACCTGCTCGCCGCCGGGGAACGGGCGGGCGTACGGCACCACATCGTGCTGTCGATCGTCGGCCTCGAGCGCGTCGGCCACGGCTACTACCAGGGCAAGCTCGCCCAGGAGCGCGCCGTGGCCGCCGGTCCGGTGCCGTGGACGGTCCTGCGGGCCACGCAGTTCCACGAGTTCGCGGACCAGGTGCTCGACCAGATGCCGGGCCCGTTCGCCCTCGTCCCGCGCATGCGCACCCAGCCGGTCGCCGTCCGTGAGGTCGCCCGCGCCCTCGTCGCCGTCGCGGAGGGCCCGCCCCGGGGCATGGCCCCCGAACTGGCCGGTCCGCGCGAGGAACTGCTCCTCGACATGGTCCGCCGCGTCCTTCCGCTGCGCGGGGAACGCCGCCTGGTGCTCCCCGTCCCCCTGCCCGGCCGCGCGGGCCGCGCGATGGCGTCCGGGGCCCAGCTCCCCGGCGGCCCGGGCCCGCGGGGCACGCAGACGTTCCAGGACTGGCTGCGGGAGCGCGGGACGTGACCGGAGGGCCGGCGCGACGGCGTGGCCGCTCGGTCAGGACATGCGGATGACGGCCCGGTCGCCGTCGACGGCGACGATCTTGGCCTTCAGGCCGTTGACGACCGAGGTGCCCGAGGCGCTCATGCTGCCGCTGAAGGTGTGTCCGGGGGCCGGTCGCCTTGTGGGTCAGCGCGTTGCCGGCCACGCGGACCACGGTGAAGCTCTTCAGCGCGACCTCGTCGCCGGTGAAGGCGATCGTGTCCCCGGCCCGTACCGCCACCTCGCAGCGGCCGTCCGCGCAGGCCGCCGGGTCCGTGCCGCCGGCCGGCTCCGGCAGCGCCGGGGCGCTGGACACCGGTGGAGAGGGGGACGGCAGCGGTGACGGGGCCGCAGAGGGCTTGGCGGCGGAGGAGCCGTCGGACCCCGGGCCCCCGCACCCGGTGAGCAGCAGCCCCACCGCGCCGGCGCACAGGGCGGCTGCGCGGCGGTGGACGGCGCAGGGCATCGGGAGGCTCCCAGGTTCTCGGGCCAGGACGCCGGATGCATGCCCACCGCCGGGCCGGGCGACGCCCAGGCCGGCTCGGCGCCGGTCAGGCCGCGTGGGTCACGCGGAGTTTCGACTGCCCGTGCGGCAGCCGCTCCCAGTCGTCCATGAAGCGGGCGACGAGACCGTGCCGCGCGGCCAGCCGGGTCAGCGTCTCCGTGCGGTAGTAGAAGTCCTCGCCCAGGACCTGGTGCTCACGGGTCTCGGTGCGGTCGTAGGTGAAGTCGAAGAAGCCGCCGGGCGCCAGCACCCGTCCGATGTGGGCGAGGCATTCGTCAATGACCTCCAGCGGCGAGTGCGAGAAGACGCTGTGCGCGTGCGCGACCGTGAAGGCCGCGTCGGGGAGGAAGTCGAGCCTCAGGTCCTCGACGGGGGTGAGATACGGCAGCTTGTGCTGGAGGCCGTAGCGGACGAGGGTCTTCTTCGCCTCGACGAGGATGTCCGGCGAGATGTCGATCCCGTAGTAGTGGCCCGGCTCCAGATGGTCGATGAACCGCCATCCGGCCCGCAGGTTGCCGCAGCCGATCTCCAGCATCCGGTCCTGCGGCCGCAGCCCGTGCTCCTTCAGGTAGTCGAACTGCATCTGCCCGATGGCGAGCCACCGGTCGTGGGACGGCCCTCCGCCCACCGCCGCCTCCGGGCTCCGCGCGGTGTCCGACGCCATCACCGCCCGGTAGTACGCGACGTGCCCGCCGCGGTGGCGCAGCCGCAGCCAGGCGTCCCGGCCCGCACGGCGCAGATAGGGCAGCACGCGCCGGGGGTGCCGCAGCGCGTACCGCGCCTTGTGGCCGAGCCGTGAACGGTTCGTCGACAGCCGCGATCCGGGTCCGTGCCGCATGACGCCTCCCTGTGGCTTGGCGGGCCGCCTCTCTCGGATGCTAACCACGGACGGCACGGACCGCCCGGGGCCGACACCGGCGGCTTCGGGGGAGAGCCGGGCCGCCCCCGGACACGCGAAAGGGCCGCCGCTCCCCCCGAGGGAGCGACGGCCCTTCCAGGCGCAGGGCGCACGACTCACGTCACCGGAGACGCCGTACGCGCTGAAGCGACGTCAGAGGACGCGGACCGCGCCGCTCGCCGGGTAGCCCGACAGGTCCTGGATGACGACGCCCTTGCTGGGGTTGGCGGCGTCGAGGTACTTGCCGTCGCCGATGTAGACGCCCGTGTGGTACGCCGAGCCGGCGCCGCCCCAGTAGAGGATGTCGCCGACCTGCAGGTTGGACGTGCCGACCTGGGTGCCGGCCACGGACTGGTCCTGCGAGACGCGCGGGAGGTCGATGCCGACCGTGCGGTAGGCGGCCTGGACCAGGCTGGAGCAGTCCCAGGCGTTGGGGCCGGTGGCGCCCATGATGTACGCGTCGCCGAGCTGCGCCTTGAGGAAGGCGACGACGGTCGCGGCGCTGCCCGTGGCGGTGCTGCCGGCGGAGCTGTACGCGGAGAGGGAGGTGCGCTCGGAGTCGCGGGACGCGCGCTCCTGGGCGGCGGCCTCCGCGCGCTCCCGCGCCTCTGCCTCCGCCTTCTTCTTCTCGGCCTCGGCCTTGCGGTCCGCCTCGGCCCTGGCCTTCTCCGCGGCCTTCGCGGCCTTGGCCGCGGCGGCGTCCTCCTGGGCCTGCAACTGCGCCTGGAGCTCGAGGTCGAGGGCGACCTGCTCGGTGGCTTCGGCGGCCTGGGTGACGGCGGTGACGGCGTCCGGGGTGAGAAGGGGCATCTCGATGGTCTCGGTCACCGGCTCGGCGTTCGCCGGCCCGGCGGCGCCGGCCACCGCGATGGTGCTGAGGAAGCCACCGGCAACTCCGGCCCGTATCGCCATTCTCGAGGCGTTGCGGCGGGGTTTCCGGTGGCTGGGTATGTGAGCGGTGTGGGACATGGGACAACCGCTATCAGGGCATCAGGGTTCCCTTCAAGAAACGTGTGTTGCGCCACAGTTACGACCGGAACCTCTGAATCCACGGCGCATGGACCCTTATTGACGCCGTAACGGGCAAACCGGGCAGGCGCGATCAGGGCTGTGATCATGGGCTTTCCGTAAAAGGTCCGAATTGCCGGTGGCTTACCACCGCTTTATGTTCATGGCCAAGCCCGCTTTTGTTGAACTCTTGAGTGAGTGGCGCAGGTCACAGAATGGTCAACGCCCGGGCGCTCGTGAGCTCGTGAAAGCGGCGCTCGCGTCCACCGCGGTCCGCTCGATGCCACTGCCGGGTGACCCGCCGTCCAATATCACCCGATGCGGTCCATCTCCAATTTGCGTGTAGTCACCATGGCTTGGTAGGGCACCCCTGCTCCGACCAGCGGTGACAGCCGCCAATGTCACAGCTCGTGGTCGGTCGAGTGCTTCGCGTGTGAAGATCACCGCTCATCCGACTTCATGATCCTTCGTCGGGTGGTGGAGATCACAAACTCCATGACCGACCCCGTGTCGCAGATCACAGACCGACAGGCATAGGATGCGGGGCAGCCGGGCTTGTGAACTGCCTCACATGTACACGATCTTCGAGCGCGACCCCGGTCGCGATCTTCGGAAGTCGGCGTCACCTGCGGGGCGGTGAGGCGGTTGCCCGGTGCGGTCCAACGGTCAAGGACGACTGGAAGGAGCGAGGAGGGTGAATGCTTACGCGCCCATCCTTGTGCTCGGCGCCCTCGGGGCAGGGTTTGCGATCTTCTCCGTGGTCATGGCCACGCTTATCGGTCCCAAGCGGTACAACCGGGCAAAGCTTGAAGCGTACGAGTGCGGCATCGAGCCCACGCCTACGCCCGCGGGAGGCGGTCGCTTCCCGATCAAGTACTACCTGACGGCGATGCTCTTCATCATTTTCGACATCGAGATCGTCTTCCTCTATCCCTGGGCCGTCACCTTCGACGCCCTGGGGATCTTCGGGCTCGTGGAGATGCTGCTCTTCGTGCTCACCGTCTTCGTCGCCTACGCGTATGTGTGGCGGCGCGGCGGCCTGGAATGGGACTGAGGAGCTGAGGAGCACACCATGGGACTCGAAGAGAAGCTGCCGAGCGGATTCCTGCTCACCACCGTCGAACAGGCCGCGGGCTGGGTGCGCAAGTCATCCGTCTTCCCCGCGACGTTCGGCCTGGCCTGCTGCGCCATCGAGATGATGACGACCGGCGCCGGCCGTTACGACCTGGCCCGCTTCGGTATGGAGGTCTTCCGCGGTTCACCGCGCCAGGCCGACCTGATGATCGTGGCCGGCCGGGTGAGCCAGAAGATGGCCCCCGTCCTGCGCCAGGTCTACGACCAGATGCCCAACCCCAAGTGGGTCATTTCCATGGGGGTTTGCGCGTCGTCGGGCGGAATGTTCAACAATTACGCGATTGTGCAGGGCGTTGATCATATTGTCCCTGTCGACATCTATCTGCCGGGCTGCCCGCCCCGCCCCGAGATGCTGTTGGACGCGATTCTCAAGCTCCACCAGAAGATCCAGAGCTCCAAGCTCGGTGTGAACGCGGAGGAAGCCGCCCGTGAGGCGGAGGAGGCGGCCCTCAAGGCGCTCCCGACGATCGAGATGAAGGGGCTGCTCCGATGAGTGACCAGCCGAACCCGGAGAAGGAGCTCTCCGAGCAGAACCTCCCCGGGCAGCGCGGCGAGAACGGCGAGGAGATCCGCGTCCAGCGCGGGATGTTCGGCGCCAACAACGGAGGGGACACATCCGGTTACGGAGGGCTCGTCCGCTCCGTACGGCTGCCGGGGCCGGCCTCCCGCCCGTACGGCGGCTACTTCGACGAGGTCGCCGACGAACTCGAGGGCGCGCTCGAGGAGCAGGGCCTGGTGCCCGAGAACGCCATCGAGAAGACCGTCGTCGACCGCGGCGAACTCACCTTCCACATCGCGCGCGAGCACCTGGTGCAGGTGGCGAGGACGCTGCGGGACGACCCGGCGCTGCGCTTCGAGCTCTGCACCGGCGTGAGCGGGGTGCACTACCTCGAGGACAAGGGCCGCGAGCTGCACGCCGTCTACCACCTTCGCTCGCTCACCCACGGCCGGATCCTGCGGCTGGAGGTCTCCGCCCCGGACAGCGACCCGCACATCCCGTCCCTGGTGCGGGTGTATCCCACCAACGACTGGCACGAGCGCGAGACCTACGACTTCTTCGGGCTCGTCTTCGACGGCCACCCCGCCCTCACCCGGATCATGATGCCGGACGACTGGCAGGGCTTCCCGCAGCGCAAGGATTATCCGCTCGGCGGCATCGCCGTCGAGTACAAGGGCGCCCAGATCCCGGCTCCGGACCAGCGGAGGTCGTACTCGTGACTACACCGTCTGCAAGCGCACGCGAAACCACCGAGGGCCCGGTCTACACGGTCACCGGTGGCGACTGGGACGAGGTCGTCCAGGCCGCGGCCAAGGCCGACGACGAGCGGATCGTCGTCAACATGGGCCCGCAGCACCCCTCCACGCACGGCGTGCTCCGGCTGATCCTGGAGATCGACGGCGAGACCGTCACCGAGGCCCGCTGCGGCATCGGCTACCTCCACACCGGCATCGAGAAGAACCTCGAGTACCGGACCTGGACGCAGGGCACCACCTTCGTCACGCGCATGGATTACCTGACGCCGTTCTTCAACGAGACGGCGTACTGCCTGGGCGTGGAGCGGCTGCTCGGCATCGAGGACCAGATCCCGGACCGGGCGTCGGTCGTCCGGGTCCTGCTGATGGAGCTCAACCGGCTCTCCTCGCACCTGGTCGCCATCGCGACCGGCGGCATGGAGCTGGGCGCCACCACGATCATGATCTACGGATTCCGTGATCGTGAACTCATTCTCGACGTCTACGAGCTGATCACCGGCCTGCGCATGAACCACGCGTACATCAGGCCCGGCGGACTGGCCCAGGACCTGCCCCCGGGCGCGGTCGACCAGCTCCGCGAGCTGGTGAAGACGCTCAAGAAGAACCTGCCGGAGTACGACAAGCTCGCCACCGGCAACCCGATCTTCAAGTCCCGGCTGCAGGACGTCGGACATCTGGACCTGACCGGCTGCATGGCGCTCGGCGCGACCGGACCGATCCTGCGCTCCGCGGGCCTCGCCCACGACCTGCGCAAGACCGACCCGTACTGCGGCTACGAGACCTACGACTTCGACGTCCCGACCGCCGACACCTGCGACTCCTACGGGCGGTTCCTCATCCGTCTCGAGGAGATGCGGCAGTCGCTGCGGATCGTCGAGCAGTGCCTGGACCGGCTGGAGCCGGGCCCGGTGATGGTCGCGGACAAGAAGATCGCCTGGCCCGCGCAGCTCGCGCTCGGCCCCGACGGCCTCGGCAACTCCCTCGACCACATCAAGAAGATCATGGGCACCTCCATGGAGGCCCTGATCCACCACTTCAAGCTGGTCACCGAGGGGTTCCGGGTGCCGGCCGGGCAGACGTACGCCGCAGTCGAGTCGCCCAAGGGCGAACTGGGCGTCCATGTCGTCTCCGACGGCGGCACCCGGCCCTTCCGGGTCCACTTCCGCGACCCGTCGTTCACCAATCTCCAGGCCATGGCGGCCATGTGCGAGGGCGGCCAGGTCGCCGACGTCATCGTCGCCGTCGCGTCCATCGACCCCGTGATGGGAGGCGTCGACCGATGACGGACGTATCGCTGGGCATGCCGCAACTGCCCGCGCCCGACTACCCGGCCGATGTGCGCGCGCGGCTGGAGGCGGACGCGAAGGAGATCATCGCCCGCTATCCCGGCAGCCGGTCCGCCCTGCTGCCGCTGCTGCACCTCGTGCAGTCGGAGGAGGGCCATGTGACCCGCACGGGCATGCGGTTCTGCGCCGAGATGCTGGACCTCACCACCGCGGAGGTCACCGCGGTCGCCACCTTCTACTCCATGTACCGGCGCAAGCCGTCCGGGGACTACCAGGTCGGCGTCTGCACCAACACGCTGTGCGCGGTGATGGGCGGCGACGCGATCTTCGAGGAGCTCAAGGAGCACCTCGGCGTCGGCAACAACGAGACGACCGAGGACGGCAAGGTCACGCTCGAGCACATCGAGTGCAACGCGGCCTGCGACTTCGCGCCCGTGGTGATGGTCAACTGGGAGTTCTTCGACAACCAGACCCCGGAGTCGGCGAAGAAGCTCGTCGACGACCTGCGCGCCGGCGAACAGGTCAGCCCCACCCGCGGCGCGCCCCTGTGCACGTACAAGGAGACCGCCCGCATCCTGGCCGGCTTCCCCGACGAGCGCCCCGGCGCGGTCGAGGCGACCGGCGGCGCCGGTCCGGCGTCGCTGATCGGTCTGCGGCTCGCCAAGGGCGAGACCGCACCCGCGCGGGTGGTCCATCCGCGCGGCGAGGCCCCGCAGGACCGGCCCCAACCCGGTTCCGAGCACCTGAGCTCGCACGACGCACCGCAGAAGACTTCGGCGTCCGACCCGGACAACCCGGCCGGACCTGTGGCCGAGGAGGGGGAGTGATGACCGTGTCCACCGAATACGGCGGCGGTTCACGGCCGGGGGCAGCGGCCGAGGGCAGCCCGGAGAAGCTCCTCTCACCGGTCCTGTCGGCCTTCTGGGACGAGCCCGAGTCATGGACGCTCGAGACGTACCGCAGGCACGAGGGCTACGAGGGCCTGCGCAAGGCGCTCGCCATGACCCCCGACGACCTGATCGCCTACGTCAAGGACGCCGGTCTGCGCGGCCGGGGCGGCGCGGGCTTCCCCACCGGGATGAAGTGGCAGTTCATTCCGCAGGGCGACGGCAAGCCGCACTACCTCGTCGTCAACGCGGACGAGTCGGAGCCGGGCACCTGCAAGGACATCCCCCTTCTGTTCGCCAATCCGCACTCCCTCATCGAGGGAATCGTGATCGCCTGCTACGCGATCCGCTCCAGCCACGCCTTCATCTATCTGCGCGGTGAGGTCGTCCCCGTACTCCGGCGGCTGCACGAGGCGGTGCGCGAGGCGTACGCGGCGGGCTATCTCGGCAAGGACGTCCTGGGCAGCGGACTCGACCTCGAACTGGTCGTGCACGCGGGCGCCGGCGCGTACATCTGCGGTGAGGAGACCGCGCTGCTGGACTCCCTGGAGGGCCGCCGCGGCCAGCCCCGGCTGCGGCCCCCCTTCCCCGCGGTCGCCGGTCTGTACGCCTGCCCCACTGTGGTGAACAACGTCGAGTCCATCGCCTCGGTTCCCGCGATCCTCAACAAGGGCAAGGACTGGTTCAGGTCCATGGGCAGCGAGAAGTCCCCGGGCTTCACGCTGTACTCGCTCAGCGGCCATGTCGCGAGCCCCGGCCAGTACGAGGCACCGCTCGGCATCACCCTGCGCCAGCTGCTCGACATGAGCGGCGGCATGCGCCCCGGCCACCGGCTCAAGTTCTGGACGCCCGGCGGTTCCTCGACCCCGATGTTCACCGACGAGCACCTCGACGTCCCGCTGGACTACGAGGGCGTCGGCGCGGCCGGTTCGATGCTCGGCACCAAGGCGCTCCAGTGCTTCGACGAGACGACCTGCGTGGTGCGGGCCGTCACCCGCTGGACCGAGTTCTACGCCCACGAGTCCTGCGGCAAGTGCACACCGTGCCGCGAAGGCACGTACTGGCTGGTCCAGTTGCTCCGCGACATCGAGGCCGGCAAGGGCGTCATGTCCGACCTGGACAAGCTGAACGACATCGCCGACAACATCAACGGCAAGTCGTTCTGCGCCCTCGGCGACGGCGCCGCGTCGCCGATCTTCTCCTCGCTCAAGTACTTCCGGGACGAGTACGAGCAGCACATCACCGGCAAGGGCTGCCCCTTCGACCCCGCCAGGTCGACGGCCTGGGCCGACCGACACACCACGGAGGTGTCCGCATGACTGTGGCGCACGCGCCGAATCCCGGCCGCGGCCCCGCCGCAGGCCGCTGCACGGGCGTTGCCGCGCAGGCCGCCCCGTACCGCGGGGAGGTGCGGGCATGACCGTCACCACGACCGGCTCCACCGCCGCGGGCGGCGGCGCCGTGCCGCCCGAGGACCTCGTCTCGCTGACGATCGACGGTGTGGAGATCTCCGTCCCCAAGGGGACGCTGGTCATCCGCGCCGCAGAGCTGCTCGGGATCGAGATCCCGCGCTTCTGCGACCACCCGCTCCTCGACCCGGCCGGCGCCTGCCGTCAGTGCATCGTCGAGGTGGAGGGCCAGCGCAAGCCGATGGCCTCCTGCACCATCACCTGCACCGACGGCATGGTCGTCAGGTCGCAGCTCACCTCGCCCGTCGCCGAGAAGGCGCAGCAGGGCGTGATGGAGCTGCTGCTGATCAACCATCCGCTGGACTGCCCGGTCTGCGACAAGGGCGGCGAGTGCCCGCTGCAGAACCAGGCCGTCTCGCACGGCCAGGCCGACTCCCGCTTCGAGGGCAAGAAGCGGACCTTCGAGAAGCCGGTCCCGATCTCCACCCAGGTGCTCCTGGACCGTGAGCGGTGCGTGCTCTGCGCGCGCTGCACCCGCTTCTCCAACCAGATCGCGGGCGACCCGATGATCGAGCTGCTGGAGCGCGGCGCGCTGCAGCAGGTCGGCACCGGCGAGGGCGACCCGTTCGAGTCGTACTTCTCCGGCAACACCATCCAGATCTGCCCGGTCGGCGCGCTCACCTCCGCCGCCTACCGGTTCCGCTCCCGCCCGTTCGACCTCATCTCCTCGCCCTCCGTCTGCGAGCACTGTGCGGGCGGCTGCGCCACCCGCACCGACCACCGCCGCGGCAAGGTCATGCGGCGCCTGGCCGCCGAGGACCCGGAGGTCAACGAGGAGTGGCTGTGCGACAAGGGGCGCTTCGGCTTCCGCTACGCGCAGCAGCGCGACCGGCTCACCACGCCCCTGGTCCGCAACGAGGAGGGCGTGCTGGAGCCGGCGAGCTGGCCGGAGGCGCTGGAGGCCGCCGCCGCCGGCCTCGTCAGGGGCCGCACCGGTGTCCTGACCGGTGGCCGGCTGACCGTCGAGGACGCCTACGCGTACGCCAAGTTCGCCCGCGTCGCACTCGACACCAACGACATCGACTTCCGTGCCCGGACGCACTCCGCGGAGGAGGCCGACTTCCTCGCGGCGCGCGTCGCGGGGCAGGGCAGGGACCTGTCCGGCACCGGGGTCACGTACACGGCGCTGGAGAAGGCCCCGGCGGTGCTGCTCGCCGGGTTCGAGTCGGAGGAGGAGGCCCCCGGGGTCTTCCTGCGGCTGCGCAAGGCCCACCGCAAGCACGGCCAGCGCACCTTCTCCCTCGCCCCGTACGCCACCCGCGGACTCGCCAAGTCGGGCGGGACGCTGCTTCCCGCCGCGCCCGGCACCGAGGCCGAGTGGCTGATCGCGTTGTCTCAAGAGGGCCTCGCCTCCGGTACCGGCCTCGACGGGGACGGCGCACGGGCGGCGGAGGCGCTGCGCGCCGACGGCGCGGTGATCGTGGTCGGCGAGCGGCTCGCCGCCGTGCCCGGCGGCCTCACCGCCGCCGTACGCGCGGCGACCGCCACCGGCGCGCAGCTCGTGTGGATCCCGCGCCGCGCCGGTGAGCGCGGCGCCGTGGAGGCCGGTGCGCTGCCGTCCCTGCTGCCCGGCGGCCGGCCGGCGACCGACCCGCGGGCCCGCGAGGAGACCGCGGAGGTCTGGCGCGTACGCGAACTCCCGCACCGCTACGGCCGGGACACCGGCCAGATCGTGGAGGCCGCGGCCACCGGCGAACTGGGCGCGCTGCTCGTCGCCGGAGTCGAGGTCGCGGACCTGCCCGACCCGGCGCGGGCCCGCGAGGCGCTCGACGCGGTCGGCTTCCTGGTCTCGCTGGAGCTGCGGCCGAGCGAGGTCACCGAGCGGGCGGACGTCGTCTTCCCGGTCGCGGCCGTCGCGGAGAAGCCGGGCACCTTCCTCAACTGGGAGGGCCGGGCCCGGATGTTCGAGGCGGCGCTCAAGCCCGACCACATGACCCGCCGCCTCGCGCCCACGGACGCCCGGGTGCTGCACATGCTCGCCGACACCCTCGACGTGCACTTCGGCCTCCCGGACCTCAAGTCCGTCCGCACCGAACTGGACCGGCTCGGCCGCTGGGACGGCCCGCGGGCCACCGAGCCGCTGGAGACCGCGCGCCCGCTACCCCGGGCCGGTGAGGGCGAGGCGGTCCTCGCCGGTCACCGGCTGCTGCTCGACCACGGCCTGCTCCAGCAGGGCGACGAGGCGCTGGCCGGCACCCGGCACGCCGCGGTCGCCCGGCTGTCGGCGGCCACCGCCGCGGAGACGGGCGTCGAGGACGGCGACGAGCTGGAGGTCTCCGGACCGGCCGGCTCCGTACGGCTGCCGCTCCAGGTCACCGAGATGCCCGACCGGGTCGTGTGGCTGCCGCTGAACTCCGTGGGCGGTGGCGTCACCGCCGACACGGGCGCCCGCCCCGGCGAGCTCGTCCGTATCACGCCCGCGGCCGCGGCCGCTCCGGAGGTGCAGTCATGACCGCCCGTGACCTCGGCCGGCCGGTGACCGCGCGGACGCGCGGCGCCGTGCCACCGGCCGGGTCCCCGACCCCTGCCGGCCTGCCGGGCACCGCTCCGGCCACCCCCGCACCGGAGGTGCGCGCATGACCACGCTGGCTCATGTCGCAGAAGCGCAGCGCAGCGTCCTCGCGCTCGAGGACCTGTCGATGTTCGGACGCGACCCGTGGTGGCTCGTCGCCATCAAGGCCGTGTTCTGCTTCGCCTTCCTGATGGTCACCGTGCTCTTCTCCATCGTGTGGGAGCGCAAGGTCGTCGCCTGGATGCAGCTGCGCATCGGCCCCAACCGGCACGGCCCGTGGGGTCTGCTGCAGTCGCTCGCCGACGGCATCAAGCTGATGCTGAAGGAAGACGTGATCGTCAAGCGGGCGGACAAGGTCGTCTACGTCCTCGCGCCGATCATCGCGGCGATCCCGGCCTTCATGGCGATCGCCGTGATCCCCTTCGGCCCGGCCGGCAACGAGATCTCGATCTTCGGGCAGCGCACCACGATGCAGCTGACCGACCTGCCGATCGCGATGCTCTACATCCTCGCGGTCGCCTCGGTCGGCATCTACGGCATCGTGCTCGCCGGCTGGTCGTCCGGGTCCACGTACCCGCTGCTCGGCGGCCTGCGTGCCTGCGCGCAGATGATCTCCTACGAGATCGCGATGGGCGCCGCGTTCGCCTCCGTCTTCCTCTACTCCGGGTCGATGTCGACCTCGGCGATCGTGGACGCGCAGGCGGACCGCTGGTTCATCGTCCTGCTGCCGGTCTCCTTCATCATCTACGTCGTCACGATGGTCGGTGAGACCAACCGGGCGCCGCTCGACATGCCGGAGTCCGAGGGCGACCTCGTCGGCGGCTTCAACACCGAGTACAGCTCCATCAAGTTCGCGATGTTCATGCTGGCCGAGTACGTCAACATGGTCACCGTCGCGGCCGTCTCCGTCACCCTCTTCCTGGGCGGCTGGCGGGCGCCGTACCCGATCTCCACCTTCTGGGAGGGCGCGAACCACGGCTGGTGGCCGATGCTCTGGTTCGTCGTCAAGGTCCAGCTGCTGCTGTTCTTCTTCATCTGGCTGCGCGGCACCCTGCCCCGCGTCCGCTACGACCAGCTGATGAAGCTCGGCTGGAAGGTCCTCATCCCGGTCTCCGTCGTCTGGCTGATGCTGGTGGCGACCGTGCGGGCCCTGCGCAACGAGAACTACGACTTCCAGCAGATCGTGCTGTACGTCGGCGGAGCGGTGATCGCGGTGCTGCTCCTCTCGTTCGTGGCCGACGTCTTCCGCGGCAAGAAGGAGAAGGCGGAGGAGGCCGCCAGGCCGGCGCCCCCCGCCTTCGATCCGATGGCGGGCGGCTTCCCCGTACCGCCGCTGCCCGGACAGGAGCTGCCACCGGTCCCGCGCAGGCGGTCCCGGCAGGAGCGCGAACTGATTGTCAGTGGTGGACCCAATACTGACAGTGATGACCCTCGGGACGGAAAGGAGGCTGACGGTGTCTGAGGAATCCAAGAGCAAGGAATCCGAGAGCAAGTTCCTGAATCCGGTTGCCGGCTTCGGCGTGACCTTCAAGGCCATGTTCAAGAAGCGGCTGACCGAGCAGTATCCGGAGCAGGAGAAGGTCACGGCGCCGCGCTTCCACGGCCGGCACCAGCTCAACCGCCATCCGGACGGGCTCGAGAAGTGCGTCGGCTGCGAGCTGTGCGCCTGGGCCTGCCCGGCGGACGCGATCTATGTGGAGGGCGCGGACAACACCGAGGAGGAGCGCTACTCCCCGGGTGAGCGGTACGGCCGCGTCTACCAGATCAACTACGCCCGCTGCATCCTGTGCGGTCTGTGCATCGAGGCCTGCCCGACGCGCGCGCTGACGATGACCAACGAGTTCGAACTGGCCGACACCAGCCGGGAGAACCTCATCTTCACCAAGGAGCAGCTGCTCGCCGGTCTGGACGAGGGCATGGTCGACTCGCCGCACGCGATCTACCCCGGCATGGACGAGCAGGACTACTACCGGGGTCTGGTCACGGAGGCCGCGCCGGGCACGGTCCAGCAGGCCGCGGACTCCAAGGACGGGACGGTGCAGGAGGGCGAGTCGACCTTCGGCGAGGACGAGCCCGCGTCCAAGAAGGTGATCGGGGCATGAACACGTTCGCCGCCTCCGTCACCTCCACCGGCGAGGCATTCCAGTTCTGGGTGCTCGGCACCATCGCCGTGATCGGGGCGCTCTGCACCATCCTGATGAAGCGGGCCGTGCACAGCGCCCTCTGCCTGGCCGGGACGATGATCATCCTCGCGGTGTTCTACCTGGCCAACGGCGCGTACTTCCTCGGCGTCGTCCAGATCGTCGTCTACACCGGCGCGATCATGATGCTGTTCCTCTTCGTCGTCATGCTCGTCGGCGTCACCGCCGCCGACTCCCTCAAGGAGACGCTGAAGGGCCAGCGCTGGCTCGCGGTCGCCTGCGGCCTCGGCTTCGGCATCCTGCTGATCGCCGGCATCGGAAACGCCTCACTGCAGACCTTCAACGGCCTGGGCGCCGCCAACTCGGCCCACGGCGGGAACGTCGAGGGCCTGGCCGCGCTCATCTTCACCAAGTACGTCTTCGCCTTCGAGATCACCGGCGCGCTGCTGATCACCGCGGCCGTCGGCGCGATGGTGCTCACCCACCGGGAGCGCACCGAGCGGGCCATGACCCAGCGCGAGATGGCCGAGCGGCGCGTACGGGAGGGCAAGCACCTCCCGCCGCTGCCCGCCCCCGGCGTCTACGCCCGGCACAACGCGGTGGACATCGCCGGTCTGCTCCCGGACGGCACCCCGTCCGAGCTGACGGTCAGCCGGACGCTGCGCGAGCGCGGTCAGATCCGGGACGTCTCCACCGAGGCGCTGAACGACCTCAAGGCGCTGGAGCAGCGCTCCGAGGAGCGCCTGGGACGTGACCGTAGCGAGGACGACGACCGGGACGAGCACGACCGGGACGGACAGGAGGCCAAGCGGTGAATCCGGTCAACTACCTGTATCTGGCCGCCCTGCTGTTCACCATCGGCGCGGCAGGAGTCCTGATCCGGCGGAACGCGATCGTGGTGTTCATGTGCGTGGAGCTGATGCTCAACGCCTGCAACCTCGCGTTCGTCGCCTTCTCCCGTATGCACGGCAATCTCGACGGCCAGATCATCGCGTTCTTCACGATGGTCGTCGCCGCCGCCGAGGTCGTGGTGGGTCTCGCGATCATCGTGTCGCTGTTCCGCTCCCGCCACTCGGCCTCGGTCGACGACGCCAGCCTGATGAAGCTGTAAGGGGTCGGAAGAATCGTGGAGAACCTGATTGCGCTGCTCGTCGCGGCGCCACTGCTCGGAGCGGCGGTCCTGCTCTGCGGCGGACGCCGCCTCGACAAGGCGGGCCACTGGCTGGGCACCGTGCTCGCCGGGGCCTCGTTCGTCATCGGCGCCGTGCTGTTCATGGACATGCTCGGCAAGGGCGGGGAGGAACGCGCCCTGCACCAGCGGCTGTTCAGCTGGGTCCCCGTCGAGGGCTTCCAGGCGGACATCGCCTTCCAGCTCGACCAGCTGTCGATGACCTTCGTCCTGCTGATCACCGGTGTGGGCACCCTGATCCACATCTACTCGATCGGTTACATGGAGCACGACGAGCGGCGCCGCCGCTTCTTCGGCTACCTGAACCTGTTCCTCGCGGCGATGCTCCTGCTGGTCCTCGCCGACAACTACCTGCTGCTGTACATGGGCTGGGAGGGCGTCGGTCTCGCGTCCTACCTGCTCATCGGCTTCTGGCAGCACAAGCCCAGCGCGGCGACCGCGGCGAAGAAGGCGTTCCTCGTCAACCGGGTCGGCGACATGGGCCTGTCGATCGCGATCATGCTGATGTTCACCACCTTCGGCACCTTCGCCTTCGGACCGGTGCTCGAGGCCACGGGTGAGACCTCCGAGGGGATGCTGACGGCCATCGGCCTGATGCTGCTGCTCGCCGCGTGCGGCAAGTCCGCCCAGGTGCCGCTGCAGTCCTGGCTCGGTGACGCGATGGAGGGCCCGACCCCGGTCTCGGCCCTCATCCACGCCGCCACCATGGTCACCGCGGGCGTCTACCTCATCGTCCGCTCCGGTGCGATCTTCAACGCCGCCCCGGACGCGCAGCTCGCGGTCGTCATCGTCGGCGCCGTCACGCTCCTCTTCGGTGCGATCGTCGGTTGCGCGAAGGACGACATCAAGAAGGCGCTGGCCGGTTCGACGATGTCGCAGATCGGCTACATGATCCTCGCGGCCGGCCTCGGCCCGATCGGATACGCCTTCGCGATCATGCACCTGGTGACGCACGGCTTCTTCAAGGCCGGGCTCTTCCTCGGCGCCGGTTCGGTCATGCACGGCATGAACGACGAGGTCGACATGAGGAAGTACGGCGGCCTCCGCAAGTACATGCCGATCACCTTCGTCACTTTCGGCCTCGGCTATCTGGCCATCATCGGCTTCCCGGGCCTGTCCGGCTTCTGGTCCAAGGACAAGATCATCGAGGCGGCGTTCGCCTACGACGACGGAATCCGCGGCTGGGTCTTCGGCGGCGTGGCGCTGCTCGGCGCCGGGATCACCGCGTTCTACATGACGCGCGTGATGATCCTCACCTTCTTCGGTGAGAAGCGCTGGCAGCCCGCGCCCGACGCGGACCAGGCGGCGAGTGCCGAGCCTGCCGCGGAGTCCCACGCCGGCGAGATGCCGCACCCGCACGAGTCGCCCAAGTCGATGACGATCCCGATGATCGTGCTCGCCTTCGGCTCCGTCTTCGCGGGAGCGTTCTTCTCCATCGGCGACCGGTTCGCCAACTGGCTCGCCCCGGTCACCCGGTTCGAGCACCCGCACCCGGTGATCTCCGTCCCGGTCATCACCACCGCCACGATGGTGGTCCTGCTGACCGGTGCCGTGATCGCCTATCTGATGTACGGGCGCCGGCCGGTGCCGGTCACCGCGCCGCGGGGCTCGCTGCTCACCCGGGCCGCCCGCCGCGACCTGCTCCAGGACGACTTCAACCACGTGGTCCTGGTCCGCGGCGGCGAGCACCTCACCCGGTCCCTGGTCTACGTGGACCACAGCCTGGTGGACGGCGTGGTGAACGGGACGGCCGCCTCGTTCGGCGGGCTCTCCGGCCGACTGCGCAAGCTGCAGAACGGCTACGCCCGCAGTTACGCGGTCTCGATGTTCGGCGGTACGGCGATCCTGATCGCCGCCACCCTGCTGATGAGGGCGGTCTGACAATGTCCTTTCCGATTCTGACGGCCACGGCGGTGCTCCCGGCCCTCGGGGCCATCGCCACCGCCGCCGTACCGGCCGGCAAGCGGAACGCGGCCAAGTGGCTGGCACTGCTGGTCTCGCTCGGCACCCTGGTGCTCGCCGCGACCGTGCTCGTACGGTTCGAGCCGGGCGGCGACCGGTACCAGCTCACCGAGTCCCATGCGTGGATCGCCGACTTCGGCGTCCGGTACGAACTCGGCGTGGACGGCATCGGGGTCGTGATGGTGGCGCTCACCGCGCTGCTGATCCCGTTCGTGATCCTCGCCGGCTGGCACGACGCCGACCCACTGGAGACAAGGTCGTCGCGCTGGCGGCCGACGCAGGGCTTCTTCGCCCTGATCCTCATGGTCGAGGCGATGGTGGTCCTCTCCTTCGAGGCCACCGACGTCTTCCTCTTCTACATCCTGTTCGAAGCCATGCTGATCCCGATGTACTTCCTCATCGGCGGTTTCGGCGACCGCGCCCACGCGGGCACCGACGAGAACGCGGCGGCCCAGCGGTCCTACGCGGCCGTGAAGTTCCTGCTCTACAACCTGGCCGGCGGACTGATCATGCTGGCCGCCGTCATCGGTCTGTACGTGGTCGCGGGCAGCTTCTCGCTCTCCGAGATCGCCGAGGCGCGGGCGAGCGGCGAGCTCGGGATGGCCACCGACACCGAGCGGCTGCTGTTCCTCGGCTTCTTCTTCGCCTTCGCGATCAAGGCGCCGCTGTGGCCGCTGCACACCTGGCTGCCCAACGCCATGGGCGAGGCGACCGCCCCGGTCGCCGTGCTGATCACGGCGGTGGTCGACAAGGTCGGCACGTTCGCGATGCTGCGCTTCTGCCTCCAGCTGTTCCCGGAGGCGTCGAAGTGGGCCACACCGGCCATCCTGGTGCTGGCGCTGATCAGCATCGTCTACGGCGCGCTGCTCGCGGTCGGCCAGCGCGACATCAAGCGCCTGATCGCCTATGCGTCGGTCTCCCACTTCGGCTTCATCGTCATGGGCATCTTCGCGATGACCAGCCAGGGCCAGTCCGGCGCGACGCTCTACATGGTCAACCACGGACTGTCCACGGCGGCGCTGATGCTGGTGGCCGGCTTCCTGATCTCGCGGCGCGGTTCACGGCTCATCGCCGACTACGGCGGTGTGCAGAAGGTCGCCCCGGTGCTCGCCGGCACCTTCCTGATCGGCGGTCTGGCCACGCTCTCACTGCCGGGACTCGCGCCCTTCGTCAGTGAGTTCCTGGTCCTGGTGGGCACGTTCGCCGCCTATCCCGTCGTCGGGATCATCGCCACCCTCGGCATCGTGCTCGCCGCGCTCTACACCCTCGTCCTCTACCAGCGGACGATGACCGGGCCGGTGAAGGCCGAGGTGCGGAAGATGCCGGACCTCAGGGTCCGTGAACTGGCGGTCGTCGCCCCGCTGATCGCACTGCTGCTCTTCCTCGGCGTCTTCCCGAAGCCGCTGACGGAGATCATCGACCCGGCCGTGGAGCACACGATGTCCGACGTTCAGAAGCAGGACCCCCGGCCCGATGTGGAGGCGGCCAAGTGAGCGCTACAGCTGTCCACAACCTGTGGACAACGGCTGCGGAAGTCGAGCCGCTCGGCAGGATCCCCGCGCCCCACATCGAGTACGCCCAGCTGTCGCCCGTACTGATCGTCGTCGGTGCGGCCGTCCTGGGCATCCTCGTGGAGGCGTTCGTCCCGCGCAGGGCCCGCTACTACACGCAGGTGTTCCTCACCGTCGTCGCGCTCGGGGCCGCCTTCGCGGCGATCGTCGGGCTCGCCGCCAACGGGTACGCCACGACCGAGAAGCAGATCGCGGCGATGGGCGCCATCGCGGTCGACGGACCGGCGCTGTTCCTGCAGGGCACCATCCTGCTGGCCTCGCTGGTCGCGGTCTTCACCTTCGCCGAGCGCCGGCTCGACCCGGTGGCGCACGGCAACCGCATCGACTCGTTCGCCGCGGAGGCCGCCGCCGTGCCCGGCAGCGAGCACGAGAAGGCCGCGGTCAAGGCCGGGTTCACCACCACCGAGGTGTTCCCGCTCCTGCTCTTCGCGATCGCCGGCATGCTGGTGTTCCCGGCGGCCAACGACCTGCTGACGCTGTTCATCGCGCTCGAGGTCTTCTCCCTCCCGCTCTACCTCCTGTGCGCCGTGGCCCGCCGCAAGCGGCTCCTGTCGCAGGAGGCCGCGGTGAAGTACTTCCTGCTGGGCGCGTTCTCCTCCGCGTTCCTGCTCTTCGGCATCGCGCTGATGTACGGGTACGCGGGCTCCGTCTCGTACGCCCGGATCGCCGAGGTCGTCGACGGCAGCGTCCGCACCATCGACCCGGCGCTCGCCGGCACCATGGGCAACGACGCGCTGCTGCTGATCGGCGGCGCGCTGATCCTCATGGGCCTGCTGTTCAAGGTCGGCGCGGTGCCGTTCCACATGTGGACGCCCGACGTCTACCAGGGCGCGCCGACCCCGCTCACCGGCTTCATGGCCGCGGCCACCAAGGTCGCCGCGTTCGGCGCGCTGCTGCGGCTGCTGTACGTGGTGCTGCCGGGCCTCGCCTGGGACTGGCGGCCGGTCATGTGGGCGGTCGCGATCGTCACCATGCTGGGCGGTGCGATCGTCGCCATCACCCAGACCGACATCAAGCGGCTGTTGGCGTACTCCTCGATCGCGCACGCCGGTTTCATCCTCGCCGGTGTGATCGCCACGACGCCCGAGGGCATCTCGTCCGTCCTCTTCTACCTGCTCGCCTACTCCTTCGTGACCATCGGCGCGTTCGCCGTCGTCACCCTGGTGCGCGACGCGGGCGGAGAGGCGACGCATCTGTCCAAGTGGGCGGGGCTCGGGCGGCGTTCACCGCTGGTGGCGGCGGTCTTCGCGGTGTTCCTGCTGGCCTTCGCCGGCATTCCGCTGACCTCCGGCTTCTCCGGCAAGTTCGCCGTCTTCAAGGCGGCCGCGGAGGGCGGCGCGGGAGCGCTGGTCGTGGTCGGTGTGATCTCGTCCGCGATCGCCGCGTTCTTCTACATCCGGGTCATCGTGCTGATGTTCTTCAGCGAGCCGAAGCCGGAGGGCCCCACGGTCGCCGTCCCCTCGCCGCTGACGATGACGACCATCGGCGTCGGCGTCGCCGTGACGCTGGTCCTCGGCCTCGCCCCCCAGTACTTCCTGGACCTGGCGAGCCAGGCGGGCGTCTTCGCACGCTGACGGACTCCCGCCCCACACGAAGGTCCGGCGTCTCCTCGGGGGAGAGGCCGGACCTTCGGCATGTCCTACTGCTCGCGGGACCGCCTGCGCTTGGGGACGATCGCGGTCAGATCGAGGTCGACGGGGAACGGGGCCTCCACCGTCATCCGGCCGCGGTGAATACCCGTGGACCGGTACTCGCCGGTGTTCGGCTCCAGCTCGAAGGTGTAGACGACCGTCTTTCCCTCGACGTTCTCGACCCGCCAGTAGTGCGGGATCTTGGCACGGGCGTACTTCACGGGCTTGGTTTCCCGGTCCCGGGTCACCGACTCCGCGGACGACCTCGACGGCCGGCAGCACCGTCTGGGCCGGGAAGCGCGTTCGCTCCGGGTCCTGGATCACATGCTCGGGCACGACGATCACATCGGGCTCCGGCCGGTTCTGCGCACGTGTAAACGAGTCACGCCGGGTTGACCTGGGCGGCCCCCACGGCGCCAATTGGTCTGGACCTACTGGCCGGCGGGAGAGGGAGCGGGATCATGCGCGGTACGACGGTGTTACCGGGGGCGACGCCCTGCCGGGCCTCGCGCGAGGGCGTGCCGCCCATGCACCGCCTGGAGGTGCCGATGCCCAATGCCCTGCCCTTCGCCATCGGCACCTTCGACACCATCGGCCCGATGTCCCGGGCCGACTTCCCGCACCGCCACACCTTCTACGAGATCGTCCACGTCACCGCCGGCACCGGCGCCCACGTCGTCGATCTCGCCCGCTGGGAGCTGCGGCCGCCCCACCTCGGCGTGATCGCACCGGGCCAGGTGCACCACTGGGAAGGGGCCAGGGGGCTGGCCGGGTCGGTCGTCCTGTTCACCGAGGACTTCCTGCTCGACCACCCCGGCGACCGTGAGCTGCTGCGCCGCCTGGGGGAGCGGCCCTGGCGGGACCTCGACGGGCCGACCCACGAGCGGACCGCCCGGCTGATCGCCGATCTCGATGACGAGTACCGCACCGGCGCCGAGGGGTTCGCCGGCGTGCTGCGGGCACTGCTGCACGTCCTCGTCGTACGGGCCGCACGGCTGCCGGGACCCGCGCCCGCGCGGCCGCCGTCCCGGCCGGGCGCGGTCGCGGCGGAGTTCCTGCGGCTGATCCACCGCAACGACCCCGCACTGTGGTCGGCGAGCGGCTGCGCGGACCGGATCGGGGTGAGCGGCGGATACCTCACGGAGGCGGTCAAGGAGGCCACCGGCCGGACCCCCGGCCGGCTGATCCGCGAGGCCCGGACCCACGAGGCCAAGCGGCTCCTGGCCAGGACGGATCTCACGGTGCGGCAGGTGGCCGGCCGGGTGGGCCTCTCCGATCCGGCGTACTTCTGCCGCTTCTTCAGGCGGGAGACCGGGATGAGCCCCGGTGACTTCCGGCGCGGCGGGGACGTCGGAGGAGAAAAGCACCACGACCACCGGCTCCCGTCCATCGTCCGGCCGCGCCCGTCCGCGTAGGTTCGGTGCCGATCCCCGACGCCCCCACGAAGGAGCAGGCATGGACGGCGCCACCGGCACGACCGGGGAAGACCCGGAGGAGACGGGCACGCACGGCACACCCGTTCCGCACCCGAGCCGCAAGGCGGTGCTGCGGGCGGCGCTCGCCGTCTCCGCGGCCGCGCCGATCGCACTGATCGGCGTGCCCGCGCTGGCACGCACCGCCTCGGCGACCGGTGCGGCCCCCGCCCTCACGCCCGAGTGCGACGACGGCGACGACCCGACGCCGCCGCAGATGGAGGGCCCCTATTTCAAGCCCAACTCCCCCCGGCGCACCTCGCTGTGGCAGCCGGGCACCCCGGGCACACGCCTGACCGTCACCGGCCATGTCTTCGGGCTGGCCTGTCTTCCGCTGAGCGGGGTCCTGCTCGACTTCTGGCAGGCCGACGTCAACGGCGCGTACGACAACGTGGGCTTCCGCTTCCGTGGCCACCAGTTCACCGACGCCCGGGGCGCGTTCACGCTGACCACGATCGTGCCGGGCCTGTATCCGGGCCGCACCCGGCACCTCCACGTCAAGGCGCAGGCACCCGGCCGGCCCGTGCTCACCACCCAGCTCTACTTCCCCGGCGAGCCCCGCAACAACACGGACGCGCTGTTCGACGCGCGGCTGCTGATGACCGTGCGCGACAGCGGGGGCGCCAAGGAGGCGGCCTTCGACTTCGTGCTCAACGTGCCGCAGAACCCAGGACCCGGCCCGACCGACGGCCCCACCACGCCACCGCCGGGCGGGACATGGGCGGTGGGCACGACCTATGCGGTCGGAGCCCGGGTCACCCATGGAGGCAGCGCATATGTGTGCCTCCAGGCGCATGTGGCCCAGCCCGGCTGGGAGCCGCCGTCGGTCCCGGCGCTCTGGCGGACCGAGTGACCACGGCGGCGCTCCGGCGGAGCGAGTGACCACGGCGAGGCGCGGCTGACGGGGCCGCGCGAAGGCCCGGCCCCCTGAGCCGGGGGGCCGGGGCTTCAACGCAACAGCGGGGGCGACCCGTCAGCGGGCGGGGACGATGCGGCCGGTGACCTCGCCGAGGCCGACGCGGACCCCGTCCGGGCCGGGCGCCCACGCGGTCATGGTCACCTCGTCGCCGTCCTCCAGGAACGTCCGCTTGCCCTCCGGGAGTTCGAACGCGTCGCGGCCGTTCCAGGTGAGCTCCAGCAGCGAGCCCCGCTGGTGCACCTCGGGGCCGCTGACGGTGCCGGAGCCGTAGAGGTCGCCCGTACGGAGCGACGCGCCGTTCACCGTCATGTGGGCGAGCTGCTGGGCGGCCGTCCAGTACATCGTGGCGAACGGCGGCTCCGCGACGAGCCGGCCGTTGATCGCCACCGAGATCCTTACGTCGAAACCGCCCGGCTCCTCCGCCTCGGAGTCGTCGAGGTAGGGCAGCGGCTTGACGTCACGGGCGGGCGGCGCGGTCCTGGCCGCGTCCAGCGCCTCCAGCGGGGTGACCCAGGCGGCCACCGACGTGGCGAAGGACTTGCCGAGGAACGGACCGAGCGGCACGTACTCCCACGCCTGGATGTCGCGCGCCGACCAGTCGTTGAGCAGGAACATCCCGAAGACGTGGTCGCGGAAGTCCCCGAGTGCCACCTGACTGCCCGGTTCGGACGGCGTGCCCACGAGGAAGCCGACCTCCGCCTCGATGTCGAGCTTCACCGAGGGACCGAACACCGGCGCCGCGTCGGCGGGCGCCTTCCGCTGCCCCGACGGTCGCACGACGTCGGTGCCGGAGACGAAGACCGTGCCGGCCCGGCCGTGGTAACCGATCGGCAGGTGCTTCCAGTTGGGGGTGAGCGCGGCGCCGTCCGGACGGAAGATGCGGCCCACGTTGGTGGCGTGGTGCTCGCTCGCGTAGAAGTCGACGTAGTCCGCCACCTCGTACGGGAGGTGCATCGTCACGGCGTCCAGCGGGTGCAGCAGCGGCTCTATGTCGGGCCGGTGCGCCGGCACCGTCACCCATGCGGTGAGCGCCCTGCGCACGTCACGCCACGCCGTACGCCCGGCGGCCAGCAGCGGGTTGAGGCTCGGCTGTGCCAGCAGTCCGGCATAGGGCGAGCCGAGCGCCTGGGCGGCGGCCCCGGCGTCGAGCACATGGTTCCCGATCCGGACACCGAGCCTGCGGCGCTCGGGTTCGTCGGCCGTGGTGAAGACGCCGTACGGAAGGTTGTGCGGGCCGAAGGGATCGCCCTCGGCGAGATCGAGCGGGCTCTGCTCGGGCATCGGTGCTTGCCTCGCTTTCCACGGATGTAGGGGACACGTTACGTGGCGGTCCGGCGGCCCCGGCAGTGCGCCCGGCGCCCGGTTCCGTGTCCCCGGCGGCCGGTCCGGACGTCAGGGCGGACCGATGCGCCGCTCCCAGGTCCGGTGGAAGACGATCTCGTCGCCGCTCCTGCACACCAGCTCGTCCGAGGTGACGAACCCCGCCTCCTCCCGGCCGATTTCGGAGCGCGTCCAGACGTGGGCGTCCCACGCCTCCTCCGGCCGGTGCAGCCGGACCGTCCACTCGGACAGGGCGCGGGCGGACAGCGGGTCGGCCTCCTCGATCGTGTACGTCTCGTGGCACTCCTCGGTGTACTCCAGGCCGTCCGGGTGGACATGGGCGCCGCCCCGGTGGGGTGTCGCCTCCAGGGTCCAGCGTCCGGCCGGCACGTCGCGTACGAGCAGCAGCCGCGGCCGCGGCGGGTCGAGGGTCTGCGGGACGGCGACCGCGGGCGGCCGGGCGTGCTCGGGCTCCGCGAAGCCCGCGCCCTCCTGCTCCGGCCCGCGGACCGGCAGGTCGAGCCGGGAGCCCGCCGGGTCCAGCGTGAAGCCGGCCGGGCCGGGGTGCGGCCAGATCCAGGGCCAGTACGCGGAGGAGACGGCGAGCCGGATGCGGTGTCCCGGCGCGAAGACGTGGCCGGCGGCGGCCAGGTCGAAGCTCACCTCCTGGGTGGTGCCGGCGGGCCACGGCACCGCCCGGTCCGGGCCCTCGCGGGCCGCGAGGTTCAGCGCGCCGCGGGTGACGAGCCGGGCCGCGCCGTCGGGGGCGACGTCGCAGAGCCGGGCCACGGCGAAGCCGCCCGGCCCCGCGGCCGTCAGCCGCAGGGCGAGCCGGGGCCGGCCGAGGACCCCGATCGGTTCCTCGCCGACGGGGAACTCGAAGCACACCGACCGTGCGTCCTCCTCCCGCTGGTCCGGCGGCAGGTCGGCGTCGTGCCCGGCCGGCCGGAAGCGGCCCGCGTCCACCCCGGTGTGCTGCGGGGAGTCGACGAGGACCGGTCCGCCGCCCAGCGCGTAGGGGACGACGGTGACGTGCGGGGACGGCCAGGCCGGCTCACCCGTCCAGCGGCCCAGCGCCGGCTCGGCCGCCTCGAGCCGGCAGCGCAGCAGCGGCTCGGACATCACGCCGGTGTCCCTGTCCCTCAGCCACTGGTCCCACCAGCGCAGCGTCTCCTGGAGGAAGCCGACCGCGTCCCCGCGCCCGCCCCGCTCCGGCTCGCGGTCGGGGTACTGGTGCGGCCACGGTCCGATCAGCCCCCGCACCCGGTCCGCCGGCAGCCGCTCGACCAGCCTCAGGACCGTGTCCCGGCACGGGTCGTGCAGGCCGCTCACCGCCAGCACGGCCGCCGCCACGGCGGCGGTGTCGTCGCTGACCCCGGCGCTCAGCCAGTACTCGTCGCGCAGCCGATGGGCCAGCCAGGTGTGGACCACGGGCGTCAGCGACTCCAGCCGCGCCAGCCACATCGCGAGCCACTCGTCACCCGTGTGCAGCGGGTCCGGCGGCCTGGCCGCGAGCGCGAGCCGCCGGGCCGCCCGCGAATGCAGCCCCTGCCCGGCGACGCATCCGCCGGTATAGGGGCCGTCGTTGTCGTACGGGTCGTCCGTCGCGTCCACCACGACCACGGCCCGCAGCGGATCCGGCGCGAGGGCCGCGATCCGCAGCGCGTTCCGCCCGCCCCGGCCGATCCCGAACATGCCGACCCGGCCGTCGCACCACGGCCGGCGGGACAGCCACTCGATCACGGCGACGCCGTCGGAGAGCTCGATCGCGTCGTACTCGCCGCCCGGCACACCGCCGCTGTTCCCGTGGCCGCGCACGTCGACCCGAACGGAGGCGTAGCCGTGTCCCGCGTACCAGGGGTGGCGCTCGCCGTCGCGCACGGCCGTCGCGTCGGTGAGCCGGTGCGGCGCGTATTCGAGCAGCGCGGGCACCGGCTCGTCGGTGACCGGCCGCCATACTCGCGCGTGCAGTTCGGTGCCGTCCGGCAGCGGGACGCGGACATCCGCGTGGACCGTCTCGTACGGGAAATCGGTACGGATGCGCATGGCGGGACCTCGGTGGCGCGGAAGGGGAGAAAGGCGGCACGGCGGAGCGTGGTCCGACGGTATCGAGCAAATGCCGCATTTCGCTTTATTGATCCTGTTCTCGAACATATGGGCGCGGCGGGAAGGCGCTCATGGTGATCGAAAGGCGACCGGATACGCTGACTTGAGTGAATCCAGCGACACATCGACAATCCGTGTGATCGTCAGCAGACAGGAGATCCCCTCGTGACCGTCGTCGAGCCGTTCGGGCTGAGCGTGCGGGACCAGGCTCTTGAGGCCGATGTCCGGACCGGGTTGTCGGCCGTCGAGGCGGGTCTGCTCGACGCCACGAAGAGCGAGGTCCCGTTCATCACGGAGGCCGCGCAGCACCTGGTGCGCGCGGGCGGGAAGCGGTTCCGGCCGCTGCTGGTGATGCTCGCGGCCCAGTTCGGCGACCCGTACGCGCCGGGGATCGTGCCCTCCGCCGTGGTCGTCGAGCTCACCCATCTCGCGACGCTGTACCACGACGACGTCATGGACGAGGCGGACGTGCGGCGCGGCGTGCCCAGCGCCAACACCCGTTGGGACAACTCGGTGGCCGTGCTGACCGGCGACTTCCTGTTCGCCCGCGCCTCCCACATCCTGGCCGACCTCGGCCCGGAGGCCGTACGCATCCAGGCGGAGGCGTTCGAGCGGCTGGTGACCGGCCAGATCCTGGAGACCGCGGGCCCCCGCGACGGCCGCGACCCGGTGGACCACTACCTCGACGTCATGGCCGGCAAGACGGGCTCGCTCGTCGCCGTGTCCGTCCGCTTCGGCGCGATGATGTCCGGCGCGGACGACCATGTCGTCGACATCCTCACCCAGTACGGCGAGCGGCTCGGCGTCGCCTTCCAGCTCGCCGACGACGTGCTCGACATCGCCTCCGACTCCCACGAGTCCGGCAAGACCCCCGGTACCGACCTGCGCGAAGGCGTCCCGACCCTGCCGGTGCTGCGCCTGCGCGCCCTGGCGGAGGCCGAGGGCCGGCCGGACGACCTCGAGCTCGTGAAGCTCCTCGAGAGCGACCTGACCGACGACCTGCGGCACGCGGAGGCGCTGCGCCGCCTGCGCGTGCACCCGGCGCTCGAGCAGGCCCGCCGGGACACCGTGCGGTACGCGCAGGAGGCGCGGGCGCTGCTCGGCCCGCTCCCGGAGTGCTCGGCCAAGGCCGCCCTGGAGGAACTGTGCGACGCGGTGGTCCACCGCGCCGGCTGACCGCTCCCCGGTCGGGCGCATCGTGCACGGCGCTCTTGTCCCTTACGGGACGGGCCAGTTGCGGGCACGATGTCTCATCCCAGAGAGGTACGCCAAGTTGCGCCCGGGGTCTGACGCTTCCGGGCCGCCCATTTGGTCATATGGATTGCACCACCCCTGACAACCACGGAGGTAGGGCACACCATGGCACCGAACGACAGCACACAGACCACCGAAGAGGCCAAGGACCTCGCGGTGCGGCCCCGCAGGGCCGCCCGCTATCTCGTCCCGGTCGCGGTGGCCGGAGTGGCGGCGGCGACCATCGGGCTCGTCCCGGCGCTCGCTGCCTCCGGTGACCCGGATCTGCCGAAGGTCAGCGCGCAGGAACTCATCGAGAAGATCGCCGCGTCGGACACCGAGCAGTTCTCCGGCACGGTCAAGATCAGCACCGACCTCGGGCTGCCGTCGCTCGGCGGTCTCGCCGGCGCGATGGGCGGCGAGGACGGCGAGGACGGCGGCGGCTCGTCGGCCGCCCCCGACGCCAAACTGACCGAGCTCGCCACCGGCACCCACACCCTGCGGGTCGCGGCCGACGGCCCCGACCGGCAGAAGGTGTCCATCCTCCAGGACTCCTCCGAGTACAGCCTCATCCACAACGGTGACGAGGTGTGGGGCTACGACAGCGCCTCGAACGAGGTCTACCACGCCACGGACGACGGCAGGGGCGAGGGCGACGACGGCAAGGACGGCAAGGCCCCCGAGGACCTGCCGGAGGACTTCCCGACCACGCCCAAGGACCTCGCCGACGAGGTGCTGAAGGCCGCCGGCGACACCACGTCCATCACCGTCGGGGGCACCTCCCAGGTCGCCGGCCGGGACGCGTACAAGCTGGTCGTCAAGCCCAAGCAGGCCGGTTCGACGATCGGCTCCATCACCGTCGCGGTGGACGCGGAGCACGGCGTGCCGCTCAAGTTCACGCTCACGCCGAGCAGCGGCGGCAAGGCCGTGATCGACGCGGGCTTCACCAAGGTCGACTTCTCCCGGCCGGCCGCCTCGACCTTCGACTTCACCCCGCCCAAGGGCGCCAAGGTGACGGAGGCCGACGAGCTGGAGCACGAGCGGGCCCCGGAGCACGCCCCCGAGGAGTTCGAGGGCCTCGAGGACCTGGGCGGCCTCGACGTGATCGGCGAGGGCTGGACGTCCATCGCCAGGATCGAGGGCCACGGCGGCGAGGCGGGCGGCCCGACCGGCGGCAAGGACGCCGGGAACGAGGTCCCGGCGGAGGCCCAGCAGTTCCTCGACGCGCTCGGCGACAAGGTCCAGGGCAAGTTCGGCTCCGGCACGGTCTTCACCACGCGCCTGGTGAATGTCCTGATGACGGACGACGGCACGGTCTACGCCGGCGCGGTGACCAAGGACGCCCTGGTCAAGGCAGCGAACGAAGGCAAGTAGCACGACCGGTCGGGGCGGCGGGTCGGCTCCGCGCCCCGCCGTAGGCCCGCTGCGGCGGGGCGTGGAGACGGAGCCGCCGGAACACGGGCGAGTGAACCCAAGAGGCGCGCGGCTGCCGAAAGGAAGAAGGAAGTGGGGGTACCCCCGCCGAAGGCAGGGGGAGCGCGGAGATCTGAGGTACGTGGGGGTGCCCCCGGACGGAGTCTGGGGGAGATCGAGCACAATCGACCGTCGGCAGACGCTGAGAGCGCCCCGGAGGTGAACCGAACCCTTGAAAGAGACGCAGACGGCCGTCATTGAGACGCACGGGCTCACCAAGCGCTACCGGGGCGGGCAGTTGGCCGTCGACCGGCTGGACCTCAGCGTGCCGGCCGGCAGCGTCTTCGGGTTCCTCGGGCCGAACGGGTCCGGCAAGACCACCACCATCCGGATGCTGATGGGCCTCATCGCTCCCACCGCCGGCCGCGCCACGGTCCTCGGCCGTCCGATGCCCCGCTCGGCGGGCACCGTGCTTCCGCACGTGGGCGCGCTGATCGAGGGACCCGCGCTGTACGGGTTCCTCAGCGGCCGGGACAACCTGCTGCGCTTCGACGCGGCCGACCCGACCGCCGACCCCCGTACCCGCCGGGCGCGGGTCGCCGCCGCCCTGGACCGGGTGGGGCTCACCCAGGCGGCGGGCAAGAAGGCCAAGGCGTACTCCCTCGGGATGAAGCAGCGCCTCGGCCTGGCCGCGGCGCTGCTCCAGCCCCGGCGGCTGCTGGTGCTGGACGAGCCGACGAACGGGCTCGACCCGCAGGGCATGCGCGAGATCCGCGCCCTGGTGCGGGAGCTGGCCGCGGACGGTTCCACGGTCTTCCTCTCCTCGCATCTGCTGGACGAGATCGAGCAGGTCTGCACGCACGCCGCCGTCATGGCGCAGGGGCGGCTCATCACCCAGGGCCCGGTCGCGGAGCTCGCCGCGGGCGCCCGGGGCAGGCTCACCGTCCTGTCCCCGGACGCGGCCGACGCGGCCCGGATCCTCACGGAACGCGGCCTGGCCGCGGTGAGCCACGAAGGGGAGCGGGTGACCTGTGACCCGCCGGCCGACGACGCCGGGTTGGCGGAGCTCAACGCCGCCCTGGTGCACGGCGGGGTGCGGGTACGGGGCTTCGGAGTGGAACGCGCCTCTTTGGAGGACGCGTTCGTGGCGCTGACGGGTGAGGGTTTCGATGTCGCAGGCTGAGACGGCGGCGTCGGCCGCCCCGCGGGGCCGCCGCCCACTGCGTTCGCTCGGGCTGTTCCGCTCCGAGCTGACGCTGACCTTCCGCCGTTGGCGCACGCTCGCCCTGCTCGGGGTGCTGGCGGCCGTGCCGGTCCTGATCGGCGTCGCCGTCAGGATCGAGACGAGCGGCGGCGGCACGGTGGGCGGGGGCGGCCCCGAGGGCGGCGGCGGGCCGGCCTTCGTCACCCAGATCACCAACAACGGGCTGTTCCTGGTCTTCGCGGCCCTCGCCGCGACGCTGCCCGTGTTCCTGCCGATGGCGGTCGGTGTCGTCGCCGGCGACGCCGTCGCGGGCGAGGCGAACTCCGGCACGCTGCGCTATCTGCTGGTCGCCCCGGCCGGACGTACCAGGCTGCTGCTCGCCAAGTTCGCCGCCGTCTGCGCCTTCTGCCTGGTGGCGACCCTGGTCGTGGCGCTGTCCGCACTCGCCGTGGGGGCGCTGCTCTTCCCGCTCGGCGAGGTCACGACGATCTCGGGCGTCCCCGTGCCGTTCACGGAGGGGCTGTGGCGCGCCTTGTTGATCGCGGCGGTCGTCGCCGGGTCACTGGTGGGGCTGGCCGCGATCGGACTGTTCGTGTCGACCCTCACCGGCAGCGGCGTCGCGGCGATGGCGACCACCGTGGGGCTGCTGATCACGGTGCAGATCCTGGGCACGATCCCGCAGCTGGACGCCGTCCACCCCTATCTCTTCCCGCACTACTGGCTGTCCTTCGCGGACCTGATGCGCGAGCCGCTCCTGTGGGACGAGGTCCGGCGAAACCTCGGCCTGCAGGCGCTGTACGCGGCGGTCTTCGGCTCCGCGGCCTGGGCCCGCTTCACCTCGAAGGACGTCAACTCGTAGCCGGGCCCGCCCGTGGAAGCCGGCTGCGTGCGTGCGCGGCCCGTCCCGCACACGCACGCAGCCGCGCCGACAGCCGTCAGAAGGTCAGCTTCCAGCTGTCGATGTAGCCCGTGTCATAGCGCGCCACGTCCTGGACGCGCAGTTTCCAGGCGCCGTTCGCCGTCTCCGCGGACGCGTCCACGGTGTACGTGGTGATGACGTTGTCCGCCGAGTCGTTCCCGCTGGAGTTCTTCAGCCGGTACGCGGTGCCGTCCGGGGCCACCAGGTCCACCACGAGATCGCCGCGCCAGGTGTGCTTGATGTCGACCCCGACCTTGAGTGCGGCGGGGGCGTTGCCGGTGCGGCCGGAGACCGTCACCGTGGAGGTGACCGCGGCGCCGGCGTCGGGGACGGCGACGTCGGTGGTGTTCTCGTAGACGTCACCGGGCGGCTCGGTCGTGCCGCCTGCGGAGAGCGTCCATATCGCGTGGGCGATCGCGTCGCTGTTGCGGTCCAGGGCGGTGTCGTTGATGTTCGCCGTGGTGTCGCACGAGGAGTGGTAGCAGCGGTCGAACGCCTGACCGGCCGTGCCGCCCCACTTCTGGGCCTGGGCGCTGGTCTTCGTACGGCTGGCGCCGGTGAACAGGCCGCCGACCGGTATGCCGACGTTCTTGAACGACGCGTGGTCGGAGCGGCCGTCGCCCTCGGTCTCGATCTCGGTGGGGACACCGAGGCCGGCGAAGTAGCCCTTGAAGGTCTGCTCGATCACGGGGTCGTCGTCGTAGACGAAGTAGCCCGGGTTGGGCGAGCCGATCATGTCGAAGTTCAGATAGCCCGCGATCCGTGAACGCTCGGTGGTGGAGAGGCTGTTGACGTAGTACTTCGAGCCGACCAGACCGAGCTCCTCCGCGTCCCACCAGCCGAAGCGCAGATGCTTTGTGGGCTGCAACTGGGCCCGGGAGACGGCGAGTGCCGCCTCCAGTACGGCCGCGGAGCCCGAGCCGTTGTCGTTGATTCCGGCGCCGGAGCTGACCGAGTCGAGGTGGGCGCCGGCCATCACGGTCTGGTTCACGTCACCGCCCGGCCAGTCGGCCGTCAGGTTGTAGCCGACGGCGCCGTTGGAGGTGAACTGCTGGACGGTGGTGGTGAATCCGGCCGCGTCCAGCTGGGCCTTCACGTAGTCGATCGAGGCCTTGTAGCCGGGCCGGCCGTGGGCGCGGTTGCCGCCGTTGGAGCCGGCGATGGACTGGAACCGGCTGAGGTGCGCCTTGACGTTGGCGAGGGGTATGTCGGGTGCGGCGAGCGCGGATATCGGCGCCGGCGGTGCGTCGGCCGGTCCGGCCGACACCGCGGGCGCGGCGGTCGCGAGCAGCCCGGCCAGGGCGAGCGCGGCAACCGCGGGGACACGTCTGGGAACGGAGAGGTTCATGTGGGGGCTCCGGATTCCGTACGGGGACAGGACGGAACGTGCAGGAACGCCCCGGGATGGCTGATCCCGGGGCGCTGGAGCTGGATGTCGAACGTGATGCGTGTACACGTGCGTTGTGCGTGCTGATGTTCGAGGACAGCGTGACGTGGCGTCAAGGGCGGAAATCGGTCACGCCCGTTCGCATAGCGGATGCCTACTGCACGCAGAACTCATTGCCCTCGGGGTCGGTGAGCACGACCCACTCCCCGCCCGGCTCGCTCACCCGCCGCAGCACAGAGGCCCCCAGCCCCTTCAGCCTGGCAGTCTCGGCGTCCCGCTGTCCCGGCTCGGCGTGCACGTCGATGTGGAGCCGGTTCTTCCCCGTCTTCGGCTCCGGCACCCGCTGGAACAGCAGCCTGCGCCCGAGTCCCGCGCCGCTCATCTCGTCGTGGGCGTCGTCCGGATGCCGGACCGCGGCCAGATCGCGCCATGCCCGCCGGCCGTGCGTCTCGACCGTCGCCTCGACCGGCACCGCTCCTTGCGCGAGGAGCCGTTCGATGAGAGGGCTGTTGTCCTCGACGAGATACCCGAGTGCCGCGGCCCAGAAGTCCGCCTGGGTGTGCGGATCTGCGGCGTCGATCACGAGCTTCCAGTGCATTGTCATGGTTACCACTTGTAATGGTTACGTGACGAGGAGTGCAAAGGACACGCCCGGCCCGCCGATGCGACCGCGCTCGGACGACACCTTCGTGTTCGATCCGGGTGCTCTGCGCCTGGGTTGCCGTCCGTCGGAGGGCCCGGACGGCTCGCCGTGTACGGGGTCCTGCCCGACTCCCCGTGTGCAGGGCCCCGGGCGTGACGCGGACCCGGCCCGCATGGACCGGGTCGACGCGGCAGCGGCGGCGCCGCCGCAGGTGCTCGACGGAGCGGTACGGCAACCGCTCGATGAAGCGGTACGGCAACCGCGGCAAGGTGCGGGCGTACCGGGCCCGCCGCCGGGGTGGCCGGTTTGCGACGGAAGTCACGTCTTGGGGGCGCTGATTCGCGTCTACCGTGGAGGGATGGACGCACTGCCCCACAGCGGGCCGCCCGGCTGCCCGCTGGTCGGAGTGGCCGCCACGTACATGCCCCGGCTCTCGGAGTTCTCCTTCGAGCCGGGGCTTGTCGCGGCCGTCGACCAGCATGCGGCGGCCGTGCGCGACGCTCTCGTACCGCTTGTGCCCGCTCCCCGCCGGTCGGGCCAGGCTCCCCGGGAGGAGCCGTACGGCATGGTGCGGCGTGAGGATCTCGCGGACTATGTGCTCGGGTTCACCGACTGGCTGTCGGAGACGGACTGGTCCGAGCCGGTCGGCTACGACTTCGCGACGTTGCGGCTCACCGCCGTCTGCTGGCTGGTCCGCGAGCACGATCTGCTCGGCGACTGACGCTTCGCGGCAGCGCGCCGACGTCGCGGTCGCGGCCGTGGGTCACATGGGGTCGCGGCCGTTGCCCATCGCCGGGCCCTCGTCACGTCCTGTGCCGCGCCCGCGGCCCATGTCGTGGCTGCCTCCCGTGTCGCGGCCCGGCTGCCCGCGCTGGCCCGTGCCCTGCCTGCCGGCCCGGCGCTCGGAGGCCGGCTGGCCGGCGGCGGCGTCGGCGCGGCCGCGCTGGTACGCGGAGACGTTCTCCTTGGCGCGGCCGGTCTCGGCCTCCGCCGTCGCGAGCCAGCCCTCCCAGCGCTGCCGCATCGGGCCGATGAGGCCGCCGCCGACACCGACGATCACGACGCCGGCCATCGCGGCGAGGACCGCCCAGAGCACCGGACCGGTGACGGAGGTCGCGATCTGCGCCTGGCTGAGCGCGGCGATCACACCGAGCGCCACGATGAAGGCCCAGGCGACCGTGCCCAGGGTCCGGCCGTACGAGGTTCCCGACAGGGCCCCCTGGATGATGTCGCGGACGGCGCGTGCGATGGCCATGGCCACGACGACGATGACGCAGGCGACGATCGCCTTCGGGATCCAGGCGACGGCCGAGTTGATCATGTTGCTGACCGGGTTGGGGCCGAACACCCCGAAAGCCAGCTGCAGGGCGATCAGCAGGATCGCGTAGTAAAGGATCTTGGTGATGATCCCGGTGGCGTCGTACGAGGAGTTCCTGAGGGTGTTCGAAATGCCGCTGCGTTCCGACATCCGCTCGAAACCGACCTTGCGCAGCAGCTTGTCGACCACCTTGGCGATGGCCTTGGCGATGATCCAGCCGATGACCAGGATCGCCAGAAAGGCGATGAACTTCGGAATGAACCTGGCCACGGCCGACCATGCGTCACTGATGCCTTGACCGAAGTCGACCGATAGCGCGAGGGGTTGCTGCATGACGCACTCTCTTCGCTCTGTGGGCTACCTCGGTCCGGACGACCGGGGCCTGGACTTCCGGTGGTAGCACCGGTCGGCCGGCCCCGGCCTGCGCCGAGGGGCGAAGCTGAGCCGTTCGAGTGGAGATTCGGACCTGACGGGCGCGTTCCGTCGGGGAGACGCGTGGGCAGGGTGAGCCTCGCCGTCTCCCGGACCCCCGGGCCGTCGACGGCCGTGCCGGTCAGGCCGTCGGCCCGGCCTCCCACGCGGCGCCCGTGACCGGCTCCGGCGCGACGTCGGCCTGCGGCGTGACGCTCCCCGACTGCGCGACGGCACCGGTCTGCGGCGCGGTACCGGGCTGCGCGACGGCGCCGGTCTCGGGCGTGGCCGCCGGCTGGGCGCCGGAGGCCGTCGCCACCGCCGCCAGCCGCAGGGCCTCCACCTTGTTGCGGCGTGCCGTGCGCAGCGCGTCCCAGGTCAGGCAGGTCAGAGCCAGCCACACCAGGGCGAAGCCCGCCCAGCGCTCCGCGGGCATCGCCTCGCGGAAGTAGAGGATGCCGAGCAGGAACTGGAACACCGGGGCCAGATACTGCAGCAGTCCCAGGGTGGACAGCGGCACCCGTATCGCCGCCGCGCCGAAGCAGACGAGCGGCACGGCCGTCACCAGACCGGTCGCGGCGAGCAGCGCCGCGTGGCCGGCCCCGTGCGCGGCGAAGGTGCCCGTGCCGTTCGTGCCCAGCCAGAGAAGGAACGCCAGCGCCGGGAGGAACTGGATGGCGGTCTCCGCGGCCAGTGACTCCAGGCCGCCGATGTTGACCTTCTTCTTCACCAGCCCGTACGTGGCGAACGAGAACGCGAGCGTCAGCGAGATCCACGGTGGCTGCCCGTATCCGATGGCGAGCACCAGGACCGCGGCGAAGCCGATGCCGACGGCCGCCCACTGCGCCGGGCGGAGCCGTTCCTTCAGGAGCAGTACGCCCATCGCGATGGTGACCAGCGGATTGATGAAGTAGCCGAGCGACGCCTCGACGACGTGACCCGAGTTCACGGACCAGATGTAGAGGCCCCAGTTGACGGTGATCACCGTGGCGGCGACGGCGACGAGGCCCAGCTTGCGAGGCCGGCGCACCAGCTCCCGCACCCAGCCCCAGCGCCGCAGCGCCAGGAGCGCGACGGCCACGACGGCCAGCGACCAGACCATCCGGTGGGCAAGGATCTCCAGGGCGCCGGACGGCTTGAGCAGCGGCCAGAAAAGAGGGACCAGGCCCCACATTCCGTAGGCACCGATCCCGTACAGCAGTCCTGCCCGCTGTTCGATCTCCGACTTCACTGACCCTCCCGCCCTGCGTCCGCGCGTCCCCTCAAGGTACGCCCGGCGAGGGGCCTGTGTCATGCCCGTATCGGCATACGGTCATTACGGATCAGGCCGGTCCCGGAGGCGGTCGCGGACAGCGATGAGGGGAGGCCGGAGCCTCCCCTCAGCTGGTGGACCGGTCTCAGCCGACGACGGTCCAGGTGTCGTTGCCGGCGAGCAGCGCGGCGAGATCGCCCTTGCCGTCACGCTCGACCGCCGCGTCGAGCTGGTCGGACATGAGCGTGTCGTAGACGGGACGCTCGACGCTGCGGAGCACACCGACGGGGGTGTGGTGCAGGGTGTCCGCGTCGGCCAGCCGGGAGAGCGCGAAGGCCGTGGTCGGGGACGCGGAGTGCGCGTCGTGGACCAGGACGCGCGACTCGTTCTCCGGCGTGACCCGGACGACCTCCAGGTCGCCCGTGGACGGGTCGCGCACGACGCCCTTCCCGCCGTCCGCGCCGAAGCGGATCGGCTGCCCGTGCTCCAGCCGGATGACGGCCTCCAGCGCCTGCTCGTTGTCCTTGAGGACGTCGAAGGCGCCGTCGTTGAAGATGTTGCAGTTCTGGTAGATCTCCACGAGCGCCGTGCCCTGGTGGTCGGCCGCCTGGCGCAGCACCTCGGTGAGGTGCTTGCGGTCGGAGTCGACGGTGCGGGCGACGAACGACGCCTCGGCGCCCAGCGCCAGCGACACCGGGTTGAAGGGCGCGTCGAGGGAGCCCATCGGCGTCGACTTGGTGATCTTGCCGACCTCGGAGGTCGGGCTGTACTGGCCCTTGGTCAGTCCGTAGATACGGTTGTTGAACAGCAGGATCTTCAGATTCACATTGCGGCGCAGGGCGTGGATCAGATGGTTGCCGCCGATGGAGAGCGCGTCGCCGTCACCGGTGACGACCCACACGGACAGATCCCGTCTCGACGAGGCCAGCCCGGTCGCGATGGCCGGCGCCCGGCCGTGGATGGAGTGCATCCCGTAGGTGTTCATGTAGTACGGGAAGCGGGACGAGCAGCCGATGCCCGAGACGAAGACGATGTTCTCCTTCGCCAGTCCCAGTTCGGGCATGAAGCCCTGTACGGCGGCCAGCACGGCGTAGTCGCCGCAGCCCGGACACCAGCGCACTTCCTGGTCGGACTTGAAGTCCTTCATCGACTGCTTGGCCTCGGCCTTGGGCACGAGCTTGAGCGCCTCACTCATCGATGGCCTCCTTGAGAACTCCGGCGAGCTGCTCCGCCTTGAACGGCATGCCGTTGACCTGGTTGAACGACCGTGCGTCGACCAGATACCGGGCCCGGATCAGGGTGGCGAGCTGGCCGAGGTTCATCTCGGGGACGACGACCTTGTCGTACTGCTTCAGCACCGTGCCCAGGTTCTTCGGGAACGGGTTGAGGTGGCGCAGATGGGCCTGGGCGATCGGGATGCCCGCGGCGCGCAGCCGGCGCACGGCCGCGGTGATCGGCCCGTACGTGGAACCCCAGCCGAGGACGAGCGTGTGCGCCCCGTCCGGATCGTCGACCTCGATCTCCGGCACCTCGATGCCGTCGATCTTGGCCTGGCGGGTGCGGACCATGAGGTCGTGGTTGGCCGGGTCGTAGGAGATGTTGCCCGTGCCGTCCTGCTTCTCGATGCCGCCGATACGGTGCTCGAGGCCCGGTGTGCCCGGCACCGCCCAGGGGCGGGCCAGGGTCTGCGGGTCGCGCTTGTAGGGCCAGAAGACCTCGGTGCCGTCGGCCAGTTCGTGATTGGGGCCGGTCGCGAACTGCACCCGCAGATCGGGCAGGTCGTCGATCTCCGGGACCCGCCATGGCTCGGAGCCGTTGGCGAGATAGCCGTCGGACAACAGGAACACGGGCGTCCGGTAGGTCAGCGCGATCCTCGCCGCGTCCAGCGCGGCGTCGAAGCAGTCCGCCGGGGTACGCGGCGCGACGACCGGCACGGGGGCCTCGCCGTTGCGGCCGTACATGGCCTGCAGCAGATCCGCCTGCTCCGTCTTGGTCGGCAGCCCGGTCGAGGGGCCGCCGCGCTGGATGTCGACCACCAGCAGCGGCAGCTCCAGCGAGACCGCGAGCCCGATGGTCTCCGACTTCAGCGCCACACCGGGACCCGAGGTCGTCGTGACGGCGAGAGAGCCGCCGAACGCGGCGCCGAGCGCCGCGCCGATCCCGGCGATCTCGTCCTCCGCCTGGAAGGTCCGCACGCCGAAGTTCTTGTGCTTCGACAGCTCGTGCAGGATGTCGGAGGCCGGGGTGATCGGGTACGAGCCCAGGTAGAGCGGCAGGTCCGCCTGCTTGCTCGCCGCGATCAGGCCGTAGGAGAGGGCCAGGTTCCCGGAGATGTTGCGGTACGTGCCCGCCGGGAAGGCCGAGCTCGCCGGGGCAACCTCGTACGAGACCGCGAAGTCCTCCGTCGTCTCGCCGAAGTTCCACCCGGCCCGGAAGGCCGCGATGTTCGCCTCCGCGATGTTCGGCTTCTTGGCGAACTTCTGCCGCAGGAAGCTCTCCGTACCCTCAGTGGGCCGGTGGTACATCCAGCTCAGCAGCCCCAGCGCGAACATGTTCTTGCTGCGCCCGGCCTCCTTGCGGGACAGGCCGAAGTCCTTCAGCGCCTCGATCGTCAGCGTCGTCAGCGGTACCGGATGGACCCGATAGCCGTCCAGCGATCCGTCCTCCAGCGGGGAGGTCTCGTACCCGACCTTCGCCATGGCGCGCTTGGCGAACTCGTCGGTGTTGACGATGATCTCGCCGCCGCGCGGCACATCGGCGACGTTCGCCTTCAGCGCCGCCGGGTTCATCGCGACCAGCACGTTCGGCGCGTCGCCCGGGGTGAGGATGTCGTGGTCGGCGAAGTGCAGCTGGAAGCTGGAGACACCGGGCAGGGTGCCGGCGGGCGCCCGGATCTCGGCGGGAAAGTTGGGAAGAGTGGAGAGGTCGTTGCCGAACGACGCAGTCTCCGAGGTGAACCTGTCACCCGTGAGCTGCATACCGTCACCGGAGTCACCCGCGAAGCGGATGATCACCCGGTCAAGGCGGCGGATCTCTTTCTCGCCGGCGCGCCTGCGCTGCTCACCGACGAGGGCCTCATCGGACCCGTTGACCTCATCGGCCTCTTCGGCCGGGCTACTGACCTGGCTGGTCACTGAACTGGACCTCCCTCGAGGCGGTTCCTCGGGCCCGACCGGCCGACCGGCCGACCCACTGGCAACCCTACGACCGTAAGGGTCGCCTTCCCCGGACCGCTCACATGTCGGACCTCATGGTGAGACGCCGTGGCGTCCTGGTTTGTGGCGCTTTTCCTTGTCCCCGGGGCCTCCGGGGCCCACTTCCCGGCTCATTCTCTGGTCTTGGGACCGCTGTGCCGAGGGGTCGGGCAGCGTGTCGGCGCGGGCTCTCGTCGGGCGTGGCGGCGGCCGTACGCCGCCCCCGCCGCTCACGATGCGGACGCGTCCGTCCGGCCGCTCACGAGTTGAGATACGTCAGCACCGCGAGCACCCGCCGATGGTCCCCGTCGCTGGGGGAGAGCCCGAGTTTCTGGAAGATGTTGCTGACATGCTTCTCCACCGCCCCGTCGCTCACCACGAGCTGCTTCGCGATCGCCGAGTTCGTCCGGCCCTCGGCCATCAGACCGAGCACCTCGCGCTCACGGGGAGTGAGACCGGCCAGCACGTCCTGCTTGCGGCTGCGGCCCAGCAGCTGCGCCACGACCTCCGGGTCCAGGGCCGTACCGCCCTGGGCGACCCGCACCACGGCGTCCACGAACTCCCGCACTTCCGCTACCCGGTCCTTGAGCAGATAGCCCACCCCCCGGCTGCTGCCGGCCAGCAGTTCCGTGGCGTACTGCTCCTCCACGTACTGCGACAGGACCAGCACCCCGACGCCGGGATGCTCGTGGCGCAGCTGCACCGCCGCCCGCACCCCCTCGTCCGTGTGCGTCGGCGGCATCCGTACGTCGGCGACCACGACGTCCGGCAGCGCGTCCTGCGCCGCCAGGTCGCCGATCGTCTTGATCAGCGCCACGGCGTCCCCCACTCCGGCGACCACGTCGTGCCCCCGGTCGGTCAGCAGCCGGGTCAGGCCCTCCCGAAGCAGCACCGAATCCTCGGCGATGACCACCCGCACCCTGTCCTCCACAGCCTTGAGCCCCCCTGTTGACCTGTTGCCCCGATGATGCGTACTTCCGGCCTGCCGCCTTCCAGCATCGCAGGATCGGAGCGCGCTGGGGCCTGTGCCGCGTTTTTGCCGGTCACCGCATCAGGGGACGCAGGAAGGGGTCGCAGGGTTGCCGCGGGGGCGACGGGGGCAGTGGGCGGCCTCCGGCCGCTCAGGGTGAGCCGGTGAGTCGGCGGGAGGCAGCCGGGTCGTGTCAGCCGCGCCAGGGGAGCTCGGCGGTCACCGTCGTCGGGCCGCCCGCCGGGGAGTCGACGGCGAGGATGCCGTCCACGGCGTCCAGCCGTTCGGCGAGGCCGGCCAGGCCGGTGCCGGCCGTCGTGTCGGCGCCGCCCCGACCGTCGTCGGTGACCTGGAGCATCAGCCGGTCCTGCGAGCGCCACACGTCCACCGACGCGCGGGTGGCGCGGGCGTGCTTGCTGACGTTCTGGAGCAGCTCGGAGACGGTGAAGTACGCGATCCCCTCGATCGCGGCCGCCGGCCGCCGGTCCAGGTCGACCTCCACCGTCACGGGAACGGCGCACCGCGAGGCCACGGCCGACAGCGCCGCGTCGAGCCCGCGGTCGGTCAGTACGGCGGGGTGGATGCCGCGCGCCAGGTCGCGCAGCTCCTGCAGCGCCACCTTCACCTCGCCGTGCGCCTCGTCGACCATCCGGGCGGCGGCCTCCGGGTCCTCGGCCAGCTTCTCCTTCGCGAGACCGAGGTCCATCGCCAGGGCCACCAGCCGGGCCTGCGCCCCGTCGTGCAGGTCGCGTTCGATACGGCGCAGGTCCGCCGCGGCCGTGTCCACCACGACGCCGCGGTCCGACTCCAGCTCCACGACGCGGGTCGCCAGCCGGGACGGCCCGAGCAGCCCGGTCACCAGCAGCCGGTCGACACCGGTCAGCGCGCGCATCACCCAGGGGGTGGTGATCGTGAGCACCAGCCCGACGGCGCTCGTCACGGCGATCTCGAACGGGGTGTCCAGATAGAAGTTGTGCGTCCCGTCCCCGTACAACTGCAGGCCGTCGACGCCGCCCCACATCGGGAAGACCCACTGCCAGAGCGGGTAGAGCAGCAGCGACCAGCCGGTCACCCACAGGGTCACAGAGACGCAGAACCCGAAGACCGCCCAGGGAAAGTGGAGCAGGGCGTAGAGCAGGTGGCGCCACGACGCCCCGCTCTTGAGGGTGCCGGCCATCCACGCGACGAAACCGTTCCTCCTGGCGCCAGCGGAGCCGAGCACCGGCTCCGGCCCGGCCACGTCCACACCGAGCAGCGCCCGGGCGCGGGCGCGTTCCAGCGCCCCGTAGCCGCGCAGCGCCGACAGAGAGAGGGCGAACACCGGGATGCCCAGGAACGTGACGAGCAGGCCGGCGCCGAGCGAGGTCATGGTGACCGCGAACACGAAGACGGCGGTGGCGAGCGGCAGGCTCAGCACCAGGTAGCCGAACTCCCGCCAGGTGCGGCCCTCGAAGGGCGCGCGCAGTACGGGAGGGAGGAAGTGCTCCCGGCGGGCCGCCGGGGGGCTGTATCCGTAATCCGTGGCCATCAGGGTCGTCCGTTCTGGGATGCGGGCTGTCATGACTCCAGCGTGGTGCGGCGGCGCGGTCCGCACCATGAGGGCCGGCCCCGTCTTGGCGGGGGGTTTTCCCCACCGTGCCCGGGCCGGGCTGTGCCGGGCCGTGCCGACCCCTGCGCCTGCGCCCGGACGCGGGCGCAGACGCAGGGGCCGCGGGGGGGTGCCTCTATGTCTTTCGTCAAGGCATCTCTGTCGGGTTTGGGGTGGTTCGGGGTTGCTGGTGCTATGCGGCGAGTTCGACGTCCGC
>NZ_JBIAHV010000020.1:0-8580 GCF_042870895.1 Streptomyces sp. NPDC006294
GTTCGTACCTCTTTGTGCCACGGACGACCTCGCCGGCATTGCTCTACACAGCGACTGGTTCGCACTTCCTAATCGGCGGCCGAGTCGTCGTAGGGCGCCGGGCGGCGAAGCCTGGTGAGCCACGAGACGGCAGCGGGCTGATAGCCACACCCAGCACCCCTGGGCGACCCCACCCTACGAATGGCTCGATCAACCCGATCAAGAAGGTAGAGCGGGCTGACGTCATGGAACCGTAAGCACCTTCGTGCCCCGCAACGGCCGCCGCGCGGCCTAGAGTTTAGCCGATCCCGACCACAGGAGCTGTCCTTACCATGCTGCGTGCCCGCCTGTTCCTCCCCGCCGTGCTGGCCACCACCGCGCTCGCCCTCGCCGGCTGCGGCACCGAGGAGCCCGCCGCTGGCGGCGACACCGAGAAGTCCGCCACGGCCGGGACCGCCGGTGCCGCGTCGCCCGACGCCTCCGCGCCGGCACAGGCCGGGTCCGACGCGACAGCGGTCCCCGACACGCTGCGGTTCACCGGAACGACCGTCGACGGCCGGCCCTTCGACGCGGCGACGCTGGCGGGCAAGCCCGCCGTGCTGTGGTTCTGGGCCCCCTGGTGCCCCACCTGCAAGGGACAGGGGCCCGAAACCGCCGAGGTCGCCGCCGAGTTCGACGGCAAGGCGAACGTGGTCGGGGTGGCCGGCCTGGACAAGCCGCAGGCCATGAAGGACTTCGTCGCCGACACGAAGGTCGGCGCGTTCCCGAACCTGTCCGACGAGGACGGCGACATCTGGAAGAAGTTCGCGATCACCGAGCAGAGCGTCTACGTGATCCTGGACAAGGACGGCAAGACGGTCTTCACCGGCAGCCTCCCCGGCGGCAAGGGTCTCGCCGACAAAGTCCGCCCGCTCGTCGGCTGATCCGGAATGACCGATCTGCCCCTCGCTCTCGCGCTGACCGCGGGCATGCTCGCCGCGGTCAACCCCTGCGGCTTCGCGCTGCTCCCGGCGTATCTGTCCCTGCTCGTCCTCGGCGACGATTCCCCCACCCGGGCGGCCGCCGTCACCCGCGCGCTCGCGGCCACCGCCGCCATGACCGCCGGGTTCGCCGCCGTCTTCGCCCTCTTCGGGCTCGCCATCGCCCCTGTCGCGGGCCAGGTGCAGCAGCATCTGCCGTGGTTCACCATCGCCTTCGGACTCCTGCTCGCCCTGGCCGGCGCCTGGCTGGTGGCCGGCCGCGACCTGCCCGCCCTGCTCCCCAAACTGCGCCGCGCCCCGAACGTCAGCCGCTCCGCGCCGTCGATGGCCCTGTTCGGCGCCGCCTACGCCGTCGCCTCCCTCGGGTGCACCATCGCCCCGTTCCTCGCGATCGTCGTCTCCGCCTTCCGCAGCGGCTCCACCGTCGACGGCATCACCCTCTTCACCGCGTACGCGGCCGGGATGGGCCTGGTCGTCGGCGCCGCCGCGCTGTCCGTCGCGCTCACCCGCACCGCCCGGGTCGCCGGCCTGCGCCGCCTCGGCTCCCTCGCCTCCCGTGTCGGCGGTGGGCTGCTCCTCCTCGTCGGCGCGTATGTCGCCTACTACGGCTGGTACGAGATCCGCGCCCAGCGCGATCCCGTCACCGAGGACCCGGTCATCGAGGTCGCCGGCGCGATCCAGCGGGCCCTCGCGGACGCCCTGGGCGCCGTCGGGCCCGTGGCCGTCGGCGTCTTCCTCGCCGCGCTGCTGGCCGGGGGCGTACTGCTCCGCCGCCGGCGCCCCGCTGTTGCGAGCCAGGCTCCCGCCGACGCCGAGGCGGACACCGAGCCCCGCTCCGCCGACGAGGCCGCGCCCGAGCGCGAGGCGGATCCGAAGCCGCGGCCCGGCCCCGGGACCGCCCACGAGCCCCGTCCCGAGCGCGACCGTGACCCCGACGCCGCGCCTGCCTCGTAACGCTCGGCCGGCCGCGGTCAGGGCCGTGCCGGCCCGCACCGGGAGGGTGTGACGCACCTCACGGGCACAGACGTACCTACTGGTCGGTATGGTCAAGGGGTTCATGGACGACAGGAGGCCTCATGTCTGCGACCAACCGCCAGATCCGCCTGGCAGCCCGCCCCGTGGGTGATGTGAAACCAGAGGACTGGGAACACGTCTCCGCACCCGCGGAGGCGCCCGGTCCCGGCCAGTTCGCGGGCAGGACGCGCGTCATCTCGCTGGACCCCGCGATGCGCGGCTGGCTCGACGACCGGCCGTCCTACCTCCCGCCCGTCGGTCTCGGTGACGTGATGCGCGCCGGGTCGGTCGTCGAGGTGACCGCCTCCCACCACCCCGACTTCCAGCCCGGGGACCACGTGGTGGGCACCTTCGGCGTCCAGGAGCACGTCGTCTCCGACGGCAGGGGCGCGCTGAAGATCGACACCTCGCTCGCACCGCCGTCGACCTACCTCGGCGCCCTCGGCATGCCCGGCATGACCGCGTACTTCGGACTGCTGGACGTCGGCGCCCTCAAGGAGGGCGAGACCGTCGTCGTCTCCGGCGCGGCCGGCGCCGTCGGCACCATCGTCGGCCAGATCGCCAAGGTGAAGGGCTGCCGTGTCGTCGGCATCGCCGGCGGACCCGAGAAGTGCAGGCTGCTCACCGAGGAGCTGGGCTTCGACGCGGCGATCGACTACCGGGCCGGCGATGTGAAGCGCGCACTGCGCGAGCACACTCCCGACGGCATCGACGTCTACTTCGACAACGTCGGAGGGGACATCCTCGACGCCGCGCTCACCCGGCTGGCCATGAACGCCCGCGTCGTGATCTGCGGCGCGATCAGCCAGTACAACAACTCGACCCCGGTCAAGGGCCCGTCGAACTACATGACACTGCTGGTGCGCCGCGCCCGCATGGAGGGCTTCGTGGTCTTCGACTACGCCAAGCGCTACGCGCAGGCCGGGCAGGAGATCGCCGGCTGGATCGGCGAGGGCCGGCTCAAGGTCAAGGAGCATGTGGTGAAGGGCTCGGTGGACGACTTCCCCGAGACGCTGCAGATGCTCTTCCGCGGCGAGAACGTCGGCAAGCTCGTGCTGGAGCTGGCGTGAGCGCCGGGGGCGCGGCCGCCACGAGCGCCCAGGAAGCGGCGCCGCTGCACGGCAAGGTCGCGATCGTCACGGGCGGCGCCAGTGGGCTGGGCCGGGCCACCGCGCTGGCGCTGGCGGCGGCCGGGGCCGAGGTCGTCGTCGCCGACCTCGACGTGGACGGCGGCCGTGAGGTGGCCGACATGGTCGGCGGCAGCTTCCGGCCCTGCGACGTCTCCGACCTCGACGCGAACCGCGCACTGGTGGACTTCGCCGTCGAGCGCCACGGCGGTGTCGACATCGCCTTCCTGAACGCGGGCGTGTCGACGGGCTGCGGCGTCGGCGACGACTTCGACCTGGCACGGTACCGCCGCGCCATGGGCGCCAATCTCGACGGTGTCGTCTTCGGCGCCCACGCGGTCCTGCCGGCGCTGCGGGCACGTGGCGGCGGGGCGATCGTGGCGACCGCGTCCCTGGCGGGTCTGGCCTCGGTACCGCTCGACCCGCTGTACGGGGCGAACAAGCACGCCGTCGTCGGTCTCGCCCGTTCGCTCGGGCCGGCGCTGGCCCCCGAGGGCATCCGGTTCAACGCGATCTGCCCGGGTTACGCGGAGTCGCGCATCATCGACCCGCTGCGCGGCATGCTCTCCGAGCAGGGCATGCCCGTCATCCCGGCCAAGGTCGTCGCCGACACGGTCCTGCGCATCGTCACCGGCGACGCCGCAGGGGAGTGCTGGTTCGTCCAGGCGGGCCGGGAGCCGGAGCCGTTCCGCTTCCGGAACGTGCCGGGACCGGGGCAGCCTGCGTACGCCTGACGCCCCCTGCCCGGCCGGGGCGGTGCACACCGGTCACCCGGGCGGGATCGCGAGAATGCGCGCGATCCTGCTCGGGCTGGCGGACAAGGCTGCTCCGTCGGAATGAAATCGGGCGAAACTGGGCGTAGGCCGGACCATGCCGGTTACTCGGCCGGCATGTCCAGTGAATACAGCAGCGAACACAGCGGTGAGCACGAAGACGACGCGCGCCGGGCAGGCCGCGGCGAGCGGGACTCCGGACCCGGCCGGCGGGCCGGCCGCGACACGCCCGACAGCCCCGCGGCGGTGGGCAAGGCGTCCTGGCCGGCGGTCCTGAAGCGCACGCTCAAGGAGTTCAAGCAGGACGAGCTGACCGACCGGGCGGCGGGCCTCACGTACTACGGCATTCTCGCGCTGTTCCCGGCCCTGCTGGTGCTGATCTCACTGCTCGGGATCGCCGGCAGTTCGGCCACGCAGACCGTCCTGGACAACATCCAGAAACTCGCCCCCGGCGCGGCCCGCGACGTGCTCACCAACGCGGTGAACCAGTTGCAGGGCAGCGCGGGCGTCGGCTCCATCCTTGCGATCGTCGGCCTGCTGGGCGCCCTCTGGTCGGCGTCCGGCTACGTCGCGGCGTTCATCCGGACCTCCAACGCCGTCTACGACCTGCCCGAGGGCAGGCCCGTGTGGAAAGTGCTTCCGGTCCGCGTCGGTCTGACCCTGGCGCTGATGATCCTTGCCACCGTGAGCGCGCTGATCGTGGTCCTCACCGGCGGCCTCGCCCGCCAGCTCGGCACCGCCCTCGGCATCGGCGACACCGCCCTGACGGTGTGGTCGATCGCCAAGTGGCCCGTACTGGTGCTGCTGGTGACGATCATGCTGGCGCTCCTCTACTGGGCGGCGCCCAACGCGAAGGGCCGCGGCTTCAAGTTCGTGTCCCTGGGCAGCTTCCTGGCCCTGCTGATCTGGCTGGTGGCCTCCGCCGGCTTCGCGTTCTACGTGGCCAACTTCGGTTCGTACAACAAGACCTACGGCACCCTGGCCGGCGTCATCATCTTCCTGGTCTGGCTGTGGATCACCAACCTCGCGGTCCTGCTGGGCCTGGAGTTCGACGCCGAGATGGCCAGGGAACGGGCCATCATCGGCGGGCACCCGCGCCTGGAGGAGCCGTACGTCGAGCCCCGGGACACCCGGAAGTGGAGCGAAGAGGACCGCAGGGCCATGGGCCGCACCGGTCCCGGCACCGATCCGGGTCCCGCGGACCGTAGCGCGGGCTGACCGGACGGGCGGGGCGCGCCCACGTCGCGCCGGCGCCCCGTGCCACCAAGGGACTTCGGCAGAGGAGGACGGGAAAGCATGGACAGGTCACCAGGAACCACGGCCCCTCACCGGGACGACTCGGTGGGGGAGCTGGTCAAACAGGCGTCCGACCAGATCTCCCGGCTGGTGCGCCAGGAAATGCGCCTGGCGCAGGCGGAGATGAAGCAGAAGGGCAGGCGGTTCGGCTTGGGCGGGGGCCTGTTCGGCGCCGCCGGACTCGTCGCCTTCCTCGGACTGCAGGCCCTCGTCGCGACCGCCGTCATCGCACTCGCTCTCGTATGGCCGCTGTGGCTGTCCGCCCTCGTGGTCATGGCCGTGCTGTTCGTGGTCGCCGGGGTGCTCGCCGTCGCCGGCAGGAAGCAGATCAAGGAGGGCGCCCCGCCCGCGCCCCAACAGGCGGTCGACAACGTCAAGGCCGACATCGCCCAGATCAAGGAGAGCGCACACCGATGACCGACAACGCCCCGCGCGGACACGACCCCACCCCCGACGAGCTGCGCGAGCAGGCTCGCGCCACCCGCGAAGAGCTCGCGCACACGGTCGAGGCGCTCGCCGCCAAGGCGGACGTCAAGGCCCAGGCCCAGCAGAAGGCGTCCGAGACCAGGGCGCAGACCCGGCGGAAGGCCGCGGAGGCCAAGCACCAGGTCCACGACACAACGGCGCATGCGCTGCGAACGGCACGCGACAAGACGCCCGAACCGGTACGCGAGAAGACCGCACACGCGGCCACGGCGGCGAACGAGCACCGCGGCCTGATGCTCGCCGCTCTGGCGGCGGCCGCCGTCGTCACCGTGCTCCTGTACAGGAAGCGGTGCGGACGATGAAGACCTCCAAGGCCGTCCACAAGCCCGTCGGCATGGCGATGGGGGCGGTCGACCGCGCCGGCGCCACCGTCGTCCACCGCCGCTCCTGGCCCGGCTGACTGCGCGGTAGGGGCCCTCGGCGGTACGTTTGCGGCACGCCTGTCCGAGTGGGCGGGGCGATCGAGGGCGGGGGACAGGGAACAGTGGGCGTTGTGCAGAGGCGGTCGGCGCGGTCCGTCGGTACCGTCACCGGGGGTTGGGCCGCATGACCGTGCTGCGGCACTCCGTCACCGTCGTCGCACTGGAGCCGCACTGGATCGAGGAGCTCGCCGGGCTGATCCTCGATTTCGCCGAATCCACCCGGGAGCGCGGGGAGGAGATCGTGCTGGAGGACGGGCGGCCGGTCGTGGACGTGCGGCTGGTCGAGGGGCGGCATCTGCACCCCGGTGCTCGGTACGAGCTCTTTGAGGACGGAGCCACGGACAAGCAGACGGTGCTCGTACGCGAGTGGCGGCGCGGTGACGCGATCGCCGTGGAACAACTGCTGCTGTCCGATGGCATGACGGCGCGGACGGTTCTGCGGCTGCACAGCCCCGGCCAGCCGCTGCTGCTGGAGGCCGACGGGCAGGTGCGGGGGCCGGAGGGTTCGGGCCCGCTGCGCCGGGGGTCGGGAGAGGCCCGACTCGATCTGGCCGCGTGGTGGGCGGCGGTCCAGCTCGCGCCCGGGGCCCCGTCGGCGGCGCCCACCCCGGCGACGGTACGGCTGAAGCACCGCCTGTGCGAGGCGCGGCTGGATCTGCGGCCCCGCCGGGCCGAGAGGGGCCGGTGGCAGGTGGACGTCGCGGTCACCGTGCGCGGGCGGTGGCTGTTGCGGCCCGTCGTCGCTGTCGCCCTTGTGGTCGCCCGGCGCCGGGTGCGCCGGGGCTTCCGGTCCGCGGTGCAGGAGGCGGCCGATGGATGGAACCGGGAGATCGGCGAACTGCTGACGCTCGGCCCGGACGCCATCCGGGCCGAACTCGCGAGGCAGGCCACCGAGCGGCCCCCGCAGGAGGACCCGCAGGAACAGACGGGCGCCGGTCCCGCGTACTGAGCCCCAGTCGCGGCCCAGGTCGCGGCCCTGGTCGCATCCCAAGTCGCGGCCCCGGTCGTGCCGTTCAGCCGGTCCGGTCCGTGGGCTCGGGCTCGGGCTCGGAAAGTGTGTCGCCGGTCTCCAGGAGGGTCTTGAGGCTCGAGAGGAGGGCCGGCCAGCCTTCCTGGACCATGTCCCGGACGGTGCTGCCGGGGTCGAAACCGTCGTGGACGACGGTGAGCTTCACCGTCTCACCGTGGGGCTCGAGGTCGAACGTGACCTTCGACCTCCGCTCGGCGGAGATCCTGGCGAGGGTCTCGTCGTCCACGTTGGCCGCCTCCGCCCACTGCGGGGTGAAGGTGTGCCAGGTGTAGGTGAGCCGCCGGTAGGGCTCGGATTCGAGGACCACCTGCTCCGGGTCGACGGACTTGACGCCCTGGCCTTCCCAGGTCATGGGCGATCCGGTCCGCCAGTCGGTCGCGAACTCCATGCCCCAGTAGCGACGGGTGAACGCCGGGTCGGTCAGGCCCTGCCAGAGTTTCTCGGGCGTGGTCCTGATGTAGGTGGTGTAGACGAACGCGTTGCTGTCCATGGCGGTGCTCTCCAGTGTCTGTTTCAGCTCGGTGAGTGCGTGTGCCCGCTCCCGGTCGTAGCGGCTCATCCAGCGCTCGGCGATGGCGTTGATCGGCTCGGCGTTGAGGTAGTGCAGCTTCTCCCGGCCCCGCCGGACGGTGGTGACCAGGTTGGCCACCTCCAGCTGAGCCAGGTGCTTGCTGACCGACTGGCGGGCCATGTCCAGTTCCGAGCACAGCTCCCGCAGAGTCTGGCCGTTGCGGGCGTTGAGGCTGTCCAGCAGCCTCCTGCGGCCGGCGTCGGCCAGCGCCTTGAAGACCTCGTCCATAGCGACCCTCCGACATGCAGCCAATCAGTTGCATAAAACGATAGGCACCCATCCGGCTGCATGTCAATCGGGCGATCGGATGGGGTGGGCGAGTCGGTGGCCGGAAGTGATCGCGCACGGGCCGACGTCCCTCCATCTGCGCACAGGAACGTGGCCTTCGCCCACCGAGACCAGAGCGGGGGTCCGGCGAGGTTCCTGCCGGCGAGGGGTCGCGTTGGTCGGCGAGCCGCCGAGGCGTGTCCAGGTGAACTCGGTCCTCGCCTGACGCGACGTATACGGGTCGTACGTCGCTCGAACGCCGTCCGCGTCGGCAACTCCGGGCACAGGGAGTGCATTTGGAGATACCCAACCGCCTGATCCGGCAATGTCTGTGACCAATAGTCAGTAAAACGTCGGGAGCGTGCTGATTGGGGCATCTCGCCATGGGCACTCGCGGTGTCGTAAGAGACCCCCACAACAACCCGAGGGAAAGGAGCAGTCATGGCTGCGTCCAACAACTCCGGTAACTTCGCCGACGATCCGCAGCGGGCCTCCGAGGCCGGCCGGAAGGGCGGTCACGAGAGCGGCGGGAACTTCGCGAACGATCCGCAGCGGGCGTCGGAGGCCGGCCGGAAGGGCGGTCACGAAAGCGGTGGCAACTTTGCCAACGATCCGCAGCGGGCGTCGGAGGCCGG
>NZ_JBIAHV010000020.1:8679-137495 GCF_042870895.1 Streptomyces sp. NPDC006294
CAACGATCCGCAGCGGGCGTCGGAGGCCGGCCGGAAGGGCGGTCACGAAAGCGGTGGCAACTTTGCCAACGATCCGCAGCGGGCGTCGGAGGCCGGTCAGAAGGGCGGTCACGAAAGCGGTGGCAACTTTGCCAACGATCCGCAGCGGGCGTCGGAGGCCGGCCAGAAGGGCGGTCGCGAGAGCGGCGGCGGGCGCCAGTAGGTGGACGTCGGTTTCAGTCATCCCTCCGCAACGCGGGTGTGCCGGGGGCCCTGGTCTCAGCGCCAGGGCCCCCGGCCCGCGTTGCGCGCGGGAACCGCGGCGGTCCGTCGCCACCGGTCAGACGATGTCCGGCCCTCGCAGCAGCAGTTGTGCGACAGCCGCGCCCGCCACCACGATCGCGGCACGGAAGGGCCACCGGCTGCGGACCGGCCACGGTACGGCCGTGGCCGAGACGGCCACGACTGCGGCAGCCGCCGCCAGCGCCCAGCCCGTGGCCCCGACCGGCCCCGGTGACCCCGCCACGACGACGCCCATGGCCGCCAGCATCACGAGCGGAGTCAGCCACCGGCACGCCGTCCGGCCCAGACGCTGCGGCAGTCCCCGTACACCGGCCGCGAGATCGTCGTCGATGTCGGGGAGCACATTGACGGCGTGTGCCCCCACACCCAGCAGCGCACCTGCCGTCACCGCCCACCAGGCGGGCCAGGCCGGCGAGGGCAGGCCGAGAGTGACGAAGGCCGGCAGCGAGCCGAAGGCGACGGCGTACGGCAGTGGTGAAAGCACCGTGTGCTTGAACCACAGGTTGTAGGCCCACGCGGTGGCCACCGTCCCCAGATGCGCCGCTCCGGCGGCGACGCCGCTCAGCAGGGACAGCGGTACGCACAGCATCAGCGCCGCCCCGGCCGCGACGGCGACCGTCCGCGGCGACAGCTCCCCGGTCGCCACGGGCTTGTCGCGCCGGCCGCAGAGCGTGTCGCGCCGCGCGTCGGCCGCGCCGTTGCACCAGCCCACCGACAGCTGGCCGGCCAGCACCGCCGCGGCCACCGCGGCGGCGCCCGCGGACCCCCGCCCGGCCGTCACGGCCAGCGTGGTCGCGAATCCCGTGACGGCGAGCGCCGGTCCGAGGTGGCAGGAGCGCCACAGCGCGGGGACACGGTGTGTCGGGAGGGGAAGGGCGTCGACGGGGTGTAGAGACACAAAGGCAAGATAATCAGTCATTCAAAACAAGAAGGGCATTACCGGCATGCGTGTTCCTGTGGTGGTCGACGATGCCCCTTCCCCGTCCGAGCCGCCCGAACCGACCGACGCGCCCGACCCGCCGGACCGGACCGCCGCGACCGGCGCGGCCACCACGATCCTCGCGGTCCGCACCGCGCTGCCGCCCCACCGCTACGCCCAGGACGACCTCACCGAACTGATCGGCGACCTCTGCCTCGCGCCGGGCGCCGAGCGTGCCCTCCTGCGCCGCATCCACGCGTCCGCCGGGGTGCGCACCCGGCATCTCGCCCTGCCGATCGAGCGCTACGCCGGCCTGGGCGACTTCGGGCAGTCCAACGACGCCTGGTTGGCCGCCGGACTCGACCTCGCGGAGCAGGCCCTCACCGGCGCGCTCAAGGAGGCCGGGCTCGAGCCGCACGACGTCGATCTGCTGGTCTGCACCTCCATCACCGGCATCGCCGCCCCCTCGCTCGACGCCCGGCTGGCCGGACGCGTGGGACTGCGGCCCGACGTCAAGCGGGTCCCCGTGTTCGGCCTCGGGTGCGTGGCCGGCGCCGCCGGCCTCGCCCGGCTGCACGACTACCTGCGCGGCCACCCGGACGACACCGCCGTTCTCCTCACCGTAGAACTGTGCTCGCTGACGCTCCAGCAGCGCGACGACTCCCATGCGAACCTCGTCGCCGGCGCCCTCTTCGGCGACGGCGCGGCAGCCGTCGTCGCACGCGGCCGCCGCACCACCGGCTGCGACGGAGCCGGGCCGACGGTGGTCGCCACCCGCAGCCACCTGTATCCGGACACCGAACAGCTCCTGGGCTGGAACATCGGCGCCAGCGGATTCCGCATCGTGCTCGGCGCCGGCGTCCCCGGCATCGTGCGCGGCCACTTCGGCGCCGGGCTGCGGGACTTCCTGGCCGACCACGGTCTCACCACCGACGACATCGGGACCTGGGTGTGCCATCCCGGAGGCCCCAAGGTGCTGTCCGCCGTGACCGAGGTCCTCGGCCTGCCCGACAGCGCCCTGGACACCGCGTGGAACTCGCTCGCGACGGTGGGCAACATGTCGTCCGCCTCCGTACTGCACATCCTCCAGAACACCCGGGACGACCATCGGCCCGCGCCCGGTACCTGGGGCCTGCTGCTCGCGATGGGCCCGGGATTCTGCTCCGAACTCGTCCTGCTGCGTTGGTGAGTGGTCCACATGCCCTGGTACACGCTTCTGGTCCTCGCCGTAGCGGTGGAACGCGTCGCCGAACTCGTCGTCGCCCGGCGCAACGCCGCCTGGACCCTCGCCCGCTCGGGCGTGGAGCACGGCCGCGGTCACTACCCGGTCATGGTCGTCCTCCATACCGGCCTGCTGGTCTGCTGCCTGCTCGAACCCGTGCTCGCCCACCGGCCGTTCCTGCCCGCACTCGGGTGGCCCATGCTGACGCTGGTCCTCCTCGCCCAGGCCCTGCGCTGGTGGTGCATCACCACACTCGGGCGGTACTGGAACACCCGCGTCATCGTCGTCCCCGGCACCCGGCTGATCGCCGCCGGACCGTACCGGTTCCTGCGCCACCCCAACTACGTCGCCGTCGTCATGGAGATCGCCGCGCTGCCGCTCGTGTACTCGGCGTGGCTCACCGCGGCGGTGTTCACCGCGGCCAACGCGGTGCTGCTGACCGTCCGTATCCGCTGCGAGAACGCTGCGCTCACCTCACAGGCGGTGCCCGCGTGAACGCCGCCTCGACCCGGGCGGTGCCGGGATGAGCGACCGTCACGACCTGCTCGTCGTCGGAGGCGGTCCCGCCGGCCTCGCGACCGCGCTGCACGCGGCCCGTGCCGGCTTCGACACCGTCGTGGCGGAGCCGCGCCCGGCACCCGTCGACAAGGCCTGCGGCGAAGGTCTGATGCCGGGCGCCGTGCGGATCCTCGCGGCGCTCGGCGTGGACGTCCCCGGCCATCCGATCCAGGGCATCCGCTACGTCCAGGGACCCCGCCGCGCCCAGGCGCACTTCCGGCACGGCCACGGCCTCGGGGTGCGCCGCACCAGTCTGCACAGCGCCCTGCACCGCGCAGTCGGCGAGGCCGGCGTCTCCGTGGTTCCGCTGCGGGTCGGGGAGGTGCGGCAGGACGCCACGGGCGTGTTCGTCCCCGGTACGGGGCTGCGCGCCCGGTGGCTGGTCGCCGCGGACGGCCTGCACTCGCCGCTGCGCCGCTCCCTGGGCCTGGGCGCCCCCTCCCGCGGGGCACCCCGATACGGGCTGCGCCGCCACTACGCCGTGGCCCCGTGGTCCTCCTGCGTCGAAGTGCACTGGGGCCCGCACGGCGAGGCCTACGTCACCCCGCTCGGACCGGACCTCGTCGGCATCGCCCTGCTCACCGCGCGACGTGTCCCCTTCGCGACCCAACTGGCCGACTTCCCCGACCTCTTGGCGCGCCTGGCACCGGGAACGGCCGTCACCGCGGTGCGGGGTGCGGGGCCCCTGCGCCAGAAGGCGCGCACCAGACTCCACGGGCGTGTCCTTCTCGTCGGAGACGCCGCCGGATACATCGACGCGCTGACCGGTGAGGGGCTCTCCCTGGCCCTCACGGGCGCCGAGGCCCTGGTCGGCAACCTGCGCCGCGGTACTCCGGGCCGCTACGAGACCGACTGGAACCGGGCGACCCGCCGCCACCGGCTGCTGACGGAACTCCTGCTGCGCGCCCGGCAGCGGCCCGCCCTCGCACCGCTCATCGTGCCCGCGGCCGAACGCCTGCCACGGGTCTTCGCCGCGGCGGTCAACGCGCTGGCGTGAGCCGCCCCGGACGGCCCGCGCACCGGTCCGGCTCTACACGGCGACCGGGGACGAGCAGGCGGTCACCGACAACACCGGGCACTGCCGGGCGGCGCTGCTCGGCAACGGCGTCGACGCGCCCGTCGTCGATCTCGGCGAGCGTCGACCACCAAGGCTCCCGTCACCTGGGGTCCAACGTCGCGGACACGGCCGAAATCGTGCGCCGGTTCGACCAGTTGCGCCGACGCTGACGGAAAGCCCACGCTTCTGTCCGCGGTGCTCGCCGGGCGGAGCCGTCACATCCGGCACCGGACGTAATCGCGCATCCGAGCGAGCGACGTCAAGCCCCTAGGCAGCCATGGAAATGGCCGGTACCTTGCGCCCCTGTCCGCCGCGACATGCGGCATGGCGACAGCTCATCAAGGGGGCACTTTGCGCGACTTCAGCCTTCCGCCGCTGGTGGAAACCCTGGCGACGGGGAGCCTCGCGGACTCGGTCTACGACGTGGCCGAGCGCGACCCGCAGCTGTTGCAGCTCTCCCGGCGCGGCAGCGCCCCGGGCGGCGACGAATGGCTCCCCGTGACCGCGTCCGAATTCCGCGACGAGGTCATGGGGTTGGCGAAAGGACTGCTGGCCGAGGGCATACAACTCGGGGAACGGGTCGCCGTGATGGCCCGGACGCGCTACGAGTGGACACTGTTCAGCTATGCGCTGTGGTCGATCGGCGCCCAGATCGTGCCCGTCTACCCCACCTCCTCGGCGGACCAGGTCCGTTGGATCCTGTCCAACACGCAGGTGGTGGCCATCGTGGTCGAGCACGAGGACCAGGCCATGACCGTCGGAGCGGCCTGCGACGGGCAGACGCAGCTCCGCGCGATGTGGCAGCTCGACTCGGGGTGCGTGCAGCGGCTGACGGAGCGCGGCGCGCAGGTGCCGGACTCCATGGTGCACCGCCACCGCCGGGCGGTGGGGCCCCAGTCGGTCGCCGCGATCACCTACACCTCGGGCACCACCGGGCGGCCCAGGGGCTGTGTGATCACCCATGCGAACCTCGCGGCAGAGTGCGACACCCTGTACGCGGGCTGGAAGCACATCCTCGCCGAGCCCGGCGAGCAGCCCCGCATCCTCGCCTTTCTGCCGCTCTCCCACATCTACGGTCTGATGGTGCAGGTGGTCTGCATGCGGGGCGGCATCCTGCTGGGCCACCAGCCCGACCTCGCGCCCGACGCACTGCTGCCCGCCCTCATGTCCTTCCGGCCCACCTACGTCTTCGCCGTGCCGTACATCTTCGAGAAGATCTTCGAGAAGGCACGCCGGGCGGCCGAGGGGGCCGGGCGGGGGGAGATGTTCGACAAGGCCGTGGACACGGCGGTGCGTTACGCCGAGGAGGTGGAGCGGCGGGACACGGGAGAGGGGCCCGGTCCGGGACGGATGCTCGGGCTGAGGCACGCGGTCTTCGACCGGCTGGTGTACCGGCGGCTGCGGGCCGTGCTCGGCGGCTGCGTCCGGCACGCCACCTCGGGCGGATCGACCCTCGACCGGGAGCTGGGCCTGTTCTTCGACGGCGCCGGGATCACCGTCCACGACGGCTACGGGCTCACGGAGTCCACCGCCGCGATCACCAGCCAGCCGCCCGGTCGTCCCCGGTTCGGCACCGTGGGCAGGCCCCTGCCCGGCTGCTCCGTACACATCGCACCGGACGGGGAGATCTGGGTCCGTGGCCCCGTCGTCTTCGCCGGCTACCACGACGACCCGGTGGCCACCGAGTCGGTGCTGCGCGACGGCTGGCTCGCGACGGGCGACGTGGGCTGGCTCGACGACGGCTTCCTGGTGATCACCGGACGCAAGAAGGACGTCATCATCACCAGCGGCGGGAAGAGCGTCAGCCCCCGGATCCTCGAGGACCGGCTGCGCAGGCATCCACTGATCTCCCAGTGCCTCGTCGTCGGCGACAACCGGCCGTTCGTCGCGGCCCTGGTCACGCTGGACCCGGAGGCGTCGACGCACTGGTACGAGCTGCGCGGGAAACGGCTGTCGCACCCGCAGGCCGTGGTGATCGACAAGGAGCTCCACGCGGAGATCCAGCGGGCCGTGACGATGGCGAACAGCGCGGTGTCACGGGCCGAGTCGATCCGGGCGTTCCGGATACTGCCGAACGAGTTCACGATGGACGACGGCCTGATGACGCCCTCCCTCAAACTGCGCCGGGGCGCGATCGTGAAGGCGTACGCGGCGGACATCGAGGAGCTGTACTCGTCCTGAACGGGGCCTGGCCCACGGGGTGTTCAGCCTGAGGCGGCGAGCCGGTCGACAAGCTGGATCACGGCGTCGCCGTCCGGTTTGCCTGGCGCGGGCCTCGCCGACGCGCCGGCGAAGGCCACGGGCCTTTGGCTTCCATGTGCCGCGCGCCTACGGGCCGGTCAGTGCGCTGGGGTCTGACGGCCGGTGCGGTCCTCGGGGCCCCGTCCGTCCAGGAGCCGTGCGGTCTGCTCCGACACCGGCGCCGCCAGCAGCGCGGTGACCAGGTCGACCAGCCTGCTGGTGAACAACCGGTCGTCGTTGCGCGGGCGGGCGGCGGCACGGGCCGCGAGTTCGGCGTGGCAGAAGCGCATGGCGGTGAAGCGGGTGTGGAGCACCGAGGTGGAGTCGGGGGTGAGCAGGGGCTCCAGCAGGCGGCGCCAGGCGAGGATGGTCGAGCCCTCCGTCACCACGAGCTCGACCCGCGGTTCGGGCCGGTTGAGCAGCTCGCCCACGATCTGCAGGAACTCGCGGCCCCCGTCGGGGTCGGCGAGCTTCGCGGCGGCCGGCAGCACCAGTGCGGAGGCGAGAGAGCGCAGATCGTCCGTCCCGCCGTCCTCGTACTGATGCAGCAGGACCTCTCGGCGGGTGTCCACTGCCGGCAGGTGCTTGTCGAGAACGGCCCGCAGCAGCCCCGAGCGGTCGCCGAAGTGGTACTGCAGGGCCGTCGCGTTGCGCTGGCCGGCGGCCCGGTTGATCTCGCTGAGCGACACACCGTCGACGCCCTTCGCCGCGAACAACTGCTCGGCGGCCCGGACGAGTTTGCCGCGAGTGTCACGAAGCTCCCGGCTCCGCGGCGGCGCGTTCTGTGCGCGCGTCCTTTGGGGTGTCACGGGCTATGGTTTCCCCTCATACCAAAATGATACGGTCCCATTAAGGATTGATCCTAGCGCCTGAGGCGCGAGGGGGGACGGTCAATGCCCTGGACGTCGACACCGACACCACGGTCCTCTGCCTCGCCACTCCGGCGTCGTCGCGCTGCACCGGCGCCCCCGCGCCCGGACGGAGGAATTCATGAAGGCCCTCACCTACCACGGCCGCCACGACATCCGCTACGGGGAAGTTCCCGACCCGACCGTCACCAGCCCCACCGACGTGGTCGTCAGGGTCACCACGGCCGGCATCTGCGGCAGCGACCTGCACATCTACGACGGCCACGGGTTCAGCCCGGAGACCGGATACATCCCGGGACACGAGTGCGTCGGCGTGGTCGCCGAGACCGGCAGCCAGGTCACCCGCTTCAAGCCCGGCGACCGGGTCCTCGTCCCCGCCTCCGCCGGCTGCACCCTGTGCGGGACCTGCGCGGCCGGGTACACCGCCAGGTGCGAGCGCGCCAAGTCCCCGCTGGACCTGTGCTACGGAGTGGGGCTCCAACTCCAGGGCAGCCAGGCCGAGTCGGTCACCGTGCCGCACGCCGACGTCAACCTGGTGCACCTGCCGGAAGGCATCTCCGACGAGGCCGCCACCGTCCTGACGGACAACGCCCCCACCGCCTGGTACGGCTGCCGCCGCGCCCGCATCCAGCCCGGCGAGACGATTCTGGTCATCGGCCTCGGCCCGGTCGGCCTCATGGCCGCGCAGTCGGCCTTCGCCATGGGCGCCGCCCGGGTGCTGGGCGTGGACCCCGTCGCGGAGCGCCGCGCCTTCGCCGCCGCCCTGGGCGTCGAGCCGGTGGAGGGCGAGGACGCGCACGCGGCCATACGGGACATGACCGGGGGGCGCGGGCCGGACGCCGTGGTGGAGGCCGTCGGCTCGGACACCACCATCGAGCTCGCCCTCGGAGCCGTCCGCCAGGCCGGCCGGGTCAGCGTCATCGGGGTCAGCCAGAACACGGCGTTCCCCTTCGACATGGGGATGGCCCAGATCAAGGAGCTCGAGTTCGCGATCGGGCTGTGCTCGGTGCACTACGAACTGCCTGTCCTGATCGCCCTCACCCAGGCCGGACGGCTCACCCCGGAGGCCGTGGTCTCCCACCGTCTCGGCCTGTCCGAGGGCGGTGCGGCGTACGAGCTGTACAACAGCCGCGCCGACGGTGTCCTCAAGGTCCTTCTCGATCCGGCCCGTTGACGTGTAGCCGCCCGACCTTCGCGTGACGCCGCTGCCGCCGCGGCGTCACGCGCCTTCCCGACGCAACGCCGTCACGCGCCTTCCCGGCGCAACACCTCGGGCGGCAGGGGCCGACGGCGGCTGCTCAGCGGCCTCTGCGTACCCGGGCGGCTCTGCGCGCCTCCGCGACCTTGCGGGCCTCGGCGGCCTTGCGCGACTCCTTCGGGGCGCTGCCCGGCCGGGTGCCCATGCCGCGGAAGGCCGCGTTGCCGGTGGCCTTGGCCGGGGCGGGCGGACGCTTCGCTCCGGTGATGCTGCTCAGCTTCTCCTCGCCGGAGCGCACCTGAGTGACCACCGGCCGGATCCCGGCGTCGGACATCATCCGGTTCACGTCACGCCGCTGGTTCGGGGTGACGAGGGTGACCACGCTGCCCGACTCGCCCGCGCGCGCCGTGCGGCCGCCCCGGTGCAGATAGTCCTTGGGGTCGGCGGGGGCGTCCACGTTGACGACGAGGTCGAGGCCGTCGATGTGGATGCCCCGTGCGGCGACGTTGGTGGCCACCAGCACGTTGATCTCACCGCTCTTGAACTGCGCGAGCGTGTGCGTGCGCTGCGGCTGCGACTTCCCGCTGTGCAGCGCGGCCGCCCGGATGCCGCTGCCGCGCAGATGGCGGGTGAACTGGTCGACGCCGTGCTTGGTGTCCAGGAACATCAGCACCCGCCCGTCCCTGGCCGCGATCTCCGTGGCCGTGGCGTACTTGTCCGCGGGGTGGACGTTCAGCACATGGTGTTCCATCGCGGTGACCGCGCCCGCCGCCCGGTCCACCGTGGCGAGGACCGGGTCGTGGAGGTAGCGCCGGACGAGATCGTCGATGTTGCGGTCGAGCGTGGCCGAGAACAGCATCCGCTGACCCCCGGCGGGCACATGGTCCAAGAGCTCCGTCACCTGCGGCAGGAACCCCATGTCGCACATCTGGTCCGCCTCGTCGAGCACCGCGATACGCACCTGGTCCAGGTGGCAGTCCCGGCGTCCGACGAGGTCGGCGAGGCGCCCCGGGGTGGCGACGACGACATCGGCGCCGGCCCGCAGCTCGGTCGCCTGCCGCCCGATCGACAGTCCGCCGACAGCCGTCGCCAGCCGCAGCCCCAGCGCCACGGCGTACGGCTCCAGGGCGTCCGCGACCTGCTGCGCGAGTTCGCGGGTGGGGACCAGGACGAGCCCGCGCGGGCGCTTCGGCTCGGCACGCCGGCCCGCCATGCGGACGAGCAGCGCCAGCCCGAACGCGAGGGTCTTCCCCGAGCCGGTCCGCGCGCGGCCGAGGATGTCCCGGCCGGCCAGCGCGTCGGGCAGGGTGGCCGCCTGGATCGGGAACGGCTCCGTCACCGCGAGGTCGGTCATCACCCGCACCACCTCCGCCGGAAGCTCCAGCTCGGCGAAGGACGCGGCGGGCGGCGAGCCGGGGGTCAGCGTCTCCGCCGAGAGCTCACCCCGCGGCGCCACGGTCCGTGTCGTGCCGGCACCGGAGCGGCCACGGGCTGACGGCTTGGTGTTCATGGGGACCCTTCCCTGGTCTGGCGCCGGAACGAGGCGGGGCCCGCACCCCTTGGCGCGGGCCCCGGCAACGTCGAAGCGTCCCCCCAGGTTACCAGCGCACCGAGCGGGACCGGCCGTACGGAAGGGAACGCCGGGGCCACCGGGACGACATCACACCGACGCGTACCGCGCTGCCAGCGCGCGGGACGTGGCCGCGAGGCGGGACCGCAGTTCCGCCGGCTCGAGGACCTCGGCGTCGGCGCCCATCGCGAGGAAGCGGCCGTGTGCGTGATCGAGCGACTCGACCGGCAGCACCGCCCTGATCCAGCCGTCCGCTTCCGCGATGCCGGTCGCGGCCAGCGCCCGGGCCGCCGCCCCCGTGAGAGCGGCCGCGGCCCGCGGCGCGAGACGGACGACGGCCTCGTCACGGTGGAGGCGGGCCAGGAAATCCGCCTGGTGGCGCTGCCAGTAGCCGGCCAGGTCGAAGTCCGCCGGCGCCTCGAACCGCTCGTCGCACTCGGTGAGTCCGAGGATCTGGTCGACCCGGTACGTACGGGGGCCGGGGCCGGCCACGACGTACCAGCGGCCCGCCTTGAGCACCAGGCCGTAGGGCTCCAGACGGCGGTCCACGTCGGTCGGCTCCTTCCAGCGGCGGTAGCGGACCTCGAGCACCCGGCTCTCCCACACGGCGTCCGCGACCCGCCGCAGATGCGGGACGTCGTCGTCCTCGGCGTACCAGCCCGGGGCGTCGAGATGGAAACGGGAGCGCATCCGGTCGGCCTGGGCGCGCAGCTCCGGCGGGAGCGCCGCGCGCAGCTTGAGCCTGGCGGCGGCCAGGGCCCCGCCGAGTCCCAGCTCGGTGACGGGCCCGGCGACCCCGGAGAGGAACAACGCCTCCGCCTCGCCGGCGCTCAGCCCGGTGAGCCGGGTGCGATAGCCGTCGATCAGGCGGTAGCCGCCGCCGTGCCCGGCGTCGGCGTAGAGCGGTACGCCCGCCGCGGTCAGCGACTCGATGTCGCGGTAGACCGTCCGTACCGAGACGTCCAGCTCCGCGGCGAGCTGGGCGGCGGTCGCCCGGCCCCCGGTCTGGAGCAGCAGCAGGATCGACAGAAGGCGGCTGGACTTCACTGACACAAGATGTCAGTGAAGCCGCTCTACGGTCCAGCCATGACTTTCGCCGAGAAACTGCTGCGCGTCCTGCCGCCCGTCGAGGTGGGCGGCCGCAGCGTCAAGCGCTACCACGTCACGTCCGACCCCGACGGCATCGCTCCCGATGTGGAGAAGGCGGCGTACGCGATCCTTCCCGAGCTGCTGCCGGAGGCGGACGGCACGCCGCCCGCGGCCTTCGTCGTCCTCCACAGGGGAGGGGACGACGGGGCGTACCTCAATGCGTACAGCTGGGTGTGGGACAACGCCCTCCACTTCGGCGGGGCGGCCGCGGGCCAGCCGGTGCTGGGCTGCCCCGACCGGGACCCGACGCACTTCGTCCGGCTGGACCGGTCGCTGATCGGCTGCGTCTGGGAGCTGCCGCCGATCCTCCACGAGCGCGACGCGTGGGTACGGCACATGCTCGCGCCCGACCGCCCTGACCTCGCCGGCTATCTCACCGACTCGCTGCCCGACGGCACCACGGGAGACCACCGCGCCTGAACGGCCGGCCGGCCTCTCCTCGGCCGGCCCGGTCCGTGGCCGGCGGCGTCACCCGAAAGCGGCCGGATGTTCACGTAAGAGGTGTATCCCTGACTTAGGGCGCGTAGCTCCACAAGGCTGCGCCGACGCCTCTCGTGCCATCGGAGGGAGAACCATGATCACCTCGGCCTCACGTGGACAGCAGCACCCCGTGACCATCACGTCCGACGGTGAACGCGTCGACGTGGCATTCCACGGCGCGCTCTACTCCTCGACGGCCCGCGCCCTGGAGGAGCAGCTGCAGGATCCGCGACTGCGGGGCGCCCGGGTGTGGGTCTTCGACATGCGCGCTCTGGAGCGGATCGACCTGGTGTGCGCCTACGCCCTGCTCCGCGCCGCCAGCGCCGCGGACGCCCCGGGCGTGGTCGTGTCCGGCTCGAACCGTCGCGTGCAGCGCACGCTCCACCACGCCGGTCTTGACGCCGTCGCCACGTTCGACGACTGACGCCTCAGCGCGCGTACGCGGGTGTCCTCGACGTCTCCGGAACCCACCGCCGGTGCGGAACCAGAGGTGGTTCGCCCTCGTCACATGGCCAACAAGCGAGGGACGAACGCGAAGCACGCCGCCGTGGCCCTGGTCGCCACGGCCGCACTGGCCGCCTGCGGAACAGCGGCCGGCCGGAGCAACGCGGGTGGCGCGGACGGCGACGCGCCGGTGACCGGTGTCCGCTGGGTGCCGGCGAGTGTCACCGTCGACGGCGAGGCATCGGCTGCGGCACGAAGGGCCTCCAGGAGTTCGAGGAGCGGTGGTCCGAGGTCTTCACCGGCGACCTCACGACCAAGGTGACCGACCACGGCGAGACCCTCACCCTGACCGCGGAGGACGGCGACCGCATCACCCTCGTCACCGAGGGGAACAAGCAGGCAGCGGCGCGGGGCTCCTGTGCTCCCCGTCTACTTGCCGCGGGGGCGGCGCAGGACCAGCCAGGCGAGGAGTGCGACGAGCGCTGCGTACTCCAGCCACGCGAAGAGGACGGCGAGTCCTTCCGTCGTCATGACGCGTCTCCCGCCGGCGCGGTGCGGACGGTGAGGCGCCGTTCGTGGAAGGAGAGGACGTCCGCCCAGGAGATCCGCCTGCTCCGGCGGTTGAGCAGGGTGGCGACGGCCGTGACCAGGTAGGGACCGTTCACCTCTTGCTGTGCGTAGCCGAACCGGTAGGTGAGGGCGGACGGCCCGACCACGACGGCATCGATCCGCCACGGCTCCGCGGCGGACGGACGCGCGAGGCGGATGTCGTGGACCTTCCCCAGCCGGCGTCCTCGGGTGTCCTCGACCACGGACCCGAGCAGGTCAGTCGCTCTCACGCTCACCCCCGGGCAGCCTGGACACGAGGTGGCGGCGCAGCCACCTCTCCGGCCCCAGAAGCCGTGGGAACGCCTGGATGCGGGCGTCGACGGAGATCACCGGGCCGACGTCGCCGATCAGTTCGGCGGGCACCTCGACGGGTCCTTCGGCCGGCGAGATCCGCCGGGCCAGCCCCGTCCACCAGAGTCCCGGCCGGCCGCCCAGCCGTGCTCCGAACGCCTGCTGTCCGACCAGCAGGGCCGTGAGGACGGGCGGCCCTTCGGAGCCCGGATCGGTGAAGAGGAGGTCGTCCGCCTTGCCCAGCGACGTACCGTCGGCGTCGACGAGCTGACGGTCGAGGAGCTCCAGGCCGGCGTCCAGATACTCGGTCATGGTCACAGTCCCGCCTTGGTCGCGAGGAGCAGGGGCAGGGCGGCCAGCGCGCCGGCCACCACGAGGAGCAGATAGACGGTGCCCACCGCGTTGGCCAGGCGCCCGTTGACCCGGTCCCCGAGATACCGGCGGTCGTTGGCGATCACCAGGATCGGCAGGTACGTCAGGGGCAGGACCGCGGCGCCGAGGTAGACGGCGTAGATGGTGACCGTCACCGGGTTGACCGTGGTGAGCGCCACCGCCGTCGCCCCGAGCAGGGTCACCAGCAGCAGTGTGTGGAAGCGGCTGGCGTCGGCCGGGCGTGGGACCTTGCCCCAGGTCCAGCCGAAGTGGTGGGCCACGGTGTAACTGGAGGAGAGCAGCGTCTCGATGGTGGAACCGAACACGGCGGCCACGATTCCCAGGATGGCCAGGGCGAACCCGACCTGCCCGAAGGCCAGGACGACCGGCAGCACGGTCTGGCTCAGATGCTCGACCTGGATGCCGGCGGGCTGCAGAACCTGGTGGGCGACGACCTGGATGCCGATGGCCAGGATCCCGCCGATGGGATACCCGATCCAGCAGTTCATCCGGACTTCCGTCAGGTTGCGCGCCCGCCAGCGGTGCTCCACGGCCGCCGAGGAGAAGAAGAACACCTCGTACGGCGTCATCTGCGCGCCGAGCATCACCAGCGCGTAGAAGAAGTAGGTGGGCAGGCCCTCACCTGCCGGCAGCTGCGGCTGCGTCACGTTGTGGAGCATCTCGCCCCAGTCCGGCCCGAGCTGCCAGACGGCCACCACGAAGACGAACAGCGCCATTCCGGCCAAGCCGTAGGCCCGCTCCATGAGTTCGAACGGCACACGCCAGATGACGAGCCAGGCGAGGAACGCGACCGGGGGCACCCAGAGCAGGTAGTGGACGTCCGTCAGGAGTTCGATGGCCAGGGCGATGCCGCAGAGTTCCGCGACGAGCGCGATCGCGTTGACCAGATAGGAGACGACGACGGTGACCAGGCCGGTGCGGGCCCCCATGCGCTCGCGGATCAGGTCGAACACCGTGCGGCCCGTCACCACGGCGACGCGGCCGGCCATTTCCGAGTAGAGGGCCACGCCGATCACCGCGACCACCGTGACCCACACCAGGGCGAGCCCGAAGCGTGCCCCGATCAGAGCGTCGGTGATCAGGTCGCCGATGTCGATGAAGCCGCCGATCGCCGTGAAGACGCCCAGCGCCAGGCTGATGACCTTCTTCATGTCGGCCTGATCATCTCGAAGCGGGACAGCCTGGCGGAGAGCGCCGGCAGCCGTTCACCCAGCGCCACGAGTTCGGTGGTCCTGCCGTCGCGGGCGGCGATCCGCAGGTCCCCGAGGGCGCTGTGGCATTCGGTCAGCAGGGAGGTGATGCGGGTGCGCAGCCGGTTGCTCTCCTCGGTCGGCGGCTGCACGGAGCCGAGTTGCGTCGAGACCGTCCCCACCGCTGACTCCACGTCGGACAGCGTCCTGCTGGTATAGGCGGCGGGTGACTTCCCGGCCTCCACCGCGGTGACGACGAGGCGCGCCGTCTCGACGGAGGAGCGTGCCGCTTCCGCGGCGTTGGCGACCTTCTCCTCGTAGTCGGCGCCGGTACGGGACGTGCCCACGCAGCCCGCCAGCGTCGCGAGAAGCATGAGCGCCAGTGCCGGCAGCAGTACGGCGGCGCGGCGCGGGCACGCCCTGAGCGCCGGAACGCCGGCGAGGACCCCGGCCGGCCGCTCCTCGGCGGCGGCCGTCTCCCTGCCGGGCGGGTCCGACGTCGTGCGGGGCAAGGTTCCTCCGTGATTCCGCCACGCCGACCGGTGACGCCGCTGAGTGTCCGTCTGATCGCCGCTGGGTGTCCGTCGCGACCCACCCTGACATCCGGCGCGGGCCCGGCAGCGCCGCCGCCACTCCGACGGGCCCCGATTCCGCCGATTGGCGGCATGCCGGCACACTTGGTGAGGCCGGGGCTCAAGTGGCCGAAAACGTTCGCCCCATGCTCATCTTCGGTTGGGTATCGGAACCGCGGCCCACTCCCAGGGTGATGGACGCCGCTCACCAGCCCACAGTCCCCTGGCGTCAGGGCGCGCTCTGATCCGACGCCGGGGTTGCCGTCCGGCATCAGCCGGGCGGCCCCGGTGCGCAACGGCCGCTGTCCGGGCGGGACAGCGGCCGTTGTGTCCGGTGCTCACCGGGACCGGCTCACTGCCCGCCGAGTCGCAGCACAACGGACACGTACAGGCTCGCCGACACCGTCAGGCACAGAAGACCGAGCACCGTGTGGCCGACGAGGCCTCGCCCCGGCGCCAGGCCCAGATGCACGCGGGCGGCCCGGCTCACCCGGGGCGCGGGGAGTCCGCGGGCCGCGTTCGCGTCCGCCTTCTCGATCGCCCGGCGCAGCTTCCGGCGGCTTCGTTCGGTGGTGACGCCCAGGCGTACACCGTGCGCGTCGCGCACCACCAGGGTGCGGTGGGCACTGCCGGACGAGAAGGTCGTCAGCAGCCGGACCGTGGTGATCCGGTTCAGGTCGACGGACCGTTCGCCGGTCAGGGTGCGCGCGATCAGACGCGACGACGAGTGCCGGAACGGGGCCTGCTCCTCGCACAGGGCGGGCACGAGCACGACGCCGATGATCCCGCCCAGCAGGCCGAGCAGGATCGGTGTGCCTTCGGGGACCGCGCCTGTCCTGGCCAGTCCGTAGCCGGCGAAGGGCAGCAGAAGGAACGCCACTGCCAGGCCCGATCCCACGCGTGCGCGGACCACGCTGCGGGCCGCGTTCGCGTCCTCCGGTGCCCCCACTGACCCCCCAGTGCTGTCTGCGGCGGCGGTCCGCCGGGATCCGGTCACTGTACGGCCGCGGGGGACGGGGGCGGGGGCGGGGATGCCAGTGCGGCCAGGTAGTCGTCGAGCAGCCGCGTCTGGCGCTCGGGCGGAAAGGCGGCGGGATCGAACAACGCCTGGACGACCAGGCCCAGTACGAAGGCCAGGGCGCCGGCCGCGATGCGTTCCGAATCTCCGGCGGGCAGTTCCCCGAGCCGCTGGGCGTCCGCGACCGACGTGCGCAGTCGGTCGCGGCTCCGGGCGTACTTGCGGCCGTAGTCGTCGCTCAACTCCGGGTCGGCGAGCGCGGTGTCCCACGAGGACACCCAGATCCGGTTGGCGGCGGTGGCCTCGGCGGTCAGCGGCAGCACGTCGAGCAGGGCGGCCCTCACCGCGGACAGCCCCTGACCGGCGGCCCGCCGGGGACGAGCGGCGCTACGGCTCTCGAGCAGGTCGAGGGCGTGAGCGACGAGGTCGTCCTTGGTGGGGAAGTAGTGCGTGAGCAGACCGGTGGTCGCGCCGAGCTCGCGGGCGACGGCGCGCAGCGTCAGCCCGTTGAAGCCCTCTGCGGCCAGCACGCGCCAGACCGCCTCCGATACGTCGCGCCGGCGGGCTTCATGATCCCCCTTGGTACGTGGCATGCTGCGACAGTACAAAACCATAACGCCCGTTGTGCGAATGCGAGGTTCTATGTTCTCCCTCCCGCTGCGGGACGACGCGCACCTGTTCCCGCTGGAGCCGTGGCACACCGAGGAGTTCGCCGCCCACCTGGACCGGGCCCGCGAGCACATCCGGCCATGGGTCGGGGCGGGCTTCGTCACCGACGACGTCGACGGGGCGCGGGCGACACTGCGCCGGTACGCCGAGCGTCAGGCCGCGGACGGGGCCCGCCTGTACGGCATCCGCCTCGGCGGCGCCCTGGTCGGCGGCGTGATGTTCACGGACTTCAGCACCGCCACGGGCTCGTGCGAGATCGGCTGCTGGCTGGAGCCGTCCGCCGAGGGCCACGGCCTGGTCACCGCGGCGTGCCGCGCCCTGCTGGACTGGGCGTTCCTCACCCGCGGGATGCACCGCGCCGAATGGCACTGCCGGGCCGACAACGAACGCAGCGCCGCGGTCGCCACAAGGCTCGGCATGACCCTCGAGGGCGTCCGCCGCGAATCCTGGCCCTTCGGCGGCACCCGTCACGACAAGCAGCTCTGGGCGGTCCTCGCATCTCAGTGGTGAGCGGTCGATCGAGGCGGCCCGCCGGCCGGCGTCACCGCCGGTACAACTCCTTCGGACACCCGGGCCGGGCCCGGTCGTACAGCTCCGCGTCCTCGTCGAACGTCCGGCTCGGACCCGCCCGCCGCGACTCCTCGGGCCTGTCGTCGCGTTGTGCGCGCGTGGTGCTGTCGGGCATGCGGAGCAGGGTAGGCGACGCGGTGCGGGACTGTCGTGGTCATGGTGGAGACCTGGAGGATCCCTGGAGAGCACGCCGTCGACCCGCAAGCCGACGGCGTGAGTACGGGGATGGTCCTGGCCGACGGAGAGCATGACGTGTATTCCGGCGAGGACACCGTGCCCATCGGCGAAGCGTTCAGGATCGTGGAGCACCTCGTCGGCGAAGGAACCCGGCCCCCCGGACGCGTCCCGGGTGTCCGACCGCTGACCCGCGAGAAGTCGCCGGGGCCCGGACGAGGTCGGCGGGGGCCGGTTCGCTGCGGCAGGCGAGGGCGGGTTCTGTCGTTCGCGGGGCCAAATCCCCTGTGCCCTGCGGCGGTTGACGCATCGGCCGGCCGTGTTGCGTTGCCTGTGTGCCTTGGCGTCGAAAGCGCCGCGTGACGCGGCGGGAGCGGCGTACCGCGCCTGTCCGGGTCGGAAAGCGTGGTGAATGACTACCCTGCCCTGTACCCGGCCGGGGCCATGGTGTGGGATGGCCCGCAGATAGCAAGAGCGAAGGGGGAAACGTGGCACGGACTCAGAACCTGCGGGAAGCCGCGCGGGCGTACGCGGGAGGTGCGAGCCCGCAACAGATCGCCGAGGAGGCGCTGCGTCGCCGCGGCGGCGGCGCGGGCGGCGGCGACGACGACGGAGGCCGGCGGCAGTCCGGCGCGGCCGGGGCACCGGCCGGTCAGGGGACTCAGGACGAGGGCATGGACCCCGGAGACTTCCCCGCCGCCCGGGAACAGGGCGGCAGCATCGCCACCGTCATGGCGCAGAAGACCGTCCCGCTGGACGAGGCCGGCGAGGCCCTCAACCGCAGCGAGCAGCGCAAGGAGGGCAGCGAGCAGGTGCACGCCATCTGCCCGATGGTGATGCCGCGCGGCCGCTCCTTCCTGAGCATGCTGCCCGTCGTCCTGCTGCTCGTGCTCGGCGCCGTCGCCTCCGTCATCGTCGCGGCGGCCGGCGGCGGCCTGCTCACGCACCCCCTCTTCGGCATCCACTACTGGGTGCTCTCCGTCCTGGCCGTCGCCTTCGTCTGGGCGCGCCAGGGCATGGTGATGGTCCCGGACGGCTGCCAGGCGCTGATCACCCGCTTCGGAAAGCTGGAGAAGGTGGTGGGCCCCGGCCGGGTGATCCTGCTGAGCCCGTGGAAGCGGGTGTCGTACATCGTCAACACCACCCGCGAGTACCCGTTCAACGCACCGGTCCGCGAGGCGCCCACCAAGGGCGGGGTGAAGGCGTCGATCGACCTGTTCATCCAGTTCCGGATCAGCGACCCCACCGAGTTCGTCTACACGCTCGGCGCCGTGCGCGGCTTCGAGGAGAAGCTGAGCAACGCGGTGAGCGAGACCATCCGCAGTCTCATCTACGAGCAGGAAGCCGCCGCCATCTACGACATGGTCGGCGAGGACACCGGACGCCTGGTCGAGCAGCTGAACCAGCAGTTCCGGCCGGCCGTGGAGCTGACGAACGCCAACATCACGCACGCCGAGCCGTCCGACCGCGCCTACCGCATGGACCTGGCGTCGCCCGAGATGGTGCGCGTGGCGAAGGAGGCGTACACCCACGAGTACGCCCTCCAGCTCCGCAAGGAGCAGGACGAGGGCGACCTGACCAAGGAGCTGGCCACCCGTCAGGAGACGCTCTCGGCGATCCAGGCGGACATCGCGCAGTACCAGGCGCAGATGGACACCGCGGTCGAGCGCGAGACCAACCGGGCCGAGGCGCTGGCCCGCCAGCGGTACGTACAGGCCGAGTCGGAGGCGAAGGCCAACGCGGCGCTTCTGGAGGCGCAGGCCCTCGACATCCGCGCGGTGACGGCCGCCGAGGCGCCGGAGATCCTGGAGTACCGCTACCAGCAGCAGGTGCTGGACACCCTGGAGCAGGTCGCGGACCACCTTCCGCGGCTCGTGCGGATCGGTGGTCCGGGGGAGCGCGGGGAGGCCGCCGGCGTCGACTTCCTGCAGCTCGCCAAGGAGCTGATCGGCGAGCACGGGACGGAGCTGTTCACGGACGCGGACATGGCCACCATGCGCGCCCGGCTGACCGACGTCGCCGCTCGTATCGCCGCTCGTGAGACCGAGATCAGCGCTCTGCTGGAGGCCGACCGGCCGGTGGTTCCGCCCGTCCGCGGCGAGGAATCCGGCACCCCGGAGCAGCCCGGCGGCCCCGAATCCGGCACAGAGTCCGGCTCCGGCTCCGAGTCCCCGTCGTCGTCCCCGTCCGAGCCTGAGGAGGGCGCCCTGTGAGCACCGCACGTATGAACCGCAGGTCGGTCATCTCCGAGGCGGTCGCCCCCTGGAGCGAGATCGCCCAGCTGCTGCGCGGCGGCGAGGCCGGCACCCTGATCCCGGTCATCATTCCGCGTCACCGCCGCCGGCTCTGGTGGATGCTGCCGCTCTGGCTCGGTGTCTTCTCCCTGCTGTCCGGCGTGATGCTGACCCTGCGGGCAGCGGAGGCGGAGTCGGAGGGCAGCGACGTCGCCGACTTCGCCTACGGCGCGCTCGCCACCCTCGGTTACGCCGGTGGCTGCGTGCTCCTCCTCGCGGGCGCCCTGTGGTGGTGGCGTTCCTCGATCGTGGAGATCGAGCAGGGCACCAACGGGGTGCTGACCCGCTACGGCGCCGTCACCAACACCTTGGAGGCCGGCCGCCACTACCTGTGGCACCCGTGGTCACGCGTGGACTTCGTGGTGGACACCGCCACCGAAATCCCGTACTCGGCCCCGGTCATGGCCTGCCCGACCCGGGAGAACGTGCCGCTGCGGTCGATCGAGTTCTTCCTGAAGTTCCGCATCACCGACGCGGTGCTGTTCGTACGGACCATCGGCGCGGGCAACTTCGACCTGGTGCTCTCCAGCGCCGTCCAGGACGCGATCCGGCAGCGGGCGCGCCAGATGCGCACCGAGCGTGCCTACGACCTGCGCGGTTCGGACGTCGCCGACATGCAGGAGCTGCTCAACCGCCAGCTGTCCCGCTACGGCGTCCGCATCACCGGCTGCAACATCCCGGACGTGCAGCTGCCGACCCAGTACCAGCAGCATCTCGCCACCCGCGAGCGGGTGGCGAAGGAACGCCACGCGTACGAGCAGGAGTGGGGCCTGACCCGTAAGCGCCGTATCGACAGCCTCGGCATGGACATCGAGCGCGCCAAGAAGGTCCGCGACGCCCGCATCGTCGAGGTGAAGGCCGCGCTGAACCGGGCACGCGAGGCGGTGGCACAGCTGCTGGAGGAGCAGGAGACCAACGCGCAGCGCGTGCGCTTCGAGATCGAGACGCGCGGGCGCAGCGGGCTCATCGCCGCCGAGAACGAGGCCCGTGCGCAGCGCGCCCTCGCCCAGGCCTACCGGGACAACGCCGCGGTGCTCCAGTACGAACTGGCCCGTCGTCGGTTGGAGGTCGGCGCGGAGCTGGCCACGCACGCCCCGCAGCCGGTGGTGATCCGTACGGACGGACCGGGCAGCGGTGACACCTCCGCCCTGTCCACCCTTCTCACGGCGCAGCTGCTGCCGCGACTGTCGCAGGCCCTGCCGGCCGGGGACGGCGTTCCCGCCGTGCGGTACGCGACGGACGACGAGGGATAGAGCGGCGAAGGACGCAGCGGCGGAAAGCCGTTCACGGCCCCTGCCGGTCGACGCACCGTTCGTCGACCGGCAGGGGCCGGCCACATCACACCGGGGCCCGTCAGCTCACCCGCTCCGGCTCCACGCGGCGGCGCACAGCGACCGCTCCACCTCGTCGGTGTAGACGGCGGCCGCCGGCCACGCGCGTGCGAAGCGGTCCGTGTCCGCCGGAAGCAGGCGGCCGAAGGCGTCGCGCGAGCGGTCCGCGGCGGCCGCCTGCAGGTCGTCGAGCAGGTCGCCCGCTGTACTGAGACCGGCCCGGCGGAGGCGGCCGCGAACTCACTGCCCCGCTCGAGCGGCGTCACCCGGCCCAGTTCCACCGCCGCGACCGTGGCACCGCCGACGGCGGGACCCGACCCCGCCTCGCCAGCCGGAACGCACGGCTGAGGTGCCCGGCGGACATGTTCGCGCCGCGGGCGAGCGCTTCGACGTTCAGCGGCCGCGCGTACTCCCGGTCGATCCGGTCGCGCACACGGCGCAGGCGCGCGAGGTCGCTCAGACGCTGCGCCGCGGTTCGTGCGCGACCCCACGAGGGGTGACACATGAGAGAACTCCTCTTCATCGACGTCCGTTCGCGCTGCCGAGCGCGCGCAGGCGTGCGCCGTGCTTCTCCCGGTCGGCCGCGCCGGCCGTCACCGGTGAAGCGGTGAGCCGACGGCTCAGCGAAGCTCCTGGATGCGGATCAGGTTGCCCGCGGGATCGCGGAAGGCGCAGTCGCGGATGCCGTACGGCTGCTCGGTCGGCTCCTGGACGACCTCGGCGTCACCTGCCTGCACCTTCTCGAACGTGGCGTCCAGGTTCCGGGTGGCCAGCAGGATCCAGCCGTACGTGCCCTTGGCCATCATCTCGGCGATGGTGCGGCGCTCGTCCTCGGTGATCCCCGGGTCGGCGGCCGGCGGCGCCAGGAGGATGGACGTGCCGGGCCGGCCGGCGGGGCCGACCGTGATCCAGCGCATCCTGCCCTGCCCGACGTCGCTGCGGACCTCGAAGCCGAGGGTGTCGCGGTAGAAGGCCAGGGACGCGTCCGGGTCCTCGTGCGGGAGGAAGCTCGTGTGAATGGTGATGTCCATGACGATCATGCTAGGTGCGGCTCTGTGACCCGTGCTTCTCGATTCCTGACCGATTCGCTTGCCTGTTCTGTCCGTACGCTGCCGCGGCACCGGCCTTCTGGGGGACAGGCTCGGTATCCGTGCCGCTCGCGTCCGGGATGTCCAGCAGGGCGAGGAAGGCGGTCGCCGCGGGCGTGCGGTCCGCGCGGCTCCAGACGACGTATTCGACGCGGGCGGGCGCGTCGGTGACCTCGACGGTGGTGACGCCGCTGAGTTGAGGCACATAGGCGGACGGCAGCATGGCGATGCCGAGGCCCTTGCCGACCAGTCGGGCCAGGAAGTCCGCGTTGGTCACCTCGAACGCCACGTCGCGGCTGAGGCCGGCGGCTGCGAAGGCCTGGTCGGACTGCACACGTCCGGCGGTCTGGGCCGGCAGGTCCACGAACACCTCGGAGGAGAGCCTGCGGAGGTCGACCGCCGTCTCGCCGGCGAGCGGGTGGTCCGGTGCGACCACGGCGACGAGCCGGTCACGGGCGAGTTCATGGGCGTGGACGCCCTGGGGCCGCGCCGAGGTGGGCAGCCCGAGGAAGGCCACCTCGATGGCTCCCTGTCTGACCTGCTCGGCGAGTTCCTCGCTGGCGCCGACGCGCAGGCTGATGCGCACCTGCGGGTACTGCTGGCGGAAGTCGCGCAGGGCGCTGGGGATGTCGACCGCGGCGACGCTCGGGATCAGGCCCACGGCGAGCCGTCCGCGTACCTCGCCGACAGCCGCGGCGACCTCGGCGGCCGCGCGTTCGGCGGCGTCCAGACACTGACGGGCGGCGGGCAGGAACGCCGCACCGGCCGCGGTCAGCCGCACCCGGCGGCTGGTGCGTTCGAAGAGCCGCGCGCCCAGTTCCCGTTCCAGACGCGCGATTTGGTGGCTCAGGGCGGACTGCACGACCAGGCATCGTTCCGCGGCCCGGGTGAAGCTGTTCGTCTCGGCGACGGCGACGACGTAACGCATCTGCTGGAGTTCCATCGATCCATCGTCCATCGAGATCGATCGGGTGACAAACATGTGTTGGACTCATTGATCGCCGCCGGACGAGACTGCGGGCATGACCAGTCCAGCAGCACAGCGGGCGGGGAGCGTCCCTTCCGGAGCCGGCGGCGGTGCTCCCCGCGGCGATCTGCCGCGCACCCTTCTGACGGCCCTGCCCCCGGTGGCGTGGGGCACGACCTACGTCGTCACCACCGAGCTTCTGCCGCCGGGGCACCCGCTGTTCGCGGGGCTCCTGCGCGCGCTGCCCGCCGGGCTGATCGCACTCGCGATCACCCGGACGCTGCCGCGCGGAGCGTGGTGGGGGAAGGCCGCGGCGCTCGGCGTGCTGAACATCGGACTGCTCTTCCCGCTGCTGTTCATCGCGGCCGAACGTCTGCCGGGAGGCGTGGCCGCCACCCTGTCGGCGGTCCAGCCGCTCGTCGTCGCCGTGCTGGCCGTGACGGTCCTTCGGGAGCGCCTGTCCGCCTGGCGTCTCGCGTGGGGACTGGCCGGCATGGCCGGCGTCGGCCTGGTGGTGGTCGGGCCGGACGCGGCACTCGACCTCGCCGGGGTCGTGGCGGGGCTCGGCGGCGCGGCCGCGATGGCGCTCGGCGTGACGCTCACCAAGCGGTGGGGACGTCCGGCCGGGGCCAGTCCCACCGCTTTCGCCGGCTGGCAGCTCACCGCGGGCGGGCTGTTCCTGGTGCCCGTCACGTTCCTCGCGGAGGGCGCGCCTCCCGCGGTCGGTGTGACCGCGGCCCTCGGCCATCTCTGGCTGGGGCTGGTGGGGGGCCTGATCGCCTACGTCCTGTGGTTCCGCGGCATCGGCACCCTGCCCGTCACCGCCGTCGCGGTCCTCGTCCTGCTCTCGCCCCTGGTCGCCGCCGTCCTCGGCGCCGTCGTGCTCGGTGAGACATTCGGCCCGGTCCAATGCGCCGGGTTCGCGCTCTCGCTCGCCGCGATCGTCGCGGGACAGCTCCCCGCGCCCACCCGCTCGCGCGACTGAGCGCCCGCCGGGTCCAGGAGGAGCAGACGGCGCGCCTCGAAAGGTTCTCCCTGCGGCGGCCCCGTCCCGAGGTGCCGTGACATGTCCCGCCGGATGATGGTGGGGAACCATCCTCCGGCCGGTGCGGATGGGAGCGAGGAGGGCAGACCGTGACGCTGCTGGTCAGCGGCCGATGAATGCGCCGCCCGCACCCGGGCAGCAGTTGTCCGGGGCCCGTTCCCGAGCCGTCTACGTCCTGCTGCTGGCGCTGGGAGCGCTCGACGCGGCCGGATACAGCGTCATCGCGCCCGTCCTGCCGACGCTCGCCTCGCAGACCGGCGGCGGCGCGACCGCTATGGGGATGCTGGTGGCCACCTTCCCCCTGGGGATGGTCGCCGGGTTCGCGGTGGGCGGTTTCGCGATCCAGCGCAGTACCCCGGCGAAGGTCATGCTCGGTGGGCTGCTGCTGATCTGCGCGGGCTGTCTCGGATTCGTCTTCCGCACCGGCCTGGTCGACTACGGCCTGGCCCGGCTCGTCATGGGGCTGGGCTCCGGATGCCTGTGGCTCGGCATCACCTTCGCCACCCTCGCGGCCTGGCCGGGCCGGGAATACGTGTGCATGAGCCGGATCTTCGCCGCCTACTCCGTCGGCGGTCTGCTCGGCCCGCTGCTGGGAGCGATCCACGGCGTACGCGGCCCGTTCGCCGCCTACCTGCTGCTCGCCGCGGCTGCCATGATTCCGCTGCTGGTGCTGCGACTGCCCGCCCGCGCCGGGGCGTTCACCGCCGACCGGGGTGTGCTGCGCTCCCGTGACTTCCGGGCGGCAGCCGCCGGGATCGCCTTCGCCGTGCTGGCCCTCGGCCTGGTCGAGGGGGTGCTGCCACTGCACTTCGGCACCAGGCTCGGCCAGTCCGAGATCGGGCTGCTCTACGCGGCGACCTCGGTCCTCGTCGCCACGGTCGCCGTCCTCGCCGCCCGGCTGCGGCCTCGCGCGGCGCTCCTGGGGTCCACGATGCCGCTGGTCGTCGGTTTCACGGTGGTCGGAGCGGGTTCGGCGGTGCCGGTGTGGATCGGGGCGCTGATCCTGGTGGGAGCCGGTATCGGCATGGCCAACACCGGTTCGATCGGCGTGCTGCTGGAGGCGGTGCCGGCCGGGCGGATCGTCACCGCGATGGTCCTGTGGTCACAGATCGGGATCCTGGGTTATCTGCTCGCACCGGTCCTCGGCGGCCCGCTTGCCGATGCGTACGGCTACACGGCGGTAGCGGGGCCTGTGGCGGTTGCCGCTGTGGCGGTCGTGGTCGCGCTGGGCGTCCGCGGGCGGAGATGACGACGCCGGGCGGCCGTCGGCCTGGGTGTCCGCGGGCGGAGATGACGACGCCGCGCGGCCGTCGCCCGGCGCGCCGGCGTCATTTCCTGCCCGGCTGCGGCCGCTGCGGCTGTCCGACGGCGCGTCCGCCGGCCCGGCGGCTCTGGCGGTGCAGCCCGGCCAGGACGTGCCCGGCGTCCCTGCCCGCCCCGCGCAGGGTCTTGGAGGAGAAGCTGCGCTGGAACTCCATCCCCACGAAGCCGAGCGACGGCACGGCGGTGGCGATGCCGCCGCGGTGCCGGGGCCGGCCGACGGGGTCCAGAGCGCCGGTGCCGGCCAGGTAGGGGAAGGCCGGCCGGTAGCCGGTCGCCCAGATGATCGCGTCGACGGCCTCCATAGCCCCGTCGGCCCACACGACACCGTCCGGGGTGACGCGGGCGAACATCTCGCGGCGGTCCACGCCGTGTTCGTCGAGGGCGGCGCGGTATTGGCCGTCGTCGAGGACGGAGACCGGCGCCTTCACCAGCAGGCGCCGGATCGGGGCGATGTCGAAGCGGGTGTGCTTGAACCACCAGTGCACGTCCCGGCCCAGCGGGCGCTGTGCCGTCCAGCCGATCGGGCGACGGGTGGCGAGCGTGGTGTCGGCGACGGGGCCGAGTTCGGCGGCTATCTGGATCGCCGAGTTGCCGCCGCCCACGACGAGGACCCGCCGGCCGGTGAACCGCTCCGGCTTCCGGTAGTCGGCGGCGTGCAGCTGCTGCCCCGCGAACTCGCCCCGTCCGGGCACGTCCGGTGCGTACGGGCTCGTGTAGTCGCCAGTGGCTGCCACGATCGCGCGTGCGCTGAACCGCCGGCCGTCGTCCGCGCTCACCACCCAGGCACCGTCCTGGCGGGACACGGAGGAGACATGGGTGGACGTACGGATGCCGGCAGGCAGACGGTGGGCGTAGTCGCGCAGATAGCCGACCACTTCGTCACGCGTGGGGTAGCGGTCCGGGGCGCCGGGGAAGCGCACCCCCGGCAGGGACGAGTACCGGGCGGGGGAGAAGAGGGTGAGGCTGTCGTAGTAGCGCGGCCAGGCACCGCCGGCCCGGTCGGCGGCCTCCAGCAGCAGGGTGCCGGTGAAACCGTGGCGGGGCGCGAGCGCGGCCGTTGCCAGACCGGACTGGCCCGCGCCGATGACGATGAGGTCGGAGTGCTCCATGAGATCCTGAACCCTTCATACGAATCGTTGTTTCGGGAAGTGACGAAGTGTGGAGCCTGAAGTGATCGCGGCAAGCGAGGGGGCCGGCAGCGGCGGGACCGGCAGTGGCGAGGCCCGCAGTGGCGAGGCCCGCAGCGACGAGGCCGGGCCGGCGGTCGACCGGGCGACGGCCGACTTCCTCAAGGCGCTGGCGAGCGAGACCCGCCAGAGCGTCATGCGCCAGTTCACGGGCGGACGTGAGCTCACCGTCGGCGAGATCGCCGAGCGGTGCGGCCTCAAGCCCTCGACCGCGTCCGAGCACCTGAGCCTGCTGCGCCGCGGCGGCCTGGTGCTGTCCCGCAAGGAGGGCAAGCAGGTCTTCTACCGCGCCGACGGCGCCACCATGGCGGACCGTCTGGACGCGCTCAGGGATCACCTGCTGCGCTGCTGCCCGCCCGACTGCGGCGGCTGACCGAGGCCGCGGGCGGTCAGGCGGGCAGGTCGAGCATGGCGGACATCGCCGCCACCACGGACGGGGCGACCCGGTAGTACACCCAGGTGCCGCGCCGTTCGGAGGTCAGCAGGCCGGCCTCGCGCAGCTTCTTCAGGTGGTGGGAGACGGTCGGCTGCGAGACCCCGACGTCGCCGATGTCGCACACGCACGCCTCACCGCCCGGGTGCGAAGCCACCCTCGAGAACAGGCGCAGGCGCACCGGATCGGACAGCGCCTTGAACATCGCGGCCATCCGCTCCGCGTCCGTCTGTGACAGCTCCCCGGCCGTGATCGGAGGGCAGCACGGCACCACGGCCGCGGCCTGCGGATCGGGCGACTCCACCATCTTCAGATTCGACATGTGTCTATGTTGACAGCCGTCGAAGCAAGTGGCAAGCTCCAGCGTATCGACAGACATCGAATCAGGGAGTTGCCGTGACCATCGCGATCCGTACCGCTCTCACCGCCGCCAAGGCCCGCCGCACCGCCCGCCACCTGGCCGGCGTCAGCTTCTGCGACAGCTGCGCCCAGGTCAGCGACAGCGCCGTCCGTGCGGCGGCCCTCCGGCAGGACACTCAGCTCAGCGCCCTCGTCCACGCCCGCTGACCCGCATTCGCACCGAGGAGAGAGACCACATGAGCACGCAGCAGCTTCCCGTCATCGTCATCGGAGCCGGCCCCATCGGACTCGCCGCCGCGGCCCACCTGCTGGAGCGCGACATCGAGCCCCTGGTTCTGGAAGCGGGCGAGAGCGCAGGCGCCGCCGTCCGTGAGTGGAGCCACGTCCGGCTGTTCTCCACCTGGGCCGAGCTGGTCGACCCGGCGGCCGAAAAGCTGCTCGCACCGACCGGCTGGACCGCTCCCGACGGGGCCACGTACCCCACCGGCGGGGACTGGGCCGCCCGCTACCTCCAGCCGCTGGCCGACGCCCTCGGCGACAAGGTCCGCACCGGCGCCCGAGTCACCGGCGTCTCCCGCCTCGGCCGTGACCGCGTCGTGGACGCGGACCGCGAGCAGCAGCCTCTCACGGTCCACGTCCGGTACGCCGACGGCGCCGAAGCCCGCCTCATGGCCCGCGCCGTCGTCGACGCCTCCGGCACCTGGGCCACCCCCGCCCCGATCGGCAGCGACGGTCTGCCCGCCCTCGGCGAGCGCGCGGCCGCCGACCGTATCTCGTACCGCGTCCCCGACCTCAAGGACCCGGCCGTACGCGCCCGTTACGCCGGCCGGCGCACCGCCGTCATCGGCTCCGGCGCCTCCGCCTTCACCGCGCTCGCCTACCTCGCGGACCTCGCCAAGGACGAGCCCGGCACCCACGCGGTTTGGATCCTGCGGCGGGGCATCAGCGGCTCCACCTTCGGCGGCGGCGACGCCGACCAGCTTCCCGCCCGCGGCGCACTCGGACTCGCGGCCAAGGCCGCCGTCGACAACGGCTACGCCGACGCCGTCACCGGCTTCCGCACGACCCACGTCGAACGGGACGGCGGCCGGCTGGTACTGGCGTCGGAGGACGGCCGCCGCCTGGACCCGGTCGACGAGGTCGTCGTCCTCACCGGATTCCGCCCCGACCTGTCCTTCCTCGACGAGCTCCGCCTCGGCCTCGACGAACGCCTCCAGGCGCCGGTCGCGCTCGCCCCGCTGATCGACCCCAACCAGCACTCCTGCGGCACCGTGTACCCGCACGGCGTGAACGAGCTCTCCCACCCCGAGAAGGACGTCTACCTGGTCGGCATGAAGTCCTACGGCCGCGCCCCCACCTTCCTCGCGATGACCGGCTACGAGCAGGTGCGCTCCATCGCCGCGTCCATCGCCGGAGACCAGGAGGCCGCCGAGCGCGTCGAACTGACCCTCCCGGAAACCGGCGTGTGCGGTGGCGCCGGACTGTTCGACGAGCCCGCCGCGGCGCAGGCCGAGACCGGCGGCGGCTGCTGCGCCGCCCCGGCCACCGTGCAGATCGGCGTCGGCGCCCCTGCCGCCTCCGGCGGCTGCTGACACCGTGACCCACACGCACACGAGCGGGACCGCGACCGGAACGGGGGACCGGTCGCGGCCCCGCGGCGTCCTGCCCGCGCTGTGCGCCACCCAGATCACCGGCTGGGGGATCCTCTACTACGCCTTCCCGGTCCTGCTGCCGCGCATCACCGCCGACACCGGCTGGTCCGCCGGCACGACGACGGGCGCCTTCTCCGTGGCCCTGCTGGTCTCGGCCGCGGCCGGGATACCGGTCGGCCGCATCCTGGACCGCCGCGGTCCGCACGCCGTCATGACGGGCGGCTCCCTCCTCGCGGTGCTCGCGATGCTCTGCGTCTCCGCGGCTCCGAACCTCCCGGTGTTCTTCGCCGCGTGGACAGCGGCGGGCGCGGCGATGGCCGCCACCTTCTACCAGCCGGCCTTCGCCGCCGTGACCCGCTGGTGGGGCGCCGACCGTGTCCGCGCCCTCACCGTCATCACCCTGGCCGGCGGCCTGGCCAGCACCGTCTTCGCACCGCTGACCGCGGCCCTCGCCGAGCACCTGAGCTGGCGCGCCGCATATGCCGTACTGGCCGCGATCCTCGCCCTCGTCACCGTCCCCGCCCACGCCCTCGCGCTCCGCGCCCCGTGGCCGGCGGCGCCCGTGGAGGCCCGCGACCGGCCTGCCGCGCCGCAGGCGGACCGCGTCACCCGCACCCGCCCGTTCCTGCTCCTGGGCGCCGCGTTCACCCTGTCCGGTTTCGCGATGCACGCGGTCGTCTTCGGCCTCGTCCCCCTGCTGACCGAACGCGGCGCGAGCCCGTCGACCGCCGCCTGGGCACTGGGACTCGGCGGCGCCGGACAGACCCTCGGAAGGGCGCTGTACGCCGCCCTCGCCCGCCGGACCGGCGCCATGACGCGCACCACGCTCCTCATCGCCGCGGGCGGCGCCACCACAGCGGCCTTCGCCCTGGTGCCCGGGCCGATCCCGCTGCTGATCGCCCTCGCCGTCCTGGCCGGACTCGTCCGCGGCAACCTCACCCTCCTCCAGGCCACCGCCGTCTCCGACCGCTGGGGCACCCGCCACTACGCCCGCCTCTCCGCCCTCCTCGCAGCCCCGGCCACCTTCGCCGCGGCCCTCGCCCCCTGGACCGCCGCCGTGCTGGCGGGCGCGCTGGGAGGCCAGACCGCGCTGTTCGGCGTCCTCGCCCTGATCTCCCTCACCGCCGCGGCCCTCGCGGCCTGCGCCCGCCATCGCGTGAAGACCTGAACCACCGGCCGGGACGCGCGGTCGAAGGGACCTTCGGAGACGTGCCGCCTGCCCGCACCGGCGTGCCCGCGTGGAGCGGGTGACGCCACCGCGACCTCGCCCGGCGCGACGTCTGTCCGCCGTCCCCGGCCTCGACAGCATCGCCGCGATCGTCCTCGGCACCGCCCGGGCGCAGCTCGTCAGGAGCGAACCGGACAAGGGCGCGCTCGCCTGGTGGGGCGGGCGGCTGCACCGCTCCCAGGGCTATCAGGGCGACTCACTGCAACGGCTCTTCCAGTTCGTCCGCGGCTTCCGCAGACTCGACGACCGCAGACGCACCGCCGAGGAACATCTCGTCGCCGCCCTCCTCGACGACATCGACGCCAACTACGGCACTCTGCGCCGGCTCAACAAGAAGCCCAGACCGCTGCTGCTCCTCGACAACGCCCACACCGATGTCGGACGCACCGTCCTCGACCTCCTCGACGCCGGACACGGCGCACGGGGCAAGGACCCGACGAGGCCCGTGGTCCTCGCCACCCTCCTGAGTCATTTCCGGCTCGGGCCTGCCACGCGGAGCATGATCTGGCTGGACTGCGGCAGTGGCGCCGACGGACTGGAACGGGACTGGGAGCTGGGACCGGACGGCGCGGACGGACTCAGTGCGCAGGAACGGGACGCGGTCCGCTTCCGGGTGGCGCAGGGCATCAACGGCCGTCCGGGCGGCGCCCCGAGGGGGTGGCGGCGCTGGGCCGAGGAGGCGTTCCAACCGCCGCAGCCGTGGCGGGAGTTGCTGGGCGCGGCGGTCCGCTCGGCGGCCTCCGGCGCCGGGGCCGGCGAGGACTACACGTACGGCCGCCCCGCGCGGCGCTCGGCCGGGGTCCCCGGCGTCGTCCTGCCCAGCCTGCGGCGCAGGCCGCCCCGGGTCGTCGTGATCATCGACACGTCGGGATCGGTCAGCGACGCCGAACTGGGCAGCGCACTCCAGGAGGTCGCCGCCATCTCCCGTGCCGTGGGCGGCCGCCGGGACCTGGTCAGTGTGCTCTCGTGCGACGCGGCGGCCGGGACCGTGCATCCGCTGTGCCGTGCCGAGGGGATTCCGCTGGTGGGCGGTGGCGGGACGAACCTGCGCGCGGGCTTCGCCAAGGCGCTGCGGGCCCGGCCCCGGCCGGACGTGATCGTGGTCCTGACCGACGGACACACGCCCTGGCCGGACAACCGGCCGCCGTGTCGGACGGTGGTCGGCCTGTTCCCCCGGCAGCAGGCCGCGTCGTGGGACGAGGACGACCCCGGCCATGTGCCCGATTCGCCGCCCGCGTGGGCGCGAGTGGTCGTCATCGGGTCCTCGGCCGCCGGGTCCGGAGGCAGGTGACCGAGGCGGCCCGCGCACAACGTCTTGACGTGCTCCTGGCGTCATGGCTTCATGGGAGCGCTCCCATACATCCGATGTCCACGTTTCTTGGCCCCCACTCCTGGAGACACAGTGAGAACAGCAAGAAGCACGACAGGAACGAGAAGCACGGCGAGAAGCACGACGGCCGGCACCGCAGCAAGCCCGGCAGTCAGCGCCGCGAGAGGTGCCACAGGGCGCGCCGCACCGAGGACCTCCGTCGTCGCACTGCTGGCCGGACTCGCCGTGGTCCTCGGGCTGTTCCTGCCCGGCCCCCTCGGTGCGAGCGCCGCGTACGCGCAGCCGTCCGATGTCCGTGCCGCCCCCGGACTCCACATCAGCGACGGCCGGCTCCTGGAAGCCAACGGCAACGACTTCGTCATGCGCGGCGTCAACCACGCCCACACCTGGTACCCGGGCGAGACGCAGTCGCTGGCCGACATCAAGGCGCTGGGCGCCAACACCGTACGGGTCGTCCTCTCCGACGGACACCGCTGGACCGAGAACAGCCCCGCCGACGTGGCCGCCGTCGTCGCGGACTGCAAGGCCAACCGGCTGATCTGCGTACTCGAGGTGCACGACACCACCGGCTACGGCGAGGAGGCGGCGGCCGGCACGCTCGACCACGCGGCCGACTACTGGATCGGCCTGCGCGACGTGCTCACCGGCGAAGAGGACTACGTCGTCATCAACATCGGCAACGAGCCCTGGGGCAACACCGATCCGGCGGGCTGGACCGAGCCCACCACCGCCGCCGTCGAGAAGCTCCGCGACGCCGGCTTCCAGCACACGATCATGGTGGACGCACCCAACTGGGGCCAGGACTGGCAAGGCGTCATGCGCGCCAACGCCCAGGCCGTGTACGACGCCGACCCCACCGGGAACCTGATCTTCTCGATCCACATGTACAGCGTCTTCGACACCGCCCCGGAGATTACCGACTACCTGACCGCGTTCGTCGACGCCGGACTGCCCCTCCTCATCGGCGAGTTCGGAGGACCCGCCGACCAGTGGGGCGACCCGGACGAGGACACCATGATGGCCGCCGCAGAGCAGCTCCGGCTGGGCTACCTCGCGTGGTCCTGGAGCGGCAACACCGACCCGGTCCTCGACCTGGCGATCGACTTCGACCCGAGCCGCCTCAGCTCCTGGGGCGAGCGCATCTTCCACGGCGCGAACGGCATCGCCCAGACCTCCCGCGAGGCCACCGTCTACGGCGGCGACACCGGCGACACCCAGGCCCCGACCGCCCCCGGCGCCCCGACCGCCTCCGCCGTGACCGCCGACTCCGTCACCCTGGCATGGCCCGCCGCCACCGACGACGTCGGCGTCACCGGATACGACGTCGTCAGCGTCAGCGGCGCCTCGGAGACCGGCGTCGCCGCGTCGTCCACGACCACCGCCACGGTGACCGGCCTCACCGCCGGCACCGCGTACACCTTCGCCGTCTACGCCCGCGACGCGGCCGGGAACCGCTCGGCCCGCTCGGCGACCGTCGGCGTCACCACCGAAGAGGGCGGCACTCCCGGCGCGGCCTGCTCCGTCGGGTACCGCGTCGTCAACGAGTGGCCGGGCGGCTTCCAGGGCGAGATGGTCATGGGCAACACCGGTGCCGAGGCCGTCAACGGCTGGACGCTGGGCTTCCGCTTCGCCGACGGTCAGCGCGTCACCAACATGTGGGGCGGGACCCCGGCCCAGGACGGCGGCACGGTGAGCGTCACGCCCGTGTCCTATACCTCGGCCATCGCCCCCGGCGGTTCGGTGACCCTCGGCTTCACCGCCACCAAGGGCGGCGACAACTCCGCGCCGACGGGCTTCACGCTCGACGGGAGGGCCTGCACCACCGCGTGACCTGAACCTTTGGGTCTCCGCGAGCCGCCTCGCGGCAGCCGAGGCTGAGCGATCCCGTCCGATTCGGGTCGCTCAGCCTCGGGGCCCGTGCGGTGCGCCGGTGGATTCCACCGATGCCGCACGGCGCTACGCCACTCACCGGGCCCGCGCCCCTATGGTGCCGGTATGAGTGCACACTTCGATGTCGTGGTTCTCGGGGCCGGCCCTGGCGGCTACACGGCGGCGGTCCGCTGCGCCCAACTCGGGATGTCCGTCGCGGTCGTGGAGGAGCGGTACTGGGGCGGTGTGTGCCTCAACGTGGGGTGCATTCCCTCGAAGGCGCTGCTGCGCAACGCCGAGTTGGCCCATCTGTTCACCCATGAGGCGAAGACCTTCGGCATCCGCGTCGAGGGCCGGGTCGAGTTCGACTACGGGGAGGCGTTCCGGCGCAGCCGGAAGGTGGCCGACGGCCGCGTCCGGGGCGTGCACTACCTGATGAAGAAGAACGCCATCACCGAGTTCGACGGCACGGGCGTCTTCACCGACGCCCACGCCATGCGCGTCCGAGCGTCCGACGGCTCGGAGCAGAGCATCGGCTTTGATCACTGCATCCTCGCCACCGGCGCCACGACGAGGCTGCTGCCGGGCACGAGCCTGAGCGAGCGGGTGGTGACGTACGAGGAGCAGATCCTCAGCGACCGGCTGCCCGAGAGCATCGTCATCGCCGGCGCGGGCGCCATCGGCGTCGAGTTCGCGTACGTGCTGCACAACTACGGCGTGCAGGTGACGCTGGTGGAGTTCATGGACCGGGTCGTTCCGCTGGAGGACGAGGACGTCTCCGCGGAACTGGCCCGCCGGTACCGCAAGCTGGGCGTCAACGTGCTGACCTCCACGCGGGTCGAGGCCATCAACGACTCGGGCCCGAAGGTGAGCGTCCATGTGACGACCGGCGGGCAGCGCCAGGTCCTCGAAGCCGACAAGGTGCTGCAGGCCATCGGCTTCCAGCCGCGGGTGACCGGCTACGGCCTGGAGACCACCGGCGTACGGCTGACCGACCGCGGCGCGGTCGACGTCGACGCGCGCTGCCGCACCAGCGTTCCGCACATCTTCGCGATCGGGGACGTCACCGCACGGCTCATGCTGGCGCACGCGGCCGAGGCCATGGGCATCGTCGCCGCCGAGACCATCGCGGACGTGGAGACGATGGAACTCGACTACACGATGATCCCCCGCGCCACGTACTGCCAGCCGCAGATCGCCAGCTTCGGCTGGACCGAGGCGCAGGCGCGCGAGCGCGGCTTCGACGTACAGGTGCAGAAGTTCCCCTTCAGCGCCAACGGAAAGGCCCACGGGCTCGGCGACGCCGCCGGCTTCGTGAAGATCCTCAGCGACGGCCGGTACGGGGAGCTGCTGGGGGCCCATCTGATCGGCCCGGAGGTCACCGAACTGCTGCCGGAACTCACCCTGGCGCAGCAGTGGGACCTGACGGTGCACGAGGTCGCCCGCAACGTGCACGCGCATCCCACGCTCGGCGAGGCGGTGAAGGAAGCGGTGCACGGACTGGCCGGTCACATGATCAACATGTAGGCGTACGTGGCTCCGGGTTGATAGGCAAGTGGATACTTGCCTATCGTTGGGTTGTGGCTGATGATGTCTTCAAGGCGCTGGCCGATCCCACCCGCAGGCGCATCCTCGACGAGCTCAGCGAGCGGGACGGGCAGTCCCTCTTCGAGCTCTGCGGCAGGCTGCTGAGCAAACACGGCCTGGGGCTGTCGCGTCAGGCGATCAGCCAGCACCTCGCCGTACTGGAATCCGCCGGCTTGGTCCGCACGCGGCGCCAGGGCCGCTACAAGTTCCACGATCTCGACACCGAACCGCTCGAGCGCATCGTGACCCGATGGCTCAAGCCCGATACGCCGGAGAGCGCCCCATGAGGATCCATCTGACCAGCATCCACGTCGACGACCAGGACAAGGCTCTGAGCTTCTACACGGACGTGCTGGGTTTCGTGAAGAAGACCGAGGTCCCGCTCGGTGAGCACCGCTGGCTGACCGTGACCTCCCCCGAGGACCCCGACGGCACGGAACTGGTCCTGGAACCGGACGACCACCCGGCTGTGAAGCCGTACAAGACGGGACTGGCCGAGGACGGCATCCCGATCACCTCGTTCGCCGTGGACGACGTGCACGCGGAGTTCGACCGCCTGCGCGGGCTGGGCGTCCGGTTCACCCAGGAGCCGGTGGACATGGGCCCCGTCACCACGGCGGTTCTGGACGACACCTGCGGCAACCTCATCCAGATCGCCCACACGAACTGACGACTGCCCGCCCCTCGACGGCCCGTCTCACGCACCACCGTCGCTCTGTCCGCGACGACGAGACCCGGCCGGGTCGGCGGGAGGCGGGGGAAGCGGCGGCGATGGGTGCGCCGGCGGGGGCGGCACCCGTGGCCGGGCCGGAGCCACCGCGGGTGGCGGCGGGGGCGGCGACGCGGGACGCCTGGGTCGCGGCGGCCGTGGCTGCGAACCGACCGGCGGCGGCGAAGCCGGCGGCGGGGGCGGGTCGAGCGCGCCCAACAGCGGTTCGCCCGCGCGCAGCCGGGCAATCGCCGGCTCGTTGCGGCGGCGGGCCAGTGGGCTGTCGTCGCGTTCGAAGACGCACCAGAGGCCGCTGGGGAACTGGCTCTGCATGGAGAGCAGCCGGTAGCCGAGGGCGTGGGCGATCTGCTCGATACGCTCCCGCTTCGAGGCCGAGACAGGGCCGAGCATCACCTCGACACGGCTGCGACCGTCGAAGCGTGCACGTATCCCGTCGCCGGTCATCCGACGTCCCTCCCGGCGGCACGGCAACTCGGCAGCGGAGCGGCCGCACCCGGCCGGCTCCGCACGGCGATGGTTTCACGCGGTTACGGCCTACCCGTCCGCCTCGTGCTGACCGTACTCCAGGCAGCACCGCGTCTCCTCCGGCCGAGGAGGTCTGGAGGCGTTCCCGGGCGTCTCCTGCGAGGGCGGAGGCCACCAGCACCCGCCGCACGCCGACGCGCCCCCGGCCGCCATGCCCGAGGCGCTTCGCACGGCGCCCGGACGGGGGCGCCTCCGGCTCTTCAGAGGCAGTGACGCAACCCCGCTGGGCGGTGCCTCAACCCTCTCACCCTGAAGCCCGGTCGAAGGGAAGAGCTAGAGCTCATAGTCCCGGGCCAGCTCCTCCCAGTCGATGTCGCGCAGCGCAGGGTCGGCACCGTCGCCGGACGGCACGTCCGTTGTGGGCTGGAACCAGACGACGGTCAGGGCGGAGCGGTACAGAACCGGGTCGTGGTCGGGGTCGACCGCTGTCGACCGGAAGGAGCCGACACAGGCCACGGAGGGCAGCACCTCGACAGGGCCGAACGCGCCGGCGGCCTGTTCGGGGTATTCACGGGAGGGCGCAACGAGATGGACCGGTGCTGCGGGAAAGGCACGTTCGACGGTCCGCAGAAGGCCCCTGGTCTTCAGGTCGTTGACGGGCTTGCACGGATAGCCCTCCAGCATTCCGCCGTAGGTCGAGGACAACCGCAGCTCGGAGAGCTCGATCAGCCGACCGGACGCGAGGACTATGCGGCTCAGGGACATGGCGGGACCCTACGTGCAAGATCCACTTCCCGTACACCCATTAACCTGCCGCTCGACGTCCCGCTGCCCGTCAGGAGCGCGTGAGCGTCACGAGTCGCCGGGCGCGCCGGCCAGATCCTCGTAGAACACGGGTACATCATCGCCGCACCGCTTCCCTGACACCCACGCGGTTCTATGGTGCATCGGCAGGATCCAGGTCCAGCGGGCCGCTCACATGACCGGGCTCGTCCCATGCCTCTGCGGCGTTCTCGCACTCGACGCGGTTCACCAGCTCGGGGACGCGATCGACGTCCCCGTGACAGTCGTACATCTGTGCCCAGTTCACCACCTGTGCATTCAACCGTTCCGCTCCGCACGACACCGGTCCGTGCGCGGGGGCAGTGATCGGACGGCTCACGGACCTGTCGCGACTGCCGGTCCGGCGGTCCAGTCGACATGGGCGGCGATGGTGCGCGCGCAGGTCAGGGACTCGGTGCGCGTCGTGTCCACCTCCAGGTCGTAGAGCACCCCCTCGTGGACCACCTCCGCCTGTGACGCGGCCATGCCCCGGACGCGGTCTCCTCGTGCGACCTCGCGGCCCGCGGCGACCGTGCTCTCGCACCTGACGCCGACCCACAGCACGGTCAGTCCGTTCAGCGCCTTCTGCCACCGCTGCTGGGACGCCGCTCCGCCGAGGAAGACGTCGTCGACGATGATCCTGGCGCCTGCCCGGGCCATCGCCGCGATGCCCTCCATCCAGGCCGCCTCCAACACCCGGAAGTCCGCCCCGACATTCACCCCGCCGTCCGCCGCGAACACGATCCCCTCGTCCGACGTCTGCATCCGCGCGGGCATCGCGTCGACGAACGAGTCGCACCCGAACGCCAGCCACGGGTCCGGCAGTACGTCCTGCAGACACCGTACGATCCCGGACTTGCCCGAGCTGGAACCACCGTTGAGAATGATCATCCGAGTCGTCACCGCGCCACCCTAGAGCGCTTGCCGCACGGCACGAAAGGAGTTTCGACAGGGACGGCTCCGCTGGCCTTTGGAGGGCGTTAAGTCCGTTTCTGATGGCGGCCGCGTCTGGGTTGTTCGAGGAGTCCTTGGCGGACGAGTCGTCCCAGGCGGGAGCGGGTGACGTTGATCGAGGGCTCGTCCGTGGGCAGGCTGGGGTGTTCGTGCAGATCACGGACGCGGAACACCTTCCCGGGGTGCTCGTTGAAGGTGGTCACGATGCACTGGTGGACGGCGGCGGTGGCGGTCTTTCCGGGGGCCGTTGCGTGGTTGGGAGGGGTGGGGCCGTCGATGCCCAAAGCCCCAACGCCGTTTGGCCGGGCACCTCCGCACCGCTCAATTTGGAGTTGAACCACACCCCCTGCCCACAACCCCCGCTCTCCGAAGCGGAAGTAACCTTTCCATCACAACCGGTCCCCCGGCCCCCTCTCCCCAGCCCCCGGAATTCAGGTTCCTCCAGAACCCCCCTCCATTACATGACGGGTCATCAATTACTTTGCGTTCGGGAAGGGTTCGCAATTGCCACTCCGTAGCTTCTCTGCCTGAACACTCCACCGGAGGGCCGGCCTTTATGGCCCGATTTTCCATGACTTCTCACCGTGCGGCACCTCATCTCCTTTCGCTTGCCCCAACGGTGATCAAGAGGCTTTGCTTCTGCTTCCGTTTGAGGTGATCGATACATGTGGAGAATTCCATGAGCAGGGGGTGGCCACGCCGTCGGCGTGGCGATAGATCCGAAGCCGGCAGACGCGCGATCGCCGGAATGGTGGCCGCGGCTGTCATAGGGGGGCTTCCCACGCTGGCGGCGGCTCCGGCCGCGGCTGCGGAAGGAGCCGCCCTCTCGGAGGGGCATGAAGCACTCGCGGAGGCGAAGCAGACCGGACAGCGTGTGGAAGTGGTCGGTGAGCGTACGGAACGCGCGACGACCTATGCCAACCCGGACGGATTCTCCTTCACTCTTGAGGAGTCTTCTGTGCCCGTGCGCGTGGCAAGGCCGGGTGGAGGCTGGCAGGAGCCGGATGCCACGCTGGTCCGCCGGGCGGACGGCTCGGTGGCACCGAAGGCGGCTGCCGTGGATATCGACTTCTCGGATGGCGGCGACGGTGCCGATCTGGTGACGATCTCCAAACAGGGCCGCTCCCTCCAGTTCGGCTGGCCGGGGAAGCTGCCCCAGCCTGAGCTGGACGGTTCAAGCGCGGTGTACAAGAACGTGCTGCCGGACGTGGACCTCAGCATGAGCGCCACCGTGGAGGGGTTCCGCCAGGTTCTGGTGGTCAAGACTCCCGAGGCGGCGAGCAACCCGCAGCTCCGTGAGATCGAATACGGTCTCAAGGCCGACGGCCTGACTGTCCACAGCATGCCGGGCGGCACCCTGTCTGCGAAGGACGAGTTGGGGCGCACGGTGTTCCGCGCCCCCGCCGCGCAGATGTGGAACTCCGCGGGACTGGCCGACGCCACCTCCAGCCCGGCAATCTTCCAGTCTGCCCCGGCCGAAGGGCCGACCGGTCCCTCGGTCGCCGGCGCGGCGGACGGGCACTCGGGCGAGGGGTACGTCGACCGCTCGCAGCAGCCGGGCGAGGGCGACCTCGTCAAGGACATGGAGACAAGCGTCGACCGGGACTCGCTGTCGGTCGTCCCCGACCCGGAGCTGATCCGCGAGACCACATCCGATCAGTACCCCATCTACATTGACCCGACGGTGACGTGGGGCGAGTCGGAGCGAACCCTGCTGCGCTCCGACGGCTACGAGTCGTACGGCTGGGGCAATGGATCCGACGGCCGCGGCGAGGGCGTGGGCAAGTGCGGCACCTGGAGCGGGTACTACTGCGGCCCTGGCTATGTCCAGAGGCTGTACTTCGAGTTCTCGCCCGCCAGCCTGAAGGGCAAGCAGGTTTTGGACGCGACGTTCCGTGCCACGGAGACCTGGTCGTTCACCTGTGACGCGCGCTGGGTGGACCTGGTCCGTACGAACAACATCTCCGCGTCCACGACCTGGTCGTCACGACCCTCGGAACTGGACTGGATGGGTGACCGGTACGTATCGGCGGGCCGGGGCACGGCGTGCAGCCCCTCACAGCCGGCGGCGGCCATCGAGTTCAACGACAACCCGGAGGAGACCAACGAGAACCTCACCCCGACGGTCAAGGACTTCGCCGCGGGCAAGTTCTCCCGGCTCACCCTGGAGCTGCGGGCGCACGACGAGTCCGACACCTCCGCCTGGAAGCGCTTCAAGAACGACGCCGTACTGTCCGTCAAGTACGTCGGCCTGCCTGCCAAGCCGAGCAGCATCGGTGTGGTCGCCGGTAGCAGTCAGGTGTGCTCGACGAGCGAGTCCGCTCCCTCGGTCGTCTCCGACCCGACCCCGGCGCTGACCGCGACCCCGCAGACCATGGCGGGCGGCGAGTCCGGTGCCAAGTTGCGGATCTTCTTCGACGTTGACCACAGGAACAGCGACGGCACCTGGTCCGACACGTCGGCGGGCAACGGCGAGTTGCGGCCGACCAGCGGCTTCGTCGGTGACAACGTCAAGCAGACGCTGTCGTGGTCGACGCTGAGCGAGGGCAAACTCCACCGCTACCGGGCCTGGACTCGCTCGTACTACGACAACGGGACGGACTACCTGGCAGGCCCGTCGAACGCCTCCACCACCGGCTGGTGCTACTTCAAGGTCGACCCGACCGCGCCCAAGGCGCCGAAGATCGCGTTCACCGGTCCCTACACCGAGTGCACGTCCAACGTCTGCGAAGGCGGGGGTGGTCCGGGTGTGGAGGGCTCCTTCGTCTTCTCCGCGGCGGACGGCGACACCTCGAACGTGGCCTACCAGTACCGGCTGACGCAGAGCGCCGGCTGGACGGCACTGAACGGTTCCACTGCGACCGCCACGGTCACCCCGGACCGCTCGGGCACTCATCGGATCTACGTGCAGGCCAAGGACGGCCTGGGCCGCTGGGGTGCGGAGAACGTGGTGGACTTCCTGGTCGCCGCGGGCGCCGGGCCCCTCGCGCGGTGGCACTTCGACGAGTCCTCAGGTACGGCGCTGGACGCCACGAGCTCCGGCCATGACGCCTCCCTGGGTGGCGCCGCCACCCGCGACGACCGGGGACGGCGTGGGCTGATCACCCACGACGCCAACGGCATGCAGCTGCCCGCGCCGGTCACGGACAAGGGCCTCGCCCTCGACGGCAGCGGCGGGTACGCGGCCACCTCCGGCCAGGTCCTGGAGACCCGGTCCTCCTACACCGTCTCCGCCTGGGTGCGCATGGATCAGGCCGGCCGCAACCGCACCTTCGTCAGCCAAAACGGCACCCACCGCAGCCTGTTCTACCTCGGCTACGAGCAGAGCGCCGGTGCGTGGTCCTTCCGGGCCGTCAACAACGACGCCCCGGCGGGCGGCAGCTGGTCCTACAGCCGAGTGAAGTCCTCCGAACCGGCCACCCTGGGCGTGTGGAGTCATCTGACCGGCGTGTACGACGCGACGGCCAAGACCGTGGCCCTCTACGTCAACGGGCGGCTGCAGGGCACCGCCCCCTACACGACCGCCTGGGCCTCCACCGGGCCGCTCCAGATCGGCCGCGTCTTCTGGTCGGACGTCTACACCGACCCGTCTCTCGGCTCCATCGACGAGGTGGCCGTCTGGCAGCGGACGCTGAGCGCAGCCGAGATCGCCGACGAGGCGAAGCTGCTCACATCCGACGGTTTCGCCGGCGCTGAGCTGGTAGCCGACTGGTCGGCCACCCAGGCCAGCGGCACCACCGTCCCGGACGGCACCTCCGGCTACGGGCGCACTCTGACCCTCTTGGGCGGGGCTTCCGTCGTGGACGGTCAGCTCGTGTTCGACGGCTCGGACGACGCGGGCACCGCCCCCGGTCCGCTGGTGGACGACACGGGTTCGTTCACCGTCACCACCCTGGCCGAACTCGACGGCACGGCACTGGCATCCAAGACCATCGGGTACCTCGGCCAGGTTCTCGGCCAGCGCACCGCCGACGGCTCCTCCTGGGGCCTGTGGTTCAAGCTGACCGGCAAGGAGACGGTCTTCGACGAGGAGACCTTCGAGGAGCGCACGGTCCCTGTCGGTACGTGGCACTTCGGACGGCTCAACAGTGACGGCACCCTCACCTCGGTGGCGTCGAGCGGCCTCGCCGAGCTGGACAGCCCCGTCCGGCTGACCGGCGTGTTCGACGCCGCCGACGGCGGGGAACCGAAGGTCAGTCTCTACCTCGGCCACAACCGCCAGGGCGACTCCTTCCCGTTCACTCCGGTGCGCGGCTCCGGCGAGTTCGCCGTCGGCACGGCGTTCGACGGTGGTTCCTGGCAGCACCACCTCCCCGCGCGCCTCACGGACCTGCGTGTGTGGGCCGGTGCCATGGCCTCGTCGACGCAGATCACCGAGTTCATCGGCGACTGACATTCCCTCGGAGGGCCGTCGTCGTCCGACGGCCCTCCGAGGGACGCGTACACCGGGCCCGGTCCCGGGGTACGCCCCTGCGGCAGGCTCCGGTTCGGCCGCGCCCTCGCGGCCGCCGTCGGCCCAGGGCTCCCGTCCCAGCGCGGTCCGGTCCGCTTCAGGACCGGACGTGCTCGCGTGCGCCCCGCACCGGTCGCTCCGGTCCGGCTCCGCCTGCCGCCGATTCCCTCTGTCATCCCCCGCTGCGGGGGACCGGAAGAAGAAGGCACTCATGACATTCGGCATACCCACCCCGACGAGGCCACCAGGCGGAACGGAGCGGCGCAGAGCCCGCTTCCGGGCACGCCCGGTGGCGACCGTCCTGTCGCTGTTGCTCGCCCTCCCTGCCGGGCTGGCTCCGGTCGCCGTGGCGGCGGAGGCCCTGGGCCGGCCCGACGCGCCGGACTCCCGGCCGAGCAAGGTCGAGGAAGTGTCCGGGCCCGGGGCGAAGAAGGACCGCCAGCGCGTGGCCAAGGAGAAGAAGGCGGACGCCGCCCTCGCCCGCAAGGCGGCGGCCGAGCGCAAGGCATCCTGGCCGTCCGGCGGAGAGGCGACCGTCGCCCTCGCCCCGGGAAAGACCGCTGCCGCCGAGCCCGGCGGACTGCCCGTCACCGTCTCCGTACCCAAGGCCCCCAAGTCCGGCAGCGCCAAGAACGCCGCCGGCACCGTCGAGGTCGCCGTCCTCGACCAGGACGCGTCCCGGCGCGTCGGCATCACCGGCGTCCTCCTGACCGCCGCTGCCGAGCAGCCCAGCCGGGCCCGCCTCACCCTCGACTACACCGCCTTCGCCGGAGCCGTGGGCGGCGACTGGGGCGGACGGCTCCGGCTCGTCCAGCTCCCCGACTGCGCGCTGACCACGCCCGCAAAGGCGAAGTGCCGTACGCAGACGCCCGTGGAGTCGGCCAACGACATCTCCGCCCACACCCTCTCCGCCGGCGTCACCCTCGACCGCGCCGACGCGGGCCTGACCACACAGGCCGTCTCGGGCGGCACCGTCTTCGCCGTGAGCGCCTCCGGCGGCTCAGGCCCCTCGAGCTCCGGAACCGGCAACTACTCCGCCACCCCGCTCGCGGCGTCGTCCTCCTGGGAGGCCGGCAAGAGCTCCGGATCGTTCTCCTGGTCCCACGACTTCCCGCTGCCCTCGGCGGCCGCCGGACCGGCCCCGGCGCTCTCCCTCTCATACGACTCGGGAAGCATCGACGGACGCACCGCCACCAGCAACAACCAGGGCAGCGCGACCGGTGAGGGCTTCAGCATCACCGAGTCGTACATCGAGCGCGCCTACGGCAGCTGCGACAAGGACGGCCACAGCGGTGTGGACGACCAGTGCTGGAAGTACGACAACGCCAGCCTGGTACTCAACGGCAAGTCCTCGAAGCTGGTGAAGGACACCACCACCGGCACCTGGCGGCTGTCCGACGACGACGCCTCCAAGGTGATCCGCTCCACCGGCGCCGACAACGGCGACGACAACGGCGAGCACTGGACCGTCACCACCGGCGACGGTACGAAGTACGTCTTCGGCCTGAACAAGCTCGACGGCGCCACCACTCAGCGCACCAACTCCACCTGGACCGTGCCGGTCTTCGGCGACGACTCCGGCGAGCCCGGCTACACCAAGGGCAGCACGTTCGCCGACCGCTGGGTCACCCAGGCCTGGCGCTGGAACCTCGACTACGTCGAAGATCCCTACGGCAACGCCGCCAGCTATTGGTACACCGCCGAGACGAACCACTACCCCCGCAACAAGGCGACCACGGCGAACGCGTCCTACACGCGCGGCGGTTACCTGAAGGAAATCCAGTACGGTCTCCGCGCCGACGCCCTGTTCACCGACAAGGCCGACGCCAAGGTCACCTTCGCGCACGCCGAGCGCTGCACCGTCGCCGACTGCACCTCGCTGACCAAGGAAACCGCCCACAACTGGCCGGACGTCCCCTTCGACGCACTCTGCGCCAGCAGTGCCACCGACTGCTACACGACCTCGCCGTCCTTCTTCTCCCGCAAGCGGCTGACCGGCGTCAACACCTTCACCTGGAACGCCTCCACCACCGCCTACGACCCGGTCGACTCCTGGAAGCTCACCCAGCAGTACCTCGACGGCGGCGACATCGGCGACTCCTCCGACCACGTCCTCACCCTGAAGTCGCTCCAGCGCACCGCCAAGGCCGGCACCGCCCTCACCGTGCCCCCGGTCGGTTTCACGTACCGGCTGCTGCCCAACCGCGTGGACGGCACGGACGACATCCTGCCGCTGACCCGGCCTCGGATCTCCACCGTCACCTCGGAGACCGGCGCCATCACCACGGTCACCCTGTCCGCCCCCGAGTGCGTCCGCAGCGAGGTCCTCGGCACCGCCGAGGACACCAACACCCGTAGCTGCTACCCGCAGTACTGGAACATCAACGGAGCGCAGGAAGCCTCCATCGACTGGTTCCACAAGTACCGCGTCCTCGCCGTGACCACCTCCGACCCGGCCGGCCACAACGAGGCTGTGGAGAACTCCTACTCCTACGCGGGCGCCGCCTGGCACCACAGCGACTCGCCCTTCACCCCGAAGGCCGAGCGCACCTGGTCCGACTGGCGCGGCTACCGCCAGGTCACCGTATACAGCGGCGCGAAGGGCACCACCCAGCCGCAGCACAAGACGGTCTCGCTGTACATGCAGGGCATGGACGGCGACAAGAACAAGGACGGCACCACCAAGTCGGTGAAGCTCGCGCCGCTGGCCACTCCCTCGGTCGGCCTCGCCACCCTCACCGACAGCGACCAGTACTCCGGTCAGCTGCGTGAGAAGGTCGTCTACAACGGCGCCCAGCCGATCTCGGTCACGGCCAACCAGCCGTGGTCCAAGGAGACCGCGCGCCAGACCGGCGTACCGGACTCCGCCGACCACGTCGCCCGATACGTCCGCACCGGTCAGACCACCACGTACACGCATCTGACCGCCTCGGACACCTGGCGCCGACAGGCCGTCCAGACCACCTTCGACAGCTACGGCATGCCGGTCACCGTCTACGACTCCGGGCTGTACGGCACCGCCGGGGACGAGACCTGCACCCGCACCTGGTACGCCCGTAACGACGCAGCCGGACTGACCGCCCTGGTCTCCCGCAGCCGCACCGTGGGCAAGCAGTGCACCGTCGCCGACGCCGACCTCGACCTGCCCACCGGCACCGGCACCCGCGGCGACGTCCTCTCGGACACCGCCACCGTCTATGACGACCCGACCGCCAGCACCTGGACCGCGAACCAGGCCCCCACCAAGGGCCTCGCCACCTGGACCGGCCGCGCCAAGGGCTACACCAGCACCGGCACGCCCAGTTGGCAGACACTCGCCACCGAGACGTACGACGTCCTGGGCCGCACCCTGTCGACCACCGACGCCGGAGGCCACACCTCGTCGACGGCCTACACCCCCGCCACCGAGGGCCCGCTGACCCGGACCATCCACACCGACGCCAAGGGCTTCCGCACGGTCGACTTCCTCGATCCGCGGCGCGCGGTCCCCGTCCGCTCCTACGACGCGAACCTCAAGAAGACCGAGCGCACCTACGACGCCCTCGGCCGGCTGACCGCGGTCTGGGCACCCGACCGCTCCAAGGCCGGAGGCCAGGCTGCGACCGCCACCTTCGCCTACCGCATGGCGGCCGACGCCCCGTCGTGGGTGTCGTCCTCGTCCCTCAAGGCCGACGGCACGAGCTACAACACCAACTACGCGCTGTACGACGCGCTGCTGCGTCCGCTGCAGACCCAGACGCCGAGCCCGCAGGGCGGGCGGCTGCTGACCGACACCCGCTACGACTCGCGTGGCCACGCCTACGAGACATATGCCGGCGTCTTCGACCCCACCTCCGCACCGAACGGGACGTACACCCGTGCCGAGTACGGCGAGGCGCCGACGCAGACGGAGACCGTCTTCGACGGGGCCGGCCGCACCGTCTCCAGCACGCTCCATGTCTACGGCGTCAAGAAGCGGACCACCACGACGAGTTACACCGGTGACTCCACCGCCACCAGCGCCGTCCAGGGCGGCACGGCCACCCGTACCATCACCGACGCACGGGGACGGATGGTCGAGTCCCGCGAGTACGCCTCCACCAGCCCCGCCGACCCCCAGTACGGCGGCGCGCTCGGCAACGGCTACGCCTCGGTGAAGTACACCTACACGCTCGACGGCAAGAAGACGTCCATCACCGGCCCCGACGGCGCCAAGTGGACCTACGGCTACGACCTCTTCGGCCGACAGACCACCACCGGAGACCCGGACAAGGGCACCTCGACAACCGCATACGACGCCCTCGACCGGCCGGTCAAGAACACGGACGCCCGAGGCACGGCCGTTCTGACCGCCTACGACGAGCTGGGCCGTGAGACCGGCACCTGGCAGGGGTCCAAGACCGACGCCAACCAGCTGACCGGCCGCACCTACGACGGCGTGTTCAAGGGCCTGCCCGACAGCACGACCCGGTACGTCGGCGGCAAGACGGGCGCGGCGTACACCAAGTCCGTCACGGCCTACGACAGCCTGTCCCGGCCGACCGGAACCAGGCTCACCCTGCCGTCGAGCGACCCGCTGGTCGCCTCGGGCACACCCGCGACCGTCGACTTCTCCAGCTATTACAACATCGACGGCACCCTGCAGAACAGCTCCGAACCAGCGCTCGGCGGACTGCCCTCCGAGATCGTCGGCTACGGCTACAACGGCCTCGGCAACGTCACCTCGGTCACCGGCGCCACCGGCTACCTGCGGGCCGCCGACTACTCGGCCCTGGGCCAGATACAGCAGCTCACGCTCGGCACCGGCGGCTCGAGCGCCAAGAACGTCTACGTCACCAACACCTATGAGGAGGGCACCGGCCGGCTCACCCGCAGCCACGTCACGGACCAGACGCACGCGTACATGCTGCAGGACCTGACGTACGGCTTCGACGACGCCGGCAACATCACCTCCATCGCCGACCCGACCACACTGGGCGGCACCGTCGGCGCCGAGACCCAGTGCTTCGCCTACGACGGCCACCGCCGCCTCACCGAAGCCTGGACCCCGTCCTCACAGAACTGCGCGGACGCCCGTAGCGCCGCCACGCTCGGAGGCCCGGCCCCGTACTGGACCAGCTGGAAATACAACGACGCCGGACAGCGCACCCGCCAGACGCAGCACACCGCCGGCGGCGACACCGCCATCGACTACTGCTACACCAGTGCGAAGCCCCACACTCTCACCGGCACCAACAGCAGCGGCTGCGCGCTGTTCACCCCCGGCTACGCGTACGACGCCACCGGCAACACCACCAAGCGCCCCGGCGCCACCGGCACCCAGGACCTGTCCTGGTCCCCCGAGGGCAAACTGAGCAAGATCAGCGAGAGCGGGAAGGACACCGACTATCTCTACGACGCCGACGGCACCCTGCTGATCCGCGCCACCGAGGGCGGCGAGCGGGTCCTCCACCTCGGGGCCACCGAGCTGCACCTCAAGGCCGACGGCACCACCTGGGCCAAGCGCACCTACGGCGCGGCCGGCCAGACCATCGCGGTCCGCACCAATGAGTCGGGCACGCAGAAGCTGTTCTACCTCGCGGGCGACCACCACGGCACCCAGTCGCTGGCGATCGCCTCCGACACCCAAGTGCCGGTCAAGCGCCGCACCACCCCGTTCGGCGCCGACCGCGGCACCACCACGGGTGGCGGCTGGCCCACGGACAGCGGCTTCCTCGGTGCCACCACCGACGCGGCCACGGGCCTCACCCACATCGGGGCACGCGAGTACGACCCATCGACCGGGCAATTCATCAGTGTCGACCCGCTCCTCGCGCTCGACCAGCCCCAGTCGCTGAACGGCTACAGCTACGCCAACAACTCCCCGGTCACCTTCTCCGACCCAGACGGCCTCCGCCCGCTCGGCCCCACCGACGGGGGCGTCGCCGCGGACAACCAGTGGGCGAAGGACCGCGGCATGGACGCCGGGTTCACCTACCAGAACGGCAAGTGGACCTGGAAGCAGACGCCCAAGTCCGACCCCGAGTCCCAGAAGAAGTACGCGGCCTACCAGGCCGACCCCGCCCACTACCTCATCGACGACAGCGCCGCCCAACAGCGGGCTGCCCAGCAGAAGGCCGCTCGCCAGAAGGCCCTCGACGATGCGCAGGCCAAGGCCGATGAGGAACAGCGTAAGAAGGACGGCGTCTGGGGCAGCCTCAAGAAGGGCAACTTCAGCAACGCCTGGGACAACACTACGGACAAGGTCGGCAACGCCTGGGGCAGCATCAGGGATTCCGGGTTCGGCCAGTGGGTCGGTGACCACTGGCGCGACATCGCGGATGTGGCGGTCTTTGCGGCATGCTTCGTCTCACTCGGAGTGTGCGCCTTCGCCGTGGCCGTGGCGATCACCGCCAAGGCACTGGCGGACTTGAAGACGCACGGGCTGGACTACGCAGGAGAGCAGTTCTCGAATAACATGCTCATGGGTGCGGTCGGTCTGGGCGCAGGAGCCGCTGCCGGAATGTCCTGGAAGGCGGGCGTAAACTCGGGACGAATCACCGAGCACCCGCCCAGAGGTCGCCACGCAGCGGGAAGAGGCAGGCACGCGGCGCCTGGGCGTGATCCGTTCGTCCGGGGTGCGGAATTCGTCGTCGGGGGCAGCGCGGGCGTCGCAACCTGCGCCATACCGTCCATCGTCGGCCCGAGCTACTGCTGACATGAGGCGGGAAGAACACATGACGGACGAGGTCGTACCGGTCCGCTATCGGGAGATGGCCGAGGCCGCCACCAGCCAGGCCGCATACCGCGGACTCGAGAATCCCACCCTTCACCCGGAGGCGGACGTCCGGCGGGTCGCCTGGTGGCGCGTGCGGGGGCTACAGAGGACCGCACACGCACCCATCCTGCTCACGATCCTTGGCACGGACGCCCTCGCGGTCTACGCGACCCAGGTGGTTCCGGACGACGACCGGCCGTTCTGGTTTGCACTCGTGCCTGTGATCTCACTGGGGGTCCTGGCGTTCGTACTCACCGGAGTCCGGCGCGCCTGGCGCCTGGCCAGAGTCGCACGCCAGCAGCCGGGGCCGAGGGTGCGGTACCTGTTGCTGCACAGTTACGTGTCGGGAGCTCCCTGGCTGGTGTTCTTCCCGCTCACCGGAGGTGATGAAGCCGAGCCGATCGGGACGCTGCCCCTGCAGTACGGGCCGACCCGGGACCTGTACCGCGACCTACCAGCTCCGGTCGGCGAGGCCACGCTATGCGGGGACGCGACGTACCGTTCCGTGACCGTGCCCTGGATCGACGGCCAAGTCGTATGGCCGGCTGCCGGGTACGGCGAGATCTACCTGGGCAGCGACCACGACATGCGCTTCGTCACGGAGCTCATCCGCCCCGAGTAGCAGGACCCACCCAAGCCCCGCCCCTGCGCCCTACCAGGCGGAGGGGCGGGCTCGGTCCTTGGAGAGCCCGTCGTCTCCGGTACGAAGGCGCTGAAGGGCGCAGCGTGGACACTGGCAGGCGGTGCCCTGGATAGGGGAATTGCCGGTAGCTGGGGCGCCTGGCGCTCGGCAAGCCCCCTCAGTCGCGGCCCGGCCGGGCGCGGCACCCTCCCAAGACCCTGAATGCGGAGATCCAATGTTTCATTTCGTATGGGCTGTGGCGGTATTCGTGGTCGGTTCGCTGATCACCCTCGACTACCGCAATCTCGCGTTGCGCGTGTACGACGTCATTGGAATGGTCTCGCCCGGTGGCTCGCCAAGCCCGCGCTTCACACCCGACCACTTGCGCATCGTGTGGGGCCTCCTGGCTGTGATCAGCGCGGCGGTGGCCGTGGTCAGGGCATGGGCGCTGTTCGGCTGACCGCCCCTCCCGGGCCGACTGTGGTGCGTTGTTAGGTTGAGTGAGCCGTCGGTTCCTGTTCGGCGCGCCTGGAAAAGGTCATGGTCGATCAGGGTTTCAAAGACGCCATGATCATCCACGGGGCGGTGAAGGGCATCACCGTCGAGGTGGTCCGACGCAACCCCGACGACGAAGGCAAGCGCTTCGTCCCCCAACCGAAGCGGTGGGTGGTCGAGCAGGTCAACGGCACCCTCATGCTGCACCGGCGCCTCGCCCGCGACTACGACCACCGACCCGACAACGCGGACTCCCGCGTCGTCGCTGCCGGGCTCTTGCTGCGCACCGTGCGCGAACGCCGGTTCCTCGGCACCGCCCAGAGGCAGGCGACGTACGACACCCTGCAGACCGCCTGGCTCGCCGCGCCCCCGCTGCGGGCCGGCCTGAACGCCGACAGCGCGCGACGGGCCGGGCGGCATCTGCGGGCGCTGCTCGGTCTGCCCGCGCTGGCCGTCACGGACCCTCCGGCACGGTGCTGGCCTGGGACGGGCCCGCGGGCGAGCCGACGACCACCGGGTCGGCGTGCCCGCGCACGCCGGGCGGGCCGTCGTCGCCGGACGCGTCGAGATCGTCGGACCCGGTGATCCGCCCTGCGGGGCCGACTGCCCGCTGCGGCAGGGCGTGGTCGCCCCGCTGATCGTCGCAGACCGTCCGGGGGGCGCGCTCGCCGTGTACGCCTCGCAAGCCTCCACCGGCCTTGTCCGCGCCACCACGGAGGTCGCACACTGGGTGTCCACCCAGCTGGAGCTGGCAGAGCTCGACCGTTCGCACGCGGCCGCCGCGGAGGCGCAGGTACGTGCGCTGCGGGCCCAGATCCCGCCGCACTTCGTCTACAACTCGCTGTCCGCCATCGCCTCCTTAGTCCGCACCGATCCGGCGCGGGCCAGAGAGCTGCTGGTGGAGTTCGCCGAGTTCACCCGGTACTCGTTCCGGCAGCACGGCGACTTCACTTCGCTCGCCGAGGAACTGCGCTGCATCGACCGCTATCTGCTGCTGGAACGTGCTCGGTTCGGCGGCCGCTCAACGTCTCGCTGCGCGTGGCGCCCGAGGTGTTGTCCGTGGTCCGAGGTTCCTGCCGCGCGCCGGCCCGGCGTAGTGCCGGTGGCCGCCCCGGCCCCGCCGCCCCGCGGGAGCGCGAGGTGACCGACGGTTCCGACGGGGAGCGCGAGGTGACCGACGGCCCGGACCGCGAGCGCGGCGACCGCCGCGCGCAGAGGGCTCGCAGACGGCGCGTCACCGTCGCCCACCCCCGGACCCTCGCCGCCATCGGCGGCGGGCAGCCACCGGCCTCCGGACACGCCGCCGACGACCTCGGCCGGCAGACGCCGCTCGGCGACGTCTACCTCCGCTCACTCATGCGGGCCCAGCTCCGGCTCGGGCTCGCCGTCGCAGGCACCCTCGCCGCCGTGCTCGGCGGCCTGCCGCTCCTGTTCCTGGCCGTCCCCGACCTCCGGAACGGGACCGCAGCCGGCATCCCCACCTCCTGGCTGATCATCGCCGTGGCCGTGCACCCGGTGATCCTCACCCTCGCGTACATCTGCGTGCGCCACGCCGGCAGGAACGAGCGCGACTTCACGGACATGGAACGCTCATGACGCGCACCCGCGACAGACGTCTCGCGGAGGCCGCGATCCGATGAGCCCCGCACAGCCCGTGGCAGCCGTGGCCGTGGTGTGCGTCGCCACGGCGCTGTTCAGCGTCTATGGCCTGCGCCCCGGCCGTGCCACCTCCGACTCTTACGTCGCCTCGCGCGCCGTCTCCCCGTTCCGCAACGCGTCCGCGATCGGCGGCGATTACCTCTCCGCGGCCTCCTTCCTCGGCATCGCGGGGCTCGTGCTCGCCTTCGGCGCCGACACGCTCTGGTACGGCGTCGGCTACACCGCCGGATAGCTGGTGCTCATGGCGTTCGTCGCCGCCCCGCCCCGCTGCGCCGCTCCGGCGCGTACACCGTGCCGGACTTCGCTGAGGTGCGCCTCGAGTCCACGCGGGTGCGCCGCCTGACCGCCCTGCTGGTGGCGCTCACCGGCCGGCTGTATCTGCTGCCCCAACTGCAGGGCGCGGGCCTGACTTTGCGCACCGTGACCGGGGGGAGCACCGCGTTGGTCACCAGTTCGGAGGTGATCAGGGCGGCGTCCGCCGACAGGTGGCCGAGATTCCAGCTCCGCAGCCGGGCGGTGACCTCATGGCGCGCGGCGGCGCTGTGCGCCGGGTCGGCGGCCAGAGCCAGGCCGAAGTGCTTGCGCCGGCCATCGGGCGGCCCGTATCCGGAACTCGGGGCCAGTACGGCCGGGCACTGCACAATCTGCGCTGCGCCGTCACAGAGGTGGCCCTGAGGCCGTCCGCCACGGGTACGCGCCGGCGACGCCGCGTACCTGGCCCGACAGCGGCCTGATCCGCACGGGTGCCCGTGCGGACCGGGTCGAGGACACGACGGTACGCCTGCGGACGCGTGCCGGGCCCCGGTCAAGCACGCTGCTGGAGGCCGTCCGGCGTTTACCATGTGAAGAGTTCTTCAATGCGGCGGACAAGTGAACGGGCCCGTCTGGCGCGGGCTCGGCCGGCGAGCACGAGACAGGTGAGGGGTGAGCGCGGTTCCGGTTCCGCTGTATCAGGCGAAGGCCGAGTTCTTCCGGATGCTGGGACACCCGGTGCGCATCCGGGTTCTCGAACTGCTGCAGAACGGGCCGATGCCGGTCAGGGACCTGCTGACGGCGATCGAGATCGAACCCTCGAACCTGTCGCAGCAACTGGCGGTGCTGCGCCGCTCGGGCATCGTCCGGGCCACCCGGGAGAGTTCGACCGTGGTCTACGAGCTGGCCGGCGGCGACGTCGCCGAACTGCTCGCCGCCGCCCGCCGCATCCTGTCCGAGCTGCTGACCGGCCAGCAGGAACTGCTCGCCGAGCTGCGTGTGGCGGAGAAGCAACCGGCCCGATGAGGGCCGACCGGCCCGGAGCGGGCCGCGATGACCCGGAGCGATGACGCGACGCGCGATGTCGCGCTCACAGGCGGCTGCGTACGCCGCTGTTCTTCCGGTCGGGCCAGTCGTCGCTGCACCACTCGCGGACCCGGCCGCTCACGTGCTGGTGGGCCGCGAGGGCGGTGGTCAGGTCGGGGTGCACGGGGAGGGGGAGACGGCCGGTGCCGGGGACGAGGGAGCCGTCGGCGGGGATCGCGGCGAGCTCCATGCTCCGGCCTTCGGCGGTGAGCTCGCGTGCGGCTCGGGCGACCGCGAGCCGCCCGTCGGCGGACCAGCCGCGCAGTTCGGTGAGATCGAGGATGACCGGCCCGGTCCCTCGTGCCAGGACCCAGCCGACGGCGCCGGTGAACCGGTGCACGGCGTCGGGCCCGAGGAAGCCGGCGAGGGAGAGAACGCTCAGGGCCTGGTGCGTGGTGTAGCGCCACTCGACGGTCATCGTTGCTCTTTCGCTCGTCACAGGGCTCGGCCCTGGCCTGATACAGCGGAAACCGGCACGAATGGCATACCTCTCACGCCCCGTCGGAACGGGCCATCGGCTGGTGCTGTATCCCCGGCTACCTGCGAAGACAGCGGGCACAGCATGTATTGAATTGAAGAATTTTGCAATTCGCTGACAGATGGGCGGTGCATTCCCGCCCGGCCGAACCGGGACCGGGCGGGTGGCGCCGGTGGCGTCCGTCACGCACGCGTCGTCGGCGAACCGCGCTGCTTCGGCCGGCCGCGATCACACCGCGGAGCGGAAACGCGACGAGCAGGGCGATCGCGACGAGCAGTCCGCTGGCCCACAGCGGCCCGAGGTCTCCGAGCGCGGTGCCGAGCGTGAGCGCGGCGACGAGTGGTCCGACGGCGGCGCCGACGTTGAGTGCCGCGGTCGCGTACGAGCCGGCCATCGTGGGTGCTCCCGCCGCCTCGTACAGGACCCGTGTGATCAGCGTGCTCTGCGAACGGGGCAGTCGGAATCAGCGTGCGGCCGGCCGCAGGCGTACGGGCAGGGCCTGGTGCCCGTTGCTGATCAGGGACGGCAGCGGCTTCAGCTCATCGGCGGGCACGGCGAGTCCGATCTCCGGGAACCGCTCGAAGAGCTGCTGGAGGGCGGTGGCGACTTCCAGGCGGGCGAGCGGTGCGCCGAGGCAGAAGTGCACGCCGTGCCCGAAGGCCAGGTGTTCCTTCGTCGGCCGGGTGACGTCGAAGCGGTCGGCGGTTTCCCCGTGCCAGTCGGGGTGGCGGTTGGCGGCGGCGTACGAGGCGAGGATCGCCTCGCCCCGGGCGATCATCCGGCCGTCGGGCAGGGGGATGTCCGTGAGGGCGAAGCGCAGCGGCAGGTGCTTGACCGCGGGTTCGTGCCGCAGAGTCTCCTCGACGACGCTGTCCCAGTCGGTGCGGCCGGACCGGAGATGGGCGAGCTGTGCGGGGTCGGTCAGCAGTGCGGTGACGGCCTGGTCGATCACGTTGACGGTGGTCTCGTACCCGGCGGAGATCATCAGCAGGAGCGTGTCGCGCAGCTCGTCGTCGGTGAGGGTGCTGCCGTCGCCCTCCTCGTCGCGGGCGGCGATGAGGAGGGAGGTCATGTCGTCGCCGGGCTCGGCGCGTTTGGCCGCGATCAGCCGGTTCAGGGACTCGTACAGGGCGGCCGTGTTCGCGGTGGCCTGCTCGGTGGTGAGAGTGGTGTCGAAGACACCGTCGACTTCGGCGCGGAAGCCGTCCCGCTGTTCGTCGGGGACTCCCATGAGCCGGCCGATCACCGCGATCGGCAACGGGTACGCGAGGTGGGTGCGCAGATCGACCGCCTCGCCGGCCGGCTGAGCGTCGAGGTCGTCGAGGAGCGCGGTGACGACCTTCTCGACCGTGGCCCGCATGGCCTGGATACGGCGGGCGCTGAACGCCGGCGCGACCATACGGCGGAGCCGCCGGTGGTCGCCGCCGTAGGCGGTGAACATGTTGTTCACCGCGACCCACAGGGCCAGCGGCCAGGTGGGCACGGTCTCGGCGAACGCCGGCCAGTGGGCGCGGGCGTCCTTGGAGACCTGCTGGCTGGTGAGGAGTTCCTTGAGGAGAGCGGGGTCGGTGACGGACCACGCGGTCACTCCGAGGATGTCCACACGGGTGGCCGGACCACGGGCGCGCAGGGCCCGGTCCTCGGCGTGGTGGTCGGAGCCGGTGGGGTCCAGGACGAGTATCGGCTGCTGGGACACGGTGCTCTCCTTCAGCGGGCTGTCGGCAAGAGGAGGGGGCTTCAGGACGCGGTGGCGGTGGACCGGACCGCGGACGCGGCTCAGCGGCAAGGACGGCGAGGTCTGTTCCGGTCGGTGTGGTGTCGGTGTCGTGGTCGGGCAGGTCCAGGGGGACGCTATCGAGAGCGTCACACGCCGTGCTCTGTCTCCCCGCAGGCTGGCGGAAAATCCCCGCCGGCGAGGCCGCCGACCGATGGCCGTGACGAGGCTCCGCGCCCGTACACGTCCAGCTGGTCGGGGAGCGGACGCGCCGGGCCGGTGAGCGGAGAAATCCGGTAGCCCCGGCCTGAAGGCGCCCGGACCATCCGCCCATGACCGAAGACACCGGGACCGCGGGCGACGACAACGACGAGGCTGCCACGGAAATCTGCTGGCGCGCCAGGTCTGTCGGTCTGGCGGCAGTCGACACGGACGACGCCGAGCTCCTGCACGGTTGGCGGTCCGACCCCGTGGCCGCCTACGAAATCGGCATCTGGCCGCGCTCACTGACCGCCATGCGCGAACGCATCGAGCGTGACAGCGACGACGACGATCGCGACGACTTCCTCGTCCTGCTCCCTGACGGCACCCCTGTCGGCCATGTCGCGTTGAGCGGCCAGCACATCGTCAACGGCACAGCACAGGTCGAGCTGATGCCGGCTGCTCAGCATCGCGGGCACGGTCACGGCACCGACGCCCTCGACGCCCTGGTGGACCTGGCGTTCGGCGAACTCCCGCTGTACCGCCTCACGGCGGAGACCCACACCGACAACGCGCCCGCCCTGGCGGTCCTCGCCAAGTCCGGCTTCGTGCAAGAGGGCATCAGCCGTGCCGCCTGCCTCCATCGTGGCCGCCGCCACGATCTCGCCGTGTTCTCGCTGCTCCGCCCCGAATGGGAAGAGCTGAAGCGCCCTCGCGCCTGGGACGCCTGACCCGCGGTCGCGCCTACCGCCCGCGGTCGTCGACGACCCCCGCGTGCGCCAGGGCGCCGGACGTGAGGCGGCCGACGATCGCCGGGGCCTCCTGGACGAGCGCGTCGTCGGTGAGCGCCTCGACCATGAACAGCGCGAAGTCCACGCGGCGCGTCAGGTTGCCCGCCAGGATCGGGTCGCCCACGTGCCGGCTCCACACGGGCAGGCCCTGGCTCTCGCCCTCCTCCAGGGAGCTGCCGCGCACCACGGTCCACCGGGTGTCGCTCGCGAACACCCGGCGGCACGCCTCCACCTGGTCGTCGATCTCGACGGCGCGGACGAGCTTGGCCAGTACGGTCGCGATCCGGACGCCCGCCCGGAACATCCACGAGTACGAGTCCTTGCCGTCGCGCGTGATGTGCCAGCCGCACGAGAAGACCAGGCGCGCGTCCGGCCGCGCGTGGTCGAGCACCGCCTGCGCCGTGCCCGACGCGTACTGCCGCACGCCCCAGGGCACCAGTACCGTCAGCACCCCGTCGCACCCGGCGACCGCCGGCCGGATCACCTCGGGGTCGTCCGTGGGTCCGGGGACGACGGTCATCCGGCCCTCGAACGCGGCCAGTTTCTGCACGCTGCGCTCCCGGCACACGCCGACCACCTCGTAACCGCGGTCCAGTGCGTGCCGGACCATGTACTGCCCGAGCTTCCCCGACGCTCCGATGATGCAGACCTTCTTCACGCGATCCGTGCCCATGGCGCAGCCCTTCGCCGGAATGCTGACCTTATGTTGTAAGGCAAGGTAGCCTTATGCCGTAAGGCGGTCAAGGGAGGGGAAGGAAGAGGCGGATGCCCGGGGCAGGCAAAGGTCAAAGGAAGGCGTCGGCGCGCACTCCCCTCAATCGCGAGCGGGTGATCCGCGCGGCGATGGCGGTGGCGGACGAGAAAGGCACGGCCGCGCTCACCATGCGGGCCATCGCCGGACCGCTGGGCGTCGAGGCGATGTCGCTGTACCACCATGTCGCAGGCAGGGAGGACGTCCTCGACGGCATGGTGGACGCGGTGTTCGGCGAGATCAATCTTCCGCCGCGCGACACGGACTGGAAGAGCGCCATGCGCCATCGCGCGACGTCCGCCCGCGCCGTGCTCCGGAGCCATCCGTGGGCCGTCGCCCTGATGGACTCCCGTACGCGGCCGGGCCCCATGACGCTGCGTCACCACGACGCCGTCATCGGAGCGTTGCGCGCCGCAGGGTTCTCCGTCCCGATGGCCGCGCACGCCTTCTCGCTGATCGACAGCTATCTGTACGGCTTCGTGATCCAGGAGGTGAGCCTGCCCTTCAGCGGCTCGGCGGAGCTGGAAGAGGTGGCGGGCGCGCTCCTGAGCGAGATGCCCGCCGACGCCTACCCCCACCTCACCGAACTCGTCACCGAGCACGCCCTCAGACCCGGCTACGACTACGCCGACGAGTTCACCTTCGGTCTCGCCCTCATCCTCGACGCCCTGCACCCGGACGAGGGCGCGAGCGCCTAGCGGTGGCGGGCAGCGGGGGCGCCGTCGCTCAGCGCTCGCCGTCGCCGGAGGGGGCGAGCCCGAACAGCGACGCGACAGCGTCCATAAGTCCGGTGGCACACACGGCGGCCGTCTCGGCAGGGACGGCCGAGCGTCTCAGCGTCCCCGCGAGCAGGTCCTCCAGGAGGGCCAGACGCTCGGTCAGCGTCCGTGGACCCCGGCTGCCGTCGCGGCCCGGACGGGTCAGAGCGGTCAGGACCTCATGGGCGCCGTACTGCAGATCGGCCACGAGCTCCCAGTAGTTCGCCGACGGCTTCGCCGCGTGCAGGAGTTCGGGCAGGCTGCGGCCGAGACTCGTGTGCCATGACGCGAGCGAGCCTGCCGTCTCGGCGCACAGCCCGTCGAGGCACAGGCGCAGGACCGCCGCGCCGGTCGAGGCGTCGGCCACGGGAGCCTGCGCGACGGGCTCCGGTGCGCGGACGTCCACACCGAGGTAGTTGCGCAGGACGACGGGCATGGCGTCGGCCTGGAGCGACTCGGCGGAGCGGCCCCGGGGCGTCAGGGCGGTGCACACGGGCTGGAGGCAGTGGGCGGCCTGCTCGGCCGCCGTCTGGCAGGCGTGTTCGGTGGACACGGTGGGCATCGTTCCCTTTCGCCGGGGTGTCCGGCAGCAGTGTGCGGATGCACGGAAACACGCCGGAAACGGGCTTCGGGTTCACCGCACGGACGGATCGGGCGCACGTGTCGCCCGCGGGCGAGGAACGCGAACGGCCCCGCGAGGCAGGCGCCGTTCACCCGGAGCCGTCCCGCCCTCCGCGGCCGCCACAACACCCGTGCCGCCCGCCCGGCCGGGCCGCTTCCACGGTCGTCTCGGCGACGGATCGTGTGCCGTTACGGCGATGATCTTCATGGCGACCGGTGCGGCATGGACGACGGCCGCGACGATGGGCCGTGGAGCGCGTCGCTCCGAAGAGCGCGAGGAACGGTACGACGTACACGAAGGGTGGCATGACCTGCGCGGCGTCCGGGGTGGGCCGGACGAGCCGGTCCACGAGCCGGCTGCGTCCCCTCCACACGCCGAGGGTGACGCCCAGCAGCATGACCAGCACCGTGCCCATGAGGGTTCGAGGCCGGTGTCGCCATGCTGCGCGACCCCAGGTCCGGTGACAGGAGACCGGGCCACGGCTGCGGACGGCGCCGGGCACGTGGTCCGGCGGCCGGGCGTCGCGGTCGCCGTTCGGAGTCGGGCGGCGTCGGCGCCGTTCCCGCCGCTGCGGCCGCCGGCGGTGAAACCGGCGTCGACCGTCGCTGCAGCGGGAGCGGGTCAGTCGTCGGGGTCCATGCCGCTGGCCCGGGCGATGCCGTCCAGCTCGCTGTTGATCGCCTGCTGGTCGGAGCTCCACTGGTGCACCTGTCGGCGCAGCTCCGCGAGTGCCGCCGGATCGTTGGCGACCTCCGGGGTGACGACCGCGTAACCGGGACTGCCGTCGGGGCCTGGCATGTCGATGACATGGTGGTCCATGCGCCCGGTGGTCACGATCGCCATCACGGCCAGGAACTCGCGCTGGACGTCGCCCGCGAAGTTCTCACGGTCGCCGGCCTCCAGAACGCCTTCGTCTCCCTCGGCGATCAGCCGGCTCATCTCCTGCACGGCCTGGTGCAGCGTCTCGAAGTCCTCCGGGTCCATCCGGGCCTTGACCGACTCCAGGTAGAGCTCGGCCTTGGCCATTCGCTCCTGCGGCGTCTCGTCTGCGTCGTCGTCGTTCATCCCCCACCGGTTCCCCGGACCCGGCCCGTCCAACCGGCCGCCGCGCCGAGTCCTCGGGTCAGCCGCCTGACCGGACCGCTGGAGGCGACGGCCGCGTTGTTCATCGGCCTGTGGGCCGGCGACGGGCGGAGGCGCTGGCGCAGACGCACCGCCCCTGCCGGCTATTCGGTCCGCAGCATGAGCGCGCGGCGCGTGTTGTCGCCGTAGACGCCGGTCTCGCCGCCGCGGATGCTGTACCACTGCTGGAACCTGGCCACGGCCGCCCGCACCTGCTTGCCGTAGCGGCCGTCGATCGCACCGCCGGCGTAGACGTTCGGCATCTGGACCAGGCGTACCTGCAACGACCGGATCAAGCACGCCCTCACCTGTCTGCCCCGCACCGCATCGGCGACCACCGTGGCCGTGGAGGTGGCAACTGGACGGCCTCGGGGCCAGGGGTCTCCGAGCCGCCGACCTGCTGACGCCCGCTGCGGCGTGGGACGTCGTACGGGGCACCGTCTGCCCCGTCGTCGACAGCGGCGCCCACGCGGCACCCTGCCGTACGTTGGCGGCGTCCCTGTGCGGTGCACACCCGACGCCGCACGTAGTGTGTGGTGGCACCGTCTTCGCTCCTGCCGGGCGAGGCTGACAGGAAGGCATCTCCACATGGCTGGGCGACGTGACCGCTGGGCGGAACTGACCGGCGGGCAAGCCGGGGAGGAGTACGCTCGGCGTTTCGCGCGGCTCGCCGAGTCAGGTCACGACATCCATGGCGAGGCCGCCTTCTGCGCCGCATTGCTGGAGCCCGCCGCCCGGGTACTCGACGCCGGCTGCGGCACCGGCCGGATCGCGATCCGGCTCGCGGAGCTGGGCCACCACTGCACCGGCGTGGACGTCGACTCCTCGATGCTCGCCGTAGCCCGCCGTGACGCCCCCGCGCAGGAGTGGCTCCTCGGTGACCTGGCCCGTCTGGACACCCTCGGCCTGAATCAGGACTTCGACCTCGCACTCGCCGCCGGGAACGTCATCCCCCTGCTGGCCCCCGGGACCGGGTCAGTCGTTGTTCGGCAGCTGTCCGCCGCACTGCGCCCCGGCGGTCTGCTGGTCACGGGCATGGGCCTGGACGCGGCACACCTGCCGCTGCCGGAACCGCCGGTGACCCTCACGGAGTTCGACGACTGGTGCACCCGGGCCGGACTGACCTTGCAGCGGCGCTACGCCACCTGGAACGGCGACCCGTACTACCCGGGCTGCGGCTACGCCGTGAGTGTGCACTCCCTCCCCGCCACGTGAGTCCGCGCCCTTCTCCCTGACGGTCCCGGGGCCCGGGCACGCCCCCGACCACGGGGCCGTGACCGGACCGCACTGGAACAGCAGGCACTTCGTGGATCTCTCGCCGGCCGGGTGGGGCGGAGGCAGGCACCGGCTGGGCCGCCCGCCGGCGTCAGCGCGCCCCCGTAAGGTGGCCCGATGTTCGATCGTTTGGAGATCACGGTATCTCCGCCAGGACCCCGGTTCGCCGCTCAGCTCCGGTTCTGGGTCAATGGCGAGGACGCGGTCGAGGAGGCGGTCGGCGAAGGCGGCCGCGGACCGTACGCGGCCGATGCCCTGCCGGCCGGCCGGCCCAGCCCTCTCCGGGCCACCGGCGAGGCGCGCCGGCTGGAGCTGGGGGAACCCGACGGCACCGGTGGCTGCTGCGGCTTCCCGACCGTGGTCGTGCAGCGGTTCGGGGAGATGGTGCAGTGGTCGGACTGGGAGGTTCCGTGGAAAGCGCGCACTCCTACCCCTCACTCCCCGCCGGAGCGGCACTTCGACGCGAGTCAGTACGACGCCGAAGTGGCTCGCGCCGAGGCGGACCGCCGGTGGCAGGTGCCCCCGTAGCCCAGGACGGTGCGACCCGGCCCGCGGTGGGCCGCCGGCCTCGTCCTGCGGCGAGGCGCCGCGCGTGTCGGAGCGAGGGTGATGGACGGGGCGTCGACGCGGTGCCCGCTCGCGCGCTGCCCGCGTGGGAAGCCGGGCGGTCACGGTTCCACGGCCCGAGCACAGCACCGCCGGCGCGCCCCGGCTCCCGATGGCTGAGGGCCGATGGGCCGGACACCGGGCCCACCGGACCGGCGGCGTCAGTCTGAAGACCGGAGCGCGTGCTGCAACTGCCGGGAAAGGGCCTGCGGGTCCAGGGGCTCACCGAGCAGCAGCGCCTGCAGGCTGAGGCCGTCGACGACGGCGGCGAAGGCGGTGACCGCCTCCGGGTTCCGGGTGTAGCGGCGGGCCAGCGAACTCAGCACCTCCAGCCACCGCAGTGCCGCCGGTCGCAGGGTGGGGCGACGGGCGGCGAACAGGTAGAGCTCGTACCCGGCCTGGGAACGGGCCCAGTGGTCGTTGTGGTAGCGGGCCAGGAAGGCCGACAGCTCGGACACGGTGCAGTCGGCCGGGAGTTCCGCGGCGAGGCCGCGGGCGTAGGAGTCGGCACAGTCTTCGAGAGCTGCGACGAGCAGGTCGTCCACTGCCGGGTAGTGGTAGGTGGCGACCGATTTCGACACTCCGGCCCGTGCCGCCACCGCACGGTGCGTGACCGCGGCCGTTCCTTCCTCGGCGATGAGCAGCACGGTGGCGTCCAGCAGACGTCGGCGGGTCTGCGCGCCACGGGCCAGGCGCCCGTCCGGCGAAGGATCGCCCACAGCGCCGTGGAGCGGTTCAGTGGGCACTGCCCACCTTCAGTGCCACGACGCCGGCCATCACCAGCACCAGGCCCGTGACCTGGACCTTTGTCAGGCCGTCACCGAGGAACGCGGCTCCGATGAGCGCGACCAGGGCCACGCCGGCGGCGGCCCAGACGCCGTATGCGACGCCGATCGCCATTCCCCGTTTGAGAGTGAAGCCGAGCAGCGTGAACGCCGTGACGTACCCGACGACGACGACCGCCGCCCACGCGGGCTTCGAAAACCCGTCGGACATGCGCAGCGAGACGGTCGCGGTCACTTCGGCAATGATCGCGCCGGCGAGCAGGAGCCATGTCATGTCGGCCTCCCGTAAAACAACCTGGACGTCTGTCCAGTAATGCCAGCCTACGTCATCCGGGGACCGCAGGCGTCCTGCCCGCTACGTCTGCGCGGCCGACCCGGCGGTCCCTGCCTCGCGGACCGACAGCGGCGGCCGCCCCTCCCGGCTGTGGCGACGGGAGGGTCTGACTTGGGGATGCGGGGGCAGACGAGCCGTAAGCGACCACGACCGTGAGGGAGTTGTCCGATGCTGGGTTTGGCCGCCGCGGTGATGTTCTTCATCGCGTTCCTCGTCAACGCCGCGGAGATCGACACGAACGAAGTCTTCGCGTCGACGAACGTGATGCTCCTGGGTCTGATGCTGCTCGCACTCCATGTCGCAGGCGTCGGCACGTCCTGGAGGTCCGGGACCCGCCGGCGCTGAGAGCCCTGCGGCCCTCGCCGTTGCCTCGTGCCGTTGCCCGCGCCGCCCTGTCGGCGCGGCAGGCGCGGACGGCCCGCTCGGCGCGCGGCCCACTCGGTGTGTCGAACCGGAGGACAGGATGGCCCTGATGAGAACGGTGGCCGCGGATGCCGCGGCTGCTCCCGGATGGCTGCACGTGCTGGTGATGGTGGTGGCGCTGTCCGTCCTTGTGCACAGCCTGGTCCGGCGCAACCGCTGACATCAGGGGGCCGGGCAGCGCCCGCCTCCGAGAGGGCCGGCGGTGCCGGGCCGATGCTGCCGACGGCAGCGCGGTCTCCGCCACCGGCCGCAGCGGCCCGCCTCGACGGGTCCGGCCAGTGCCCGCAGGCGTCAGCGGCGTACGGCTATGGGCTTGTTGTCCGGATCTCGAGCAGAGCGGCTATGGCGCAAGGGCAGCTGGGAGAGAAGGATCAGCAGCGCGAAGGCAGCGAAGGCGGCGCCCGTGCGGGCGTAGTTGAACGTCTCCCAGCGGGCCAGGATCTCGGCGTGATCGGCGGGTGCCGCGGTGGCCGCCCACGACTTGATCCGGCCGTTGATGGGGACGTTGCCGAGACGGGTGATCAGGAAGGACGCAACGGCGAGGAGCCCGGCCCCGCCGGCCAGCCGCCGCGCGGCGCCACGGGTCATGGCCGCAAGCGCGAGGGCGCTGAGCGCCGACAGGCCCATGGCCCCTTGCATGGTGATGCCGTTCATCTGCATCAACCGGCTGTGGAAGGACAGCCTCATGTCGAGCGGTACGGCGTTGAACGTGGGGACGAGGTTGGCCGCACCGTAGCCGAAGGCGCCCGCGAGGACGCCGGTGGACAGCAGGGCCAGGCCCAGGACGAGCCGGATGCGCATCCGGCTCACTTCCCCGGCTCCGGTTCGGCGGCGGTGACCGGCCGCGTGAGCTGCTCGGCTCGTCGCAGCAGGCCGTCGGGGGTGAACTCGGCGAACATGTGGACTCGTGTGGACACTGGCCCGCCCTTGCGCATCTGGGCGTGGATCGTGAAGCGGGTCGCGATCCGGCCGCCGTCCATGAACGCCTCGTGCACCTCGAATCGGAACTGTCGCAGGTTCTTGCGCACCGGACGGAGGTGAGCGAGGAGGCGGTCCCAGTCGAGGGGTACGCCGTCGGCTACTTGAACGATGTCGCGGGTGTAGTACCTGGCCATCAGGTCAGCGGCGTCCTCCGAGCCGTGGACCACGGCGTCGGTGAAGCTCGTGAAGAAGTCGGCGATGAACTGCTCGGGAGGCTTCGTGTGGAGAGGCTTCATCATGCTCCTGCCATACATAGGCGCCGCGTCGCCGCGATCTCTTACACTTCCGTAAGATATAGCCGGGCGGCCATTTTTGACAAGGGTGTAAGAGTTGACTGCTTTCGAGACCCCGGGCGACGCGTCGCGAGCACGGCCGCGCCGTCGCGCCGACGCTGAGCGCAGCAGGATCGCGGTGCTGGACGCGGCGGTCCGACTGCTGGCCGAGCGGCCCGACGCGGGAATGGCCGTCATCGCCGCCGCGGCCGGCGTGACTCGCCAGACCGTGTACGCGCACTTCGGCACCCGTGACGCGCTGCTGGACGCTGTCGCCGACCGGATCACGGACCAGGCCATGGCCGCGATGGACGAGGCGGAGAAGAACGGCGGTCCCGCCCTGGACCAGTTGCTGCAGCTCCAGGACATCGGCTGGCGGCTGTTCGAAGGCAACCCGGTGCTCCTCCAGCTCGGAAGCACCCGCGCCGGCGCCGCCGCCGACCACGCTCGTCATGAGCCCGTCGCAGCCCGCCTCACCCGGCTGATCGAGCAGGGCCAGGCGTCGGGCGAGTTCGACCCCGCACCGCCAGCCACCTGGCTGGTGGCCGCAGTCACCGCTCTCGGCCACGCGGCAGGCGACGAGGTCGGGGCGGGACGCATGTCCGTGGAGGAGGCGGCAACGTGGCTACGGACCTCCACACTCGCTCTCCTGGGCGTCAGGCCCGGCAGTCCGGCACCCTAGTCGGTTCGCGCGGATTCACCGGCCAGGCCGCAGACAGACCGCCGCCCCACGCGGTACGGCCCGGCCCGACACCGCTCTCCCGCGCCGACACCGCTCTCCCGCACCGGCGGCGATTTCCCGCGCCGGCGGCGCCTTGCCATGCACCGGTACACAGGTGCCCGTCCACCGCGGAATCGCGCCCTCGCCGCTGGCTGAAGCCACTCACGCCGCTCCGCCTTCCGGTCCACGGCACACCCCGATGGCGCAGCTCCGCCGAAAGCAGCGAAACGGCCGCGCGATGAGTTCGCGGGCCCGGAACGGTCTACCCAAGTAGTGAACGGATCAAGATACTCACCGCGACGGCGACGGAAGATCGCCACCAGGAGGACGGCACAGTGACCACACGTCTGGGCAGGGTGACCTGCGACCTCTCGATCTCCGTCGACGGGTACTCGGCCGGGCTCAACCAGACCGAGCAGCGCCCCTTCGGCGACGACGCCAGTGATGGCTGGGGCGACAGGCTGCACGCCTGGATGTTCGAAACCCCGGAGCAGCGGCAGGCAGAACTCGACCGGCTGACGGCAGTCGGCGCCTTCATCATGGGGCGCAACATGTTCGGCCCCGTACGCGGCGCGTGGGACCGGCAGTGGAAGGGCTGGTGGGGCGACAACCCGCCGTACCACGCGCCGGTCTTCGTCCTCACCCACCACCCGCGCGAGCCGCAACCCATGGACGGCGGCACCACGTTTCACTTCGTCACCGACGGCATCGAATCGGCACTGCGACAGGCTCGCGAGGCGGCCGGAGAGCGCAATGTGTCGATCCACGGAGGCGCGACCACCATTAACCAGTACCTGGCCGCAGGGTTGATCGACGAGCTGCGGCTCCACATTGTGCCGTTCACGCTCGGCGCCGGCACACGGCTGTTCGACGGAGTGCCGTCACTGGATCTTGAGCAGGTGGAGTCGCGAGCAGGGAACTCGGTCACCCACGTGACCTACCGCGTGCTGACCTGACTGAAGGGCCGTACAGAGCAGCACCCGATGCCCCCGCCGCAGCAGGCCCCCTGCAAGCGTCCGGGTGCACTGGCAACTCGCGGACCCGTACATCCAGGAGGTGATGCAACACTGCCGAGTGGAGCGCTTCGAGGCGTTCGGCGAGCCGGATGCCGAGGTGACGGCGGGCGTCCGCGCGGCGCTCGGCGATCAGTGCCCGCTCACGTTCTCACCCAGCATCGCGGGCTTCATCCGCTTTGCTGCGGCGCCCGAGGCGTAGCCGTCGTCACGTACGGACCAACGCGTCCTACGGCACCGGGTCGGCTCGGGCGGCATGGGCCGTGTGTACCTCGGCTGTTCGCCCGGTGGCCGGTCCGTGGCCGTGAAGAGACCGGCGATGCGCACACAGCAACTCCAGCACTCCGCACTCGTGACACTCGATCTGCCGCCCGCGCTCGCCGCCCTGCGGAGCGTCCTCGATGTACGCGCCGCTAGCTGACCCCGCCGACCAGCGGTGTATGACCGCAGCCCGCACCCCGGCGGCTACTGTGCGCGGCGTGCGGGACGGGAGCCCATTCGCCTAGCGCGTGTGGAGGGCCGCTGTCCGTCCCATGCGGGTGACCGCCTCGGTGAGGACGGCCTGGGAGGTGGCGAAGTTCAGGCGGACGTGCCCGGTTCCGCCCGTTCCGAAGATGTGGCCGGAGGACAGGGCCACCCTGGCGTGCTCCAGGAACAGCTGTGCTGGGCCGGCCAGATCGGTGACGACGGCGAGGTCCGCAGTGTCTTCTTCCCGGTCGAGGCCGAGGGACCGGCAGTCGAGCCAGGCCAGGTAGGTTCCCTCCGGCCTGGCGTAGCCGATCCCCGGCAGGTGTTCGGTGATGAGCCGACCCAACAGGGCCCGGTTCGCGTCGAGCCCTGCCAGCAGCGCATCGAGCCACTGGTCCCCGTGGCGGTAGGCCGCCGTGTGGGCGATGACGCCCAGGTAGCTGGCGCCGTGGTGGACCTCCTCGGGCATCCGGCGCAGATCCGCGGCTGCCTCAGGCCCCGCGACGGCGAGCGCCGCCTTGATCCCGGCCAGGTTCCAGCCCTTGGTCGCCGACATGAGCGAGCAGGCGTTCTCGGCCCCGGGCACGCTCAGGTAGGGCGTGAACTCGGCTCCCGGCAGCACGAGCGGGGCGTGGATCTCGTCGGCGACGACACGGACCGCGTACCGGCGAGCCAGCTCCGCCACGCCGGCGAGCTCCTCGAAGGTGTGAACCGTGCCGGTGGGGTTGTGCGGATTGCTGAGGAGATAGGCGATCCCGCCCTTGCCGTTCTCCTGCCGGATACGCCGGAACGTCTCCTCGAGGGTGTCCAGGCCGATCCGCAGGTCCTGCCCGAGCGGCGCCTCCACGATCCGGCGGTCGTCATGAGCGACGAAGGCGTAGAAGGGCGCGTACACCGGGGAGTTGACGACGACGGGGTCGCCGGGATCGGTGATCAGCCGCAGCACCTGGACCGCGCCCATCATCACGTCCGGGAGCACGGCGACGCGGTCGAGAGCCACGCCGTCCCACTTCCAGCGGCGCGAGGCAAAACCGGCCAGCGACTCGGCGAACTCGGTTCCGGCGGGGTACCCGGTGTCACCGGTATCGATGGCCTCGCGCAGGGCGTCGGCGACCGGCAGCGCGAGCGGGACATCCATCTCCGCCACCCACAGGGGCAGGACGTCATCCGGATACGTGCGCCATTTCATGCTCTTGCGCCGGCGGAGCTGCTCGAGCGAAAGCTCCTCGAGAGGGTTCGCACACTGTCCGGTCCCGGCGCCTTCGGAGCCGCCCACACCATCGGAAGTCATCTTCAGCATTGGACCGCCATCTCGCCCTCGGCGCAAGCGCGGAGCGGCAGGCGGTGAGGACGTCGTTACGCCTTGTATGCGTCAAGGCGCTGGGTTTGGAGTCGGCTGCGTGGATTCATGTCCGACATGGGACAGCATCGGCTTCAGGGTCCGGGGGTCCTGGGCGTTGGTCGACGGTCGCCTTCCGCCTCGCCCGGGACGGCTTCGAGGCGGCAGAAGCAGGACGAGTTGATCGGTACGTCCGCCACGGCGAGCGCGAGCTTCAGCTGCTGGGCCACGATCTGCGCTTCTCCCGCTCTGCCCAGCCGCACGAGACACTCGTGAAACCCGTGCAGCGACCAAACGTTGCCGGGGTGTTGTGAGGCACGCGGCAGGGTTTCTTCGAGGCCGAGGTCGGCCCGGTAGACGGCCTCCGCCTCCTCGATGCGTCCCTGTTCGAGGAGCAGAGCGCCGTACGCGTGACGGGTGGGCTGCATCCACCCCCACGGCTCGTCGTAGGGAAGGTTGTCGTCGAGTGTGATCGATCGCTCCAGCGCGGCGAAGGCGGCGTCGTGGTTGCCCTTGCGGTACTCCAGTTCGCCGTCGAGCATCGCCGACGCGATCGCGAGGATGTCGAGGCAGGTGTTGTTGAACAGCATGCGTGTCCCGGGTACTCGGGACACGGCCTGACGGAACAGCTCGCGTTCGGTTTCGGCCTCGGGGATCCGGCCGGTCGCCGAGCATGCGACGCTGCGCGCGTAGTGGAGCATCGCGGTGGTCACGCAGTACAGCTGCGGGTCGTTGGGCAGAGGCAGTTCCATGATGTCGGACCAGCGGCCGAAGCGGATGAGGACGTGCACCCGCATGGCCAGAAAGCTCTCCAGCCAGTCGGCCATGGGCGGACTCGGCACCCTCAGCAGTTCTTCGGGGATGGAGGCTTCGAGTTGTGCGGCGGTCTCCAGGGCGGTCGTCGACCGGCCGAGGAACATCGCACCGTAGATCTTGAAGTGGTAGTTGTGCGATCGGTAGAGGGTGTAGAAGTTCATCGCGCCGGCCCGGGCACGGTATTTCTCGTCGGCGGCGATGGCGCTGGTGTTGTCCGACACCACGCGCCGGTAGTCGCCGCAGAGCACGTCCAGGTGTGTGGGCATGTGCTGGAGGTGGCCGGCGTCGGGCACGAGGCCGCGGAGCCGGTCCGCGACGGACAGCGCGGCCTCCGGGGTGGGGGACATCTCCATGAGATGGATGTACATGTGCAGCAGGCCGGGATGCTTCTTCCCCGGTCCGGTGCTGATCGCTTGCTCGAGGGCCGCCTTGGCCTCCAGCGTGCGGGCGCCTTCCGCGGGCAGACCGGTCCGCAGGTCCCACAACTGCCAGGGCGTGAGGTTCATCTGCGCGTCGGCGTGGAGCGCGGTGACATCGAGGTCGTCGGGCGCGAGCGCGTGTACGGCGCGCATGCTGTCGGCGTAGCCCTTGTTCCACACCGAGCAGTCCTCGACCGCCTCCGCCTGCGGGTACCGGTCCCGCAGCGCTCGGATCAGGGCTTGCTCCACGGCAGTGGCGCCGTCCGCCTTCTCGTGGGCGCGTTCGACGGCTGCGTGAGTGCGCTCGACGGTCCGTGCCAGTTCCTCGCCCTCGAAGAACTCCCAGGGCTTGTTGTAGTTCGGACCGAGGGCGTAGGCGATGCCCCAGTAGGCCATCGCACAGCCGGGATCCGCCGCGGCGGCGGCCTCGAAGCAGGAGACCGCTTCCTCGTGATGGAAGGCATACGACCAGACCAGCCCGCGGTCGAACCACATCTGGGCGGACGGTGAGGACGTCGTCACAGGGCGGGTGTGAGTGCCGAGGTCGTAGTAGTCCATCCGTCTCTCCTGAGGCTACGGTCGGCCAGGGTGCGCGGACGAGCCGCTCCGCCCGGCCGGACAAGTGGACGCGCCGCGACCGGCACGCACTGTCCCAACGGCGTGAATGCCTGCGGGGACACCGCAGCCCAGCGTAGACAGGCCGACAGCCGGCCGTCGGCCCCGCCACACCGCGCCGGAAAGGCGCGCCTTCCGGCGTGCGCACGTGGTCGAGCCGTCGCCCTCGCCCAGAACCGCCGTCAGTACCGGCCCAAGGGCGTGCGGCCGGGGGCCAAGGGGACGACGATGGAGCCGTACAGATCTGGCACAGGAAGGAATCGGGGTCATGGCTGAGCAGGGCAACGGATCCACACCTCCCGAACCGGAGGAGGAGCCCGACTTCGCGGACGAGCACACGAGCCCCACCCATGCCGATGAGCCCTCGACGGAGGGCCCCGACGAGTCGGTTCCGTCGGGGGAGGGCGGAGACGGCGGGATGGACCCCGCCTGATGAACAAGCCCGGCCTCCGTTCGGCGGCCGGCGTTTGCGGGCCGATCCTCCGGCGCGGTGTTCCTCGGCGCGTCTGTCAGCCGGCTGCTCGCTGTCCGGCTCGGGCTCGGGTGGTGGCGCAGCGGTCGGAACCTCGGCCCGCGCGTGCTTCTGGACGTCCGTGCGCGGCTTCATCAGCAGCATGCCGGCTGCGGTTGGAGAGGCGGTCGAGCGACCGCGAGCGATTCGGGTGTTCATGGGGTGCGACGGCGCGGAGGATCCTGGTGGGCCGGCGGCCGCCGTTCCGGGAGGCGGTCCCGGGTTCCCGGAGGGGTTTCAGGCGGGCGGGGCGGGCAGGGAGGTGAGCCAGTCGGTCAGGAGCCGGTTGATCTCGGCGGGGCGTTCCTGCTGGATCCAGTGGCCGCAGCCGTCGAGGATGTGGGAGGCGGTCAGGCCCGGGAGGGTGACGGGGAAGGCGTTGATCGCGTCCGCCATCCATGTGGTGGACGCGTCCAGGCCGCCGCCGATGAACAGGGACGGCTGGGTGATGGGGGCGCCGTCGAAGCCGGCGAGGTCTTCCCAGTCCCGGTCCATGTTCCGGTAGCGGGCCAGCGCCCCGCTCACGCCGGTCCGCTCGAACTCCCCGGCGTAGACGTCGAGGTCGCTCTCGCTGAGCCAGTGGGGCAGCCGGCCGGTGGGGAAACGGTCGCGCAGTCTCCCGCCCGGGCCGACGAAGTGCGGGCCGGGTGCGCCGGGCGCGGACATGGTGTCGGCGGACAGGGCGGCGTAGAAGCCCGCGAGCCAGCCGCGTACGTCGGGCTCCATCTCCGATTCGGCCCGGCCGGGCTCCTGGAAGTAGGAGACGTAGAATTCCTCGTCCCCGCCCAACTGCGTGAAGATCGCGCTGGGCCGCGGCCCGCCGCGTGGGGCGTAGGGCACGCTGAGCATCCCGACCGCGCGGAAGACGTCCGGCCTGAGCAGGGCGGAGTCGGCGGCGATGGCCGACCCCCAGTCGTGCCCGACGATCACGGCGGACTGTTCCCCCAACAAAGCGGTCGGTCTGCCCCACGGTTCCGGGCGGATTCCGGTGTTCCTCACGGCCCGGGATACGTCGGCCGGACGGGCGCCTCCAGTTGTGATCCGGAACTGCGGTCACCGCTTGGATCGCGAAGAGGACTTCCTCCTGTGGGGGGACCGGAGGGTCGAGGACGTCGCGGAGGCAAGTGACGACTTGACGCCTTGTCGGGACGTCCGGGGCTTCGCCCCACAGCTCGGCGAGTTCGGACTGCTCTGCGACCACTTGGTCCAGGGCGTCGACGGCGAGCGTGCGGAGGTCTGCGGGGAGCTCCGGCAGTGGTTCCGACGGGCCATAGTGCGAACACGCCGGCCGGCGGGATGCCGTGCAACAACCAGGGCTGCCGCGGCCACGGCTCCGCTCGGCATCGGGAGCGTCCAGGTGACCCGCAGGATCCGCGGCACGCCTGAGTACGCCGCGCGGCACCGGCGGTCGCCTTCCTGTTCTGCCTCGGTGCGAGGGCCGCCGGGCCGCGCTGGGACGCCTGCTGCGCCTTGTTCAGATCCTTCGTCGCGGGCATGGCCGCCACGACTCCGTCGCCGGTGTGGTGCCGAGCCGGCGAAGCCTCCCGGCCCCGGAGGAGTTCCACGGTGTCAGTTCATCAGGAGCAGCCGCGTGTTGGGTACGAGCTTGCGGTTCACGCTGGTGCTCTGCACGAAGATCGTGAAGTCGTCGTTGTGGTCGGGCTTGACGCGGACTTCGCTGTCCGGCAGGCCGAGCAGGGCTCGGGCTTCCGGCCCCGCGTACACCCGGTCCGTCTTCTTCTCCAGCACCGCGATCTGCTTCCGCGCCTGGACCTTCTCCGACTTGCCCAGCTGGTAGAACGCACCACCGGTCCGGTAGGTGTGTCCGCATTCGATGACCCAGTCCCGGATCGCCACGTCACGCGTCACCGGGACCAGCTGGTACTCCGACGGATTCACCGGGGTGAGGCCGGCCGCCTTGATGGTGTCCTTGTTGACTGTCTCGGCGCCCGTGGAGAACACCGCCCGCGACCCCCGGATGCCCTGGGCGCGGCCCACCATGAACTTCTCGGTGGCCTGCCGGATGACCTGTCCGGCCTCCTCCAGACCCTGTGTGCTCGTGGCGTCCCAGATGGCTATGTTCTCCTTCGGGAAACCGCATTGCATGGCCTCCCGCTTGCCCATCTGGTCCGGCACGAGGACGGCCAGCGTCCAGTTGTCCTCCTGCGTCTCGATCATCTCGGCCACGCCCTTCACCAGTTCACGCGGATCCCTCGCGGGGGCATCCGGGGAGCGATGACTTGCGTTCTCCTGGCCGTCGGTGAGCACGAACGTCAGGAAGCTGTGGTCGCCGTACAGTTGGGCTGTCTGCGCCAGCTCCCGCTGCGACTTCAGCGCGGCCGCCAGCAGAGCCGTCATGCCGCCGACCCGGTACAGCTGCTTCAGCGACGGCATCCGCAGCACGTCCTTGTCGTAGATGACGCACTGCACCTTGTCCGCGAAGACGTACACCGTGACGCGGGTTTCCTGGTCCAGTTCCCTCGACCGGCGGGCAAGGTACGCGATCTGCTGGTCGGCGACTTCGACGACCTTGCGGCTCAGGTGTGACATGGACGAACTGGCATCCAGCACAAGAGCAACGTGATTGATGTAGTTCTGGTTCCCCGACATGACGGCGCCCCCTCTTTCCGACTTGATGTTCCTACCGTCTCACCCACCACTGACAATCGATCTCGACTCCCGGAGCGGACGAGAGCCAACCCGGTCCGGGGCGCAGTTTGAGGCCCCCCGGGCGCTGCCACGACGGCCCCCAGGGCCTGGGCCGGGTCGGTTCGCCTCGCCGACCGGGTTGGGCTGAGGCGGCCGCATGGACCACCAACTGCCGCTGGTTGGAGGTGCTTTGCCGCTTGGGCATGGTGGAGTCCCCGGCGCGATGGTCGGGTAGGGATTCTCCCCGTGTCCTTGGGACCGCGGTGCCGCGGGTCAGGCAACACGTCGGGGCGGTGCGGCACGGCGGTGGAGGCCTTGGCCCGTTCGTACGCCCCCAGGACCAGGGGTCACCGAGACCCGCGCAGGAGGTCACGGGCCGGCGAGGAGACCGATCGCCGTGAGGCGAGTTCACAACAGGTGGCAGTGCCGTCGGCATGGCGGGAGGGGAAGCGACCTGGGTCAGTCGGTCTGGCGCGGCGAGGTCAGTCGCCGAGGATCCGCTCCCACAGCAGCCCGTCCCGCCAGCTCCCGTCGAGAAAGATCGAGGAGTGCGCGACGCCGTACGGGTTGAACCCGTTGCGGCGCAGCACCCGCTGCGACGGAAGGTTCTCCAGATTGGTGGACGCCTCGGCGCGGTGCAACCCGAGTTCGTCCGTCATCACCCGCAGTACCAGCCCGACGGCGCGCCCGGCGTGCCCTTGATTCTGGGCGACGCCGGCGATCCAGTATCCGACGGAGCCGCGGCGCAGGTGCGGCTGCTGCAGGATGCCGCCGACGGTGACCTGCCCGATCACCTGGTCGTCGGCGAGCACCACACCGGGCCAGACAGTGCCGGCCCGGTATCCCTCAAGCAGGCCGTCGATCCGCTCCGCCTGGCCCTCCGGGGTGAAGAAGTCGGCCGGCTGGGCCGGTTCCCACGGCCGGAAGGCCTCGAAGTCCCGCACCCGGTGCGCAGCGATCGGGGCGGCGTCGGTGGGCTCGATCAGCCGGATTCCGGTGCTGCTGCGCATGGGTGGATCCTCGTCGCGGTGCGTCGGATGAGACGGCCAGCCTATGCGAGGGCGTCCGCGCCGCTGCCCCTACGCCCGCAGGCGGACCGAGTCGATCGCGCAGTTCGTGTCGCGCGACCGCGCCCATACGCGAGCGCTGTCCGGCAGGTCCAGATGCCCCCAACGTCGGGGGCACTCCCATGGCCATGCGCGGCCAAGGGCTCCGCGCCTCTCGACTGCGGAGCGAAGCGGGGCCACTTCGCCGTCCGATGAGCGCGGTGGGGATGTTCGCCGCGCCGGTGGCGGCCGTCCACATCGAGGCCGGGTCGTGCGCCCCGCGCTCGGGGTGGTGGACGAGCGGGGTGAAGACTGTGCGGGCCGCCGGTCAGGACGTAGATCCGCTCGTCCTGTATCCGTCCGAGAACGGTCTTCGCGTCGAAGACCGGCTCCGGGACGATCGTGGTCCCGAGCAACAGGCCGACGATGACACCGGACTTGTAGCCGAAGGTGTGGAAGAAGGGGTTCGCCAGGAGGTGTCGGTCGCCGTGCCGGAGCCTGACCCTACGGGCCCCGGCGCCGTAGACGCGCGGGTTCTGCCCGGGGGCCGAGGGGACGCCCTTGGGGCGACCGGTGGTGCCGGCGGTGCAGAGGAAGCCGGCCGTGCCGGTGGGGCGGACGGCAGCGGTCCGTGCGAGCCGGGCGATCGTCCGCGCGCCGCTCATGACCCGTCACGTCCTCCCTGCCGCCCTCCGCCCCTCGGGGCGCGGGCCCGGAACCACAGCCGGTCGCAGACGTGCAGGCAGGGCCGGTGCTGCGCAGGAGGCAGTTCCCGCGCACCGGGATTCCGTGCGCGCTCCACGGAGATGCCCGCGACGACCCGAGGGGGCGCTCCGCGAAGGTCCCCGTCGCTTGCCAGCGGCGCCGGCAGGCCGGCGCCGGTCAGGCCGTGTTCCCGGCCGATGTCAGCCCCAGCTCCTCGGCGAGCCGGAGCCGGTGTCCTGCCGGCGGGCCGAACAACTGGGCCGAGCCGTGCGCCCGCTTGAAGTAACGGTGGGCAACGTGCTCCCAGGTGATGCCGATGCCGCCGTGCAACTGGATCGTCTCGCCCGCCACCGCGGAGAACGCCTCCGAGCACGCGGACTTGGCGGCGGCCGCGCGGCGGGACAGCTCCGCCGAGCCGGCGTCCGCCGCGAAAGCCGCGCCGAGCGCGGCCGACCGCGCCGACTCCACCAGCACGTACGCGTCCGCCAGCCGGTGCTTGACCGCCTGGAAGGAGCCGATCGGCCGGCCGAACTGGATGCGTTCCCTCGCGTAGGCGACGGTGAGCTCCAGGCAGCGCTCGGCCGCGCCGGTCTGCTCGGCGGCGAGCGCCGTGCAGGCCAGGTCCCGTACGTGCCGCAGAACCCGGCCGCCGTCGCCGTCCGCGCCGATGAGCCGGCCCTCCGCGCCGTCGAGTACGAGGCGGGCCTGCGCCCGTGTCTGGTCCATGGGGACTGTCGCGACGCGGCGTACCCCCACGCCGTCGACGGGTACCTGGAAGAGAGAGATTCCGGCCTTCGTGCGCGCCGCCACGAGCAGTACATCGGCCTCGGCCCCGTGCAGCACGAACTCCTTGGTCCCGGTGAGCCGCCAGACGTCTCCCGGACCACGGGCGGCGTCGGCCCGGATGGCCGCAGGGTCCCAGGACCCGCTCTCGGCCCACGCCAGGGCCCCGACACTCCGGCCCCCGGCGAGCCCCGGCAGCAGCCGCGCACAGGTCCGCGCGTCGCCGGAGACGAGCAGGGCCTGCACCGCGAGCACCGCGGAGCCGAGATAGGGGACGGGGCTCAGGGTCCGGCCCAACTCCTCCATGACGACGTGGACTTCGCGGGCCCCGCGGCCCGCGCCGCCGTACTCCTCGGGGACGGCGAGCCCGGCGGCGCCGATCTGCTCGGTCAACGGCCGCCAGGCCGCCGCGCCTTCGTGCCGTGCCAGCAGGGCGCGCACGGCCGACCGCAGCTCCTTCTCCTCCTCGGTGGGTCTCACCGGCAGGTTCCCTTCTGCGGGCCGAACGCGCCGATCGTGCCGACTGTCGGATGGGACTCGGGGAAGAACAGCCGGCTGAACGCGAGGGCGGCCATCGTGCCGTAGAGCGGGAAGTCGTAGGACTCGACGACCGTGCCGAGCAGGCTGGACGGCGCCACTTTCCGCAGCGGAGCGGGGTCGGGGACCGCGGCCGGTCCCTCGGTTCTCCCGGCTCTCTCGCGTCGTGGCGGAGGCGGCGGTGCGGTGGACATGGCTGACTCCGTGGTGCGGTCGGGGCCGGGCGGGGACGTGGAGCGGCGATCCGCGGGTTCAGGAGGCGAGCACGCGGGCGCGGCAGGCGGCCGGCGTGCCCCAGGCGGACCGCAGCGCACGGGCCTTGCGGATCCACAGCGAGAGGTCGAGTTCGTCGGTGTAGCCGAGCGCGCCGTGGATCTGCAGGGCGGTGCGGGCGGCGGTGCAGGCCGCCTCGCACGCCGCGGCCTTCGCCGCCGCGATCTCGCGTCCGGAGGCCGGCTCCCGCGCGGCCAGGGCCACGGCCGCGCCGTGGACCAGCGGTTCGGTGAACTCCAGCGCGACGAGCGCGTCGGCCAGCCGGTGCTTCACCGCCTGGAACGAGCCGACCGCCACCCCGAACTGGGTGCGCTGCCGGGCGTACGCGACGGTGCGTACGAGCAGGGCGCGGCCCAGACCGAGGGCCTGGGCCGCCGTCGCGAGTGCCGCGACGTCGGCGGCGTGCGCGGCCGCGGAGACCACCTCCGGGCCTCGCGCCAGGACGGTTCCGCCGAGCGGGCGGGCCAGCCGGCGGGCCGGGTCGGCGGACGGCTGGACGAGCCCGGTCGCCGCCGCCAGGCGTACGGCGTCGCCTGCCACGACGAAGACCGCGTCGGCGGCGTCGGCGTCCAGGGCGTAGGGACTGTCGTTCGAGAGCAGGCAGAGTGAGGCGGCCGTCTTGCCGGACGCGATGCCCGGCAGCCACGCGGTGGCCGCCGAGTCGTCCCCCAGGCGGTCGAGGAATGCCGCCACGGCCACCGTCTCCACCAGCGGGCCGGGCACCGCGTGGCGGCCCAGCACGGTGAAGGCGGTGGTGAGTTCGACGGGCAGCGGGCCGAGGCCGTCGTGCCGCTGGGGCACGGCGAGGGCGAAGACGCCGGCCTCGGCCAGCTTCGCCCACACCTCGCGGCCGGGCGAAGGATCCCCGGCCGCCCAGGCCCGTACGACGGCGGGGGTGCCCGCCGCAGCGAGCATGCCGTCCAGGGAACGGGCGAACGTCTGCTGCTCGTCGTCGAGGAGGAACCGCATCACCGGCGTCCCTTCGGCAGGCCGAGCAGCCGCTCGGCGATGATGTCGCGCTGGATCTCGTTGGTGCCGGCGTATACGGGGCCGGCGAGGGAGAAGGTGTACCCCTCGGCCCAGCTGCCGTGCGCGGGCGCATCCGCGGCCGTGTCGGCCAGTTCGCCGTACGGACCCAGCAGGTCCAGCGCGGTCTCGTGGAGGGCGATGTCCAGCTCGGACCAGAAGACCTTGCTGAGGCTCGACTCGGCGCCGACCGCCTCTCCGGCGGTGACCCTTGAGGCGCCCGCGTAGGCGAAGAGCCGGTACGCGCGGGCGCCGATGACCGCGTCGGCGACCCGCTCGCCAAGCGCCGTGTCGCTCGGATCCGCCGTCGCGCGCCACAGAGCCGCCAGGCGGTCGGCCGCCGCGGTGAACCGGCCGGGGCTGCGCAGGGTCAGCCCGCGCTCGTTGCCCGCGGTGCTCATGGCGATCTGCCACCCCTGGCCCGGCTCGCCGATCACGTCCCGGTCCGGGACGAAGACGTCGTCGAGGAAGAGTTCGGCGAAGGCGGGCTTGCCGTCGAGCCGGCCGATGGGCCGTACCGTCACCCCCTCCGCGTCCAGCGGGAACATGAGGTACGTCAGGCCGCGGTGCGGCCGGCCGGCGCCGGGGTCGCTGCGAAAGAGCCCGAACGCGCGGTCGGCGAAGGCCGCCCGGGACGACCAGGTCTTCTGGCCGTTCAGCCGCCAGCCGCCGTCGGTCCGTTCGGCCGTGGAGCGCAGGCTCGCGAGGTCCGAGCCGGACTCCGGCTCCGACCAGGCCTGGGCCCAGATCACCTCGCCGCCCGCCATCGGCGGGAGGACCCGGGCCAACTGCCCGGGTGTGCCGTGCTCCAGGAGGGTGGGGGCGAGGAGGCTGATGCCGTTCTGGCCGACCCGGCCGGGTGCGCCCGCGGCGTAGTACTCCTCCTCGAAGATCAGCCACTCGAGGATCGAGGCGCCCCGGCCGCCGTACTCCTCGGGCCAGGAAACCGCCGACCAGCGGTCCGCGGCCAGGGTGCGCTCCCATGCGCGGTGGGCGGCGAAGCCCTCCGCGGTCTCCAGGGAGGGGAGGGGCGCGTCCGGGACATGGGCGGCGAGCCAGGCGCGGGCCTCGGCACGGAACGCCTCCTCCTCGTCGGTGAAGTCGAGGTCCATCAGGCCGAAGCCTCCTTCATCGCGCGGACGTCCATGCCGCCGAGCGCGTCCTGAGCGGTCTCGGCGTTGTGCGCGTGCGCCAGGTGGTGCAGCCCGAAGACCGCGTCCATTCCGGCGTGCATGCCCTGGAGATCCTCGGCCTGGTTGACGGCCCGCTTGGTCAGCGCCAGGCCCAGGCGCGGCATGACGGCGATCCGGTGTGCCAGCTCCATGGTCCGCTCGGCCAGTTCGGCGCGGGGCACGACCCGGTTGACCATCCCGACCTCGTGGGCGCGCCGCGCGCTCATCCGGTCGCCGGTGAAGAGGAACTCCTTGGCGATCCGCGGCGGCATCACCCACGGGTGGGCGAAGTACTCCACACCGGGGATGCCCATGCGTACCACCGGGTCGGCGAAGAAGGCGTCGTCGGAGGCGATGATCAGGTCGCAGACCCAGGCGAGCATCAGGCCGCCCGCGACGCAGGCGCCCTGCACGGACGCGATCACCGGCTTGGGCAGTTCGCGCCAGCGCCGGCACATGCCCAGGTAGACCTCGGACTCGCGGGCGTAGCGGCTCTCCGCGCCCTGCTTGTCCGAGTGGTCCCACCACAGGCCCGCCTTGCGGTCGAACGGCAGGTGGGCGTCCCGCTCAGGGGTGCCGATGTCATGGCCGGCCGAGAAGTGCTTTCCCGCTCCGGCGAGGACCACGGCCTTCACCGCGTCGTCGGCGGCGGCGCGGTAGAAGGCGCGGTCGAGGGCGTAGGTCATCGCGGAGTTCTGGGCGTTGCGGTGGTCGGGCCGGTCCAGGGTGATCACGGCGACGGCGTCGTGGCGCTCGTAGCGGACGGGCTCGGCGGATGCGGCGCGGGCAGCGGACATCTGCCCTCCTTCCCTAACAAGTGTTTGGTAGGTTAACGTACGGGTCGTCGGCCGTCGAGAAGCCGAGTCGCCCATTCCCCGAGAGCCGTCCGGAGCCGCCATGAGCAGCGTCGAGGAGTTCCGCACCGAGGTCCGCGGCTGGCTCCGGGCCAACCTCACGGGCAGGTTCGCGCCCCTGCGCGGGTGCGGCGGACCCGGCAGGGAACACGAGGCATTTTCCGAACGCCTCGCCTGGGAGCGGCACATGGCCGCCGCCGGCTGGACCTGCGTCGGCTGGCCGGAGCAGTACGGCGGCCGCGGCGCCACCCTCGAACTGCAGATCGCCTTCCACGAGGAGTACGCCCTCGCCGATGCCCCCGCCCGCGTGGGCCACATCGGGGAGCAGCTGCTCGGCCCGACCCTCATCGCCCTCGGCACGCCGGAGCAGCGCGAGCGCTTCCTCCCCCGGATCGCCGCCGTCGAGGAGCTGTGGTGCCAGGGATACAGCGAACCGGACGCCGGGTCCGACCTGGCGGGCGTACGGACGCGGGCCCAACTCGACGGCGCGGAGTGGACGGTCACCGGCCAGAAGATCTGGACGTCACTCGCCCACGAGTCGGACTGGTGCTTCGTCCTCGCCCGCACCGCGCCCGGTTCCACCCGCCACCGCGGCCTGTCCTGTCTGCTGGTGCCACTGGACCAGCCGGGCGTAGCGGTCCGGCCGATCACACAGCTGACCGGCACCCACGAGTTCAACGAGGTGTTCTTCGACGGCGCCCGTACCCCGGCGGCGAACATCGTCGGAGCGCCGGGCGAGGGCTGGAAGGTCGCCATGGCCACCCTCGGCTTCGAGCGCGGGGTCTCCACCCTCGGCCAGCAGGTCGGCTTCCGCCGTGAGCTGGAGGCCGTCATCGAACGGGCCGGGCGCAACGGCACGGCCCAGGACCCGCTGATCCGCGACCGGATCGCCCGGGCCTGGATCGGACTGGAGATCATCCGCGTCAACGCGCTGCGCATGCTCGACGGCGTCGCGGCCGGCGCACCGGGCCCCGAGGCCTCCATCGGCAAGATCTTCTGGGCCACCTGGCACCGCGAGCTCGGTGAGCTCGCCATGGAAGTCTGCGGCGCCGACGGCATGCTGGCGGCCGGCGAGCCCTACGACCTCGACGACTTCCAGCGGCTGTTCCTCTTCTCCCGCTCCGACACCGTCTACGCCGGATCGAACGAGATCCAGCGCAACATCATCGCCGAGCGCGTGCTCGGCCTGCCCAAGGAGGCCCGCCCATGACCCCGGCCCCGCCGCCGTACGAGCCCGGTCACCGCCTGCTCGCCGGCCGGACCGCCGTCGTCACCGCCGCGGCCGGCGCGGGGATCGGCGGCGCGACCGTCAGACGGCTCCTGGAGGAGGGGGCGAACGTCGTCGTCTCCGACGCGCACGCCCGCAGACTGCTGGAGTCCGAGGCGGAACTCGCCGCCGGGTTCGGGGCGGACCGCGTGACGGCACTGCCCTGCGACGTCACGGACGACGCCCAGGTCTCCGCACTCTTCGACGCGGCCCGGGAACGGCACGGACGCCTCGACATCGTGGTCAACAACGCCGGTCTCGGCGGCACGGCCGATCTCGTCGACATGCCCGACGAACAGTGGCACAAGGTCCTCGACGTCACACTGAACGGCACGTTCCGCTGCACCCGTGCCGCTCTGCGCCGCATGAAGGCCGCGGGCGCCGGAGGCGTCATCGTGAACAACGCCTCGGTGCTCGGCTGGCGCGCGCAGCGGGGCCAGGCGCACTACGCCGCCGCCAAGGCCGGGGTGATGGCGCTCACCCGCTGCGCCGCACTGGAGGCAGCCGAATACGGCGTACGCGTCAACGCCGTCTCGCCCAGCCTCGCGATGCACCCGCACCTGGTGAAGGTCACCACCCCCGAGCTGCTGGAGGAGCTGACCTCCCGCGAGGCGTTCGGCCGCCACGCCGAGCCGTGGGAGGTGGCCAACGTCATCGTGTTCCTGGCCAGCGGCTACTCCTCGTACCTGACCGGGGAGGTCCTGTCCGTCAGCAGCCAGCACGCGTGAGGCCAAATGATCGCGTGCCCGGGAACAGCAGAAGGAAGACCACGACGAACCCGCCGCCCGAGCGGCGCGAGGAACTCCTCGCCACCGCGGCCGAGGTGTTCGCCGCCCAGGGCTACAACGCCACCACCGTCCGCAAGATCGCGGATGTGGCGGGGATCCTCGCGAACAGCCTCTACTACCACTTCGACTCGAAGGAGTCGATGTTCGACGAGATCCTCTCCCGTTTCCTGGACGACCGGTGGGCCCGGTACGACGCCGTGCTCGCCGCCGGGCTCGCCCCCAGGGAGACCATCGAGGCCTCGTCACCGAGTCCTTCCGGGAGATCGACCGGCATCGCCCCGCCGTCGCCCTCTACCGGAAGGAGTCCCGGCGCCTGAGGAGCCGGCCGCGTTTCGGCTGTCTCGCCGACGCTCAGCAGAAGTTCGAGAGGGCCTGGCTCGGCACCCTCGAACGCGGCGTGGCCGTCGAGGTGTTCCGGGCCGACCTCGACGTCCGGCTCACCTACCGGTTCGTGCGCGACACCGTATGGGTCGCCGCGTCCTGGTACCGGCCGGACGGGCAGCACAGCCCGGAGGAGATCGCCCGCCAGTACCTGTCGATGGTGCTGGAGGGCATCGCCGCGGCGCGCACGTCACCCTGGAATCGAGAAGGAGCGGCCATGACCGAGGCATACATCGTCGAAGCGGTACGCACCCCGGTCGGCAGGCGGAACGGCGGACTGTCCGCCGTCCACCCGGCCGACCTCGGCGCGCACGTGCTCAAGGCGCTCATGGCGCGCTCGGGCGTCGACCCGGCGGCCGTCGAGGACGTCGTCTTCGGCTGCCTGGACACCGTCGGGCCCCAGGCCGGCGACATCGCCCGCACCTGCTGGCTGGCCGCGGGGCTGCCGGAGGAGGTGCCCGGCGTGACGGTGGACCGCCAGTGCGGCTCCTCCCAGCAGGCCGTGCACTTCGCCGCGCAGGCGGTGCTGTCCGGCACCAGCGACCTGGTGGTGGCCGGCGGCGTCCAGAACATGTCGCAGGTGCCGATCGCCTTCGCGAGCCGCCGGGCCGCCGAGCCGCTCGGCCTGACCGAGGGCCCGTACGCCGGCTCCGCGGGCTGGCGGGCCCGCTACGGCGACCAGCCGGTCAACCAGTTCCACGGCGCGGAACTGATCGCGCGGAAATGGGACGTCTCCCGGCGCGACATGGAGGAGTTCGCCCTCCGCTCGCACCGGCGGGCGCTTCGCGCCATCGACGAGGGCCGCTTCGCCCGCGAACTCGTTCCCCACGGCGATGTCACCACCGACGAGGGCCCGCGCCGCGACACCACCCTGGAGAAGATGGCGGGCCTGAATCCGCTGGTCGAAGGCGGCCGGCTGACCGCCGCGGTCTCCTCCCAGGTGTCCGACGGGGCGTCCGCGATACTGCTCGCCGGTGAACGCGCGGTACGGGAGCACGGGCTCACGCCGCGCGCCCGCGTCCACCACCTCTCGGTACGCGGCGAGGACCCGATCCGCATGCTGTCCGCGCCGATCCCGGCCACGGCGTACGCCCTGAAGAAGGCCGGGATGACGCTGGACGACATCGACCTGGTCGAGATCAACGAGGCGTTCGCCTCGGTCGTCCTGGCGTGGCTGAAGGAGACCGGGGCAGACCCGGCGAAGGTCAACGCCAACGGCGGCGCCATCGCCCTCGGCCACCCGCTCGGCGCCACCGGCACCAAGCTGATGACCACCCTGCTGCACGAACTGGAGCGCACCGGTGGCCGGTACGGCCTCCAGACGATGTGCGAGGGCGGCGGGCAGGCGAACGTGACGATCATCGAGCGCCTCTGACGTCCCCACCGTCGTACCGGCGCCAGACACGGACCGGACCCGGCGCCACGATCCCGCCGCCGGGGACGTCACCGCCGAACCACCGGTCCACGCAGGTCCAGTGGTCCGGCCGGGAGGCGGTCGGCGCCGTCCTTCTCCACCTCCGGTGGGACGCGGAAGGCGACCACGGTGCGCACGGTCCAGCGCGGCCGGCGCCGAGACGTCGGCTTCGGTCAGCCTGCCGAGCGCGTCGGCGCGGAAGACCTGGCCGTAGCGCACCCGACGCCTCTGGTCGGTGCGGCAGCCGCCGAGGTCACGGACGTTGACCGCGCCCCGGAGCGCGAGTGGTGGCCGGGAGTTCCCGCAGGAAGTGGGGCGGAGCGGGGGCTCAGCCCGTGAGGGGGAGGGAGCGGAGGGTGGCGTGGGCTTCGGCCATCACACGGTCGACGAGCTCGGCGCAGGACGGCAGGTCGTCGATCAGCCCCGCCACCTGGCCGGCGGCCATCACACCGAGATCGGTGCGGCCCTCGACCATCGAGGCCCTCAGCAGCATGGGAGTGTTGGCGGCCAGCAGGAGCTGACTCCAGGTCAGTTCCTTGCCGTGCCTCGTCGCCAGGCCGTCGCGGATCATCTGTGCCCAGCTCAGGCCGCTCTCGCGCCGGAAGAGCGCGGCGTGCCGGACCGCCCGCAGCAGCGCGGCGGTCCGGCCCGAACGTTCCAGCGCGTCGACCAACTCCGTGCGGAGCATCCGGTGGGGCAGGCCGTCCACCTTGGCGGTGACGGTGACGTCCTTGACGGTCGCGGACAGGTAGGCGGCCTTGACCGCGTCGGGGACGGTGCTGTCCGAGGTGAGCAGGAAGCGGGTGCCCATGGCGATTCCGGCGGCGCCGTAGGCGAGTGCGGCGACCAGACCGCGCCCGTCGTGGAAGCCGCCCGCCGCGACGACCGGGATGCCGACGGCGTCCACGACCTGCGGGAGCAGGACGGTGGTCGCGACATCGCCGGTGTGCCCGCCGCCCTCGCCGCCCTGCACCAGCACCGCGTCGGCGCCCCACGCGGCGACCTTCTCGGCGTGCCGCCTGGCACCGACGGACGGGATGACGACGACCCCCGCGTCCTTCAGCCGGGCGATCAGGTCCCGGGAGGGCGCGAGCGCGAACGAGGCGACCTTCACGCCCTCGTCGACGATGATCCGTACCCGCTCGGCCGCGTCCCCCGCGTCCGCCCGCAGATTCACCCCGAACGGCGCGTCCGTACGGGACTTGACCTCGCGGACGGCGGAGCGGAGCCGGTCGGGGGTCATGGTGGCGGAGGCGAGGATCCCGAGGGCGCCCGCATGGGCGGTGGCCGAGACCAGACGGGGGCCGGCCACCCAGCCCATGCCGGTCTGCACGAGCGGATGCCGGACGCCGACCAGTTCGGTGAGCGGGGTGCGGAGCGTGACGTCGCTCATGCGGCCGGCACCTCGCGGTCGCGCAGCCCCTCCGGGTCGACGACATCCCTGATCAGCCGCAGCTCCTCGGCGGTGGGCTCGCGGGTGTACGGGACGTCGTCGGGGACGGTGAGCGCGAAGCCGGTGGCCCGGGCGACCTGCTCGACCGTCACGCCGGGGTGCAGCGAGCGCAGCCGCATCGTCCGGTCCCGGGTCTCGAAGTCGAACACGCCCAGGTCGCTGATGACGTCCGGGATGCGGTGGTGGCGGGTCGCGGAGGGACCGGCCGCGGCGGCGCGGTCGTAGCCGACGCCGGACACCATGTCGACCCGCTCGACGAAGACCCGGGGCCGGTGCCGGGGAATCCAGTAGCTCGTCGGGTTGTTGAGGGTGTTCACGGGCGCGCCGCGCACGCCCAGCAGCTGCCGCTCGGGCCGGTCCCACGGCCCGATGCAGGAGATGTTCTGGTTGCCGTACCGGTCGATCTGGCTCGCGCCCATCATCACGTGGCGCCGCCCGGTCGCGACCAGGGCCAGGTGCTGCCGGTACGGCAGCCAGCCCTCCACGACCCCCGCCGGGGCACCGACCGCCGGCACGTCTCCGATGAGCAGCGCTTCGCCGTCCGTCAGCAGCAGGTCGGGGGAGAAGGTGAGCTTCGCCAGCCGGGCGCCGATCGTCGGGACGGCGCCCATCGGGCTCGCCAGCACCTCGCCCGCGCCCCGCCATGCCTCGGCGCACGCCACCACGCAGTACTCGGCCCGCGTCGCCGTCGGTGTACCGCTGCTCATGCTTCCTCCTCGTGGAACGCCGCCACCGCGGCCCGGTACGCGTCCTCGTCGCCCGACAGGAACCGCTCACCGAAGGCCCGCCAGGCCTCCGGGGTGCGGGCCGCCCGGACGTAGGCGCGCTGGAACGCCTCGTCGCGGTCGTGGTCGGGTGCGCAGGAGGTGAAGTGCGCGCCGTTCGGGGTCTCGACGACGCCGCTGACGAACGCGCGCTTGAGCAGCAGGGACTGCGGACCGGCGTCCCCCCGCAGGTCCGCGGTGTCCACGATGCGTTCGCAGGAGACGTACGCCGCGTCGGCGGCCTCGCAGAACAGATCGTCGAAGTACGGGTCCGGGCCCAGGTACTGGGCGTTGCCCCGCGTGTCGGCCCGGTTGAGATGGACGAGCGCGACGTCCAGCCGCAGGGCCGGGACCGCGACCAGCTCCTCACCGTCCCCGTAGGGGGAAGTGACCGTGCGCAGCGACGGGTTGACGGTCATCACGTCCGAGGCGAGACCTGCCCGGACCGGCATGAACGGCAGCCGCTGCGCGGCGGCGGTCAGGCCCCACATGACCATGGCCTCGTCCAGCTCCACCATCTCGAACGCGGCGCGCTGCCGGGCCGCCCCGAAGTGCGGTTCGAGGGGGACGGAGTCGAGTGTGGCGAACGCCGCGACCAGTTTGCGGATCTTCCCGGCGGCAGCGAGCAGCCCCACGTCCGGCCCGCCGTAGGACACGACGGTCAGATCCGTGACGTCCGAACGCAGCAGCGCGCGGACCAGCGCCATCGGCTTGCGCCGCGAGCCCCAGCCGCCGATGCCGATCGTCATCCCGCTCCGCAGGCGGCCGGCCACCTCGTCGGCGGTCATCGTCTTGTCGCTCACCGCTCCTCCTCCTTGGCCGAGACGAACGCGTCGCGGTGCCGGTCGGCGACGCCGCCGAGGCCGGCCTCGAAGGTGAAGCCCTGCTCGAAGCGGTAGCTGCGGCGGACGTCCACCGGGTCGATCCCGTTGATCGCGGCCTTGGCGAGGCGGAGCAGGGAGCCGTCCTTGGCGGCGATCTCCCGGGCCAGTTCCAGCGCGGCGTCGTGGAGATGACCGCCGGGGACGACCCGCCACACCGAACCGTGCCGGTGCAGCTCCTGCGCGGTGACCGTGCGGGAGGTGTAGTACAGCGCCCGCATCAGGTGCTGGGGGACCAGCCTGGCGAGGTGGGTCGCCGCGCCGAGCGCGCCCCGGTCCAGCTCGGGCAGTCCGAAGGTCGCGTCGTCGGCGGCGACGATGGCGTCGGCGTTGCCGACCAGTCCGATGCCGCCGCCGAGGCAGAACCCGTGCACGGCGGCGACCACCGGGACCTCGCAGTCGTAGACCGCGGCGAACGCCTCGTAGCAGCCGCGGTTGGCCCCGATCAGTGCGCCGTGCCCGGCCGTGCGCTGCATTTCCTTGATGTCCACGCCGGCGTTGAAGCCGCGGCCCGCGGCGGTGAGCACCACGCAGCGCACCGTCGGGTCGGCCCCTGCGGCGCGCACCGCGGCGGCGACGTCGTACCAGCCCTGCACCGGGAGGGCGTTGACCGGCGGGAAGTCGACGGTGACGACGGCGATGCCCTCTTCCGGGGCGGAGGTGGAGACACCCATGAGCAGATCAGCTACCTTTCCACCAAACGTTTGTTAGGTGAAGATAGCAGCGGTCCGCGCGCTGCGGGAGGTGTCCATTGGCAGCGATCACCGACCTTTCGGGTTCCGTCGCCGTCGTCACCGGCGGAACCCGGGGCATCGGCGCGGGCATTGCCCGCGCCCTGCTCGAAGCCGGTGCGCAAGTCGTGACCTGCGCACGACGGGCTCCGGACGAGCCCGTCGAGGCGGCGGGGCGCACCGCCCGCTTCCTCCCCGTCGACCTCCGCGATCCGGAAGCGACCGGGGAGTTCTTCGCACGGGTGCGCGGCGAGTACGGGCGGCTGGACACCCTGGTCAACAACGCCGGGGGAACCCCGTTCCGGATGCTCGACGAGGGCGGAGCCGAACGGCACGCCCGGGTCGTCGAGTTGAACCTCGTCGCGCCGCTGCACGCCTCGCTCGCCGCGTACGAGGTGATGCGCGGGCAGAGCGCCGGGGGATCGATCGTGATGATCGGCAGCGTCAGCGGGACCCGGCCGTCCCCGGGCACCGCGGCGTACGGAGCCGCCAAGGCGGGACTGGAAAGCCTCGCCCGCTCCATGGCCGTGGAATGGGCGCCCCGGATACGGGTCAACACGCTCGTCCTCGGCATGGTCCGCACCGATCTGTCCGCCCTGCACTACGGGGACGAGGACGGCATCGCCGCCGTCGGCCGCACCGTGCCGCTCGGCCGGCTCGCCGACCCGGCCGACATCGGCGACGCCTGCGTCTTCCTCGCCTCCGGCCGGGCCGCGTACATCAGCGGCGCCGCCCTGCACGTCCACGGCGGAGGGGAACGCCCGGCGTTCCTCGACGCCGCCACCGTCAACGGCCGCCCTGCTGACCGCCCCCCGCCGGAAACGCCGGCCCACCGAAAGGACATGCCATGACCACCGGAATCTGCACCGGCCGCGTCGCCGTCGTCACCGGGGCGGGCCGCGGCCTCGGCCGCGCGCACGCCCTCGCCTTCGCCGCCGAGGGCGCGAAGGTCGTCGTCAACGACCTCGGCGTCGGCCTCGACGGCACCGGTGGAGCCGGCGGGCCCGCCCAGGAGGTCGCCGCCGAGATCCGCGCGCTCGGCGGGCAGGCGGTCGCCCACGACGGGGACATCGCCACCGCCGCCGGCGCGGCCTCCCTCATCGCCACCGCACGGGACGCCTTCGGCCGCCTCGACACCCTCGTCAACAACGCCGGATTCCTGCGCGACCGCATGCTCGTCAATCTCGACGAGGACGACTGGGACGCCGTCGTGCGCGTCCACCTCAAGGGTCACTTCCTGCCGCTCAAGTACGCCGTCGCGCATTGGCGCACGGAGGCCAAGGCCGGCCGTGCGCCCGAGGCCCGCGTGATCAACACCAGCTCCGGAGCCGGCCTGCTCGGCAGCGTCGGCCAGGGCAACTACGCCGCCGCCAAGGCCGGGATCGTCGGCCTGACGCTCGTCGCCTCGGCGGAGGCGGCGCCCTACGGCGTCCAGGTCAACGCCATCGCCCCGGCCGCCCGCACCCGGATGACCGAGCATGCGTTCGCCGACACCATGGCCGCCCCCGAGGACGACGCGTTCGACGCCATGGCCCCGGAGAACGTCTCGCCGCTCGTCGTCTGGCTCGGCTCCGCCGCCTGCGCCGGGGTGACGGGCCGCGTCTTCGAGGCCGAGGCCGGCCGGATCACCGTCATGGAGGGCTGGCGGCCCGGCCCCACCGCCGACAAGGGCGCCCGCTGGACCCCGGCGGAGGCGGGCGAGACCGCCCGGAAGCTCCTGACCGCGTCCGAGACACCGCAGCCGGTGTACGGGGCGCGATAGCAGCCGCCGGACCGGCCGGATGCCCGGATCGCCCGGCGCCTGCCACGGACAACGGTCCCGAGAAGCCGCCGACCGCGGTTCCCCGGGGCCGTTCCGCGTCTGCGGGCCGCGGCCTTTCCCGGTCAGCGGGATTCCCCGCTCCCCGCCCCGGGAGCACCCGCTCAGCCTCCCCCGACAACCCGACGCACCACAGAGGACCCCATGCTCACGGACCCATAGAGGCAACACGCGGCGGAGATCCGGCGCTTCGCCGAGCACCGCCGTACCCCGGTTGCCCCGCTGACCGGGCCCCTCCCGGACGCTCGTTGCCGCGGGGCGGCTGGTGCACGAGAAGCGGCCCGCGACCGCGCGGGGCGGGCAACGGCCGCCAGGACCGGATGGCGCGGTGGACGCCGTCCGCATGCCGGATCGGGGGTCCTGCCCGGCCGGCATGGTCGGCATACTGGCCGCTCTTGATCACCACTGCAACGCGTAGGAGGAAGCATGGCTGCCAGTTTCAGAACCGTCGTCGAGGTGGGTGCGGAGCACCTCGAACAGGCCCGGGCCGTCGACCGGTTGTTCCAGAACGCGATCGCTCCCGCGACCGTCAACTTCGATTTCGGGCACATCAGGGAGGCGGCCGCCGCCGTGCCCGGCAGTGAGATCGTGCGGATGGTGCGCGGCTGGAGGCTCCAGGAGAACGCCCCGGTCATGGTCATGGTGCTGTCGCTGAAGGAGGCGGTGCGGCAGGCCGTGCCGCCGGAGTTGGCCGAGGCCGGTTTCTGGGAGACCGTCGAGCAGGAACTGCTCCGCGCCTTCACCGGGCTCGCCGCGCAGGAGGGCACGCCGGGGCTGTCGTACTACGAGGAGAGTGCGGACCGCACGAGTTACTACCGGGACCTGTTCTTCGCCGTGCAGGACGCGGAGACCGGCGAGCACGTGTACGCGATCGTCTGCTGCATCGACGTGACCCTCGGCGTGGACAAGACCCGGGCAGGCGCCCTGGAGGCCACAGACGTGGTGCCGTTCTCGATCCTGCTCAACGCGATCGTGCTCCGCCAGGAATTGTCGGTCGCGGCCTGACCTCGACGCGTGTCGGCCCGCCGTCCCGGGCCGTCCCCTCCGGGCCTGGACGCGACGCTCGCCCTCGCTCTCGAGTTCGCCTCCGCGCCCACCCCCGGTCCGGAGCCTGCCGGCGCCGCACCGCCCGGCCTCCCGCCGCGCGCTGCTGCCGCACGCCGCCCACAGACTTGGCGCATGAGACGAACCCCTGCCCTGACCGGCGCGGTCACCCGCTTCCCGAGCCGCTCACGGCACACGTTCGTCATGACAGCCCTTGCCGCTCTGGCGCTCGCCGCCTGCGGCACCGAGAAGACAAGCTCCGGCGGACTGGAAAGCGAGCCCGCTGACACTGCCGAGGCCCGGCCCACCCTCACGGAGATACTGGAAAGAGTCGAGCAGCCGTGTCCCCCGAACGCCGCCGGTGCCGCCGCCGAGCGGTCCGGCGCTGCCACTGCCTGCGGATCCGGCGCCGTGGGTTGCATGTCACGGGGCCGGAGAGGCCCAGGCCTGCCGGCGTATTCGTCCGGCGGACCTGGGCCCTTATGTGCGCTCGATGCGTCCGGCCGCGGTACCGGGCGTTGTGATCGGCCTGGGAGAGGCTCCGGGGTTGGTGGGTGGCTACTTCACGGCGCCGGCCGTCAGGCCGCGGGTGAGGGAGCGTTGGAAGATGAGGAAGAACACGACCATGGGGATGACGCCGAGAAGGGCTGCGGCACTCATGGCGGTGGGGTCGCTGGTGTACTGCCCCTGCATGACCGACAGTCCGAGCGGGACGGTCTGGTTGTCGTTGGAGATGAGCAGGACGAGGGGGTAGAGGAACTCGTTCCAGCTCCAGACGAAGAAGAAGACGCACATCACCGAGAGCGTAGGCCAGCTCATGGGGAGAACGATGCGCCACAGGATGGTCCATCGGCCGGCTCCGTCCATGGACGCGGCTTCGATCAGCTCCCGGGGGAAGCTGCTGAAGACGGAGGAGAGCAGGTAGGTGCCGAAGGCGCTGTAGGTGATGCCGACGAGAATCGTGTAGCCGAGCTTCCCGTCGTAGAGCCCCGTCTCCTTGAAGAGGTAGTAGACGGGGTAGACGAGACCTTCCTGGGGCAGCACGTTCGCGCCGAGGAAGAAGACGAGGAACGCGGTGCGCCAGCGCACCCGGCCGATGCCGATCGCGTAGGCATTGAAGAGGGCGAGCAGCACGGCGATGAGGACGACGCCGAGGCTGATCTGGATGCTGTTGACCAGCTTCTGGCTGAAATCGACGCGTTCCCAGACGTCGCTGATGATCTGCCAGTTCCACTGCGTGGGCCAGGAGAGTGAGCCATTGGTCCGGTAGTCGGCGCTGGTCTTGAACGAATTGAGCAGGATGATGACGAACGGGGAGAGAAAGGCCAGGACGAAGACGCCGACAGCGGTGGCGACGGCGTAGGAGCCGGCGCTGCGACGCTTGCGCGTGTGTGCCTCCTTTCCGAGCCGAGGGGCCGCGGGTGCTGCATATGCCGCCTTGTGAGGACGGTTCTTTGCGGTGCGTTCGGTCGTCATGGTCATGGTCATCCGTCCTCGCGGGCCTGGCGGGTGAGCATCGTTCCGGCGATGATCAGCACGAGCAGGGTGATGGTGCTGGAGATGGCTGATCCATAGCCGACGTCGGCGCGCTCGAAGAAGTTCTGGTAGGCGAAGTACGCGGGGACCAGGGTCGAGTTTCCGGGGCCGCCGCCGGTGAGGACGAAGATCTGTGCGAAGACCTTCAGGCCGGCGATGGTGGTCGTGACCAGGACGACGTAGATTTCGGGGCGGAGGATCGGCACGGTGATGCGGGTGAAGCGCTGCCACCAGGTGGCGCCGTCGAGCGCCGCGGCTTCGTAGAGTTCGGGGTCGATGCGCTGCAGTCCCGACAGGAACAGCACCAAGGGGTAGCCGAGTTGCATCCAGACGAGGACGGCGAGGACCACCCACAGGGCGAGGCCGGGGTCGCCGAGCCAGTTCTCCGCGAGGGACGCGAGGCCGACCGTCTCGAGCACGCTGTTCACGGCGCCTTCAGGAGCCAGAATCCAGCCCCACATCAGGCCGGTGACCGCGACCGGGATGACCTGGGGCTGGTAGAGGCCGGACCGGAAGACACTGACGATGCCGTCGCCGTGCTTCTTGCCGATGTAGTCGAACAGCAGGGCGGCGAGGAAGAGGCCGAGGAGGGTGGGAACGACCGCGATGCCGATGATGACGAAGGCGATGTTGCGGAACGAGGCCCAGAAGTCGGCGTCCTGGAAGAGGCGGACGTAGTTGTCCAGGCCGGTGAAGACGGGCTCGCCGATGCCCTGCCATTCCGTGAGGCTGTAGTAGAAGGTCATCACCAGCGGGACGACGAGGAAGAGCAGGCTGAGGAGCAGGCCGGGTGCGAGGAAGACTGCGTAACCTGTGGCCCGCGGGTGACGCGTGGCTTTCACTGTTGCTCCTAGGTGGACGGGACGGCGGCCTGCCGCGGGCGGGCCGCCGTCCCCGGAGGAAGGGTGAGGGACCGGCGGGGCGAGGACCGGTCGAGCCTCAGGATCGGGTCGCCGCGTACTTCTCGTAGGGGGCTGCCAACTCATCGAGAACCGCGTGGGGCTTGCCGCCGTTCATGAGGTTCTGGGTGGCCGCCAGCCAGGTGTCGTAGTAGCCGGCGACGGGCCAGTCCGGGTAGAAGGCCAGTCCGCTGCCGTCCTGGTAGGCGGCGAATGCCTGGATCAGTTCGCGGGAGCGCGGGTTGCTGATGGTGTCGGCCTTGGCCGCCACGGGGATGTTTCCTTCTTCGCCGAGGAGCTTCTGGATCTTCTCGGACATGGTGATGTCGATGAAGTCCTCGGCGAGCTTCTTGTTCTTCGCCTTGGCGGGGATGACCCAGTGGTTGCCGCCCGAGCCCAGGGTCTTCTGGCCGCCCGGGTAGGGGGCGGTGGACCACTTGAAGTCGTTGATGTCGGTGGTCAGCCCGCCGAACCACCAGTTGCCGCCGACCATGATGGGCCGCTTCTGGGAGACGAACTGCTCTGTCATGTCGGACCCCTTGAGGCCGACGTCCTTCTTCTCGAAGTAGCCCTTGTCAAGCCAGTCCTGGTACGTGTTGACGGCGTAGGTCCACGCAGGGCCGTGGAAGTCGACCTTGCCCTGGTAGAGCTGGTAGTTGTCGACCCAGGTTTCGTCGGCCTTGGACAGGGCGAGCAGGTAGAGCCAGTGGCCGGCGGGGTGGTCGTTGCCGGCGTTGGCGAGCGGGGTGATCCCGGCGGCCTTGAACTTGGCCAGGGCGGCTTCGAAGCTCTTGAGGTCGGTGGGCTTGGCGACGTTGTGCTTCTGGAAGAGGTCGTCGTTGTAGTAGGTGAGGACGAACTCCCCGTAGTTGGGTATGCCGTACCACTTGTCGCCGCCCATCTCGCCCTTGGCGTCGTACCGGGCGGTGACGGAGGTGCGCTCGCTGATCTTCTCGTCCCAGCCGCGTTCCTTCGCGGTGGCGGTCAGGTCGGTGAGCAGGCCCTGCTTGGCGAGCAGGCCGGTGGTGGCGTTGCCCTTGTTGTACTCCATGACGTCGGGCGCCTTGTCGGAGTTGAGGATCATGCCCGCGTTCTGCTGTACCTGCTCGAACGTCTTGCGTTCGAAGACGACCTTCACCTCGGGGTGCGTCTTCTTGAATTCCGCTATGGCCGCGTCCCAGGCATTGCTGAGGGCGCCGTCCTCCTGCTCGTAGTGCCACAGGCGCAGGGTCTTGCCGTCCCCCTCCGCGGTGTCGGATCCGCCGCCGCATGCGGCGAGAGGTGCCACGAGTACCAGGGCTGACACGGCGAGCAGGGCTCGGCGTGTGGTCCGGCGGGTGGCGCGGAGGCGCATGTTCGTCATGAGAGTTCCTTGGGTCTGCACGGGTAGGGCGGTGCGGGGGGAGACGGTGGGGCTGTGGGGGTACTTTCGGCAGGACGGTGGGGGCGTCAGGCGTTGCGCCGGTGGACGCGGGCCTCCCAGGGCTGCAGGGTGTACCGGGCGGCAAGGGCCGTGGCGGCGGGGATGTTGGCGATGAGGGTCTCGCTGTGTTCCCAGCCGTCGGGCAGGTCGACGGTGAGGTCGTCCCCGCTGAAGTTGGCGAGGACGAGCAGTTCGGTGCCGGAGGCCACGTCGTGGCGGGTGAAGGCGTAGAGCTGTTCGTGGGTGGGGTGGAGCATGCGGAAGTCGCCGTGCGTGATCGCGGGCTCGGTGTGACGCAGGTCGATCAGGCGACGGTAGTGGTGGAAGACCGAGTCGGGGTCGGCGAGCTGGGCCTTCGCGTTGACGGTGCGGTGGTCGGGGTTGACCGCGATCCACGGTGTGCCGGCGGTGAATCCGGCGTGATCGGTGGCGTCCCACTGCATGGGAGTGCGGGCGTTGTCGCGGCTGCGGTGGCGCAGGCCGTCCAGGACGCTTTCCTCGTCGGCGCCCAGGGCGGTCTGCTCGGAGTAGTGGTTCAGCGACTCGACGTCGCGGAAGTCCTCGATCGAGGTGAAGGGGGCGTTGGCCATGCCCAGTTCTTCGCCCTGGTAGACGTAGGGCGTGCCGCGGTGGAGATGGAGCACGGTGGCGAGGAGTTTGGCGGAGCGGTCGCGGTGGGCGGGGCCGTCGTCGCCGAAGCGGGAGACGACGCGGGGCTGGTCGTGGTTGTTCCAGTAGAGGCTGTTCCAGCCGGTGTCGCCGAGGCCGGTCTGCCAGCGTCCGAGGCTGGCTTTGAGGTCGGTCAGTCTCAGGGGGCGGACGTCGAATTTTCCGCCCGGTCCCTGGTCGAGGCCGACGTGCTCGAACTGGAAGACCATGTCGAGTTCGCGGCGGGCGGGGTCGGTGAAGAGCCTGGCCTCTTCCACGGTGACGCCGGGCATCTCGCCGACGGTCAGCAGCTTGCTCGGATGGCCGGCGAAGACTTCGCGGTGCATCTCGGCGAGGTAGTCGTGGATCCGGGGGCCGCAGATGTAGTAGGGGCTGCCGTCGCCGTACCGGTCCCCTTCGTGAAGGGTGCCGTCGGGCATGCCTGGGGTCTTGGAGATGAGGTTGATGACGTCCATGCGGAAGCCGTCGACGCCGCGGTCCAGCCACCAGCGCATCATCGTGTGGACAGCACGGCGGACGGCGGGGTTCTCCCAGTTGAGATCGGGCTGCTTGCGGGAGAACAGGTGCAGGTAGTACTCGCCGCTCGCCTCGTCGTAGGTCCACGCGGGGCCGGAGAAGAAGGAGCCCCAGTTGTTGGGCTCCGCACCGGGCGTGCCGGGCTGCATGCCCGCGCGGGCGGGGCGCCAGATGTACCAGTCCCGTTTGTCGCCGCTCGGGCCGTCGTCGCGGGAGGCGGTGAACCAGGGGTGCTCGTCGGAGGTGTGGTTGACGACGAGGTCCATGACGAGCTTCATGCCGTGCTCGTGGACGGCGGCCAGGAGGCGGTCGAAGTCGGCGAGGGTGCCGAAGAGGGGGTCGATGTCCTGGTAGTCGCTGATGTCGTAGCCGTTGTCGTCGTGCGGCGACGGGTAGACGGGTGAGAGCCACAGGACGTCGACGCCGAGCTCGGAGAGGTAGTCGAGACGCTCGACGATTCCTTGCAGGTCGCCGATGCCGTCCGCGTTCGAGTCGGCGAAGCTGCGCGGATAGATCTGGTAGACGACCGACTCGCTCCACCAGGCGTCCGCGGGACTGAATTCGTTCACGGGCACGTCAGAACCTCATCGTGTGTACTCGGATGCGTGTGTGGTGAAGTCTTCGGGGACGTTCAGATCGCCGCGCCTACCGCGTCGCTGATGACCAGACAGGCGGCGCCCCTGGCCCAGAGGTCGTGACGGACCGGGTCGACGTGGATCTGGCAGTCGCGGGCCGCGGTGGAGAAGGCGCGAGCCTCAAGGGCCGTGGTCATCGCCGGGCCGAAGAGGTCGTACGCGACCGCCCCCTCGCCCGCGATGATGATCTTCTGCAGGTTGAGCAGGTTGCACATGCCGGCAAGGCCCCATCCCAGAGCGGTGCCGGCTTCGGCAAAGGCCGACCCGGCGACGATGTGCCCGGGGGTGTTCGGGGACCGGGCAAGGTCCATGGCGTCGGCGATCGATTCACACGCGACGCCACCGTCCTGCAGATGTCGCATCACGGCCCTGTCGCCGGCCAGGGCTTCCAGACATCCGCGCCGTCCGCAACTGCACATGGGGCCGGCAGGGTCCAGGGGCATGTGGCCGAGCTCACCGGCGAGTCCGGTGGCGCCGGAGAAGAGCGTGCCGTCGAGGAAGAGACCACAGCCGATACCGGGGCCGACCGTGACCACGGCGAAGGAGTCGATGTCGCGGCCTTCGCCGAACCAGCGTTCGGCGACGACCAGCGTGTTGACGTCGTTGTTGACGACGACCGGCAGGCCGGTCGCCTCACGCAGTGGACGGGCCACATCCACCTTGTTCCAGTCGAGCAGGGCCGAGTACCGGCAGACGCCCGCGGCCGAATCGACGTGCCCGCTGACCCCCACCCCCAGGCCCAGAACCCTGTCCGCCGCTCCGGACACCTCGGACAGCAGCCGGCCGGTCAGGGCGGCTGCTGCGGACAGGGCGGTTTCGGGTGTGCAGTCGGCGATCCGTTCCTCCGCGCGGGCCAGAACTCGTGCCGCCATGTCCGTGATCACCCCGGACACCTGGGCCGGACCGATCTTCAACCCGACCACCAGATGTTTGTCCGGATTGACCTCCAGCATCTTCTGCGGCCGGCCTCTGCCCTGGGGCGCCGTGTCGCTCTCTCGCAGATAGTCGTGCTCGAGCAGCGGTGGGAGCATCCGGGTCACCGACGAGGGCACCAGCCCCAGACGCTGAGCGAGCTGGGTCCGCGAAATGGGCCCCGCGGTCAGGACCGTCGCGAAGATCTCCGCACGGGTCTGCTCGCTGACCAGCTCCGAGAAACGGATCTTGGACGGGGTCATCACGCGATGCCTCCACAGATGGATTCGAGAGCAATGCTCCGACCCCGTGGTGTCTACCGGTGCCGGACAACTGCGTATGACAGGAGTGTGACCCCCATGTTTTTCATGCGTCAAGAAAGAAAAACTGGCGTTACCCAACCGTGACGCGCGCCACAGGATAACGAAGCATGCACCTTACGCACCGATTAGTCGGTGTTTGCAGATTCACGGGGGGACCGACGCGTGGCGAGTCTCGTTCATTTCATTGACACGGCGAAAAAATAGCGGGACGTTATGCGGCGATCGGACCCCGCACCGCACCGTCGGTCACGGCATGCGGCTCGGCCCGACCGTCCTCTACCCACGTGTTCCCGGCCGGCAGCAGCCGTGCACTGGCGTCCTGCCTGCGCAGACATGGCACGCCTGCCGACGACTCGCGCAACCGCAAGGCCGCCGGCCCGGCACAACTGCCTCCGGCCGCGCGCCGCCGGGCCACGTCCCCTGTGACGAAGGAGAGGCTCCTCAATGCCCGCAGCAAGACCGCAACGACTCGCCAGGCCGGCGGCGATCGCCGTCGGGCTCGCCCTGTCGCTCGCCGGCGTCGTCGCACCCGCCACGGCGGCGCCCGGGCCAGGGCCCGCCAAGGCTCCGAAGGCCGCCGCTCCCCGTACGGCAGGCGACTCGGCGACCACAGCCGACAGCGCACAGCTGCAGACGTGGTGGCACGAGAACCAGGAGTTCAACACCACCAGCCCGGTGGCGAACGACAAGGTCCGGCGTTCGTCGTTCTACGACGTCAAGGTCGCCACCGAGGCCGCGCCGGGGACCAAGTACGACTCGTTCGCCTACATGAGCATCCCGCGCAGCGGGAAGGGCAAGATCGGCTACACCAAGGAGGACGGCGCCGAGTTCTCCTCGGGCGCGAACCTCACCATGAGCTGGACGTCCTTCCAGTACACGACCGGCGTGTGGGTCGACGTCACCCTGCGCTCCGGCCAGAGAGTCTCCTCAGCCGACCAGGTCAAGATCAAGCCGAGCAGTCTGAACCTCGCCAAGGAACTGGTCGACAACAAGACCGTGCGCGTCAAGGTGCCCTACGACGCCAAGGGCTACCGGTTCTCCGTGGAGTTCGACCCGCAGCTGTACACGTCCTACAACGACATGTCCGGCCCCGCCAACGGCGCCGGCAAGCTCACCGACCAGGGCGGGAGCGGCCGGCGGGCCATCCACACCGAGCCCCGCAACTCCATGATGATCTTCGCGGAGCCGGCGCCGGCCGGAGCGGAGAAGGAGCGGCTGATCCCCACCGCCGCGTCGGGGAGCATCCACTATCCCGAGCCCGGCCGGGTCGCCAACCTGAACGACATCAGCCAGGAGATCATCTACTTCCGCCCGGGCACCTACACCATGGGATCGAAGTACCACGCTGTTCTCCCGCCGAACGTCAAGTGGGTCCACCTCGCCCCCGGCGCCTACGTGAAGGGAGCCTTCCGCTTCTTCCACGACAACCGGAGCCGGTACAAGGTCACCGGGTACGGAGTGCTCTCCGGTGAGCAGTACGTCTACGAGGCGGATACCAACAACGACTACGACCACCTCAGCGGCGCGTCGAACTGCCACGCCTCCTGCGTGAAGATGCTCCAGTTCCAGTCCGCCGACGCCCAGCAGTATCTCGACCTGCAGGGCGTGACGATCAACGAACCGCCGTACCACTCGTTCGTCGTCTACGGCAACGAGCAGACGTTCCAGATGCGGGTCGACAACTACAAGCAGGTCGGCTCCTGGTACTGGCAGACCGACGGTATCGAGCTCTACCGCGGCAGCACCATGAAGAACACGTTCTTCAACGCCAACGACGACGTGCTGAAGATGTACCACAGCGACGTCGACATCGATAACACCGTCATCTGGAAGAACGAGAACGGTCCCGTCATCCAGTGGGGCTGGACCCCGCGCAGCATCGACAACGTCCGAGTGAGGAACACGCACGTCATCCACAACCGGATGTACTGGAAGGACGTCAAGTACAACACCTGCATCCTCAACTCCTCCTCGCACTGGCAGGACATGGACTCGACCGCCAAGGCCGACCCGAGCACGTGGGTGAAGAACATGACGTTCGAGAACATCACCGTCGAGGGCATGACGAACTGCGCCATCCGCGTCTTCGCCCTCTCCAGCACCGAGAACATCCACGTCAAGAACCTCAAGATCGATGCGTGGAGTCAGCTGGACGCCGCCCCACAGGTCAGCCTCCTCAAGCGGTACACCAACTCCGCCGGGCAGAAGGTGACGCTCGGCAACGAGACCCGTGACAGCCGCGGACTCAAGCTGGAGAACTACACCGTCGGCGGCACCGCGATCAACAAGTCCGGCACCAACTGGGCCGCCGACAAGCTCGGCCGGCTCGGCTTCGACGCCGAGACCTGGGACAACTGGAACGCCTGGGGCCCCGGCGACAACAACCCCGACCCGGTCACCGGCGGAAAGATCGTCAACGGCGCGACCTCCAAGTGCGTCGACCGCGCAGGCGCCGGCACGGCCGACGGCACCGCGATCCAGCAGTGGTCCTGCGCCACCACTCCCTCGATGACCTGGACGCTCGACGGCCGGCAGCTCAAGTCCGGCGGCAAGTGCCTGGACGTCGAAGGCGGCTACACCGCCAACGGGACCAGGGCCCACCTGTGGGACTGCGGCGGCTGGGACAGCCAGAAGTGGACCTTCCAGGCAGGTGGCACCCTGAAGAACCTCAAGTCCGGCCGCTGCCTCGACATGGAGCGCCAGAGCACGGCCGACGGCGCCCGCCTGCACCTGTGGGACTGCGGCGGCTGGGACAGCCAGAAGTGGACTCTCACGAGCTGACGGAACCCGGGGCTCGCCGCCCCGCACGGCCGCCGGCCCCGCACTGCCGGCGGCCGGCCCGCCCCTGGCTCACCCCGACGAAAGGGCAACTCTGTGGAAGCAAGGTACGCAACGCAGGCTCTCGGCCCGTTCCGCACCGTGGTCGGCCTGCTGTTCGTCTGCCACGGAGCCGCAACCCTCTTCGACGTCCTCGGCGGGCCCCACGGCCAGGCGCCCTCGGTAGGAGAGTGGCCGGCTGGTGGGCGGCGCTCATCCAGCTGATCGGCGGCGCGCTCGTCCTGCCCGGTATCGCCGGCCGCCCTGCCGCACTCCTGAACTGACGAGGAGGACGTCCGGTCAGGACGGTGTCGGACGACGCTGCGGAGGCGGGCCGGGGCGGGACTTCTGGTCTGCCCTCGGGAGCGGGGTCCGGAAGCCCAGTCGCTTGTCCTCAAGCGCGCTTGAGGTTCTACGGTCTCCCCATGACCTGCACGGTGTGCAGGCTCCGCACAGAGGGGACCTCCCATGACGACCCAGCAGATCGCCGACGCCGAACTTGCCGGACAGCCCGCCGCATACTGGACCGGTGTCGCCCACGAGGCGCTCATCGCGTACACCCGGGCCCAGCAGGCCGAAAGGGGCTACACCCAGCCCCAGTTCTGGCTGCTGCGCAACCTGTCGGAGAACGACATCTCGCCGGACGGTGAGGGCATGACCCTGTCCGAGCTGCAGCAGGCCATGACCTCCTACATCCGGCCCGAGGACGATCTGGCGGCGGAGGCACAGGTGCTCCTGGAGCGCGGATGGCTGGCCCGGGACGCCGACGACCGGCTCTGGCTCACCGAGGAGGGGGAGCGGGCCCGCGTCGACCTCGCGCGCAACGCTCCCGCGATCCGCGCCGTCCTCCACGCGGGCATCGACGACGCGGACTACGTCACCACGGTGAAGGTGCTCCAGCACTTGATCCGCAACGCGGGCGGGACGGCCGCCTGACACACGAAGAGCCGGGCGGGAGCCCGGGCCGCCTCTTGTGTTGTTTCCGGCAGGTCGGCCGACGTGCTTGTCCGGAGAAGTCAAGCCCCCGTCGTTCCTCGAGGCGACCTCGCCGTGGCACCGCCTGGTTGAGCCTCCTTTGCTGATCGCCACGGGGCGTGCCTCGACACCACCCGGTACTGGAGGACTCTCCGGTTCCCGAATCATCGCGGGAGCCGGGCGTGGATGGTCTTGCCGGGTGCGGGAGTGCGTGTGATGGCCAGATGGCTGGTGAGGCGGCGGACCATGTGCCAGCCGAAGCCGCCTCGGGCGCCTGTCAGGTCCGCCGTACGCCCGCGGGGAAGCGCGGGGCTGGGGTCGCTGACCGAGGCGGTCACGCTGTGCGGGCCGGCGGAGAGCCGGAGGGTGTACCGGCCGCCGCCGTGGCGCAGCGCGTTGGTGACGAGTTCGCAGACCACCAGGGCGAGGGTGTCGGTCAGGGCCTGGTCGGGCGGCGGATGGAGCCGGGCGGTGAAGGCGCGGGCGGCTTCGCGGGCCCGGTGGATACCGGCGGCGCTGGCGCCACGCACCACGGTCGGTGCGGGCGTTACGGGGACGGGGGTGGTGCCTGTGCTGTCCATGTGCGCTCCCACCTGTGTCGGGGTGTTCGCTTTTGCGTTGCCATGCCTTGTGCCCGATGCGTGCGCTCGCACGCCCGCAGCGTGTTCACAAACGCGATGTTCCAGCCGCATGGACGACAGAGAACCCGGCTCGCCGCTCCGCGGGGAGAGCCGACCTGCACAGCCCCGGCGGGCACCGCGACGGTCCCGGACCGGCCCGTGTCCTCACGACCTCGGAGGATGCGGCAGCGACAGCCCGGCCGTCGGCTGGGCACGTCACCCGTTTGCTCTGCGTGATCCTTCCAGCGACCCGGACCGCTTTCGACCTCGCAGAAGCGCGCCGGTTCACGGAACTTGCCTGCGGTCGGGCCCCACCTCGCGCGTCGACAGCCACTGCCATGGATCTGCACGCGAGTTCGCCGCTCGGCCGGCCGGACAGTCTGTGCCCCACGCGAGCACCCCGTTCCGGTGGGCGATCCAGCCTCCCACCCGGTCTCGCGCACAACGCCGGCCTCCGTCCCGAGGCACGCTGCCGCCTGAGTTCGCCATCACCGCTGTACGCAGCCGGCTGAGGTCAGTGGGACCGACGGCTTCGCGCCCCCGCGCGAGCAGGACCCCCAGCCGGGGTGTGGCCGCACAGGGCGTCGCCCGCCCCTCATGCCCGGGCACCGGTCGACGGAGGTGCGAGTACCGGCTCGGCCGACCGAGGCGTCCGGCAGAACGGCAGCTCGCGGACGTCGCCGCCGCCGAAGTGCGTCAGCAGCAGACGGCAGTACTCGCCATCCCGCTGGAGGTGCACGCAGTGGTCGGCCTCGGTGACGACGACGCATCGGCCGCGTGGGTAGGCGGCGGCCAGTCGGCGCCCGTGCTCGGGCGGCGTGATCGTGTCGTGCTCCCCGGTGAACAGGACCGCGGGCACGTCCGGGACGGGGTCCGGGTGCAGCATGCGCGCGTTCTGCAGGCGCCAGAGGTTGTCGACCATCTTCGCCCGGGCGTCCGGGGAACAGTGGGCGAACTCGGAGGTCAGCAGGCGCCGCACCGGCTCGGCCCGGCGCACGGTCCGCGTCCGGTCGCGGGGGCTCAGGGAGGCGGTCGCCCGCTCGGCGAACTCCCCGGCAGCGCCGGCCGACAGCAGCGCGGTCTGTTCCGTCAACTCCGCCGCTTGCTCGGCCGTCATCGAGTCCGCGATTCCGCTGAGCGCGAGCGAGGCCACCGCGCCGGGGTGGCGCTGTGCCAACCGCTGCGCGATCAGCGCCCCGAAGGACGCGCCCACCACATGACACGGCCCCAGCCCCGCCTCCGCGACGACCCGGTGGGCGGCGTCGGCCAGATAGTCCGTCCCCATCCGCGGGGGCAACCGGTCGGCGCTGCCCCACCCGGGGAGATCGACGGTGACGAGGGTGGCGGTCCGGCCGAGCAGCGCCTCGTGCCGCCGCCAGGAGTACATGTCCTGGAACGCGCCCCCGAGCAGCAGCACCGGCGCCAGCTCCGGCCTGGAATGTGGAACCACGCGATAGCCGTAGGCGTAGCCCTGATGACGCAGCGTACGGACGAGCTGTTCGGGCACTGTCATTCGCTTTCGACGAGGACATCGCCGCGCGCACGCGGCCGACGGACGCCGCGGACCCGGCCGTCAGGGCCCGCGGCCGCGCTTCGACCGGCCAACGAGGACCGCGGGCGAAAGTGGCCGGCCCGCCCCTGATGGAGTAACTAGTCGTACCGGCTGAGAGCCGGTCCCGCCGACGAACGCGACCCACCTCACCGGCCACGCGGATCCCGCAGTACGCGGCCCTGGCCGCAGCCGATCCCGCCCTGCGCGAACCCCCGGTGGAAGATTCCGACGAGTCGGTGCCCGGGCCGCCGCGGCCAACCTGAGCCTGACGCCGGAAACCCTGGCGGACCTCCTCGCCGCCCCGGCACCGCAGAGGGCGCCGCGGCCGACCCGTCCCTCCCAGCCCCCGCATGCACGCACTCCTCGACCACTGCCTGAACGGTCCGCCACCCCACCGAGCACGGCCCGCGGCCGACCGGATGATCGCCCAGGTCCGACGCACCGACGGCCGGACGAACAGCGGGCCACCCGCCCCGACTACGCGTACGTGAACGGCTGATAGCCCGCCAGCAGCTTGAAGTCCCGGTACAGGCCCTCGAAGTCCCGGTTCCACACCAGGAACGTCCCGCCCACGGTCACCAGATCCGAGGTCCCCTCGACCCGATCGCCCGGCCGGACCGTCCAGCGCATCTCGTACTCGCTGCCGATCTCCGGGGCCACACAGTCCTCGACGACCCCCGCGCGCAGTGGCATGCACGCGTCGAAGCAGTACACCTGCTCGCCCTCCCACGGCCGGCTGCGGATACCGCTCTCGATACCGAACGCCACATTGACCAGCGCCTGACCGTAGTGGCGCTGCATCGCCGCGAGCCCCGACATCCCCTTGAAGCGTGCCCCGACCTCCAGGAAGACCAGCTCGTCGTCCCCGGTGAGGAACAGCTCCAGATGCGACGCGCCGTCCGGCCTGCCCAGCGCGTCGAGCGCCCGGCCCGCGAACGCCACCATGCGGGCCACGTGCGGATCGTCGTCGAGGAGGTTGATGTCGGCATTGACCCGGCCCCCGGCCACGTCGGCCGAGTTCACCAGATACTCGGTGACTCCGGCGAACACGGTTCTGCCCTGTGCGGAGATGATGTTGACGCTGTAGATCCGGCCGTCGACGAACTCCTCGTACTCGTAGTCCCGTCCGAGGTCGCCGTCCGCGGGAAGCGCCGCGAAGTCGTCCCAGCCGCCGATGGTGACGACACCGATGGACCCTGCGGAGTCGGTGGGCTTGAGCACGAACGGCAGCCCGACAGCGTCGGCGATGTGGTCGAAGTGCGCCCGCGCGCCTGCCCGGTGGCGTTTCGGCTCCCAGGCGCCGAAGGCCGGCGCCCGGACGCCCGCGCCGGCCACCCGGCGCTTCATCTCCAGCTTGTCGAGGAAGGGGATCACCTCGGCGGGGTACGGGCCCCTGAGGCCGAGCCGCTGCCGGATCTCCGCCGCGCCCAGCACGTTCTGCTCCGCATAGGTGTGGACCGTCAGCCGCTCGGCCGACGTGCCGCGCAGCAGCCCGGCGACGAGCTCCCTGCCCGCGTCCACGTCGATCTGCACGGTCATCAGCGGCGACGGGTCCGCCTCCAGGGCCGGCACGACATGGACCTCGGCGAACCAGTCCCGCTGGGCGTCCGTGAGGTGGCCGATGTCGAGGTCGGAAAAGATCCCGACGAGCCGCACCGCCGCCGGGTCCTCGAAGAGCGCGGGGTCGAAAGCCTCCAGCCCGCGGGTGCCGATGAACACGGCCGTGTGGACAGGGGCCAGCTCGGCAGCGGTCATGCCAGTTCCTCCTCTGTGGAGCGCCCCGGCCTGGCGGCGCTCACCGATGCGAGCGGCCGGGCGGGCGCCGCACCGGCCGCGAGTACGAAGTCCGTGTCCGGCGCGTCCCCGGCGGCACGCAGCCGCTCCCGCTGCCGCCGGGCGATCAGCTCCCAGCCGGCGACGAGCAGCACGAGAACGCCGACGTCGAGGCCGATGGCCCACTCGACGCCCAGGGTGTCCATGCCCAGCGAGAAGACCACGCCGGACAGCGCCATCAGGCTGTAGTACACCGCCGTCACCAGGCCGACGACCGAGGACACCTTGGCGTCGGGGGAGTGCGCGATCAGCCGCTTGTAGTGGTGCGCCCAGGCGATCTCTCCGGCGAACACCAGCAGCACGAAGACGGTGAGCGCGAGCCCGAGACTGCCCTGCGCCAGCGGCAGCACCGCGTACATGAGCGCGGCGAAGCCGACGACGGCCACGGTGGCGCGCCCCTGCACCCTCTCCGGCACCATCCCGCGGCGGCTCAGATACTGGTAGACGAAGACGCCCGCGAACACCGCGAGCCACTCGGTGGTGAAGAAGACCGCCATACCGGATCGGCCCATGTCGAACCAGAGTTCCGGCACCGCCGTGATCAGCACCTCGTACGTCGCCTGGAGCACCGTGACCGAGAGCACGATGTAGAAGACGGCGGACGAGATCACCGGGCTGTGCGCGATGATGACGGCGGCGGAGCGCACATTGCCGAACACGTTCTCCTTCACTCCGGCGCTCGCCCGCCGGGCCGCCGCGATCCGCCGAGTGTTGGGCCGCACCAGCGAGAACAGAGCGGCCGCCAGCAGGAAGGTGCCCACGTCGACGAGCACGATCGTGGACAGATCGATGAACCGCAGCGCGATGCTGCCCACCGCGCCGGCCGCGGCGATGGCCAGGAAGAGACTGGAGTTGAACACCGTCGAATAGGTGTCGGTCTGCTCCTCGTCGAAGAACTGCACCAGCGCCTTCACCCGGGCCGCGTTCACCGCGCTGTTGAGCAGGGCACGGGCGAAGACGATCCCCACCGCGAGCGCGAATTGGTCCGGCGACAGCGCCACCAGGAACAGCAGCGTGAAGGCGGCGGCCACCGCATTGAGCAGTATGAGCGTTCTGCGCGCATCGGCCCGGTCGATGTACCGGGTGGCCAGGAGGCCGACGAAGAGATTCGCGGTCCAGTCCGCGGCGAAGACGACCGACGCGAGCGTCGCGCTGCCGGTCTCGCCGTAGACGAAGGCCACGTACGAGATCATCAGCAGCTTCGAGCCGAACAGCGAGATGAACGACGCGACGTAGGACAGCAGGAAGTTGCGGTTCAGATAGACGCCCATGGCACGCTCCTCGATAGGCATGCAGACGGAAGGCATGCGGACGCGGCCCGCCGACCGGCTGCGGCACGCGGGCTCTCCAGGGGGTGTCCGGCCCCGATCCACCGGACACCCCCTGGCGCGACGTCGGTGCGGATCACGGCCGGTGGACGCTCTGCGGCCACTTCTTGTCCTCGTCCACCCGCGAGATCAGCGGAATGTCCCGGATGTCATGGTGGTTGAGGACCCACATGAGGAAGCGCTCCAGGCCCATCCCGAAACCGGAGGTGCGCATGGGCAGCCGTTCCTTCATTTCGGCGTACCAGGCGTAGTCCCGCTCGGGGACGTCGTGCATCGCGAGCGCCTTGCGCATCTGCTCGCTGTCCGCGTGCCGCTCGCCGGAGCCGACCACTTCGCCCATGCCGAAGAACAGGTCCGCGTTGGCCGCGGTGCGCTGCTCCTCGTCGCCGAAGGCCTGGTAGAAGGGCACGGACAGGTGATCGAAGTGCGTGACCCACATGAACTCGCTGACGATCTCCATCAGCTTGTGCTCGCCCCTGCGGGTGAGCGTGCGCCAGGAGCCCTCGTCGCGGACCAGCCCTCCTCGCCCTTGAGGAGGATCACAGCCTCCTCGAACGTGATCCGCGGGAAGTGCCCCTGGTGGCCGGCCATACGGCTCAGATGGGAGGTGTCGCCCGCGGCCGGCGCGATGCGGTCGCCGTACGTCTCCAGGGCCGCCTTGGCGAGCGCCTTCACATAGCCCTCGACGTAGTCGATCAGATCGTCGATGCCGCCGGGGATCTCCGCCTCGCTGTGGCTGTACTGGTTGAGGTGGGTCTCGTCCGGCGTCTCGCCGCGGAACGACGGCATGATGTTGTAGCAGCCGCCCGGGGCCAGGCGCATGCCGTACTCGAGCACGAACTGGCTGGAGTCCGGCAGATAGGTGTCGACCTCGTTCACCGTGACCGGGACCGGCTCCGAGTCGCTGCCCAGGCCGGACGGTCAGGTGATGGTGCGGACGGTCAGCGGCAGGTAGAGCGCCTTGAGGCCGCGCGAGGCGGCGTACGAGGCCGTTGTCGTGTGCAGCAGATCCTGAAGGTCGGCTATCAGTCCGTACCAAGGGGATTCGAGCGCTCGTAGGAATTCACCCGGCTCGTTTCCCCAGGCGTGCGGCGGCCGAATGGCGGCGTGCTTCACCGGGGCGGTGGCTGCGGAGTCCAGAATCGTCATTGTTTCCACTCCTGTTCGTCAAGGTTCGTCGAGGCGTTCATGGCGACCGGCGCGATGTGCGGCACGGCGATCGAGACGTAGTCGTCGGAGTTCAGTGCGACGGAGAGGTCGAGCCGTGCGGCATTGAAGAAGATCTCTTCCTGCTGCAGGAGTTCCCAATCCACCACCAATTCGAGATCGGGGTGGAACGAGAACGGGGTGATCGAGCCGCACACCGCGCCCGTCAGCTGCTCGGCGGTCTCCCTCTGGGCGAAGGAGGCGTCCTTGCCGCCGTAGCGGAGCCGGAGCCCCTCCAGATCCACCAGCCGATCGCCGGGAACGACGGCGAGAATGTAGCGGCTGGTCCGCTTCGACAACTTGACGCGGACCACGATGCACTTGGCCGCCTGGCGCAGCGGATGCCCGCGCAGTCTGCTCGCGACATCGGTACGGCCCTCCGGCTGATGGAGCAACAGCCGGAATCGTGCGCCTTCGTTTTCGAGCAGGTCCAGAATGCGCTCGCAGACCCGGGTGTCCCGTGTGCGGTCCAGAAGTTCGGATGGCGGGGCCATTGCATTTCCCCCAACTGGCGCCGGCCTGATCATTCAGTCGTTGACTCAAGCGAAAACGGTAGGGCGGGCCAGTGGGGCTGAGAATGCGCCGTGGGTGACTTCATCAGGCCCCGGCGGATGCCGAAGAGCTTGTGCCGCAGCACACCGATTCGGCGCGAATTCCCGGGCGTCCGGGGCGGTGGCCGTCGGTCCTTGCGGGGGCGTGGACGGCCCCTCGCCGACGACGACACCGGAGTGACGACCTCCTGCGTGATCGCACGGCACGGCCTGCCCGTCGATGTCGATGTGCCCGGTCAGGGACGCGCGGAGGGCCTGGGCGGACGAGATCGGGCCGATGCTGCGGCCTGCGGCACGGCGGGCGGTGCCTTTGTCGACCGGCACCCACTGGTCGCGGACCTCGGCCAACGGCCGTGGTGCCCGGCCGATGTCGTCCACGTTCTGGTCCGAGAGGCCGGCGTCGCCGAGCGACATCTGCCACCGGCCGTCCAGCAGGTCGTCGAGGGAGAATGGCGTATCGCCGAGGGGTGGGCACCGGCGGTTCCTCGAGTGCCCGGTGCGCCGCACCGCGCACAGCGGCATCGACCCCTGGCTTCTTCCTTGAAGGCCGCCTGCGCGCGAGAAGCGGGTTCACGCCGGGAGGGCGGCAGTCGCTCGTTCGTCGGGCTGGCGGTGTTCTTCCCGCCGCTTGGACGTCGTCGGAGCGCTTTCGAGCTGCAGGGACGGGGCTCCGGGTCGGCCGGAGCCCCGTCAGGGGTCAGCTGGTGGGGAAGTTGTCGGGGCTGCTGATCCGGCTCTTGATCAGTGCCCCCGACTCCGTCAGCACGCCGCTGCTGCTGTAGTCGCTGCCGTTGCAGGTGCCGGGGCGCAGTGCCGCGCTGGACTCGGGTGCGTCGGAGTAGGTCCAGTTCGCGTAGCCGATCTTCAGCTGATCGAGCAGGTCCAGCCAGGCCGTGGTGCTCGCCCGGTCCATCGTTCCACCGCCCGTGGCGCTTACCGTGCCGAACTCCGTGACGAAGAGCGGCAGTTGCGAAGCCGCCCGGTTCACCGTGGCGCGGTAGTCGTCCTTGTGGCTCGCGGCGTAGAAGTGGAACGCGTACATGATGTTGGTGGCGTTGACGGGGTTGTTGACGATCTCGCTCTCGTTGGAGCCGTCCGAGACGCCCAGCGAGGACCAGCCGCGGGTGCCGACGATGATGACAGCGTCCGGGTCGGCGGCCCGGATCACCGGGATGACCTGCTCGGCGTAGTTCTTGATCGACGTCCAGCTCACGCCGTTGGGCTCGTTGGCGATCTCATAGATCACGTTCTTCTTGTCGGCGTTGCGGGCCGCGACGGACGCGAAGAAGGTCTTCGCCCGGTCGAGGTTGTAGTTCGGGTCGCCCGGCGTCAGGGTGTGGAAGTCGATCATCGCGTACATGCCCCTGGCCTCGGCCATGTCGACGAGGCTGTTCACGCGGCTGGTGAAGCCGGCCGGGTCGGTCTCGTAGCCGCCTTCCTGCACGTACATGGCGACCCGGAACAGGTCCGACTTCCAGTCGTCGACCAGCGCGTCGAGGGACGCGTTGTTGTAGCACTTGCTGAACCACTGGATGCCGTGCGTGCTCATGCCGCGGAGCTGGACGGGGCGGTTGTACTGGTTGCACAGGTGCACGCCGCAGACGTGCAGCTTTCCGTTGACGTCCACGGGGGTGCCGCCCGCGGGCGGGTCGGTCGGCGGGTCCGTCGGGGGGTCGGTCGGCGGGTCCGTGACCGCACCCGTGCAGGCGACGCCGTTGAGCGTGAACGCCGTCGGCTGCGGGTTGGCGCCCGTGAAGGAGCCCACGAAGCCCAGGTCGGTCGACGCGCCGGTGCCCAGCGTGCGGTTCCAGTCGACGTTGGTGGCGGCGACCGTCGAACCGGACTGCGACCAGGTGGCGTTCCAGCCCTGGACGACCTTCTGCCCGGCGTCGGGCATGGCGAACTCGAGTGTCCACCCGTTGACGGGTTCTCCCAGGTTGGTGATCCTCACCCCGCCCTGGAAGCCGCCCTGCCACTGGCTGGTGACGGTGTAGTCGACCGTGCAGCCGGCGGCGGCCGCCGCCGGGGGGCTCGACAGGGCCATGAGTCCGAGGGCTGTCGCGCCGGTCGCGATCAAGGCCAAGAGGCGTTTCACAGTGTTCCTCCTCGTGCGGGTCGGAAGGAGTCGCTGGGAGCGCTCCGTGGGCAGATCTCGGCCGACGAAGCCCGGTCAGGGCGGAGGCTCGAGCGTGGGAGCGCTCCCATGGAGCGGGGGTCATACTTGTGGCTGGAGTGCCGAGCCGTCAACGGCCCGGACAGGACCCGCTGTACAAGGATGCGCGTTCAACTCGTCTTCCTGGCATGTGCCTTGGGGTCGCCAGGGCTCCTGGCGAGCGGAGTTCCCGCTGCCGAGCAGGGGCGGATTTCGTTCGGGTCGCCCTACCGTGGCCCGGCCGCGGAGGCGTACCGGCCGACTGCGGAGGATCGGCCGAGCGCTCGACGGCCGCAAGATCAGGGGCTCTTGGGGGTGTCAGTATCCTGAGGCGCAGTTCGGGCGCACCGGCGCTGGAGGAAGTGGCCGCCCGCGCGGGAGCACGGCGGGGCACGGCCTCCCGAGTGATCAACAAGGCGTCGGTGTCTCCCTCGTCCGCACGGACGACGAGCGGCAGCGGCTCGTGGAGTACGTGCGCGGAGGCCGGGTCGACGGGGTGCAGCGGATCTCGGTGCGGGCCGAGGACGTCCTGCCCGGCATGCTCGCCGACGCGGGGCCGCCCATGGTGCTGCTGGGCAGTCGCTCGGGTGGCGAGCGGGTGGTCTACGTGGGCATGGACAACGTCACGGCGCACGCGTCGCGGTCGGCCACCCGGCCGGCGGTGGCCGGCTTCGAGGACTTCGAGCCGGCCGAGCAGACGGAGCCCTCGCTGTTCACTGCTGCCGGTTCTCGGCCGGTCGGGCGACCGGACGTCCCCTGCCCCGGCCGAACGGTGCGGCGGCTCGCAGACGCCCCGTCGGGTATCGGGGAGGGCGCCGGGGTGGGCGGGCCCGGCGGTGCGGAAGGAGGCGGGCCCGATGCGGGCAGGCCGGTTGGCCACCTGGGCGCACCGGGATCGTCGTCGCCGCCGACGTATCCCGTGAAGCAGCGGCTGCCGAAGGAGGACACAGCCCACGGCGGCCCGGTACGTCCAGGCGGGCGGCACCTCTGAGGGCGGACGGGCAGAGATCGTTTCAGGGCGCTCCCGAATCACCGCCGTCTCCGCTGGAGTTGCGGTTGAAACTCGATGTGCCCGCTGACCTGCTCCTTTGAATTCCCTTCGACGCGATCGATGCCGAACGGGTTGTCAGGGGCGTCGCGGACTCTTAAAGTCCCGTCCGAAACCAAAACGTGGGAGCGCTCCCACGCTGCAAAGGTGGGGATTCCAGCTCCGGCAGGCCAAGCCGGACTGGTCGGCCTTCGAGGAGGTCGGTGACCACGGCCGCGCGACCGCCTCTTCCTGCACCGACGCTCCGGCGATCCCCGGCTACGTGGGCACCGCACTCGCTGGGGCGCCCCGCCCGCCTGATCCGCACCTCCCCGCCCCAGCCCTGCCCGAACCCGTGGCTCGCTCCCCGGGCGGGCGGGTCCCAACGACCGGAAAGCACACCGCGAGGAGGGAAGCAAGCCCCGAACCACCCCCACACAGGCACAGGAGACACCCATGGCTCGACGCAAGAAGCGACTGCTCTCGCTGGCGGCGGTCTTCGCGACCCTGCTCGGCGGAATCGGTCTGGCCCTGCTGGGCAACAGCAGCGCCCAGGCGCACGGCGTCACGATGACGCCCGGATCGCGTACCTACCTCTGCTACCTCGACGCCAAGACCAGCACCGGCTCGATGGATCCGACCAACCCGGCCTGCCGGGCGGCGCTCGACGAGAGCGGCGCCTCGTCGCTCTACAACTGGTTCGCCGTGCTCGACTCCAACGCGGGCGGACGCGGCCCCGGTTACGTTCCGGACGGAAAGCTGTGCAGCGCCGGCGACCGGTCGCCGTACAACTTCACCGGATACAACGCCGCCCGCGCGGACTGGCCCCGAACGCACCTGACGTCCGGGAAGACGATCCAGGTCAAGCACAGCAACTGGGCCGCGCACCCGGGCTCCTTCCGGGTCTACGTTTCCAAGCCCGGCTACTCACCGAGCACCGAACTCGGCTGGGACGACCTGGAGTTGATCCAGACCGTCACCAACCCGCCGCAGACGGGCTCCCCCGGCACGGACGGTGGCCACTACTACTGGAACCTGAACCTGCCGTCGGGTCGCTCGGGCGACGCGGTGATGTTCATCCAGTGGGTGCGCTCGGACAGCCAGGAGAACTTCTTCTCCTGCTCCGACATCGTCTTCGACGGCGGCAACGGCGAGGTCACCGGCATCCGTGGCTCGGGCGGCGGCACGCCGACGCCCACCCCGACTCCCACGCCCACCCCGACTCCCACCCCGACCGATCCGCACACCGGGTGCATGGCCGTCTACAACGTGACCAGCGCCTGGAACGGCGGCTTCCAGGGCTCCGTCGAGGTGATGAACCACGCCACGACGACACGTGACGGCTGGGCCGTGAACTGGAAGCCCGGCGCCGGCACGAAAGTCAACAGTGTCTGGAACGGAGCTCTGACCACCGGATCCGACGGCACGCTCACCGTCGCGAACCTCGACTACAACCGGAGCATCCCACCGGACGGCAGCGTCACGTTCGGCTTCACGGCGACCTCGACGGGCAACGACTTGCCGGTCGGCTCGATCGGCTGCGTCACCCCGTAGCCGCTGAGGGAGGGGCGCCGCTTCCCGACACGCGCGGGAGGCGGCGCTGCCCCGGGCGGTGGGATGCCGGCTCGCCGGCCGACGCCCGAAGGCGGCCGGGCTGCGGGCCTCGCAGTGGACGGCAAAAGCCTGCGCGGCGAGGCCAGCGGGGGGCCCGGCGCCTTCCGGGCAAGGCGCCCGGCCATGGGTGATGGCGGCCCGGGCGATCAGCGTCCTGGAGACCTTCGACGGCTGGACCAGGACGTTCACCGGCCCCAGGCTCTGCGCGGCCGTCGTCGACCCCCGCGTTCAACGGCGCCTCAATCGAGACGGCACCGACTCCTACCGCTTCGCCGGCACCCGCGCACGAACGGAAGAGCCCGCCAAAGTCGACCGACCTCCACCGGTCCGTCTCCGGGGCCGACACCCGGCGGGCGGCGGTCCGGAGACGGGACGGAGGGGCGGACAGGACCGGTCATTGCTGGCCGAGAGTGCCGTCGCTCCATGTCATCACCATCGCAGTGCCCCTCGCCCCACCGACCCGCGCGGGTCGTCCCCCGATCAGGCCCGAACGTCCTGAGCGCCATCATCTCGTGCACGCCTGCGGGGGCTGAGACCACCTGCCGCCTCCCGAACCGGGGGACAGACGCTCCTGCGGGAAGTGGACCAGTAACTGCACCCTCCTTGATGCACGCTTCCCACGGCGGGCGGCCGGCCGGCGGACGGACACAGGCCCGGGGGAGTCCGCCGGCTTTCCGGTGGTCAGGCTTTCACGAGTTCCTCGGCGACGAAGGTTTCCACGAACTCCCGTGCACGTCGGTCGAGATCGGCGTACTGGGCCTCTCGTTCGGCGCCGGTGACCGCTTCGCCGACCAGGAGGCTGCCTTCGGCGTCGACGCGCTGCGGGCGGTCCTCCGCGTCGGTGAGCAGGCCGACGGTGGAACGGGAGAAGCCGCAGTAGTAGGCGATGCCTTCGCTCAGACTGGTCTCGAGGACGGTTCGCATCCCCTCCACGAGAGGGTCGTCGGCAGTGGCACCGGCCAGGCCCAGCCACAGCATGCGCTTGCCGGCGAGGCGGGGCTTGCTGCGGCCGTAGGCGAACCCGTAGTTCCATACGCGGTCGATCCAGCCCTTGAGGATGGCGGGCACGTTCTGCCAGTACACCGGGAAGACGGCGACGACGACGTCGGCGTCGAGGATGCGCTGCATGTGGGCGTGCGCTTCGTCCGAGTACGCCTTCTCCCTGTTGCCCCAGTCCGGCTGGTCCGAGCTGTTCATCCGCGGGTCGAACCCCTCGGCGTGCAGGTCGAGCAGGTCGATGCGGTATCCGGCGGCCTCGAGCCGGACGGCGGCACGGCGGGCCGTGTGCGCGGTGAGGGAATCGGTGCGGTGGTGTGCGACGACCACAAGGGCTGTCCTGGCATGGCTGGTGTGCTGCGTCACGGTGTCTCCCGGCTGGGCTGGGTCAATTCGGTGAATCCAGTACAGCCGCGGTGGCGTAGATGATCCATGGGAGAAACGCTCCGAAACATAGGAGATCGTCTACGATGCCTTCCGTGGATCCTCTCAGCTCACTGCTGAACGGCATCCGGGCCGAAGGCTCGGTCGTCAGCCACGCCGTACTGACGGCGCCCTGGACCATCCGCTTCACCGACGACGCACCACTCACCATGATCACCGTGCTGCGCGGCGGGGGCACCCTGCTGCTGCCCGACGGCACCGAGCGAGCGGTCGGCGCGGGCGATACGGCCATCGTGCGCGGCCCCGCACCGTTCCACCTCGCGGACCGCCCCACCACTGTCCACAGCCCTCATACCGCGTACGAGATCGCCTGCTTCACCACGGACGCACCGTGCACCGCCCAGGAACTCGGCGGTATCCAATGGGACACCGACCTGCAGGAGGCGACCGCGCTGATCGTGGGTGCCTACCGCGCCTCTGGCCACCGCCACGAGCGGCTCCTGCGTGCCCTGCCGCCCGTCCTGGTGATCAAGGAGGACGTCGAGGTCTGTGCCTGGCTGGAGACCGCCGCCGCCGACGCCGCCCACCTCTCGGCCGGTTCGCAGGCGCTGATGGACCGGCTCCTCGACTGGGCCCTGGTGTGCACGTTGCGCAGCTGGTTCGACCAGGCCGGCACCGACGCACCCAGCTGGTACCGAGGCCTCGCCGACCCAGTCCTCGCCCCCGCCCTGCAGGCCTTCCACGACCGGCCCGCCGAAGCCTGGACGGTGGCGTCCCTGGCCACGCGAGCCGGCGTCTCCCGGGCCCTGTTCGCCAAGCGCTTCACCAAACTCATGGGCCGCCCGCCCCTGGCCTACCTCACCGAATGCCGCATGGAGGAGGCCGAGACCCTGCTGTCCGACACCGACCTCACCATCGCCCAGATCGGAAGGTCCGTCGGCTACGCCGACGCTTTCGGCTTCAGCGCCGCGTTCAAACGCCACAAGGGCCTGAGCCCCAGCACGTTCCGCGCCGCGGTGGCCTGACGGCCCTGACCCAGCCGCGGGACGACCGGCCGAACGAGGCCCGCATGCTGCGCCAGGAACCGCAGCAGTTCTACGGCGAGCATGCTACGCCGGCGCCGACCCTCGGCCCCGGGTGCGCCGGCCGCCACGTGCGGTCCCTCTCGCAGACCCGCGCGAGCTCGACGTCCCGCCAACCCGCCATGCCGAGGCGGCACTTCGCAGGCGCGATGGACCTGGGCCATTCGCCGGCGGGTACTCAACGGGTGTCGCCCACACCCGTCTTGGAGCGCGCTTCTTCTCGCCCTTGCGCGGCTCCCTGAGCCCACCCCTGAGCGCCGCGGCCGGGTTGACTGGTAGACGCCCCGCTGGAGCTTGGGCAGCGCCCCGTCGGCCTCTGCCCGCCCCGAGGGTCCACTGTCCGGGGATTGGACCGAGCGGAATGGGTGGGGGGCTGGCTAGCGTCACGGAGGTCGATGAACGGAGTTGGACATGCATCCCGACCTTGCCACGGACCTGGAGCACCTGCCCTCGCTGCTGCAGACTGTCCGGGACCATGCGACAGCATTCCTCGACGGCATCGAGGGGCGGCCAGTCGTTCCGGTGGCGCACGTGCCGCGGAGAGTTGCCCTGCCCGAGGGCGGGAGCGGGCTGGAGTCCGCCCTGCGGGATTTCGCGGAGCGCTGGGAACCCAGCCTGTCGGCGAGCGCCGGTCCACGCTACCTGGGTTTCGTCACCGGCGGTGCGACCCCGGCGGCCCTGGCCGGAGACTGGCTGACCGCAGCAGCGGACCAGAACTCAATGTCGTCCCTGGACGGCGCCGGGCAGCATCTGGAACGCGAGGTGGTCGGCTGGCTCCGCGACCTGTTCGGATTGTCGTCCGCGCATGAGGGGGCTTTTGTCAGCGGCGCGACGATGTCCAACACCGTCGGCCTGGCGATTGCCCGTGAATGGCTGGGTGAACGGCTCGGTGTCTCTGTGGCTGAGGCAGGGGTCGGCGCCCTGGGGCGCGTACGGGTGCTGTCAGGAAGCCCTCATTCCAGCATCGCAAAGGGCCTGTCGATGCTCGGTCTCGGCCGTGCATCCCTGGTCGCCGTTCCAACCCTCGATGGGAGAGAAGCCGTTGATACGGCGGCGCTTGAAGCGGCGCTCGCCCAGGCCGACGGCCCCTGCATCGTGGTGGCGAACGCGGGCACGGTCAACAGCGGCGACTTCGACGATCTGCGTGCCGTCGCGGCGCTGCGCAGCCGCTACGACTTCTGGTTGCATGTGGACGCCGCTTTCGGCGCTTTCGCCGCGCTTTCCCCCACGACGGCGCACCTGGTGGACGGCCTCGATCTCGCTGACTCGATCTGCGTGGACCTGCACAAATGGTTGAACGTGCCCTACGACAGCGCGGTGCAGTTCACTCGACGGCGGGATCTGCAGTCCCGTGTCTTCCAGAACGCCGCTGCTTATCTCGGCCCTCTGGGGGACACGCCCGACAGTGTGCACCTCACCCCGGAGAACTCCCGTCGCCTGCGCGCGATGGCCGCTTGGTTCACCCTGCGCGCCTACGGGCGAGACGGGCACCGTGAGATCGTTGAACGGTGCATGGCCTGTGCCCACTCACTGGCGGCGTCCGTCGATGCCATCCCGGGGCTGCGGCTGCTGGCACCGGCCCGGCTCAATGTCGTGTGCTTCACCCTCACCGACGATCCCAGTCCCGAGCGGCTGTCCGCACTCGCACGAGACCTTGCCGATCAGGCTTTCCTCACCCCCACCGTCTATGCCGGCATGCCCGCACTGCGCGCGGCATTCAGCAACTGGCGGACCACGGAGGCCGATGTCCACACGGTCGTTGCGGCTCTGCGCAAGATGACCTGAAAACGGTGACCCTCGTGTTCGTTCGTGCGGACGACGCCGAGGAAGGCGTGCGCGAGCATGGCCAGGGTGACCCAGCGGGACCAGGGTGAGGAGCGGCGGACCCGGTGCTCGTCCAAGGCCGCCAAGCCCTTGCCGGACTGGGAAAAACCCTTCGACCCGCCACCTTGATCCAGCGACGCGCACCAGGGTGGTCAGCGGCACTGCGGCCGGCGAGCAGCAGCGGTAGTACGCGAGTTCGCCGGTGCTGCGGTTGCGGCGGATCAGCAACTGCCGGCTCCCGGGCAGGGGGTCGGCGAGGTCGATGACGGCCCAGTCGCAGAAGCGGTGGCCCTTGGCTCCGGCCCCTGAGGACAGCGTCTGCCAGGCCCTCTTGGGCACCTTCCTGGCCCAGCGTGTCCGGGCGGAACTTGCGGGCGCCTGTGGTGACTTCGTGCGAGCAAGCCACCGCGAGGACGCAGCCGGTGCCGCGTTCCTAGAGCGCGGTGCGCAGCCTCGGGTTGCCGCCGTAGACCTCGTCTCCCGCGACCCAGGCGGCCTGGTGGCCGGCGTCCAGGAATCGGGTGACCATGCGAGCGGCCAGCTTTGGCTTGGTCGCGAACTTGGTCTTGTCACCGAGTCCGGCGGCCCGGCAGCGGTCGGGGTCGGAGGTCCAGGAACGCGGAACATGGAGTTCCCGGTCTACCGCGGCGTGCCCGCGGCGGCCGGCGTAGACCAGGTAGACGGCGCCCTGGGCGTTCTCGATCCTGCCTGGGGCCCGTATTTCAATTAGTGCTCGGCAGGGGGGCGTTGATGGGAGTCTGAGATATGACCCCGTGTCTGTCAGGCCGCGTTGCCGCTCGTTCTCTGCGGGCCAAGTTCGATCAGATCCTGCCGCACTTCGATGAGCGCCGCCGTCGTTTGTACCTGGCCAGTGAGGCGACGGCCCTCGGCCGGGGCGGGATCGTCCGGGTCGCCGCCGCCTCCGGCACCAGCACGGCAACCGTCGCGCGAGGTATGGCCGAGTTGGCCGGTTGCTCCTCACCAACCCTGCGGGTCCGGGCTCCAGGTGCGGGCCGCAAGCGGCTGACAGACACCGACCCTGGTCTGCTGCCCGCGCTGGAGTCGCTGATCGAGCCGCACACCCGAGGCGACCCCGTCTCCCCGTTGCGGTGGACCACGCTGTCGTTACGGGCCCTGGCCTCAACCCTCACCGCACAGGGCCACCCGATCAGCGCTTCAACCGTCGGACACCTGCTGCACACCCTGGGCTACAGCCTGCAGGGAACCGCGAAGACAACAGAGGGCATCAGCCATCCGGACCGCGATGCCCAGTTCACCCACCTCAATGCCACCGCCGCCGCGTTCCTCAACGATGCCCAGCCGGTGATCAGCGTCGACACCAAAGCCAAGGAATGGCTCGGCAACCGGGACCGGCCCGGTCGCACCTGGCGGCCGGGCAAGAACGCGATCAAGGTGGACTGCCACACGTTCACCACCAACGAGCAGCCCATGGCGATCCCCTATGGGATCTACGACATTGCCAACAACAGCGGCTGGGTCAACGTCGGCACCGACCACGACACCGCCCAGTTCGCGGTGGAGTCCATCCGACGCTGGTGGCAGCACCGCGGACGGGCGGACCACCCGAATGCCGGCAGGCTCCTGATCACCGCCGACTCCGGCGGCTCCAACGACCCCCGCCGCTGGACCTGGAAAAACAACCTTGCCGCCTTCGCACGAGAGAGCGGCCTGGAGATCACGGTCTGTCACCTACCGCCGGGTACTTCGAAGTGGAACAAGATAGAGCACCGGATGTTCTGTCACATCACCGCGAACTGGCGGGGGCGGCCGCTGACCAGCTACCAGGTCGTCCTCGAGACCATCGCCGCCACAACAACCAAGATCGGCCTGACCATCGCGGCCGAACTGGACACAGGCAGCTACGACCTCGGCATCAGCGTCACACCCGCCGAGTTCCACGCCCTTCCGATCACACCCAACGCCTTCCACGGTGACTGGAACTACACCCTGTCTCCCGTTCCACCGCGAGCGCCGGACGCGCCGGCAACGACACACCGGACCGACCCGGCCCTGACCGCGATGCTCACCGACCCGGCCCTGACCGGCATGTCACGAACCGCCTTCGAGCATCTGGTGGCGGCCTCGGAGCCTTTCTGGGACGCCTTGGCCGAGGCAGCATTCCAGCGACGCTTCCACCGCCCGCGCAGCTACCGCCACCCACAGACCAGCAGTGTGGACCACACCCACCGGCTCCTGGCAGCCATCCTCCGCCGCCGCAGAGCGCTGACCATGACGTTCCTGGCCCAACTACTGGGCGTCAACCGCACCAACCTGTCCATCCAGTACCAGGACGCAAAACGGCTCCTGGACCTGCATCGGATCCCCGTCACGCCCATACCCGGATCGCCCGCCCGCACATTGGAACAGCTACACGCCCGAACAACCCCCGCGGAAACCCGTCGCTGACAGTTATTGAAATACGGGCCCCTGCGGTGCCGGTGCACTGGCGCTGGACACCGACGGTGTCGGTGCCCTTCTTCACGTCGCCAGTCTCGTCGACCACCAGCACCGCCTCGTCGTGCAGATGCTCCACCACGTGGTCACTTGCGTCGTCGCGGACCTGGTCGGCGTCCCACTTGGCCCGCCCGAGCGGGTGCTGCATGCCGTCCGGGGTCCTGTCCCCGGCCCACTAGGCGATGGTCCAGCAGTTCTTGCGCGGCAGGTCCGACAGCAGGCCGAGTACCGACTTCCTGGCCCGGCACCGGGATTCGACCCGTGTGAACCGTCCCGCTATCCGGCTCGTCAGGCCCTCGAACGCCTCCTGCCAGCGGGCAGGGATTACGCTGTGACCTGCGGCCACCGCATGATCTTCAGTCTTCACACACCGATGATCAACGGTGGCTGCACCCGTCTCCGCAGCGCGTCAGGCTCGCGCAGCGTCTGCCTGCCATCCTATGTCTGGAGGACTTGTGCAACGTGGCGAAGTCTGGTGGGTCCAGTTCGACGAGCGGAGGCTGGTCGTACTGCTGTCAGGAGACGACGCGTCCGGGTTCCAGGTGATGCAGGTCGTCGCTCCGGCGGGCCTCGACATCAGCGGTCTGGGGATCGAAGTGACGGTCGGTGCCGGTGAAGGGCTGCCGCTCGAAGGCGTGCTGCGGCTCGCGTTCCCGCGTCCAGGCTTCACCCCGTGCACGTGGCTGACCACCGTGTCCCGGGACGACCTGATAGAGCGGGCGGCCGTCCTGTCCTCCAGGAAGCTCAGCGAGATCGACGATGCCCTACAACTCGCTGAACAAGCACAGGAGCGGACCCCGGCAACGACCGCGAGGCTCAGCGAGATAAGGGACGCCGTCCGTCGCGGTGAACTCGGGTAGACGGAGAAGGACCCGACACCCGCGACGGCGTGGGCGATCTCGGGCGAGATGATCCACGCTGGACACCTGCCGCCTCGACGCCCCTCACCATTGAGATCACGATCTACGGCTGGAGTACCAGGTCCTCCAACCCTGTCCCGTGCCAGCGAACCTGCACCGATTGCCATCGGAGTGTGACTGGTGGGCGGCGCCAAGGAGGCCCGGTCACCGGCTCGGGAACCGTTCCCCCGGATCCTGCGTGAAGCCTTGATGGTGTAGTCGGCTGGTGGAGGGGACCTGATGAAAACGCAGACGATGGTGAGCGCGGCAGCATCGGCCTGCGCCGTGCTGGTGGTGTGCGCGTGCGGTCCGGAAAGGGCGAAGGAGGACGCCTCCGCGAAGCCTTCGCAGCCGCCCGCGTCCACGTCGGCGAAAGGGCCGTCCGCGTCCGCCGGCACCGAGAAGCCGTCGGCCGCCCCTACCGGCAACCAGCCCGCGCCCATGACGAAAGAGCGCGCGATCCAACGGTACGAGCAGTACCTCCACGGCCTGGGGCGTGAGGACATCGACACGGTCTGCGAAGTGGCCGGGCCCGGCGCGAAGAAGGCACAGGACCAGGGATTCGGTCCGTGCACGTCGACGTACGTCGTCGTGTTCCAGATGATCTCACCCGAGCAGAAGAAGGCCCTTCGAACCGCGACGGTCGATCCGCGGCGCGTGGTCGTACGCACCCTCGACAAGATCGAGATGCCGCTCGAGGCGGTCAGATCCTCCGCCACCTTCACCGAGAGCGACCTCGGCAGCTACACCCTGGAGTACCTCAAGAACGACTACTACATCACCGACGGGCAGTGACCTGCCGTACGCAGCCGCCTGCGGTTGCGTCAGCGCGGTCACAGCGATCGGTGGGTCGTGAGAATCGTCCACGCACGCAGTCTGCCGCCCCCACTGACACCGCCCGGAGGATGGCAGGCCGGCCGGCGAGCGGTGGGCCGGCCTGGGACGCGCAGGGTCCTGGTCTGAGCCTGGGCGCGTCGGGTATGGAGGCCGTCGTGCCGGGCGCGGTGCTGGTCATGTCTCATTTCCGGAGCGGCGGTGGGCGGTTGCGGGACCGGCGGGAAGGGCGTCGATGGACGCGCCGGTCCTGGCAAAAGGGTGGTTGTTGCACCGGCCCGGCGCCGTGGACAGCGCTGCGGGCCGACGCCGGGGGCGGGTTCAGTCGGTGTCGAGGGCCTGGGCGAGGCCGGCGATCAGGTCGGCGAGCTTGGCCTCGGTGGAGCGGATGGTGGGGTTGAGGCCGTAGCGGGTGTAGAGGTTCCCGGACTTGCGCCTTCGACGGCGTCGAGGAGGTCGGCAGTCGTGTCGAACGCGAACGTGGAATGATTGTAGAGCGGGGTGTGGACGGCGCCCTCGGCGTCGGGGCGTTCGCCGGCGTGGACACTGCGCGTGGACAGTCCGTGCGCGGTGGTCGCGGTCATGCCTCTCCTGGCTGCTCGTCGGATCCTTCTTGCGTCGCGCCGCTCGGTCCGGTCAGCGCGGTAGCCGCCCTGATGAGGCCTGTTGCCGCCGTCTCGATGTCTCCCGGCGTGGTCCAGCGGCCCAGGGACAGTCGCAGCGCGCCGAGCGCGCGGGCCGGATCGAGGCCCATGGCGGTCAGGACCGGGGAGGGGGTGTGGGTGCCGCTGTGGCAGGCGGACCCGGTCGACGCGGCGATCTGTGAGGCTGCGGCGAGGAGTTCGTGGCCGAGCACGCCGTCGAGGCTGGCGTTCAGGGTGTTCGGCAGGCGCTTCTTCTGCGGCCCGTTGAGGTGAACGCGGCCGGGCAGCCCGTCGGTGAGCCACTGGTGGAGGTTGTCGCGCAGGGCCGCGATGCGCGCGGGGGCGCCGGAAGCCAGTTCACCGGCGGCGATCCGGGCGGCGGTGCCGAGCGCGACGGCCAGGGCGACGTTCTCCGTGCCGGCGCGCAGGCCGCGTTCCTGCCCGCCGCCGTAGACGACCGGCTCCAGCGTCACGCCGTCGCGCACGTACAGGGCGGCGGCGCCCTTGGGTGCGTACATCTTGTGCCCCACGATCGTGAGCAGGTCGACGCCCAGTTCGCCGACGTCGAGGGGAATCCTGCCGACGGCCTGGGCTGCGTCGCAGTGGAACAGCGCCCCCTGCTCGTGAGTCAGGGCGGCAAGTTCGGCGACCGGCTGCAGGGCGCCGGTCTCGTTGTTCGCGGCCATCACGGAAACGAGCACCGTGTCCTCGGTGAAGGCTGCGGCCAGGGCGGCCGGTTCGACGAGCCCGTCGCCGTCGACCGGCAGCAGGGTCACCCGCGCTCCGTGCAGCCGCTCAAGGGCCCGGCACGTCTCCAGGACGGCGGGGTGCTCGGTGGCCTGCGTGACCACGTGTGGGTGCGGGCGGCCGGAGGCCAGGACCGTGCCGCGCAGGGCGAGCAGGTCGGTTTCGGATCCGGAGCCGGTGAACACGATCTCGCCGGGTCGCGCGCCGATCAGACCGGCGACCTGGGCGCGGGCCCTGGCGAGCGCCCGTCGCGGCTCCTGGGAGAAGGGGTTGCTGCTGGAGGGATTGCCGAAGAAGTCGGTCAGGTACGGCCGCATCACCTCGGCGACGCGCGGGTCGACCGGGGTGGTGGCGTTGTAGTCCAGGTAGACCGGTCCGTCGGCCAGTCCCGGATGCGGCGGGAGGTCGCCGCCCGGGGCGGTCACGTCAGTTCCGAGGCGTGGACGGGCAGTTCGGACAGGCGCCACTCGAGCATGCCGTCGTTGAGGCGGATGGCGGGGCGTCCGCGGTCGGTCAGCAGCCGTACGGCGTCGTAGGCCAAGACGCAGTACTCGCCGCGGCAGTAGACGACGATCTCCAGGTCTTCGGGCAGCTCGTTGATCCGGTCGGCGAGCTCCTCGACCGGGATGGAGATGGCGCCGGGGATGTGTCCGGCCCGGTACTCCTCCACCGGCCGCACGTCGAGTACGACGACATCCCCGGCCGCCACGCGGACGCGCAGTTCCTCACGGCTGAGCTCGGCGACGGTGTCCTGGCCGAGGTAGGCGTCGCGCGCGGCGGGCACGGCGGCCTGGTGGCGGTCGGCGACCTTGCGCAGCAGTGCGAACAGCTGGGCGACGTCGTCACCGGCGAGCCGGTAGTGGATGCGCACGCCTTCGCGGCGGGTGGCGACGAACCCGGCCTGCTTGAGGGTCTGCAGGTGGGCGGAGGCGGTGGTCAGGTTCAGCCCGGCCGCCTTCGCCAGCGCGTCGACGGTGCGCTCGCCCTGGGCCAACAGATCCAGCAGCTCCAGACGCTTTCCACTGGCCAGCGCCTTGCCGCTGGCCGCGAACGCGTCGTACAGCCGCGCCTTTGTCGTGCTCTTCGTGTTCTCCGACATGACATCCTCCATAAATCTATGGATTATTGTAATTGAGTCTGGAGGGTGTGGCCACACGCCCCCGTTCCCGAGATCTTGGAGGCGCCGTGGGCTTCGCGGACAATCACCTCATCCCGCTGGTCGACGAAGGGCTGGGCAACAGCGCCTACCTGCTCGACCTCGGCGACGGACGCGCTCTGGCGGTCGACGCGAGCCGCGACCTGCGCGCCCTGCATGGGGCGGCAGAGCGCCGCGGACTGCGCACCGCGTTCGCCGCGGACACGCATCTGCACGCCGACTTCCTCTCCGGTGCCATCCAGCTCGGGCACGAGGCCGGCGCCACGATCCTGGCCTCCGCGGCCGGCCGGCGCGCGTTCGACCACCAGCGCCTGGCCGATGGCGACGAGGTCGACCTCGGCGGGCTGAGGCTGCGGGCGCTTGCCACCCCCGGCCACACCGACGAGCACCTGTCCTTCCTGCTGCTGGACGGCAGCCGTGAGCTCGGGGTGTTCACCGGCGGGTCGCTGATCGTGAACTCCGCCGCCCGTACCGACCTCCTCGGCCCGGAGCGCACGGAGGCACTCGCCCGCGACCAGTACCGGTCGCTGCAGCGGCTGACCGCACTGCCGGACGAAACAGCGGTGTGGCCGACCCACGGCGCCGGGTCCTTCTGCTCCGCCCCGCCCGGCACCGAGCGCATGACCACCATCGGAGCCCAGAAGCAGGCCAACCCCCTGCTCGCCGCACCTGACGAGGACACCTTCGTGGCCCGGCTCGTCGCGAGCCTGGGCACCTACCCCGCCTACTTCGACCGCCTCGGCGAGATCAACCGGCAAGGCCCGGCCGTGCTGACCGCACAGCCGCTGCTGCCGGCCCTGTCCGCATCGCAGGTCCGGGCGCTGACAGCCGACGGCGGCCACGTCATCGACGTCCGCCCGGCCGCCGACTACGCAGCCGGCCACATCCCCGGCTCCCTGTCCATCCCGCTGCGCGACCAGTTCGCCACCTGGCTGGGCTGGCTCCTGCCTGACACCACCCCTCTCGCCTTCGTCGCCGGCGCTGGTCAGGACCTGAGCGAGATCGTCTGGCAGTCCTACAAGATCGGTTACGAGCGCCTCGCCGGCCGCCTCGAGGGCGGCATGGACGCCTGGCTCGCCGACGGCAACTCCCAGGCCACCACCGCCTTTGTCACCGCCGATCGCGCAGCGGGCCGCCCCTACGTCGATGTCCGGCAGAAGGCCGAGTTCGCTGCCGGGCACGTCCCCGGCGCTGTCCACCTCGAACTCGGCGGCCTGTCCGCCGCCGCGGACGTTCCGCACGGCCCGGTCGTGGCCTGCGGGCACGGAGAGCGGGCGATGACCGCCGCCAGCCTCCTGGAGCGAGCCGGGCACACCGATGTCGCCGTCCTCGACGGCGGACCCGCCGACTACACCGCGGCCCACGGCCGGCGACTCGCCGAGGGCACGGAGGACACCGGCCCGTGAACACCACACCCACCACCACGCCGACCGACGCCGCCGGGCGGTCCGTACGGCTCGGGCTGCGGGAGAACTGGCTGCAGTTCACCCTGCTGGTCGTCGTCAACATCTGCGTCGGCGGCCTGGTCGGCCTCGAGCGCACCACCGTCCCACTCATCGGCTCCGAGACGTTCGCCCTGACCAGCGACCTGGCCGTCTTCTCCTTCATCATCGCCTTCGGCGTCACCAAGGCTTTCACCAACCTCGCCGCCGGCGCGCTCACCGCCCGTTTCCGCCGCAAGCAACTGCTGGTGGCCGGCTGGCTGCTCGGCATCCCCGTCCCCTTCGCCCTCGCCTACGCACCGACCTGGGGCTGGATCGTCGCCGCCAATGTCCTCCTCGGCCTCAACCAGGGCCTGACCTGGTCGATGACCGTCAACATGAAGATCGACCTCGTCGGCCCCTCCCGGCGCGGGCTCGCCACCGGCCTCAACGAAGCCGCCGGCTACACCGCGGTCGGCGTCACCGCCCTGCTCACCGGCTACCTCGCCACCAGCTACGGTCTGCGCCCCGTCCCCGAACTCATCGGCGTCGTCTTCGTCGTCGCCGGCCTCGCCCTGGCCCTCGCCGTCCGCGACACCGCCGCTCACGTCGCGCTCGAGCTCGCCCACCACACCGAGCCTCTGCCCACGGACGAGGACACCGGCCTCAAGGCCACGTTCACCCGTACCTCCTGGCACAACCGCTCCCTGCGCGGCGCCAGCCAGGCGGGCCTGGTCAACAACCTCAACGACGGCCTCACCTGGGGCGTCTTCCCTCTGCTGTTCACCGATCATGGCCTGGGACTTGCCGCCGTCGGCCTGATCAAGGGCCTCTACCCGATCCTGTGGGGGCTCGGGCAGATTCCCACCGGCCACCTCGCCGACCGCATCGGCCGCAAGCCCCTGATCGTCTACGGCATGCTCGTCCAGGCCGTCGGCTTTGTCCTCGCCCTCGCCCTCCTCGACCGCCCGCTGCTCGCGGGCGTCCTCTCCGCGGTCCTCCTCGGCCTGGGCACCGCCATGGTCTACCCAGCCCTCATCGCCTCCATCTCCGACCACGCCCACCCCGCCTGGCGAGCCAACGCCCTGGGCGCCTACCGGTTCTGGCGCGACATCGGTTACGCCGCCGGCGCCCTGGTCGCCGGCATCCTCGCCGATTGGCTTGGTCTGAACGCCACCGTCATCGCCGCCGCCGTCCTCACCGCCGCCTCCGGCCTCCTTGCCGCCCGCTGGATCACCGAACACCGGCCCAACCACCGGTGAACGACCAACCTGTCCCAGCCCGCCGGGGGCAGGCCCCGGGGGACCCGCCCACGAGGCGCTCATCGCGCCATGGACAGCCCCGGCGCGGCCTTCCGGCCAGCAGCGACGCTCTGCTGGAGGTGTTCTCCTGGGCCGGCGCCGACCAGGCGTGCACCTCCGTCACCGGTGGTGAGGCGAGGCGGAAGGACCTGCCTGTGACGATCGCGGCGCTGCCGGTCGCGCATGGCTGCAACGTCGGCTGCACCCCGGTGATCAGCGGGATCGACGCCGTGATGCACGGGCGGCTGCCGTACGTCGACCAGACGTATCTGCCCCTGGTGTCACGGGCGGGTCCTGCCCTGCCCGGCCTCTCCCAGCAGCGGCCACGTTCCTGTCTCCGCTGCCAGCGCGGCGTCCGCGTTCATCGACGTGAGCACCTGGCCGCAGACACGCCCCGCGCGCGCCAGTACACCCTCGCGCATCGATGCCGGATGCGCGTCCGCCCCCGGGGCGGCGGTGCGGCCGGCACCGGCCTCGGACGGTGCGCGTCCGCCCCCGGCGCGCCGGCGCCTCCGCACGTCCTTGCGCGGTCGCCGCCGACGGCGGAGCACGTGTGTCCGGACCCTCTTGCTGACGTGATGCGAGCGCGGTGCGAGCGCGGATGGGGCGGCGTCCGGTCGTCGCGGCCGATGTCGCGGACAGCCCTGTCCGGTTCGGGTGATCGGCCCGACTGTGAGGTGACAAATACTCCTGTTTACACTTGCGCCCTCTTTAACGTTTCTCAACTCCCGCCAGGCCGTGGCAGGGGCGGGCACCCTGCGGATGACGCTCACCGCGAAGGGCCTGACCGTCAAGGCCGACGCGGACAGCGGAGTGACCTTCGTCGACAGCCGTACCGGCAAGCCTGCGGGCACCCTGCCCCCGTGATGTGGGACGCGCGCACCGACGAGCGCTCCGGGGAGCACCCGTACCGCGCTCCGGTCGCGATGTCCGTCGACCAGCAGGGCGACCGGATCGACCTGACCCTCACCCCCGACCCGGCGTTCCTGGCGGATCCGGCCACCCGCTTCCCCGTCACCGTCGATCCGGCGGTCAGTCTCCTGACCACGTTCACCACCTTCGTCCAGGAGGGCTACACCACCGACCAGTCCACTGCCACCGAGCTCAAGCTCGGCAACAACGGCTCGGGGCAGGTCACCCGTTCCTTCCTGCGTTTCGACACCCGGTGCGGTGAAGGGCAAGGACGTCAAGTCGGCCACGCTGAAGCTGTGGAACCACCACTCGTGGTCCTGCTAGGCGCGCGACTGGGAGGTGTGGGACACCAGCACTCCCAGCACCGCCACTCGCTGGACCGCGCAGCCCGCCTGGAACCGCCTGTGGGCGACCTCCAATCAGACCAAGGGCTTCGGCACCGGCTGTGCGAACGGCTGGGTGGCCACCGACATCGCCGCCCTCACCCGAGCGTGGGCGGCCAAAGCATACGACCTGAACACCCTCGGCATCCGCGCCACCAACGAGAACGACCCCTACGCCTGGAAGCGGTACCACTCGCGCAACGCGGCGACCAACGTGCCCGTCCTGTCGGTGACGTACAACAACCCGCCGGGCACGCCGACGGCCACGGCTCTCTCCCCGTCGTCGTACAACCCCTTCAACAAACGCACCTACGCCACCTCGCTGACCCCCACCTTCTCGGCGAAGGTCGCCGACCCCGACGGCGGCACCGTACGCGCCCAGTTCGAGGTCAGCCCGACCCGGCGTTCAACGACGCGGGCACCTACAGCTGGACGGGTACCAGTGGTGCCGTCGCCTCCGGCGGCACCGCCATGCTGATGCTTCCCGAGGACAAGAAGCTCGGCGCGTTCGGCTACCGGGTCCGCTCACGCGCCCACGACGGCTCCGTGTACGGCGCGTGGAGCGCCTACGTGCCCTTCCGAGTGGACACAGCCAAGCCCGCCGCACCACAGATCGACTGCACCGGCTTCCCGCGGGACGCGTGGACCGACAGCAGCGGCGAGATCAGCTGCACCCTCACCACGACTTCCACCGACGGCCGCGGCTTCCTGTGGGGACTGGACGACCCCGACACCCCGCACCAGGTGTACGACCCCGCCGGCACCGGCGGCAAGCCGCAGACCGCCACGATCAACCCCGCCAAGGGCTGGCACACCCCGCACGCCCGCACCGTCGATTCTGCCGGCCTGCTCTCCGGCATCACCGCCTACCAGTTCGGCAGCCGCCGCGGCGAATCTGCGCCAGCACCTCAAGAACTACCGGGGTGGGCCGCGAGATCTCGCGCTACGATGCCCGGCCCGGTGACGTGATCTTCGGCTACTACAGGACTTCCAAGGCGTGGAACCACACCGGAGTCGTCACCGCCGCCAAGGGGGGTGCCTCTATGTCTTTCGTCAAGGCATCTCTGTCGGGTTTGGGGTGGTTCGGGGTTGCTGGTGCTATGCGGCGAGTTCGACGTCCGCGGG
>NZ_JBIAHV010000021.1:0-136777 GCF_042870895.1 Streptomyces sp. NPDC006294
AGAACCCCTCGACAAGGTTCATCGTCCCAGCTCAGAAGGCACTTTCGTGTTGCCGCACAGAAACCGGTCCCACACCAAGCGAAACGGCGAGGTTAAGGGGTGGCATGTACGACCCGACCCGGCTGGCCGCGCTCGTCGCCGTGGCGGAGGCCGGTTCCATCACCCGGGCGGCCGCCCGGCTGGGCTACACGGCGCCGGCCCTGTCCCAGCAGATCGCCAAGCTGGAACGGGAGGCCGGGGCGGTGCTGGTGGTGCGTTCGCACCGCGGCGCGCGCCTGACGGCGGCCGGCGAGCTGCTCGCCGAGCGTGCCCGGCGGGTGCTGGACGAGATGGAGCGGGCACGGCACGAGCTGGCCGGGCTCTCGGAGCTCTCCGGCGGCCGGCTGCGGGTCGGCACGTTCACCACCGCCGGCATCCATCTGCTGCCGCCGGTGCTGAGCGCGTTCCGCCGCGCGTACCCGGGCGTCGAGCTCAGCGTCGCCGAGTACGAACCGCCGGGCGGTGTCTCCGCGGTGGCGACCGGGGAGGTCGACGTGGCGCTCACCCACACCTATGAACCGGCCGAGCGGGCCGCGCCGCCGTCGGGCGTGGTCGTGGAACCGCTGCTGGTGGAGGAGTTGGTGCTGGTGACGGCGCCGGGGCATGTGCTGGCCGGCGGTTCCGGCCGGCTGCCCGTCGGAGACCTGGCCGGTCAGCCGCTGATCAGCAGCGCTCCCTCGCACCCGCCCCGCAAGGGGGTCGAGGGCGCGCTCGCACGGGCCGGTGCGACGCCGGCCGTGGTGTGCGAGTCACCCGGCTACGCACTGGTGTGCGCGCTAGTCAGCGCGGGGCTCGGGGTGGCCGTCGTACCGGAGATGGTCGCCGCGATGGCGTCGACGCCTTTGCGGACGCGCCAGTTGGAGCCGGCCGCGTTCCGCCGGACGATCTCGGTGGCGCACCGGGGCGAGGACTCGGGCCCCGCCGTGCGGTCTCTGCGGGCGCTGCTGCGCGGCGCGTTCGGCAGGGCGGGCGCCCGTCCGGGGCCGGCCCCGCAGTGACGGGGTCGCGTGGCGTCGCGCGTCTGACGGCGGCAGTCAGCTTCGCACGGGGACGGACCAGGGCAGTGCGATCCAGACGGTCTTGCCGCCCTCCTCGGTGGGCGTGACGGACATCCGTCCGCGGTACTCCGCGGTGAGGGTGCGGATGATGACCATGCCGCGGCCGTTGTCCTGGCGGACGGCGGCGGGCAGCCGCTGCGGCCATCGCGGATGGCTGTCGGTGACGCCGATGCACAGCTCCTCGTCGCGTTCGAGCCGCAGGTCGACCGTGAACGTCGGCGACTGGCCGAAGGTGTGCTGAACGGCGTTGGTGGCGAGCTCGGACACGATCAGCCGGACGGTGTCGTCGGGCTCGAGCCCCCACTCGCACACGGCGTCCGTGACATGTCTCCGCGCGGCGGAGACCGAGGCCGGCTCGTTCGGCAGAGTGACGGATGTTTCCTGATGGTCTGCCATGGCGGCGCTGTCCCTTTCCCACCGCGGCCGGGCTCCGACTCGTCGCGGATGAAACGCGGGAACGGCCACGGATTACGCTTCCGCGTCAGAGTGCCACTTATCGTGCGTCAGGGTCGGGGATCCACCGAGATCAGTACATTTCTGTCGCTCGATGCGGTGAACTCTGCTACGGGCGAACGTATTTGAGCCCCCTGTACAGGCCCCCGCACAGGCCCCCCGGCAGAGGGGCCCGGCAAGGCGCGGCCGGCCCCGGCGGTCCGGCTCAACGGCCGGGCGCCGCCCCGATGATCACGGCGAGCGCCGCGTCGATCTGCCGCTCGGTGAGATCCGCCCGGGCGGTGAGACGGATACGGGAGATCCCGTCCGGCACGGACGGCGGCCGGAAGCACCCGACCACGAGCCCCGCCGCCCGGCAGTCCGCCGCCCAGCGCAGCGCCGCGTCCGGTGACGGCGCCTGTACGGAGACCACCGCGGCGTCCGGCCGGGCCGCGGTGAGCCCGGCGTCGGTCAGTCGCCGGTGCAGCGTCGCGGCGACCTCGCGGGCCCGGACCGCAAGGCGGGGCTCGCGGCGCAGCACCCGCAGGCTCGCGAGCGCGGCGCCGGCCGCGGCGGGCGCCAGGCCGGTGTCGAAGATGAACGTCCGCGCGGTGTTGACCAGGTGGTCGATGACCCGGGCCGGGCCGAGGACCGCCCCGCCCTGGCTGCCCAGGGACTTGGACAGAGTCAGCGTGGCGACGGTGCCCGCCGCGCCGGCCAGCCCGGCGGCGTCCAGGCCGCCCCGGCCGCCGTCGCCGAGGACGCCGAGGCCGTGCGCGTCGTCGACGAGGAGCGCCGCGCCGTGCTCACGGCAGGCGTCGGCGAGGCCCGGCAGGGGCGCGGCGTCGCCGTCGACGGAGAAGACCGAGTCGGTGACGGCGAGGGCCCGGCGGCCGGGGTGCGCGCCGAGCGTCTTGCGTACGGCCGCCACGTCGGCGTGCGGCACGACCGCCGTCTCCGCGCGGGACAGGCGACAGCCGTCGACGACGGAGGCGTGGTTGCCCGCGTCGGAGACGACGAGCGCGTCACGGCCGCTGAGCGCGGTGACCGCGGCGAGGTTGGCCGCGTAGCCGGAGGACAGCACGAGGGCCGCCTCGAAACCGCAGAAGTCGGCGAGCTCGCCCTCCAGTTCGGCGTGGAGTTCGGTGCTGCCCGTGACGAGCCGCGAACCAGTGGCCCCCGCGCCCCACCGGCGGGCGGCCCGGACGGCGCCTTCGGTGACCTCCGGGTGGCGGGTGAGTCCCAGATAGTCGTTGCTCGCAAGATCCAGCAGGTCGCTGTCGGCCGCGCGCGGCCGGAGCGTACGGACCAGGCCCGCGTGCTCGCGTCGGCGGGACTCGTCGTCGATCCAGTCGAAAGGATCCTGCGGCATGGTGGTCCGGTCCTTTTGTAGGCAGCGGACAGACCCTAGCCCGGCTCGGGCAGGCGTCGGGTGTGGCCATGCACACACCTCCAAACAGCGCTGTTGTGGAGTTCCTCCTTGGCCCGGGCCCGTGCCGTGCGCAAGGATCTGCGCCATGGACCTGCTGAACACGCTGGTGGAGAAGGGGCTGCGGCGCGAGCTGCCGACCCGTGAAGAAGCGCTCGCCGTACTGGCGACCTCCGACGACGACCTGCTCGAAGTGGTGGCCGCGGCCGGCAAGGTGCGCCGGCAGTGGTTCGGACGGCGGGTGAAGCTGAACTATCTGGTCAATCTGAAGTCGGGCCTGTGCCCGGAGGACTGCTCGTACTGCTCCCAGCGGCTGGGTTCGAAGGCGGAGATCCTCAAGTACACGTGGCTGAAGCCGGAGGAGGCATCCCAGGCCGCGGCGGCCGGTGTGGCGGGCGGCGCGAAGCGGGTCTGCCTGGTGGCGAGCGGGCGCGGCCCGACGGACCGTGACGTGGACCGCGTTTCGAAGACCATCGAGACGATCAAGGAGCAGAACGAGGGCGTCGAGGTGTGCGCCTGTCTCGGGCTGCTCTCGGACGGTCAGGCCGAGCGGCTGCGCGACGCGGGCGCCGACGCGTACAACCACAACCTGAACACGTCCGAGGGGACGTACGGGGACATCACGACCACCCACACCTACGCGGATCGCGTGGACACCGTCACCAAGGCGCACGCCGCGGGCCTGTCCGCGTGCTCCGGGCTCATCGCCGGCATGGGTGAGAGCGACGAGGACCTGGTCGACGTCGTCTTCGCGCTGCGGGAGCTCGACCCGGACTCGGTCCCGGTGAACTTCCTCATCCCCTTCGAGGGCACACCGCTCGCCAAGGAATGGCACCTGACACCGCAGCGGTGTCTGCGCATCCTCGCGATGACCCGGTTCGTCTGCCCCGACGTGGAGGTCCGGCTCGCGGGCGGGCGCGAGGTGCATCTGCGCTCGATGCAGCCGCTCGCGCTGCACCTCGCCAACTCGATCTTCCTGGGCGACTACCTGACCAGCGAGGGCCAGGCCGGCCAGGCCGACCTGGACATGATCACGGACGCCGGTTTCGAGGTGGAGGGCACGGACACGACGACCCTGCCCGGCCACCGCGCGGCGGGCGGCGGCTGCGGGTCGGTGTGCGGCGACGGTGACGGGAGCGGCGAGGGCGGCTGCGCGAGCGGCGCGCCGGCCGAGGCGGCCGCCTCGGCGGCGGAGCCGGCAGCGGAGCCGGCCGCCCGTACGGACCTGGTGGCGGTGCGCCGCCGGGGCGCCGGGACGGACCTCGCGCCCAATGCCTGACCTCACCCCCGGCGAGCTGCGGGCCCTGGACCGGGCCCACGTCTGGCACCCGTACGGCCCGATGCCGGGCCGTACGGACCCGCTGGTCGTCGAGTCCGCCTCGGGCGTCCGGCTGCGGCTCGCCGAAGAGGTGCACGGGCAGCGCGAGTTGATCGACGGCATGTCGTCCTGGTGGTCGGCCGTGCACGGCTACAACCACCCGGTCCTCAACGAGGCGGCGACCGCGCAGCTCGGGCGGATGAGCCATGTGATGTTCGGCGGGCTCACCCACGAGCCCGCCGTGCGGCTGGCCACCCGTCTGGTCGAGATCACCCCGGAGCCGCTGCGGCACGTCTTCCTCTGCGACTCGGGCTCGGTGTCCGTCGAGGTCGCGGTCAAGATGTGCCTCCAGTACTGGCGCTCGGTGGGCCGCCCCGCGAAGCAGCGGCTGCTGACCTGGCGCGGCGGCTACCACGGGGACACCTGGCAGCCCATGTCGGTGTGCGACCCCGAGGGCGGCATGCACGAGCTGTGGCAGGGCGTCCTGCCCCGCCAGCTCTTCGCGGACGCGCCGCCCGCCGCGTACGAGGAGTCGTACGCGCAGGGCCTGCGCGACCTGATCGCCCGGCACGCGGACGAACTGGCGGCGGTCATCGTGGAGCCCGTCGTCCAGGGCGCGGGCGGTATGCGCTTCCACTCCCCCGAGTATCTGCGGGTGCTGCGGGAGGCGTGCGACGAGTACGGCGTGCTGCTCGTCCTCGACGAGATCGCGACCGGCTTCGGCCGCACCGGCACCCTGTTCGCGGCCGGGCACGCGGGGATCTCGCCGGACGTGATGTGCCTGGGCAAGGCGCTGACCGGCGGCTATCTGACGATGGCGGCGACGCTGTGCACGTCGCGGGTGGCGGAGGGGATCTCGCGGGGCGAGGTCCCGGTGCTGGCGCACGGCCCGACGTTCATGGGCAACCCGCTGGCGTCGGCCGTCGCCTGCGCCTCGATCGACCTGCTGCTCGGCCAGGACTGGCAGCAGGAGGTGAAGCGCCTCGAGACGGGCCTGCGGGACGGGCTCGCCGAGGCGGCCGCACTGCCGGGCGTACGGGACGTCCGCGTCCTCGGCGCGATCGGCGTCGTCCAGCTCGACCACGAGATCGACATGGCCGCGGCGACGGAGGCGGCGGTCCGGGAGGGCGTCTGGCTCCGCCCGTTCCGGGACCTCGTCTACACGATGCCGCCGTACGTCACGGACGACGCGGATCTGGCGCGGGTGTGCCGGGGGGTGCGGGCGGCGGTGGGGGCGGGGTGACGGTCGCGGGTGCGGGTCGCCTGCGGCGGGCTTGTTCCCCTCCCCGCCCCTTCCCGCTGTACCGCATGTGCGGCATGTGCGGCATGTGCGGCTCCGCCGCGTGGCGGGGCAGGCCCCGGACCCCGGTACCGCGCTCCGCGCGGTCGCCTCAATCGCCGGCCGGGGGCACTCCCCCTACGCCTGGCGGCGTGGGAGGTACCCCCACCCGCGGCCGCCGGGCCGTAGGGGGAGTTCGAGGCGCGGGGTTCGGGGCGGAGCCCCGCCAAGACCGGCCAACCCGGCCCCGCCGGCGTTCGAGGCGCGGGTCCGGGCAGAGCCCGGTTTCGGGAAGGGCCGGGGTGGGGGTAAGCGCAGTCGGAACGGATGAAAGGCACGGACGCGCATGGCAGTGATCGTCGTCACCGGAACCGGGACCGAGATCGGCAAGACCGTCGTCACCGCGGCCCTCGCCGCCGCGGCCCTCGCGCAAGGGCGGTCCGTCGCCGTCGTGAAGCCCGCGCAGACCGGCGTCGGGCCGGGCGAGGACGGCGACGTCGACGTGGTGCGGCGGCTCGCCGGGGACGTGACGCGAAGGGAACTCGCCCGCTACCCCGAGCCGTTGGCGCCCGCCACCGCCGCCCGGCGGGCCGGGCTGCCTCCGGTGCGCCCGCACGACGTCGCCGAGGCAGCCGCGAAGCTGGCCACCGAGCACGACCTGGTGCTGGTGGAGGGCGCGGGCGGCCTGCTCGTACGGTTCGACGACGACGGCGCCACTCTCGCCGACGTGGCGGCGGAGCTGGCCGCCCCGGTGCTCGTCGTCGCCCCCGCCGGGCTCGGCACGCTGAACATGACCGCGCTGACCGCGGAGGCGCTGCGTACGAGGGGCCTGGAGCAGCTGGGGGTCGTGGTCGGGAGCTGGCCGGGCGAGCCGGATCTCGCGGCCCGCTGCAACCTGGCCGATCTGCCGGACGCGGCGGGCGTCCCGCTGCTGGGCGTCGTCCCGGCGGGCGCGGGCTCGCTCGCGCCGGTCGAGTTCAGGCGTGGCGCCGCCGCCTGGCTGGCGCCGTGTCTCGGCGGCCGGTGGGATGCGGGGGCGTTCGCCGCCGCCGTAGGGTGAGTTCCATGCGTGCCAGGATCGACGAGCTCGTCCTCGACTGCCACGACCCCGCCCGGCTGGCGCGGTTCTGGGCCGCGCTGCTGGGCGGCGATCCGGTGGACCGGTCCGACGACTGGTCGTACATCGATCCGCCGGAGTTCGTACGCCTCGCCTTCCAGCGGGTGCCGGAGGGCAAGTCGGTCAAGAACCGGCTGCATCTCGACCTGGACGCGGGCGACGTCGACGCCGCGGCGGACGAGGCCGTCGGGCTGGGCGCGGTGCGCCTCGGCGCGGTCGTCACCGACGACCACGGCCGGTTCCAGGTGCTGCGCGACCCGGAGGGCAACGAGTTCTGCTTCGTGGCACCGCTCGACGCCTGATCGGCGCCGGCCGGGGGGAGAATGCCGGTGACCGGCCAGTCCGTCCCGGGAGGCCCCCATGGTTCCGATGGCTCAGCGCGGCACGAAAGTCCCCAAGGACGCCGTCCACCATCCGGTCTTCGCCCGTTTCTACGCGAAGGTGAGTGTGAGCGCCGACCTCAAGGGCGGCATCGCCGCCCACCGGGCCGAGCTGCTGGACGGGCTGTCGGGCCGGGTGATCGAGATCGGCGCGGGCAACGGTCTGAACTTCGCGCACTACCCCGCCGCCGTCTCCGAGGTGGTCGCTCTCGAACCGGAGCGCTCCCTGCGGGAGCTGGCCGTTCAGGCCGCGCTGCGCGCCGAGGTCCCGGTGGACGTGGTGCCCGGCGCCGCCGAGGCCCTGCCGGTCAAGAGCGAGGGCTTCGACGCGGCGGTCGCGTCGCTGGTGCTGTGCACCGTACGGGACCTGCCGCGGGCACTGTCCGAGATCAAGAGGGTCCTGCGCCCGGGCGGAGAGCTGCGGTTCTTCGAGCACGGGCTCGCGGACGGCCGCGGCCTCTCGACGGCGCAGAAGGTCCTGGACCGCACCGTGTGGCCGCTGCTGTTCGGCGGCTGTCACACCGCCCGCGACCCGATCGCCGCGATCGAGGAGGCCGGGTTCGAGCTCGGCCCCTACCGGCGGTTCCGGGTGCCGGGCAGCGGGCCGCAGCTGCCGACCTCGCCGTGCGTCCTGGGCGTCGCGCGCCGTCCACGGGAGCGGGAGGCGGGCCGGTAGGCCGGTCGCCGGCGCGTCACTCGCTCCAGTTCCGCAGCTCCTCCGCGATGCGGGCGACGTCGGCGTCGCCGTCCTTGACCAGCCGGGCCAGGTCCCGCACCTGCTCGGGCGAGGTGACGACCTTCAGGCCGCAGGCGACGAGATAGCCGTACGCGACGGCCGAGGCGAACATGGCGTTGGACCGCTCCAGCGCCGGCACGTGCAGCAGCAGTTGCAGCAGGGCGGCGGCTCTGGCGGCCGGGTCGGCGTAGACGGGGACGCCGAATATCTCCGCCTCGTGACGGCTGACGGCGGCGACGAGCGCACCCCAGTCCGTGACCTGCGGGTCGCCGGGGGTCTTGTGCTCGGCCACCATGAGCAGCCAGGCGAGGTCGATCCGCAGGCTCAACGCTTGTCGCCGAACTCCTCGGCGAAGACCGACTCGTACTGCTTCATGAAGTCGGCCGCCGCGTCGACGAAGGTGCGTCCCGCTTCGCCGGCGTCCTGCTTGACGAGTTCCTCGATGTACCGGTTCATGCTCACGCCGCGTTGCAGCGCCCGCTGCCGGGCGGTCTCCGCGGTGGACTCGTCCACGCGTACGTTCAGCTGGGTCTTGGCCACACCCTCAAGCTAGCGCGAGGCCACTAGCACCCGCAAGAGCCCACTCCCCTCTCCCGCCGGGCGGCCGTCTCACACCGCGAAAGCCGGTGGCGGGTCCGGCACGCGACATGCTTGGCTCGCGGCCATGACCGACGCGCCGACCAGCACCGTGACCGACCTGCGCATCCGCGACGCCGCTCCCGAGGAGGCCGCGGCCGTGCTCGCCTTCTGGCAGCAGGCGGCGGAGGGCACCAGCATCACCGACGACGTCGACGGCGTCACGCGCCTGATCGCCCGCGACCCCGAGGCGCTCATCCTGGCGGAGCTGGACGGCGTCCTCGTGGGCTCGGTGATCGCCGGCTACGACGGGTGGCGCTGCTCCCTGTACCGGCTGGCGGTGCTGCCCTCCCACCGCCGGCGCGGAATCTCCACGGCCCTGCTGGCGGCCGCCGAGGAACGGTTCGTCGCGGTGGGCGGCCGGCGCGGGGACGCGATGGTGCTCGAGGCCAACGAGCGGGCGCACCGGGCGTGGGCGGCCGCCGGGTACGAGCGCGAGGACCACTGGCGCCGCTGGGTCAAGCCCTTGGCTTGAGGATCTGGGCGGTCGCGGGGCGCGGGGGCCCTTTGCCCGTCCTTTACTATGGGGAGCACTGTCCACTCCCCGTATGAAAGGTGTGAGCGTCCGTCCATGGGCGAGCCTCCCAGTAGCCGACATCGCGCAATCCTCCTCCCGCTGTCCGATCATGGGACGGAGGTGAACCGATGACCGAGTTGCTTCTGCTCGCTGTGGCGGTGCTGCTCTCCCTCGCCTGCGGGGCCTTCGTCGCGGCGGAGTTCTCCCTCACGACGGTGGAACGCGGCGAGCTCGAACGGGCCGTGGAGCGGGGCGAACGCGGCGCGGCCGGTGCGCTCAAGGCCGCACGCAGCCTCACGTTCCAGCTGTCCGGCGCCCAGCTCGGCATCACCGTCACCAATCTGGTCGTCGGCATGCTCGCCGAGCCCTCGGTCGCCAAGCTCATCCGCGGCCCGGTGGAGGACCTCGGCTTCTCCCCCTCCGTCGCCTCGTCCGCGGCGCTGGTCATCGGCACCGGGCTGTCGACCGTCGTGCTGATGGTCGTCGGCGAGCTGGTCCCGAAGAACTGGGCCATCTCCTCACCGCTGGCCGTAGCCAAGGTCGTCGCCACGCCGCAGCGGATCTTCACCGCCGCGTTCCGGCCGCTGATCGCCCACCTCAACAACACCGCGAACCGCCTCGTGACGCGGCTCGGCATGGAACCGACGGAGGAGCTCGCCTCGGCACGCAGCCCGAAGGAGCTGATCGCGCTGGCCCGCCACTCGGCGAAGGAGGGCGCGCTGGAGGCGGACACCGCCGAGCTCTTCGTCCGCACCCTCGGCCTCGGTGAGCTCACCGCGGAGAACGTGATGACCCCGCGCGTACAGGTCACGGCCCTCGAGGTGCAGGCCACGGCCGAGGACGTCGCCAACGCGACCCGGGCGACCGGCCTGAGCCGCTTCCCGGTCTACCGGGGCAGCCTCGACACCGTCGTCGGCATCGCCCACATCAAGGACGTACTGGCCGTGCCCGCGCAGAACCGGCCGCGGCTGCGGGTCTCCGAGCTGCTGCGCGAACCGGTGCTGGTGCCGGAGTCGCTGACCGTCGACCGGCTGCTCGACCGGCTGCAGGGCAGGTCCACCATGGCCGTCGTCATCGACGAGTACGGCGGCACGGCCGGGGTGGTGACCATGGAGGACATCGTGGAGGAGGTCGTCGGAGAGGTACGCGACGAGCACGATCCGCACGAGACGCCCGACCTGGCCCCGGCCGGCGAGGACGCCGACGGGCGGTCCCTGTGGTCCGCCGACGGCGCGGCGCGCACCGACCAGCTGGCCGCCATCGGGCTGCGAGTGCCGGACGGCCCGTACGAGACACTCGCCGGACTCGTCGCCACCGAGCTGGGGCGCATCCCCGCCGAGGGCGACGTCATCGACATGGCCGGCTGGCAGCTCGACGTCACCGACGCGTCCGGGCGGCGGGCGGCGCGGGTGCTGATGCACGCGCCCCTCGCGGCGGCCGTCGCGTCCGACGAGTTCAGGGAGGCGGGACGATGATCGCGATCCAGCTCTTCGTCGGCCTGCTGACACTCGTCCTCAACGCCTTCTTCGTCGGCGCGGAGTTCGCGCTGATCTCGGTGCGGCGCAGCCAGGTCGAGCCGGAGGCGCAGGCGGGCAACCGCCGGGCACGCAGCGTGCTGTGGGGTCTGCAGCACGTCTCGGCGCTGATGGCGGCCGCCCAGCTGGGCATCACGCTGTGCACCCTGGTCCTCGGCATCGTCGCCGAACCGGCCATCGCGCATCTGCTGGAGCCGGCCTTCGACGCGGTGGGCGTGCCGCACGGAGCCGTCCATCCGATCTCGTTCGTCATCGCCCTGGCGCTCGCGACGTATCTGCACATGCTGCTCGGCGAGATGGTGCCGAAGAACATCGCCCTCGCGGAGCCCCTGCGCAGCGCGCTGCTGCTCGGGCCGCCGCTGGTGGCGACCGCACGGGCGCTGCGGCCGGTGATCTTCACGATCAACGCGCTGGCCAACGGTCTGCTGAAGCTGCTGCGGGTCGAGACGAAGGACGAGGTCACCGCTACCTTCTCCGACGCCGAGCTGGCGAGCCTCGTCCAGGACGCCGGCGAGGCCGGCCTCCTCGACGACCGCTCCGCGGAACGCCTCCGCGACGCCCTCGAACTCGGCCGCAGGCCCGTCCGTGACGTGGTCCTGCCCATCGAACGCGTGGTGTACGCGCAGGCCGGCACGACGCCGGAACAGCTGGAGGGCCTCTCCGCGGAGTCGGGCTTCTCCCGCTTCCCGGTGGTGGACGCGGGGCGCCGCATCCTCGGCTACCTGCATGTGAAGGACGCGCTGGACGCGGCGCCGCGGGACGTCGCCTTCCCGGTCTCGGCGATGCGGCCGATCGCCCGGGTGCGGGCGACGACCCCGCTGGACGACGTCCTCACCGCGATGCGGCGCAGCCGCACCCACCTGGCGGCGGTCCTCGACGAGGACGGGCGGCCGGAGGGGCTGGTGACGATGGAGGACATCCTGCGGGAGCTGGTGGGGCGCCCGGACTGAGGGGAGACGTCGCGGGTGCGGGTGGCTGGGCCTGCGGCGGGCTGTTCCCCTGCCCGCCCCTTCCCGAAGTCCGGGGCATGCCCCGGACTTCGGTGGCCGTCCTGCGCGCGGGCCGGGCTGGAGTTGCCCGGGCTGGTGTACCGGCCAACTCCAGCCTCGCCGGGGGCACCTCCCACGGCCGCCAGGCCGTAGGGGGAGTTTGAGGCGCGGGGCTCGGGGCGGAGCCCCGACAACCGGGCCCTCCCAGCGCCGGCGAAAGGGGAGCACTCACCCTTTCCATGATCAACATATAGCGCACCGGGGGGCTTGCGGCAAGGCCCCCGTCGTGCCGCAGAATCAGCCGCCGAAGCCCGGATCTGACCCCCGAGACGCGCGCGCGGGCCAGGGCCGTGGCCGGCACGTTCCGCACCGACGGGGCGACGGTGGCCGCGCAGCTGCTGCTCGGCGATTGATCACGGGTGGTGGACCGCGGTCCGGTGACACGTCGCCGGAGACCTCCTAGAACGCCGTCACCGCGAGCCACCCGTCGAGCGCCCCACGGTCCCCCTCGACCGTGAAGCGGGCCGGCTCCGGAGCGCGGCGGCCGTAGAGCAGGAGGAGCAGGTCCGCCGTCGTGGCCGCGACCGTGACCGGCGCGGCCGACGCCGTCTTCGTCCACGAGAACCCCGCCCCGCCGAAGGCGATGGTCCACGCCGCGCCGGTGTCCCGCGCGAGGAGCGAGACCGAGCCGTCCGGCAGCGACCGGATCGGTTCCGTCATCCACGTGTAGTGCGGCAGGTTCTCCAGGAACTCCTCGATGCCGTCCGCCGCGGTCCCCGGCGCGATACGGGGTTCACGGCCGAGCGCCAGTTCCGCGTCCGCGAGGTGGATCACCGCTTCGAAGAGGAGGCGCCGCGGGTAGAAGGCGACCCGCCGGTCCGCCCCGTAGGACCACATGGGCAGGTCAGGGTCCACCTTGCGCACAGTACGCAGGGCGGCTTCGGCGCCGCGGGCCGTCCAGTCCGGGTAGGCCGCCGGCTCGTCCGGCAGGTCGAGGGGGACGTCGCGGGCCCAGACGCGTTCGGTGGCCCGCGTCCGTACCACGTGTTCCGCCCAGCGGTGGGTGGTGCCGTGGTGCTTCACCAGGTCGGCGATGGTCCAGCCGGGGCAGGTCGGGACCGGGGTCGCCGGGTCCGCGCCCCGTACGGTCCGGACGAACTCGCCGACGAGGCGTTCGACGGCGTCGCAGTACCGCTCGTGCTGGTCGTCGTCCAGTCCGAAGCCGTCCGGCACGCGGAGCAGTTCGTCGCGCCACCCGCCCTCGGGGTGGCGGCCGGCCGCCCCGCGGACGAGTGTCGCGAGCTCGCGGCGGTCGGCGGGCGGCAGTCTGTCCAGCAGGAATCCGGTGGATTCCAGCCACTTCACCGCGGTGTCGGGGTCGAGCACGTCGTCGTCGCAGGTGTCGATCAGGGTCACCACTTCGGCCAGCGCCTCGGCCAGCGCGTTGAGCAGTGCGTCACTCACGAAAGCTCCCCTCCGGATACGGAACCGAGGGACCCTACCGCGCGGTACGATCGCTGCGCCATGGAGATCAATGCCAACTACACCAGTTTTGTCGCGGTCGGTGACTCATTCACCGAAGGCATGTCGGACCGGCTGCCCGACGGCTCGTACCGCGGCTGGGCGGACGTCCTCGCCGGCCGGCTCGCGGCCCGCACCCCCGGTTTCCGCTACGCGAACCTCGCCGTACGCGGCAAGCTGATCCGGCAGATCGTCGACGAGCAGGTCGACCTCGCCGCCTCCATGGGCGCCGACGTGGTCACGCTGGTCGGCGGGCTGAACGACACCCTGCGACCCAAGTGCGACATGGTCCGGGTGCGCGACCTCCTCGAGGAGGCGGTGGAGAAGCTCGCGCCGTCGTGCGGTCAGCTGGTGCTGATGCGCAGCCCGGGCCGCGCGGGCCCGGTGATGGAACGGTTCCGCCCGCGCATGGAGGAACTGTTCGCCCATGTCGACTCCCTGGCGGCGCGGCACGGGGCGCTCGTCGTCGACCTCTACGGCTGCGCCGCCCTGAGCGACCAGCGGATGTGGGACGCCGACCGGCTGCACCTGACGACCGAGGGTCACCGCCGGGTCGCGGAGGCGGTCTGGCAGGGACTCGGCCTGGACGCCGAGGACGACTGGCAGGCTCCGCTGCCGCCCGCGCTCCGCGGGAACTGGGCGGCGCGGCGGGTGGCCGACGCGCAGTTCGCCCGCCGACACCTGGGGCCGTGGATCGGGCGGCGGCTGACCGGCCGTTCCTCCGGCGACGGCAGGCCCGCGAAACGGCCGGAACTGCTGCCGTACGAGCCCGGCCTGACGTCCGCCGCCGACACCTGACCCCCACGACCGCCCTCGTGATCTCCTCGTAGCAAGCCACAACGAAGGGCGGGGCGCTGAGCTGCGCGAACCCACAGTAGAATCTGGTCACGTGACTGCTGTGTCTGCGAAGCCTCGCATCCCCAATGTTCTGGCCGGCCGCTACGCCTCCGCGCAGCTTGCCGTGCTCTGGTCCCCCGAGCAGAAGGTCAAGCTGGAGCGTCAGCTCTGGCTGGCGGTGCTGCGCGCGCAGAAGGACCTCGGGATCGAGGTGCCGGACGCGGCGCTCGCCGACTACGAGCGGGTGCTCGACCAGGTCGACCTGGCGTCCATCGCCGAGCGCGAGAAGGTCACCCGGCACGATGTGAAGGCCCGTATCGAGGAGTTCAACGCCCTCGCCGGCCATGAGCACGTCCACAAGGGCATGACCTCGCGTGACCTCACGGAGAACGTCGAGCAGCTCCAGGTCCGGCTGTCGCTGGAGCTGATGCGGGACCGTACGGTCGCGGTGCTGGCGCGGCTCGGCAAGCTGTCGGGCGAGTACGCGGAGCTGGTCGTGGCCGGCCGCTCGCACAACGTCGCGGCGCAGGCGACGACGCTCGGCAAGCGGTTCGCGACCGCCGCGGACGAGCTGCTGGTCGCGTACGGGCGTCTGGAGGACCTGCTGGGCCGGTACCCGCTGCGCGGGATCAAGGGCCCGGTCGGCACCGCGCAGGACATGCTCGACCTGCTGGGCGGGGACACCGCGAAGCTGGCGGACCTGGAGCAGCGTATCGCCGCCCACCTGGGCTTCGCCCACGCGTTCACCTCGGTCGGCCAGGTGTACCCGCGTTCGCTGGACTACGACGTTGTGTCGGCCCTGGTGCAGCTCGCCGCCGCGCCCTCGTCGGTGGCGAAGACCATCCGGCTGATGGCCGGCCACGAGCTGGTCACCGAGGGCTTCAAGCCGGGCCAGGTCGGCTCCTCCGCGATGCCGCACAAGATGAACACCCGCTCCTGCGAGCGCGTCAACGGTCTGATGGTCATCCTGCGCGGTTACGCGTCGATGACCGGCGAGCTCGCCGGTGACCAGTGGAACGAGGGCGACGTGTCCTGCTCCGTGGTCCGCCGAGTGGCGCTGCCGGACGCGTTCTTCGCGCTCGACGGGCTGCTGGAGACGTTCCTGACGGTGCTCGACGAGTTCGGCGCGTTCCCGGCGGTCGTCGCCCGCGAGCTGGACCGGTACCTGCCGTTCCTCGCCACGACGAAGGTCCTCATGGGTGCGGTCCGCGCCGGCGTAGGCCGCGAGGTGGCGCACGAGGCGATCAAGGAGAACGCGGTCGCGTCCGCGCTCGCCATGCGGGAGCAGGGTGCGGAGCGCAACGAGCTGCTGGACAAGCTGGCCGCCGACGAACGCATCCCGCTGGACCGCGCCCAGCTGGACGAACTGATGGCGGACAAGCTGTCGTTCACCGGCGCGGCGGGTGACCAGGTGGCCTCGGTGGTCTCCCGGATCGAGGAGATCGCCAAGCAGCACCCGGAGGCCGCCGCCTACACCCCGGGCGCGATCCTCTGACCCGCCCCACCCCCGCCGAGCTGGAGGCCGCTCGCGACCGCGTCATCGAGGACGTGGTCGCGGACGGTCTCTCAGTACTGTTCTGCGGCATCAACCCGGGGCTGATGTCGGGCGCCATGGGGCACCACTTCGCCCGGCCCGGCAACAGATTCTGGCCGGTGCTGCACCTGTCCGGTTTCACCCCGCGGCAGTTGAAGCCGTCGGAGCAGCGCGAGCTGCTCTCGTACGGCCTCGGCATCACCAATGTGGTGGCGCGGACGACGGCACGGGCCGACGAGATCAGAGACGAGGAGTTCCGCGAGGGCGGCCGGCTGCTGGCGGCGAAGGTGGCGCGGCTCGCGCCCCGTTGGCTGGCCGTGGTGGGCGTGACGGCGTACCGCACGGCGTTCGGGGAGCGCTCGGCCCGGATCGGTCCGCAGGAACGGACGATCGGCGGCACGCGGGTGTGGGTGCTGCCCAACCCGAGCGGGCTCAACGCCCATTGGACCGCGCAGACGATGGCCGAGGAGTACGGGCGGCTGCGAGAGGCCGCCGCCGGCCGGCCCTGAGGCCCCGGCCGGACGGGTTCCGCGTCCGCGGCCGTCCGCACCGTCCGGCGACCGCCACTTTCGCGCCACACGGCGGCGGAAGTGGCGTGATTAGACGTTGCCGGTCCGTTTCGGGAGGCGCAGCCTGAAAGGCATGGGAGCGCTCCCACGACGCCGCGGGAGCGCCCGCACCGTCGGAACCCCCAAGAAAGCCGACACTCCCCCACGGAAAGAAGGCGATCATGGATTGTCATGCACACTACAAGCACCGCGGTCTGACGCTCGTCCTCACGACCCTTGTCGCGGCGCTGCTCAGCCTGATCCCCTGGAGCGGCACCGCCGTCGCTCACGGGTCGGTCGTCGACCCGGGATCGCGCAACTACGGCTGCTGGCAGCGCTGGGGCAGCGACTTCCAGAATCCGGCCATGGCACAGCAGGACCCGATGTGCTGGCAGGCATGGCAGGACAACCCGAACGCCATGTGGAACTGGAACGGCCTCTACCGCAACGGCTCCGGCGGCAACTTCCGTGCGGTCGTCCCGGACGGGCAGCTGTGCAGCGGCGGCCGGACCGAAGGCGGCCGCTACAACTCGATGGACACCGTGGGCGCGTGGAAGACCACGGACATCGGCTCGGACTTCACCGTCAAGCTGTACGACCAGGCCAGTCACGGTGCGGACTACTTCCAGGTCTACGTCTCGCGGCAGGGTTACGACCCCACCACCCAGCCCCTGCGCTGGAGCGACCTCGAACTGGTCGCCCGCACCGGCCGGTACGGACCCAGCCAGAACTACTCGATCCCCGTCAGCACGTCCGGCTACAGCGGTCGCCACGTCGTCTACACGATCTGGCAGGCCTCGCACATGGATCAGACCTACTTCCTGTGCAGTGACGTGAACTTCCGCTGATCCGGCGGTCACCGAGCGGTCCCGCCGGACGGCGAGCACCGTCCGGCGGGACCGCCCGTGCCTCACGTACCGCCGCCGCCCGCTGCCGCACCGCACCGCACCGCACCGCACCGCACCCGCGACCTGCCCGCCGACCGGAACAAGCATCCCCGTCACTGGAGCCGACATGCCAAGACGCCGCTGGGCAGGGCCCCTTCTGCTCGCTCTCCTGCTGCCCGCCCCCACCCTGCTGTCCGCCGCCACGCCACCGTCAGCCGCCGCCGCGACCGTCGACACGACAACGGACACGGCGACCGTGCCGCTGCCGTCGCTGAGCACGACCACCACCCAGGTGGCATCCGGGCTGAGACGGCCCACCGCCATCGCCGCACCCGACGACGGCACGGGCCGGCTGTTCATCACCGAGAAGCCCGGTACCGTCCGCGTCTACCACCCGGACACCGGCCTGGACCGGACCCCGCTCATCGACATCGCTGCGGCCGTGGACCAGTCGGGCAACGAGCGCGGCCTGCTCGGCATCGCCCTCCCGGCCGACTTCGCCGACAGCCAGGACCTGTACCTGGCGTACACGGCTCTGCCCGACGGCGCGGTCACGCTCGCCCGCTACCGGCTCGACGAGTCCCGCCTGGAGGTCCTGCTCTCCCAGGAGCACGCCGAGTTCAGCAACCACAACGGCGGACAGCCGGCGTTCGGCCCCGACGGCAACCTGTACTGGAGCATCGGCGACGGCGGCGGCTCCGCGGACCCGCTCGGCGCCGGGCAGCGGCTCGACACCCTGCTGGGCAAGATCCTGCGTATCGACGTGAGCCGCGCCTGCGCCCCGCTCCCCTACTGCGTTCCCGGTGACAATCCCTTCGCCGGCGCCTCCGGCGACGCCCGCGAGGAGATCTGGCTGTACGGGCTGCGCAATCCGTGGCGGTTCTCCTTCGACGGCGACGACGGCTCGATGTGGATCGGCGACGTCGGCCAGGGCAGATGGGAGGAGATCGACCATCTCCCGGCCGGGCAGGGAGGGCTGAACCTCGGCTGGTCCTGCTACGAGGGTCTGGAGAGGTTCGAAGGCGGTCACTGCGCGCCCGGCGAGACCTACACCGAGCCGGTCTTCACGTACTCCCCCTACACCGGCGGCTGTTCGGTCATCGGCGGCCATGTCTACCGGGGCCGTCAGTACGCCGACCTGGTCGGCGGCACCTACATCGCCACCGACTACTGCTCGTCCACGGTCTGGGCCCTGCGCCCCGACGGCGGCGGCGGCTACGAACAGGCCGAGATCGGGGAGATGCCGACCCAGGTGACGTCGATCGGCACGACGGCCGACGGGGAGTTCTACGTGGTCAACGACCTGCCCGGCGGCCTGCACCGGGTGTCCTTCCAGCGGGAGGAGCCCACCTGCCGGGTGGACCGCACCGTGCGGGCCTGGGGCACCGGAACGACGGTCGACCTCACCGTCACCAACACCGGCGGCACGGCGGTGAGCGGCTGGACCCTCGCGTTCCCGCTGGCCCTCGGGCAACAGGTCGTCTCCGACTGGAACACCGACCTGACTCAGGGAAGCAACACGATCGCGGCGGCCAATGCCCCGTACAACGCCGCCATCGCGCCGGGCGCGAGCATCACCCTGGGATACCTCGCCGACCACACCGGTGACGCGTCACCACCGCCCCGGTTCACCTTGAACGGGGACGCCTGCGCAGTCGGCCGCTGAGCCGCCCCGCAGGCCGCCGCCCCGCGGGCCGCCGACCGCCGTCGCGCCGAGCTTGCAAGGCCCTCCCTAAGGCGGGTCCACGTCGGTGACGACGGCGATCAGGCGGTACTCGTCCTCGCCCTCCGCGCGGGAGACGCCGACGGCCGTCCAGTGGCTCCCGACCCGCCACAGGTGCAGGTCCTCGACGCAGTGGCTCAGCTCGTCCCACGGCGCGGGTATCTCCTCCCCGCAGATGCTGCCGACGAGCACCGACCACAGGGCGAACCACTGGCCCTCGCCCCAGCGGCTGCTCAACGCGGTGACCAGTGCCTCGCACTCCGCCTCGTACGGCTCGCGTGAGCGGCCGGCCGCGCGGTCGGAGGCGTCCAGGGCGTCCGCCGGTATGCGCAGATGGCCGATGTGGTACCCCGGGCCGCTGTCGCCGAGTCGCGACCGCTCGCGCTGCGCGGGGAAGGTGCGGCCGCGCAGCCGGTCGATCGCAGCGAGGTGCTGTGCCGTGGTCATGGACCCATTGAACCTGCCGCCACTGACAGTTGGGGCGCCGTCACCCGTTTCGCGGCGCCGCCCGTCCGGGCCGGTGGCCCGGCGCGGCGCCGGCAGCGAGTACGATCCGGCCAGAGGTGGCACGAGCGGGGAGGACACACGTGGGGCGGCTGACCGGCGGGGATCCATCGCTGCTGCGGCGGATCAACTCCGCGGTGGTACTCCATTCCCTGCGCGGCGCCGAGTCGCCCACGCTCACGGACCTGACCCGGATCACCGGCCTGTCCCGGCCGACGGTGGAGGGTGTCGTCGAGGGGCTGATCGCGGCCGGGCTGGTCGTCGAGGCCGTGCCGGACGAGAGCGAGGCCCGGCGGCAGGGGCGGCCGGCGCGGCGGTTCCGGTTCCGTGCGGAGGCCGGCCACCTGCTGGGTATCGAGATCGGCGCCCACCGTGTCGCGGCGCTGCTGTCGGGTCTGGACGGGCGGATCATCGGGGCGGGTTCGCGGGACGTCTCCGAGCGGGCGAGCGCCGACGACCGGCTGGAGCGCGTACGGGCCGTGGTCGCCGACCTGCTGCGGCGCACCGGTGTGGCGCGCAGCAGTCTGCGCGCGGTGGGCGTCGGATCGCCGGGGATCGTCGAGGCCGACGGGACCGTACGGCTGTCGACGGCGCTGCCGGGCTGGACGGGGCTGCCGCTGGGTGAGCGGCTGCGCAGATCGTTCCGGTGCCCGGTGCTGGTGGAGAACGACGCCAACGCCGCCGCGGTCGCCGAGCACTGGAAGGGTTCGGCGACGGACTCCGACGACATCGTGTTCGTACTGGCGGGGCTGAGCCCGGGCGCGGGGTCCCTCATCGGCGGGCGGCTGCACCGCGGTTACGGCGGAGCGGCGGGCGAGATCGGCGCGCTGCATCTGCTGGGCCGGGACGAGACGCCGGAGGAGCTGCTGTCGACGACCGGTGAGCCGCTGCACCCGTTGGACGAGCAGGCGGTGGCGGACGTCTTCGCGCTCGCCAGGAGCGGTGACGCAGGAGCCCGCGCCGCCGTCGACCGGTTCAACGAGCGCCTGGTGCACGACGTGGCGGCGCTGGTGCTGGCGCTCGACCCGGAGGTGGTGGTGATCGGCGGCTGGGCGGCCGGTCTCGACGGGGTGCTGCCGCCGCTGCGCGACGAGCTGTCGCGCTACTGCCTCCGGCCGCCGCGGGTGACGCTGTCCCTGCTCGGCGAGGCGGCCGTGGCGACGGGCGCGCTGCGGCTGGCGCTGGACCATGTGGAGGAGCAGCTCTTCGCCGTCGAGGGAACGGTGACGGCCCGCCGCTGAGCAGTGCGGCGGGCCGGAACGAAAGCTGCGGACGCCCTGGGACGGGCCGGTCGCGTCAGGACGCGCGGCGCTCCTGGCCGTGGTGGCTGATCTCGACGTCCCCGCCGAAGGTCAGCCGGCAGGTGTCGGCCCGGTACGTGGCGACGGACACCGCTGCGGTGCGGCCCTCCGAGAAGTACCGCGTCGTGACGACGAGGACGGGCGCGCCCGGCAGGCGGTCCAGTTCCTTGGCGTCGACGGCGCCCGCGGACCCCAGCTCGACGGCGCGGTCCTGGCCCTCCAGGCCGAGGCGCTGCAGTTCGCGCAGAACGCTGCGGGCGAGCGCCGGTCCTGACGGCGCCTCGATCGCGGGCAGGTCGGGCACGGACACCGACGGCACGTAGAGCAACTCGGCGGCGACGGGCTGGCCGTGGCTCATCCGGAGCCGGCGCACCGTGTGGACCGCTTCGTCGGTCTCCGTGTCGAGCAGCCGGGCGACGGCCGCCGACGGCACGGCCACGGTGCACTCCGCGGCCTGCCAGGCGTCGTCGCCGGTGCCGGGCCAGTCCTGGCGGGAGGTGGTCACGTCCACGCCCATGCGCGGCGGGGCGACGGTCGTGCCGACGCCGCGGCGGCGCTGCAGACGGCCTTCGAGCTCGAGCTGTTCGAGCGCCTGCCGGAGCGTGGCGCGGGCGACGCCGAAGCGTGCGGCGAGGTCCCGTTCGTTGGGCAGGATCTCGCCGACGGTGAAGTCGGTGTCGAGTGCTTCGGCGAGCACGGTCCTGAGGTGCCAGTACTTAGGCTCCGGCACCGATTCCAGCTGCGTGGTCCCCACCCTGATCCTCCACGATCGCCGTACCGTCGGCTGCTTTTCCGCGCCCTTGTTTATTAAAGGTTCCTGCACTATCCCTGCGACCATAGGACGGGCCTCCCCCTTGGTCAAGACCAATCCCCTCGATGTCACGCAGTGCAGCGGTCCGGATTCACAGAGCGTTCACGTGGCCTTCGTACTGAGGTTGTCGCGGGCAGCACAAGACCCCGCGGCCGGATACGGTCACGGGGTCCGACGTGCGGTGACGGTGGGGTCAGGGGGCGCCGGGCAGGACGAGCGCGGCGAGCTTGTCCGGGTTCCGGATGATGTAGACGCATTGGATGCGTCCGTCCAGTACCTCCACCTGCAGGACGGTGTCCGGCCTGCCCCCCGAGAGGACGATCAGGGCGGGCGCGCCGTTGAGTTCGACGACGCGGACCTCCACGTCCGGAATCGGCTCCTGGGCCACGGCGACGAGGAAGCGGCCGACCTTGTCCGCGCTCTCGATGACGCGCAGCGGCGCCTTGGACTTGCCGCCGCTGTCGCCGACCAGCCGCACGTCCGGGGCGAGCAGGGAGAGCAGCCCGGCCAGGTCGCCGCCGGCGGCGGCGGACAGGAAGCGTTCGGTGAGCTCACGGCATTCGGCGGGGTCCACGTCGTACCGGTGCTTGCGCTCGTCCACGTGCTGGCGCGCCCGTGCGGCCAGTTGCCGCACGGCCGCCTCCGACTTGTCGAGCGTGGCCGCGATCTCGGCGTAAGGGAAGCCGAACGCCTCGCGCAGCACGAACACGGCGCGCTCCAGCGGCGAGAGCGACTCCAGCACGACGAGCACGGCGAGCGACACGGAGTCGGCGAGGACGGCCCGTTCGGCCGTGTCGGGGACGGACGGGCCGAAGTCGGTGGCGATGGGCTCGGGCAGCCACGGGCCGACGTACGACTCGCGGCGGGACTGGACGTGCCGCAGCCGGTCGATCGCGAGGCGGGTGGTGGTCCGTACCAGATAGCCGCGCGGCTCGCGTACGTCCTCGCGGTCCTGGGCCGACCAGCGCAGCCAGGCCTCCTGCACCACGTCCTCCGCGTCGGCGATCCGGCCGAGCATGCGGTAGGCGACGCCGGTCAGGACGGGCCGGTGTTCTTCGAAGACGTCGGTCACGGTGTCTGTCGCCACTCCTCAATCCCAGCCCACCAGGCGCCCGCTGTCCAGCAGGTTCCGGTGCGGCGCGCGGCACATCGGGGCCCGGGGCGGGGTCTGCCTCTTGAAGTCGGAGCTACTGAGCGGTAATTGTTACTGACAGCCTGTCTACAACAGTGCGAGGCAAGGGGAGCGTGCAGGATGGCCGCAGAGATCTCGTTCGCCGTCAAGGCCGCCAGGGGCAGCCGTACGCTGTCCGTCACCTACGAGCGCAGAGGCGCCGGCGAACCGCTGCTCCTCCTCCACGGCATCGGCCACCACTGGCAGGCCTGGGAGCCGGTGATGGACATACTCGCCGCCGACCGCGACGTCGTCGCCGTCGACCTGCCCGGGTTCGGCGCGTCCGCCGCGCTGCCGGACGGCGTCCCGTACGACCTGGGCACGGTGTCGGCGGCGCTCAACGCCTTCTGCGAGAAACTCGGCATCGACCGGCCCCATGTCGCCGGCAACTCCCTCGGCGGGCTGCTCGCTCTCGAGTTGGGCCGCGAGAAGCTGGTCCGCTCGGTGACCGCGCTCTCCCCGGCCGGCTTCTGGTCGGAGGCGGAGCGGCGCTACGCCTTCACCACCCTGCGCGCGATGCGGTTCGGCGCGCGGACCATGCCGCTGCCCGTGATCGAGCGGCTGTCGCGCTCGGCAGCGGGGCGTACGGCACTGGTCAGCACCATCTACGCGCGGCCCGGCCGCCGTTCACCCGAGGCCGCCGTCGCAGAGACCCGCGCGCTGCGGGACGCGACCGGCTTCCACGAGACGCTCGCGGCCGGAGGCAGCGTGCTGTTCACGGACGACGTCCGCGACATCCCGGTCACCATCGCCTGGGGCGCCAAGGACCGGCTCCTGCTGCGCCGCCAGGGCATACGCGCCAAGCACGTCATCCCTCGCGCCCGCCTCGTTCGACTGCCCGGCTGCGGCCACGTCCCCATGAACGACGACCCGGCCCTGGTGGCCCGCGTACTGCTGGACGGCAGCGCCTGACGCCAGGACTCGCCGCCGTCGGCGCGATCCTGGGAGGGCCGGGTCGCGGGTCACTGCTCGCGGCCTCCCAGGCAGGTGCCCGTCCCGTCGCCGCCCCAGCCCGTCCGGGTACGCCACAGGACGTGGACGCCGAAGACCTCGCGGACCGTGTCGGCCGACCAGTCCTCCGCGGGCGGTTCGCACAGCACCAGGCAGAGACGGACGGCCGGCTCCGGCAGGGTGTGGTTGATCTCGAGGAGCCGGATCGCTCCCGAGCGGAGGTCAGCGTAGGCGGACCGGCCGGCGCCCAGGACCTCGTAGACGAACAGGCCGTCGTCCATGGCGCAACTGACGTCCACCGTCGGCGAGTCGGCAGGTTCCAGGTCGGCCCACAGCAGCTCGGACTTCAGCGCGTGGCGCACGGCCTCGTGCTTCTTGCACGTACGGTCGGCGGCCGCCGAGGCCTCCAGCGCGCGCAGGAACCCCTCCTTCGTGGTCACGGCCGGTACGGCGGGGGCTTCGTCGACAGTCGTCACGGGTTCGGCTTCCTTCTCGTCGGGCTGCTGGTGCGTGGTCGTCGCGGGGGCGGTCTCGTCGTCCGGGTCCGCCGTCTCGGCGGCGAGGCGGGCGCGGAGGGTCTCCCGCGCCTCGGCCAGGGCTCCGGCCCAGCCGGAGGCCGCCAGCTCCTCGCGCAGGCGCTCCGGGTCCAGCGTGTCGTCCTTGAGGGCGCGGTTGGCGCCGGCCGCGAGGTCGCGCAGCACACCCAGCCGGTGCCGGTCCGGGGAGCCGAGCACCCGTCGTACGTCCACCCAGTCCGCCTGGTCGCGACGGAGGACGCGATTGGCCATGCCCTGCAGCTCGGACAGACGGCTCCGGGCGTCCCGGGGGACGTCCGCGCCGTCGGCCGGCAGCTCGTCGAGGACGCCGAGCGCCGCCACGTAACGCTCCGCCATCCTCGGGGAAATGGGCCGGCGGCCTCGCTGGTCGGCGGTGAGGACGCTGTGGCCGGTCTCGTTGGCGAACACCCAGCAGTCCAGCTCCTGGCCCGGGCGCGGGGGCGCGGAGCCGTGCCGGACGGTCAGGACCAGCGGGCGGTCCGTCTCGGGTGACAGCGCCTTGACCTTGTAACGGCCGCCGGGCCCGGGGCCGAGGACCCGGACGCGGATGTCCGTCCCGATGTCGGGGATGTCGCCGTGCGTCCGGCCGGTTGCGGTTCCGGCACCGGGGGGTTCGGCCGGGCCGTCGGTGTTCGTCAGGATCTCCGGCAGCGGCGAGGTGTGCAGCACGGTCAGGCTCTGCGTACTGCGGGTCAGCGCGATGTAGAGCTGTCGCAGTCCGGCCGGGCCCCCGCCGGCGATGGTGGCCGGCTCGACGACCAGCACGTGGTCGTACTCCATGCCCTTGGCCTGCGCGGCCACCAGGACGGAGACCGCCTCACGGCGCGGGCCCGCGATGCCGGGGATCCGGTCGAGCAGGCCGTTGATCTCGTCGAGCCGGTCCCAGTCGTCGGGAACGATGACGGCCACGGACCGCAGGGTGCGCCCGTCGCTGGTGCCCACGAGGCGTGTCACCTGGGCGACGGTGTCCGTCAGGAGCTCTCCCGGCTCGACCGCCAGGGTGCGTACGGCGTCCTCGCCGGCCTCGCGCACGGCCTGCGGGTAGGGCAGACCGGGGGCCAACGCGCGGGCGAGGGGCGCGACGAACTCCATGATCTCCGCCGGCACGCGGTAACTGGTGTTCAACTCGGCGACGCGCCAGTCCCCGTGGTCGGACAGGAGGGCGCCCAGCCGGTCCCAGTCGGCGGGGGTGTGCGGCCCGGTGGCCTGGGCGAGGTCGCCGAGGACCGTCATGGAACCGCCGACGGCGCACCGGCGGCGCAGCGCGCGGGCCTGCATGGGCGTGAGGTCCTGCGCCTCGTCGACGACGATGTGCCCGTAACGCCGGGGGATCTCCCCGTCGATCAGGAACCGGAGCTCTTCGAGACAGACATGGTCGTCGAGCGTCCACGGATCGGCGTCGGCGGTGGCCGCCCTCGGGCGGTGCAGGACGGCTTGCTCGTCGCCGTCGAGGACGCCGTCGGCGCAGGCGCGCAGGAGGTCGGGCGAGTCGTAGAGGCTGCGCAGCGCCTCCCGGGCGCCCGGCGACGGCCAGACGCGTTCGACCAGCCGCTCGACCCGGCGGTTGCGTTCCAGGTCACGGCGGATCGTGCCGCCCTGGCCGCGGCGCGGGGCGATGGTGGCGAGCTCCTGGAGAAGCCGGTCGACGAACAGGCTGCGGAAGCGTTCCCGGCGCTCACGGTAGGCGCCGTCGCCGCCGCGGGCCTCTTCGAGGAGGGCGAGGACATCGGTGCGCGGGACGCGCAGAGTCGTACTGCCCGCGGTGACGACGACGGCCGGCTCGTCACCCTCGTAGGAGGGCGGGACGGTCAGGTCGTCCAGGGCCTCGGGGCGGCAGGCGTTCTCGACGCGGCGCCGCAGGACGGCCGCCATCCGCTCGTCCGACTTGACCAGCCGCGCCCGCTCGGTGTCGGTGCCGAGGATCTCGCCGTCCCAGAGGCGGCTCAGCTGGACCGCGTTGACGTCTCGCGTGCCGAGGGTGGGCAGCACCCGGCCGACGTAGTCGAGGAAGCGCTGGTGGGGGCCGATGACGAGGATGTCCTGGGCCTTGAAGTGCTCATTGCTGACGAGCCAGGTCACCCGGTGCAGACCGACGGCGGACTTACCGGTGCCCGGACCGCCCTGCACGACGAGGATGTCGGACGGGGAACCGGTGACCAGGTCCATCTGGTCGCGACGGATGGTCTCGACGATGTCCCGCATCCGGCCGCTGCGTGAGCGCTGCAGCTCCCGCAGCAGGAAGTCGTCCGGCTGGAGCGGCTTACGGCGCTGCTGCCGGGCGACGTCCCGGGGCGTGCGGGCCTTCTCCGGGGGCGCGGTCGCGGTCTGTGCCTCGTCCGCGGTCGCGTGGCCCGGCGTCGCGTCGTCCGCGGCCGGGCGGGGCGCGGGTACGGAGGCGGGGGCGGCGGCGCGAGCGATCTCGTCGAAGTAGCCCTCGACGATCCGCTGCACGCACCGCAGTTGCCGTCGCAGGACCACTTCCCCCGGCGCCTCGGGCCGCGCCTGTGACCACTTCTTCGCGAGGGGGCTGGTCCAGGGCAGGACCACCAGCTCCTTGTCCGAGTCGTGCACCACCCGCCGGCCGATGTACCAGGGGCGGGGCCGCCCTCCCGGGTCCTCCGGCGCGTCGACCCGCGCGAAGACCAGCGCCTCGTCCCCCAGCCCGCCGTACGCCGCGGCCCGCGCCTCCGCGTCCTGCCGGTTGGCGATGCCGTCCTTGCCGGTCGCCGACGCGGTGGCGGTCGACGTCCCGCTCATCTCGGCCAGCCGAGCGGTATAGCAGTCGTACGCGTGGTCCACCGCCTTCTGCTCGGCGGCGAGGACCTCGTCGTGCGCGGTGGTGTTGCCCATGTACCCCTCCCTGCGGCGCCCGTGCGGCCGCCGCTACGGGCAGCCGCCCGTACCCCGCTGAAACAACTACCAGAGAGCGCCTGGTGACGTACAGTCAGAGGCGAAGCTCCGGGACCGACTCGCCGACTTCCGCTCGCCAGGCATGGGCCTGGTCACTGGTGGGGCCGATCTCGTACTGGTGGTAATGGCACCCCAGGCACAGGTGTGACCAGACGGCTTCGGCGCGGCGGGCCGGCCGTCCTTTCCGCCGTGTAGCAGCGCAAACACAGCAGCTGCAGCTTGGCCGGGCCGGTAGTCCTCCATCGCCTGCTGCCGGCCAGCCTGTTCGCCCGCTGTCGATGGGTGTCCGCGCGACGACGGCGAGCCGGCCTGATGGTCGACTCGCCGCCAGGTGTGGCGACGCCCCTACGTCGTGGCGGGGAGTGCCCAGGAGGGACCCTCCGGGCCGTAGCTCACGGCTTGCCCGGCCGGGCTGACCGTCAGGAGGAAATCAGAGCGCTCGGGTTCGCCGGTGATCGTCTTGGCCACCTCCTCGACGGTGTCCCAGAGCCGCTGGGGTCCGGTCTGCTGGACGGTGCCTGTGGTGCGGGCGACGGCGGTCGAGCCGTCCGGGGTCCACAGGCCGATGGCCTCGAGGTTGCCTGCTTCGTCCTTCCAGGAGCAGGAGGTGAAGCCGGGCAGGGCGATCGACAGCGGGAAGTTGAGCCGGCCGAGGACGTCCTCGGCCGGCACGGTGCTGTCGGTCGGTGTCTGCTCGCGGGCGGCGTCGAGCTGCGGAGGCCTGCCCGGGACGCGGCGGGGCATGAAGTGCGCCGGCGTTCGGAGGAATCGGCCGGTGGCGTGGCCGCGGCCGGTGACCGTGGCTCGGACGATGCCGTATCCGAGCGGGGCGACGATGACCGCGCCGTCGGTCGCCTGGTCGAGCAGCGGCGGCGGGATCATGTGCACGCCGGCGGTAGCGATGATCCGGTCGTACGGGGCGTTGAGCGGGTGGCCGCGGGCTCCGTCTCCGGCGGTGACAGTCGGCTGGTACCCGGCCTGCTGCAGGCGCCGGATGGCGGCTTCGACGAGGTGTGGGTCGACGTCGACGCTGGTCACGTTGTTGTCGCCGAGCCGGTGGGAGAGCAGGGCTGCGTTGTATCCGGTGCCGGTGCCCAGTTCGTAGACGCGTTGCCCGTCGTCGACGTCGAGAGCTTCGAGCATGGTGAGCATCAGGGAGGGCTGACTGGAGGAGCTGATGGGCACGCCGTGCTCGTCGAGCTGTGTCGTCAGCGCCTCGTCGCAGTACACGGCTTGCAGGTACCCGTCCTCGTCCCATGCGACCGGCTGCCACTCGCCGTGGGCGTCCTGGCGGTAGAAACGGGGCACGAAGACATGCCGGGGTACGGAGACGAATGCGTCGCTCCACTGGCTGGGCTGCTCGCTCAGTGCGGCGGCGAACTTCTGTCGTGCGGCGGCCGATGCGCCCGTGTCCGGCCAGTTCATAGTTGCGCTCCTGCGAGGTAGTCGGCGTGCGCTGCGGCGATCGGCAGGCCGGTACGGTTCTCGACCCATCCCCAGGTCCCGGCCGGATTGTTCTCGAAGAACACCCACTCTCCTTCGGGGGTGACGGCGAAGTCGAAGGCGCCGAACACGATGCCGTAGTGGGCGAGGAAGCGGCGTACCCCGGTGGCGACGTGGTCGGGTACGTCGACGGTGTCGTACTCGATGTGCTCGTAGTCGGTGCGCCAGTCGGTGCCGGCCGCTTCGCTGGTGGTGGTCAGTTTGCCGCCGAAGACCTGGCCGCCGACGGCGATGAGGCGGACCTCGTAGACTTTGGGGATGTTCTCCTGGAAGTAGTGCGCGGTGATGTTGACGCTGTCGTCGAAGTCGGCGGCGTCGACCCGGTGGGTGGCCACCATGAGCTGTCGGTCCTCGCCGACGTCCAGGCGACCGCCGACGATCGGTTTGCAGATCAGTGGGCCGCCCACTTCCTTGGCGAAGGCGCGTGCGGCGTCGGGGCTGTTGGTGATGAGGCTGTACGGCACGCGCAGTCCGCAGCGGGTGGCGGCGACGAGCTGCTGCGGCTTGTGGGACGCGATGCGATCGGCGTGCGGGTTGTTGATCCACGGCACGCCGGGGAGCGCGGCGAGGACGTTGAGCATCGCCGCGTCGGCCTGGTTCTGGGCCCACAGGTGGTAGGGCTGGGGGACGGTGCCGGCGATGAGCGGGCGTGCGGGCCGCCGCCAGTAGACGGCCCGCACCCTCTCGAGCCGCACCGTCCGGCGCCCGTCGTCGATGGCCCCGCTCCAGCCCGGTTCGGTCGGCAGGTGCCTGCCGGTCAGGGTGAGCCGCTGGGGGAACTCGGCGACGTCGAACCGCATGACGGGGACGCCGCGCAGGTTCAGCTGATCGACGACCATGTCGGCCGCCGCGTCGAGCTGTTCGGCGACGACGAGCACGGGGCGGGCGGCGATGCTCATGAGGCCGAGGCGTAGTACGGGTCGGAGACGTCGTCGCCCTTGCCGTCCATGTTGGTGTCCGTGGTGGACGCTGCCTGCGGCATGGTGTGCCACGGCGTGCCGTCGGCGGTCACGTTGATCTGGCGGTCCTCGTCCCAGGACACGCCGTCGATCGACGTCGTGACCAGACAGGGCGGTGCGGCCGAGCGTGTGGCGAACGGAATCGTGGTGGTCATGTCATTCTCCTTGGTGGTGAGAGAAATTGCTTTGACGGTGGTGCAACCCGGCTCGGGCACGGTGCGACGTCCTGCCGGGATCGCGCGCCGTTCTGGATGCCGGAGCCGGGGGTTCAGCGGCCGTCGACCAAGTCGCGTAGGTCGACGACGGTGTGTTCGCGGATCTCCCGTACGAGCTGGGAGGCGAGGAACCAGGGCAGCATCGGTGAGGTGTAGGGGAGCGGCTGGTCGTCGCCCGGGAGTGCCTGGAGGCCGCTCGCACTCCACTGGTAGGGGGTGCCGATGACGCCGAACAGGGGCGCGCGGTGCACGAGCAGGGCTGTGTGGTTCTTGCGCAGGTTCGGACACTGCTCGACCGCTGCGGCGGCGTGCTCGAGACAGAGCGGCGGGTGCGCGGTCAGGAACCGCTTGCCCGGTTCGAGTCGGGGGTCGGTGTCGAGGAACAGGTGGGCGCCGCGGACTCGGGTTGGGCGGACGCACACCTGGCACAGAAGCTTCATCATCGTCTCGCGCTGCCGTGCGGGGTGAACCATGCGTCACCGAAGGGACCGGGGTCGGCGTGATCGAACGTGTTCTGAGCGAGGATCGCCGCCACTGTGGTGGCCGCTTCGACGTTGCCCGCCCACCGCAGCATGGTCAGGCGCGTACGGGCGTGGATACGGATCAGACCGGTCACGTCGGCCCGGAGGTGGAAGTGCCGTGACCAATCACGGTCGATGACAGTTTCGAATATGGGTGCGACAGCTGAACATGTCGACGTCACAGCGGGAGCGAATCCTGCCTCAGGTGTAGCGGTTCTCGGATGCACAACTCACCCCTGATGTCGGAACGTCGGAAGCACCGGGCCCCAGAGGGCCGTCGCTCATACAACTCCCGTCGCTTCGGACAAGGCAGGAAAAAGGACCGCTGACGTAGTCGCAAGCAACCGGAAATTCCGGCTCGGCGGCTCTCTCGACGGGATGACCGGAGCAAGACACGACGGCTACCGTGAGTGCGTGACCCAGAATCTCCGGCTCCGGGCTGCCATGACTCAGGCGGGTTACACACAGGCCGAGTTAGTGGAGGCATTGAACACGTCGCTGGCAGCCGCCGGCCACCGCGGGACGATCAGCGACCGCACCGTGCGCTACTGGCTGGCCGGAAAATCCGAGTGGCCTCAGAAGCGACAGCGAGACGCGTTGGAGGCAGTATTCGGGAGTCCAGCCGTCGCACTCGGTTTCATCCCCCCGGAGGACCCCTTGCTCCGCCGTACTTTCCTCGCTTCCACCACGGTGGCCGGGGCCACGCTTCCCTTCACGACCGGCATAACCGGCCGGGTCGGGACCGTGGAGGTTGCCGGGCTTCGCGCCAGTCTGGAGAGCCTGACCAGCTTGGACGACAAGCGCGGCGGACATGCCGAGCTCGAGGGGGCGGCCCTCGCCGGAGCTGCCAACTGCCTGAGCAACCAGGAGCGGGCGAGCTCCCAGCGGATCCGGCAGCGCCTGCTGAGCCTCGCATCCGACTTCACCGCGACTGCGGCATGGTCGAGCATCGACGCGCGCCGGCTCGACCGTGCGGACACCCAACTCAAGGAAGCGCTGTACCTGGCGAGGATGGCGGACGACAGCGCCACGGAGATGCGCGTGTGGAACTCACTGGCCATGCTCGCCCACCAGCGCAAGGAGTACGGCCAGGCCGTCGATGCGGGGTACGCCGCACAGGCCACAGGAATTACTCGCCGAGACCGGCTGTTCGCCTCCCTCGCCCACGCCCGGACAGCCGTCGGACATGCCAACCGCGGTGATCGGCAGGCCGCGTTGCGCTCCGTCGGATTCGCCGAGGACCTGATGGGCAAGGTGGACCCGGAGACGCCACGACCGCCGTGGATCGCGTTCTACGGTCCCGCTGAGCTGTATGCCCTGTCTGCGATCGTGCGGCACAGGCTCGGGGACGCAGCAGAGGCGGAAGCCGCTTCGCACCGCGCCCTGGCCGTCCTGCCGGACCGGTTCCGCCGCAACAGGGCCCTGGCCACCGCGCGACTCGCGCCCGCGCAGTTGCACCAGGACGACTCGGAGCAAGCGTGCGAGACAGCAGCCAAGGTGTTCGACATGATGGTCGGCGCTCCACTGCCTGGCCGGATGAGGTCGCTGATCGGTGATTTCTACCGCGACCTTCTCACTCTCGCGCCGGATACTGCGGTGGCGCGAGAGTGGGGTGACCAATACCGCGACCAGTGGAGCCGCTGATGACCCTGGACCTGCGCCATTACTCCCACGCGGACTTGGGCGAGATCCGACAGACGCTCATCGATGTCCATGCCGACGCCTACGCAGACCAGATGGACGATCCGTTCCACCAGCGATTCCCATGGTTTGTGGACCACTGGGGCGGCAACAGCGGCTTTGCCTGCGTCATCGCCTGGGACGGCAGTGAACCAGCTGGCTTCGCCTACGGTGCTCCCTCCGTCCCCCGGCGGGAGTGGTGGCGCGACTACGTTGAGCAAGAGCCTGCGGACCCGTCCACGTTCTCCGTCTCGGAACTGATGGTGCGGCCGAAGTGGCGCAAGAGCGGGGTTGCCGACCAACTGCATACGGCGCTGCTCAGCAGCCGGGACGAAGCGCTGTCGGTTCTTCTGGTGGACACGACCCACCCTCGCGTGCAGGCGCTATACGAATCCTGGCGATACCGGCAGGTCGGTGAGCGGCAGCCGTTTCCCGACTCCCCGGTCTACGCGGTGATGCTCCGCCGCATCGCGACCGACAGCGAACTGCCTCCGCTCTTCGCCGCCCCTGAGTAGGCGGACAGCCCTATGGCACGTTCGGCCTCGCCCTCCCACGACCTCGGGCGGGAGGGCAACACCACCGGGGACCCTGATGGCCTGGTTCCCCTTGGGCTTCCTCACCCGCGACCAGAGCGGCCTCGGTGTCAGCGGCGAGGCCGGCCATCGTGCGGGCCCAGGCACGCCGCTCATGAAGCAGCGCGCGGAAGCTGGCTGGGGCTGAGCTCAAGCCGGACTGGATCGCCCGCGAGGCGGTCCGCGCCCGTCTCCGCAGCGCCATCAAGCGTCTCCTGGCCCGCCGTAACTACCCGCCGGACCAGGCCCCGCAGGCCATCAACCTGGTGCTCAAGCAGATGCAGCACTTCATCAACGAGTGGGCCACGGGCGGCGCGCCGGACAGCTGAGGGGTATCCGGAAGCCCAGCCAGCTCCTGGCGGAGACCTTCTCCGCCGAGCCCCTCGGCATCTGTGGAGGTGCAACAATGCGTGATGACACAGGGCTGACGCCTCGCGGCCTCGAGGCCCGGGGGTTCAGCGGCTTCATACCGTTCGAGAAGCTGCCTGGTTCTCATGTGCCCCAGGAGGGCGGCGTCTACGTGGTGCTGCGGCCGTCTGTCGGCCCACCCCGCTTCCTGACGACCAGCCCTGCTGGATGGCGCAGGCAGCGCGACCCGTCCGTCCCGCGCGAGCGGCTGGCTCTTGAGTGGGTCGACGGAGCTCACGTCGTCTATATCGGCAAGGCCGTCACCGGGGCCAGGGCCAGGCATGGGCTGAGGGGCAGGTTGCTGCAGTACGCCAGGTCCGGCACCGGCTCGTCGGGGCACTGGGGAGGCCGCTTCGTCTGGCAGCTCGAGGACTCCTCATCGCTGCTGGTCGCCTGGCGCCCCACGCCCGGCTTGGATCCGGCGCACGTCGAGGCCGAGCTGATCGACGAGTTCGTCCTCGTCCACGGCAAGCCACCCTTCGCGAATCTACGCCGGGGCAGCCGCAGCCGACCTACTCCCCGCAGCATGGAGAATGGCCTTACGCCGCGGCGTCAGACAGAGGCGGCCTCTGCGGGAGAAGAGTGAACGACCCCGCTCGCCGGTCCGACGGCGGCGGGGGAAAAAGGGAGCCATGATGGATCAGCAGCACTTCTCGGAGATCGCCTCGTTCCTCGAGGACCGGCTGCGGCCGCTCTTCGACCCGGAGACCGGCAGTGATCACGGCTTCGGGATGGACGACACTTCGCGTGCCCTGCGGGCGTTGCGCGGCGCCGTGTCGAGTGCGGCGGCCGTGAAGGGGATCTGCGAGCAGCGGGCCACGGCCGACGGGGAGTTGGGGCGCGTCATCGATCAGACGCTGGCGCACCACTGGGACCAGCTGGTGGGGCTCGCGCGGCACTGGGAGGACCACCCCGACTTCCGGCCCCTGTTCAAGCGCGGCTCGTGGGACTTCGAGCCGGAGTCGTCCGCGGCGGGTACGTCCGAGGGCTGACGACGGGCCCGCGACCGGGCGGCGCGGCGGTGAGGCCGCGTGTCACGGCCGGTCGCGGCGGGCGAGTGCCGTGCGGATGCCGGCGTAGGCGACCGCCCCGGTGGCCGCGGCGATCAGCAGATCGCGGACCTGCTGCGGTACATCAAGCACCGCCGGATCACCGGCACGGCGTGGCTGACGGCGGATGTGCACTACACCTCGGCGCAGCACTACGCGCCGGAGCGGGCCGCGTTCAAGGATTTCGCGCCGTTCTGGGAGTTTGTCCGGGCCGCTGGCGGCGGGCGGTTTCCCGGCGAACGCGCTCGATTCGACCTTCGGGCCCGACCGGGTGTTCGTCCGGGCGCCGAAGCGAGCGAACGTGTCGCCGATCCGGAGTCCCCGCAGTACTTCGGCGAAGTGGACATCGACGGCGGCAGCGGCGAGTTGACCGTCCGGCTGCGCGCGGAGGGCGGAACGGTTCTGTTCAGCCGGACGCTCCAGCCGGGGCGCGTCGGCCAGTGACGGAACGGTCCCGGCCGTAGGGGCGGCCGGGGCCGGTGTCGCGCGGAGCCCTCTGACAGCCTTGCTTCATGGAAGCGAACACTCCGCGCCAGAAACGGTCAATACCAGCCGATAGCGCTCTAAATCGGCGCTTAACCCATCAGTCACAAAGCGTTCGTGATCACGCAACACCAGTCGGTCACAGTGAAGCCATGACAGATGTGACTTCCGCGAAGAGCGCCCGCCGTCCGCACCACTGGCGGCGGGACCTCGTCGAACTGGCCGCCATGTTCACCGCCGTAGCCGTCGCCGACACCGTCGCGAAACTCATCGGGCACACGCCCGACGGGCCGTTCCTGCTCGTGGCCTCCGCCGTGACGCTCGCCGCGACGGCCGCGTTCCACACATGGTGGGCACGGCGCCACAGCAACGCACCGCCGGCCGAGGCGACGGGGGACACCGGGACGACGACGGACGGTGCCGCCGAACCCGGCAAGCCCCGCGAGACCACGCTGTGGCGGATGCGCACCACCGTCCAGGACACCCCCGGCAGCCTCGCCGCGCTGTGCGGCGCGCTGGCCGGGCTCGACGTCGACATCCTCACGCTGCAGACCCACCCGCTGGCCGACGGCACGGTGGACGAGTTCCTGCTGCGCGCGCCCGCCTCGCTCCAGGCGCAGGAGCTGGCGCGCACGGTCGCCGCGGCCGGGGGCAGCGGCACGTGGACCGAGCGGGCCGACGCGCACGACCTCGTGGACACCCCCACGCGGGTGCTGGGCCTGGCCACCCGTACCGCGCTCGACGCGGCGGAACTGCCGCTGGCGCTACGGCAGTTGCTCGGCCGGTGCACCATCCGCTCCCGCCCGGCCGTCTCGCCGACGGGCCGCCCCACCGGCGAGACGCCGCCGGTCGAGGGCGTCCTGGAGGAGACCGTGATGCGGCTGCGCGACCCGAACGGCGGCGCGATCACCGTCGAGCGCGCCTATCTGCCGTTCACCCCCACCGAGTTCGCCCGGGCGCGGGCCCTCGTCGAGCTGGACGCCCGCCTCGGGCCCCGCGTCCCGTGCAGTCAGGACGTCCTCACCCTCCCCGAGGGCAACGAGATCACCGTGCGCCGCGCGGACCAGGGTGATGTCGACGCGGCGCTCGCCATGCACGAACGGTGCTCCGGCCGGACGCTCTCCCTGCGCTACCACGGCCCCGTCCAGGACGCGGACCGCTATCTGAACCACCTGCTGAGCCCGCGCTTCGGCCGCACGCTCGCGGTGGAGACGGCCTCGGGGCGACTGGTCGCCCTGGGCCATCTGCTGTGGGACGGGGACGAGACCGAGGTCGCGCTGCTGGTCGAGGACGCCTGGCAGCGCCGGGGCATCGGCTCGATGATGCTCGAACGCCTGGTGGGGATGGCGGCCGAGGCCGGCTGCGAGCACGTCTACGCCGTCACCCAGGCGTCGAACACCGCGATGGTCGCCGCCATGCGCGGCCTCGGTCTGCCGCTGGACTACCAGATCGAGGAAGGCACCCTGGTGATCACAGCCCGACTGGACGCGGCTGCCGTCCCTCCGCGTTCCCTTCACGAGCGTGCTGAGCAGGCAGGACGGACCGGTCAGGTGCCGCGGACCGGTCGGACCGAGCGCTGAGCGCCTCCGTCAGGTCCCGCCACAGGTCCTCGACGTCCTCCAGCCCGACCGACATCCGCAGCAGACGGTCGCTGACCCCGGCGGAGCGCCGGTCGTCCGCGTCCACGATGCGGTGGCTGATGGACGCCGGGTGCTGGATCAGGGAGTCGACGCTGCCGAGGCTGACCGCCGGCGTGATGAGCCGTACGCCGGCGATCACGTCATGCGGGTTCCCGTACACCTCGAAGGAGATCATCGCGCCGCCGATGCTCGGGTAGTGGACCCGGGACACGCGGGGGTCGGTGGCCAGCCTGCGGGCGAGGTCGGCGGCCGTGGTGGAGGCGGCCCTGACCCGTACCGGCAGCGTGGACAGCCCGCGCAGCAGCAGATACCCGGCCATCGGGTGGAGCACGCCGCCGGTGGCGAAGCGCACCTGGCGCAGCTTGCGGGCGAACTCCTCGTCGCAGGCGACCACGCCGCCCATGACGTCGCCGTGGCCGCCGAGGTACTTGGTCGCGCTGTGCAGGATCAGCCGCGCGCCCTCCTCGGCGGGGCGCTGGAGCACCGGGGTGGCGAAGGTGTTGTCGACGAGCAGCGGCACCGAGCCGCAGGCGTGCCGTACGGCCCTCAGGTCGACCTCGGCGAGCGTCGGGTTGGCCGGGGTCTCCACCATGACCAGACCCGTGTCGGGCCGCAGGGCGTCCGCGATGCCGGCCGGGTCGGTCCAGGTGACCTCGGTGCCGAGCAGTCCGGCGTTCAGCAGATGGTCGCTGCAGCCGTACAACGGCCGGACGGCGACGACGTGGCGCAGGCCCATGCTGGCGCGCACCAGCAGCACGGCGGTCAGGGCCGCCATGCCGCTGGCGAAGGCGACGGCGCTCTCGGTGCCCTCGAGCTTGGCGAGCGCCGTCTCGAAGCGGGCGGTGGTCGGGTTGTCCAGCCGTGCGTAGACGGGCGGCCCGTCCGGCCGCGCTCCGGTGGTGGCGAACGCGTCGATCCGCGCCGCCTCACCAGCGGCGTCGTGCGACGGGTAGGTGGTCGACAGATCGAGCGGCGGGGCGTGCACGCCGAGCTCGACGAGGTCCTCGCGTCCGGCGTGCACGGCATCGGTGGCCAGGGCCCGGGTCGCGGGCGTGGCCGAAGCTGCGTTCTCCATGGCCGCACTGTGAACAGTTACCGGGAAGTAGCGGTACGCCTCCGTGCTACGTTCGGCAAATGGCTGATTCCGTCGCACTGGACCCGATAGATCTCCAGATTCTCCGCCTGCTCCAGAACGACGCCCGGACCACCTACCGCGACCTCGCGGCGGAGGTCGGCGTGGCCCCGTCCACCTGCCTGGACCGGGTCACGAGGCTGCGCCGCTCCGGCGTCATCCTCGGCCACCGGCTCGCCCTCGACCCCGCACGGCTGGGCCGTGGGCTGCAGGCGCTGCTGTCGGTGCAGGTGCGGCCGCACCGGCGGGAACTGATCGGACCGTTCGTCGAACGCATCCGCGCGCTGCCGGAGTCGCTGGCGCTGTTCCATCTCACCGGCCCGGACGACTATCTGGTCCATGTCGCCGTCACGGACATGGCGGATCTGCAGCGGCTGGTGATCGACGAGTTCACGTCACAGCGCGAAGTGGCCCGTGTGGAGACCCGATTGATCTTCCAGCAGTGGGAGTGCGGACCGCTGCTGCCACCGGCGGCCGCCGACAGTTGAGGAACCGGCCAACGCCGCCCGGTCGACAGGCGACCGGGGTCCAATGGTGGTGACGCGGGACGCCCGTTCGTACGAGGATGGGGCGCATGTCAGAGACTTCCAGCACCGCGCTGCCCCGCCAGGTCGCCGACACCTACGTCGACGCACTCATCGAGCTCGATCCGGTCCTCGGTACCTACCTGGGAATCAAGGAGAGTTCCGGGCTCCTTCCCGACTACTCGCCCGCCGGACAGAACGCGGTCGCCCGCCTCGCCCGTGCGACGCTGGCCAGGCTCGACGACGCGGAGAAGCTGCCGGGCGCCGACAGCGACGCCGAGCGCCGCTGCGGGCGGCTGCTGCGGGAGCGGCTCACCGCCGAACTCGCCGTCCACGACGCCGAGGAGAACCTGCGCGCGGTCAGCAACATCCACTCCCCCGCCCACACGGTGCGCGAGGTCTTCACCGTCACTCCGGCGGAGACCGAGGAGGACTGGGCGGCGATCGCCGAACGGCTGCGCGCCGTCCCGCGGGCGCTGAAGGGCTACCAGGAGTCGCTGGCCCTCGGGCTCGAGAAGAAGCTCCTCGGCGGCCCCCGCCCCACCGCCACCTTCGTCGAGCAGCTGACGGAGTGGAGCGGCGGCGGCGCCGGGCGCGGCTTCTTCGACGACTTCGCGGCCGACGGGCCCGCGTCGCTGCGATCCGAACTGGACGTCGCGGCCGCAGAGGCGACCCGGTCCGTGGCCGAGCTGCGCGACTGGATGCGGGACGTGTACGCGCCCGCCGTCGCGGACGCGCCGGACACCGTGGGCCGCGAGCGCTACGCCCGCTGGTCCCGCTACTTCAACGGCACCGACCTCGACCTGGACGAGGCGTACGCGTACGGCTGGTCCGAGTACCACCGGCTGCTCGCCGAGATGAAGAAGGAAGCGGAGAAGATCCTTCCCGGTGCGGGCCCGTGGGAGGCGCTGGCCCACCTCGACGTGCACGGTGAGCACATCGAGGGCGTGGACGAGGTGCGGGTCTGGCTCCAGCGGCTGATGGACGAGGCGATCGACGCGCTCGACGGCACGCACTTCGAACTCGCCGAGCGGGTACGGAAGGTGGAGTCCCGCATCGCCCCGCCCGGCGGCGCCGCCGCGCCGTACTACACCGGTCCGTCGGAGGACTTCTCGCGGCCCGGCCGCACCTGGCTGCCGACCATGGGCGAGACGCGCTTCCCCGTGTACGACCTGGTGTCCACCTGGTACCACGAGGGCGTGCCCGGCCACCATCTGCAGATCGCGCAGTGGACCCACGTCGCCGACCAGCTCTCCCGCTACCAGGCGTCGGTCGGCCAGGTCAGCGCCAACGCGGAGGGCTGGGCGCTGTACGCGGAGCGCCTGATGGACGAACTGGGCTTCCTGCACGACGCGGAGCGGCGTCTCGGCTACCTGGACGCGCAGATGATGCGCGCCTGCCGCGTGATCGTCGACATCGGCATGCACCTGGAACTGTCGATCCCTCAGTCGTCGCCGTTCCACCCGGGCGAGCGGTGGACGCCGGCGCTGGCGCAGGAGTTCTTCGGCATGCACAGCGGCCGGCCGGCGGACTTCGTCGAGAGCGAACTGACCCGCTACCTGTCGATGCCGGCGCAGGCGATCGGCTACAAGCTCGGCGAACGGGCGTGGCTCCTGGGCCGCGAGAACGCGCGGCGGGCGCACGGGGACGCGTTCGACGCGAAGGCGTGGCACATGGCGGCGCTGTCGCAGGGGTCGCTGGGGCTGGACGACCTGGTGGAGGAACTGTCGCGCCTGTGACGCGCGGGTGGGTGGGGCGGGGCGGGTGACGCCTGCGGCGGGCTTGTCCCCTCCCCGCCCCTTCCCGCATCCGGGGCAAGCCCCGGACTCCGTACCGCCCGGTGGGCGGGCGGGCCGGGCTCCGCCCGAGCCCGGTACCGCGCTCCGCGCGGTGGCCTAGAACTCCCCTACGGCCTGGCAGCCGTGGGAGGTACCCCCCGGCCGGGCACATCCAGCCCCCGCCGGCGATTGAGGCGCGGGGCTCGGTGCGGAGCCCCGACGAGACGGGCAGGCTTCCGGCCGTGGGCGTTTGGGGGCTGGGGCGTGCTGCCGGGCAACTTCAGCCCCGCCGGCGTTTGAGGCGCGGGGCTCGGGGCAGCGCCCCGACAACACCGCCACGCCCAGAGCCCCCCGACGATTGAGGCGCGCGCTCCTGGGAGCAGCGCCCACGAACCGCGGCGCGGGCGTCAGCGGCGGAGGCCGCCCTCCGAGTCGATGACCTGGGAGGTGACCCACTCCGCCTCGTCCGTCGCGAGCCAGGCGATCAGGCGGGCCGGGTCGTCCGGCATGCCCCACCGGCCGGCCGGGAACATCGCCGCGATCTCGGCGTACGGCTCGCCGTCCAGGTAACCCGTGTCGACCGGGCCCGGGTTGACGCAGTTGACGGTCACGGCGAGGTCGGCGAGGGAGGTCGCCAGGGAACGGGTCGCGGAGGCCAGGGCGCCCTTGGCCAGGGCGTAGGCGATCTCGTCGGGCATCCCGCCCGCGAGGTCCTGGCCGGAGGTCATCATCAGGACCCGGCCGCCCGGCGTCCGCGCCGGCAGCGTGGCGCGCAGCCGGGCGTACGCCTGGACGAGCAGGATCACCGAGCGCGCGTCGACCGCCCAGTGCGCGTCGAGCATCGCGGCGTCGATCGCGTCGAGCGGCCCGTCGGAGCCGCTGAGGGCGTGGTTGGCGACGAGGATGTCGACGCGCCCGCCGAGCGCGTCGGCGGCCGTGGCGAGCAGCTCGGCCGGGGCGTCGGCGCCGGACAGGTCGGCGGGGCCGTGGCAGACGACGGCCTCGGGGTCGCCGAGGGCTTCGCGGACACCGGCGGCGACCGCTTCGGGCCCGCCGGGGTCGGCGCCCCACGGCTGGGCGGCGTCGTGCGGGACATGGTGGTGGAGGTAGACGCTCGCGCCGTACGCGGCGAGGCGCCGGGCGACCGCGTAGCCGATGCCGCCGGTGCGGCTGGCGCCGGTGACGAGGGCGGTGCGGCCGCGCAGCGGGAGGACGTCGCGTCGCAGCGACTCGGCGGGGGGTGAGGGAATCTTCGGCATGGCGGCCCATCATGATCGCCACGCCGGCCGCTGTCATCCGGTTTCCGCCCCGGCGCCCGTGCGAAGCGGCTCAGCAGCCGCAGGCCGCCGCGCCGGCCGGTGCCGTGAGCGGGTCGGCGGCGCGGGTGGTGCGGCCCTGGCTGGTGTCGTACGCGAAGCCCTCCCGGGCCCAGTACTCGAAGCCGCCGAGCATCTCCTTGACCTGGAAGCCCTGTTGGGCGAGGGCGAGGGCGGCGCGGGTCGCTCCGTTGCAGCCGGGGCCCCAGCAGTAGGTGACGACCGGTACGGACGGGTCGAGGAGCTGCCCGGCCTGTTCGGGGATGAGGGCGGTCGGCAGGTGTACGGCGCCCGGGATGTGGCCCTGGTCCCAGGACTCGGTGGAGCGGGAGTCGAGGACGACGAACCCGGGGTCGCCGCCGGCGGCGAGCGCGGCGGCGACGTCGGAGACGTCGGCGTGGAAGGCCAGGCTCGCGGCGAAGTGTGCGGCCGCGGCGGCCGGTGAGGCGGGCGGAACCCGCAGGACGGGGTTGGCGGCCCGCGCCCCGGCGATGTCACTCTGTGTCGTGGTCATGCCCAGAAATCTACGGTCGGTGACCGTCTCCCGGAAGTGAGAGTCCCCGGCACACGGGTTGATCTGCCGGGGAATCCCCTGTTGTCTGTCGGGCATGACCGCTTATTCACCGGACGCCACCGACTGGCGCATTCTCCAGGTCCTGCAGACCCGGGGCAGGGCCGGCTTCACCGAGCTGGCCAAGGCCGTGTCCATGTCGGCGAGCGCCGTCACGGAGCGCGTGCGGCGGCTGGAGGAGGCGGGCGTCATCAAGGGCTACTCGGCCGTCGTGGACCAGGAACGGCTCGGCCTGCCGGTCCTCGCGTTCGTGCGGCTGCGCTATCCGAACGGCAACTACAAGCCGTTCCACGACCTGCTGGACGCGACGCCCGAGATACTCGAGGCCCACCACGTCACCGGCGACGACTGCTTCGTGCTGAAGGTGGCGACCCGCTCGATGAGCCACCTCGAGCAGGTGTCGGGCAAGATCGGCGCCCTCGGCTCCGTGACGACGAGCGTCGTGTACTCCTCTCCCCTGCCGCAGCGTCCGATCAGTCGCTGAGTCCCGCCCCCGCCCGCAGCCGCACCGCGGAGCCGCCGCGGTCCTTGACGACCTCCAGCTGCGCGGGGATGCGGCGGCGCAGATCGCCGACGTGGCTGACGATGCCGACGCTGCGGTCCCGTTCGCGCAGCGAGTCGAGGACGTCGAGGACCTCGTCCAGGGTCTGGTCGTCGAGGCTGCCGAAGCCCTCGTCGATGAAGAGGGTGTCGAGCCGTACGCCGCCGGCCTCGTCGGTCACCACGTCGGCGAGTCCGAGCGCGAGGGCCAGCGAGGCGAAGAACGTCTCGCCGCCCGACAGCGTCGCCGTGTCGCGTTCCCTGCCGGTCCAGGCGTCCACGACGTGCAGCCCGAGTCCGGCGCGCTTCCCGCCGGTGCGGGCGTCGGAGTGGACGAGCGTGTACCGGCCGGAGGACATCCGCTGCAGCCGTACGGTGGCGGCCGCCGCGACCTGTTCCAGCCGGGCCGCGAGCACATAGGACTCCAGCCGCATCTTGCGCTCGTTGTCGGCGGAGGTGCCGGCGGTGAGCGCGGCGAGTCCGGCGAACCGTTCGTACTCCTCGCGCAGCGGGCCGAGCCGGAGGGTCTCCTGTGCGGCCTGGTCGGACAGCCGGTCGAGTTCGGCGCAGCGGGTGCGGGCCGCGTCGAGCGCGGACGCGGCGTCGCGCAGATCGCGCTCTGCGGCGTCGTGTGCGGTGCGGGCCCTGTCGGGCTCGGCGGGCGGGAGGCCGGCCGCGGCGCGGGTGTCTTCCTCCGCGAGCCGGTCGGCGACGGCGGCCGCCTCCGCCTGCCAGGTGTCGATGCGGTGCTGGAGGTCGCGCTGTTCGGCGTCGGGCAGGAGCGCGGCGGCCGCCTCCTCGGGCGTGGGGAACCCGGCGCGGAACGCGGCGTCGGCGAGCCGGTCGTCGGCCTCCTTCAGCCGCAGGGCGGTGCTGTCGACGGCGCGTACGGCGTCCGCCGCGGCCGCCAGCAGGCCGACCTGCTGCTCGAGCAGCGCGGCGCGCTCGGCGACGCTGCGGGCGCCGCCCCTGGCGCGGCTCACGTCGCTTTCGAGGGCGGCGAGTTCCTGGTCGAGCGTCTCCCGCCGGGAGGTGCGCGCGGCGCCCCGCCGTTCGGCCCCCTGCCGGGCCTCGATCCGCTCCTCGTACTCGCGCTCGGCCCGGGCGAGAGCCTCGCGGGCGCCGTGGATGCCGGCCGCGAGGGCGCGGGTGCCGGCGTGCTCGCGCTCCAGGTCCTCGACGCCTTGGAGCAGTCCGGCGACGGTGGGGTCCGCCCCGGACCGGGGGCCGGGTACGGCGCCGGCGGCCTGTTCCGTGGCGGTGCCGGCGCTCTGCGCGCGAAGGGCGGTCCCGTCGGAGGCGGCGTGTGCCGTGGTGACGGGGGCCGCGGTCACGGCGGCCTGATCCGATCCGCGGGCCCGCGCGGCCGCCGCCGCGCGGGACTCGTCGAGCACGGCGAGCTCCCGCTCGGCCGCCGCCCTGGCCTGTTCGGCGCGGGCGTGTTCCTCGTACGCGGCGTCCTCGGCGGCCCGGTCCACATGGCCGGCGCCGGCGCGGGCGGGCGCCGGGTGTTCCTCGGAGCCGCAGACCGCGCAGGCCCGGCCGGGGACCAGCGCGGCGGCCAACTCGGCGGCGATGCCCTGGAGTCGGCGCTCCTTGAGGTCGAGCCAGGCGGCCTTGGCCTCGTTGGTCCGCTCGTGCAGAGTGCGCAGCCGCTGCGCCGCCCGCTCTGCGCGGGCGGCCAGTTCGTCGCGCTCGCGGGCGGCGCGCAGCCGTTCCCGGGCCGGTTCGAGCCGGCCGGCGAGGTGTTCGGCGCGGGTCGCGGCCTCCTGCGCGGCCGTGATCCGTTCCTGGTGGTCGCGCCGGACGCCGTCCCACTGGGCCAGCCAGGCCGTCGCCTCTTCGAGGATGTCGTCGTCCGCCCGCGCCTGCCGGTCCAGGTCGGCGAGCTCGCGGGTGATGCCGGCGGCGCGGGTCTCGGCCCGGCGGGCGGCGTCCAGGCCGCCGGACTCCTCGCGCAGCGCCCGTTCCGCCGCGGTCAGTCGGTCCGCGCCGGCGTCGGTGAACTCAGAGGGGAGCCCCGCCCTGGTCCGTTCCCGTTCCCTTGCCGCGTCCCGGTGCTCGCGCTCCGCGGCGTCGCGCACGCGCAGCGCCGGTTCGACGAGGGCGGCCGTGCGGGCCCGTTCCAGCCGGGTCCGCAGCGTCTCCTGCTCGGCCCGCCGCGCCTCCAGGGCCTCCGAGCGGGCGAGGGCGTCCGCGTGACGCCGCTGGAGCCGGTCCCGCTCCCGCGTCTCCTCCAGTTCCCGCCGTGCCGTGGCGCGGCGGCTCTCCGCGGCGGCCGCCCGGTGCTCGGCGATGCCGAGCCGCTCGCGCGCTCCGGTGCGGGCGACCGCCGCCCATTCAAGGACGGCGGCCGCGAGTCCGGGGTCCCCCGGCTGCTGTTCGGGGCGCGGCCACTCCGCCGCCGGGCCGGCGGCCTGCTCGATCCGGTGGGCGACGGCGAGCAGCCGTTCGTCCCCGGTCTTCACCTGCAGTTCGGCGGCGCGCCGCAGGTCGGCGAGGCGGTCCTCGACGGCGGCGAAGCGGCGGGTGTCGAAGAGCCGTCCGAGGAGTTTGCCGCGAGCCTCCGCGTCGGCCCGCAGGAAGCGCGCGAAGTCGCCCTGGGGCAGCAGCACGACCTGGCAGAACTGCTCGCGGCTCATCCCGAGGAGCTGGGTGATCTCCTCGCCGATCTCCTGGTGGGACTTGCTGAGCGCCTGCCATTCGCCGGCCGCCGCGTCGTACTCGCGCAGGGTGCTCTGTGCCCGCTCGGTGACGAAGCCCTTCCCGCGCTTCTTGGGGCGGGGCTGTTCCGGGCGGCGCGTGACCTCCAACCGCCGTCCGGCGACGGTCAGTTCGAGCCGGACCTCGGTGGGGGTGCCGGTCTGCGCGTGGTCGCTGCGCAGCGACGCCCCGGGGCTCTGGCGTGCGCCGGGCACCGCCCCGTACAGCGCGAAGCAGACGGCGTCGAGCACGGACGTCTTGCCCGCGCCGGTCGGCCCGTGGAGCAGGAAGATGCCGGAGCTCGCGAGGGCGTCGAAGTCCACTTCCTGGGTGGTGCCGAACGGGCCGAACGCGGTGACGGTCAGGGTGTGCAGTCTCACCGGGCCACCTCGCGCACACCGGCGTCGACGCGTACGTCCTCGAACGCGGCGCGCAGCACGGCGCATTCACCGTTACCGACACTGAGACCGCCCCGCACGTGGACCCCGTCCACTTCCTGGGTGGTGCCGAACGGACCGAACGCGGTGACGGTCAGGGTGTGCAGTCTCACCGGGCCACCTCGCGCACACCGGCGTCGACGCGTACGTCCTCGAACGCGGCGCGCAGCACGGCGCGCTCGCCGTCGTCGGGGCCGTTGCCGCCGCGGACGTGGGCGACGAAGTCCTCGGCGATCTGCTGGTCGCTGCGCCCGCGCAGCCGCTGTGCGTACGAGGCGGTGGTGTCCCGCTCCGTCCGCTCCGGGTCGAAGACGAGGTGCAGGGTGTGCGGGAAGCGCGCGGTCAGCCGGGCCATCGGGTCGGCCGGCCGCACGGCGTCGGTGAGGGTGGCCTCCACGAACGACTGCTCGTGGCGGTCGAGCGCCGGGTCCTCGAGCAGGTCCTCCAGCGTGCCGCGCAGCCGGGCCAGTGGGCGTGGCACGGGGCAGTCGATCCGCTCGGCGGTGACGGCTCCGGCCGCGTCGAGGTCGACGATCCACATGGTCTTGCGGTGGTCGGTCTCGGAGAACGAGTAGGGCAGCGGGGAGCCCGAGTATCTGACCCGGTCGGTGATGGTCTGGCAGCCGTGCAGGTGCCCGAGGGCCGCGTAGTCCACGCCGTGGAAGACGCCGGAGGGCACGGCGGCGACACCGCCGACGGTGATGTCCCGTTCGCTGTCGCTCGGCTCGCCGCCGACGACGAAGGCGTGGGCGAGCACGACGGACCGGGTGCCGGGCTCACGTGCGGCGAGGTCGTCCCGTACGCGCTCCATCGCCGCGGCGAGGACCGTCTCATGGGCGGTCCGCTCCGTCTGGAACTCGGCCCTGACCAGGGCCGGTTCAAGGTAGGGCAGCCCGTAGCAGGCGACCGGGCCGTGTTCGTCGGCGAGCAGCACGGGCGTGCCGCAGCCGGCCGGGTCGGTGCGCAGATGGATGCCGGCCCGGTCGATGAGGCCCGCGCCGACGCCGAGCCGGCGCGCCGAGTCGTGGTTGCCGGAGATCATCACCGTCGGCACGCCGGCGTCGGCGAGCCGGTGCAGGGCCTCGTCGAACAGCGCGACGGCGGCGAGCGGCGGCACGGCCCGGTCGTACACGTCTCCCGCGACGAGCACCGCGTCCACGTCCCGTTCGCGCACCGTCGCCACCAGGTGGTCGAGGAACGCGGCTTGGGCGTCGAGCATGCTCACCCGGTGGAACGACCGTCCCAGGTGCCAGTCCGACGTGTGCAGGAGTCTCATGATCGGTGAGCGTATCGGTGGGGTCGGACAATGCGGGCGGCTTCACGCATCCCCGTACGCCTCGCCGCCCAGTTCCAGCCCCGCCGTGCCCGCGGTGGCGTCGGCCAGCCAGCCCCGGAAGGCGTCGACGTCGGCGTCCGGGAGCCCGATCCCGATCCGGACGGCGTCCGCGTACGCGACCTCGCGCACCTGACGGCCCGTCGCCCGCAGATCGTTCTCCAGCTTGCCGGCCCGCTGGTGGTCGACGGTGACGGTGGCGAGCCGGAACCGTCTGCGGGTGAGGGTGCCGACGGCGTCCAGGGCCTCGCCGACCGCTCCCCCGTACGCCCTGATCAGCCCGCCGGCGCCGAGCTTGACGCCGCCGTAGTAGCGGGTGACGACGGCGGCGGTGTAGCGGATCTCGCGCCGCATCAGCATCTGGAGCATGGGCACCCCGGCGGTGCCGCCGGGTTCCCCGTCGTCGCTCGCCTTCTGGACGGCGGCGTCGGCGCCGACGACGTACGCGAAGCAGTTGTGGCTGGCGGCCGGGTGCTCCTTGCGGATGCGGGCGACGAACGCCTGCGCCTCCTCCTCGGTGGCGGCGGGGGCGAGCGCGCAGATGAAGCGCGATCGGTTGATCTCGGTCTCGTGGACGCCCTCGCCGGCGACCGTCCGGTACTGCTCCTGCATCCGGCCACCCTATGCGCCGCCCGGAGCGGGACGCTCCACGGGGGAATCCTCCGGGCCCCCGCCCCGTTGTCCTGGCATGTACGCAGACGCAGAGACGATCCGCAGGATTCTGACGACCACCGGTGACACCTGGGCGGTCGTCGGCCTGTCCCACAACCGGGCGCGAGCGGCGTACGGCGTCGCCGAGGTGCTCCAGCGCTACGGCAAGCGCGTCGTGCCGGTCCATCCGAAGGCCGAGACGGTCCACGGCGAGCAGGGGTACGCGAGCCTTGCCGACATTCCCTTCGAGGTGGACGTCGTGGACGTCTTCGTGAACTCGGAGCTGGCCGGGCAGGTGGCCGACGAGGCCGTGGCCGTGGGCGCGAAGGCGGTGTGGTTCCAGCTCGGCGTGGTCGACGAGGCGGCGTACGAGCGCACCCGGGCGGCCGGTCTGGACATGGTGATGGACCGGTGCCCGGCGATCGAGATCCCGCGGCTGGGCTGACGCTCGCCGCGGGGTCGCCGGGTGGGGGCCTTGCTCAGACGCCGAGGCCCTCGACGTCCACCGCGCCGGGCAGGGCGGCGAACGCCCTGCCCGGCACGATCAGCTTGCCGCGCCGGCGACCGCTGCCGACCAGGACCCATTCGGTGTCCACGACGGCCGGGTCCACCAGCAGCGGCCGGTCGGCGGGCAGCCCGATGGGCGTGATGCCGCCGTACTCCATGCCGCTCGCGCCCGTCGCGGTCTCCATGGACGCGAACGACGCCTTGCGCGCGCCGAGTTGCCTGCGCACCGCGCCGTTGACGTCGACGCGGGTGTGGGACAGGACGAGACAGGCGGCGAGCGTGGTCTCCCCGCCACGCCGGACGGCCACGATGACGCAGTTCGCGGACTGTTCGGGCAGTCCGCGGCCGTAGTGCTCCACGAACACGGCGGTGTCGGCGGTCTCCGGGTCGGTGTCGACGTGGAGGAGCTGATCGGCGGGGACGTCGCCGTGCCAGGCGCGTACTGCCGCGGCTGGCGGGGACGTCGCCGTGCCAGGCGCGTACTGCCGCGGCGACGGGCGCGACGAGTCGCTCGAGGCAGTCGGGAGCGGGGGTGGCGTTGTCGAAGTTCCCGATGGGTGCGCGCATGTGCCGCACGCTGACACCGGCGCGCACGGCGGCGGTCGGGCGTCTCAGCGGGGGTGCGTCTCAGCGGACGGGCGGGACGGAGACCGCCATCATCACTTCCACGATCTCGTCGCCGTCGTTGCGGTAGGCGTGCGGGGCGTTCGCCTCGAAGGTGGCGGAGGTGCCGGCCGGCACGGGGTGGGCCCGGCCGTCGACGACGAGGGTCAGCTCCCCGGCGGTGACGTGCAGCAGCTCCGTCGTGCCGTCCGGGTGGGGGTCGGAGGCGCTCTCGTCGCCGGGCATCAGCCGCCAGGACCACAGCTCCAGCGGGCCGCCCCGCTCGTTGCCGACGAGGAGGGTGGTGGAGCTGCCGGTGGAGGTGGACCACATCCGGACGGCCTGCTCCGGCGGGACGAGCCGGACCTGCGGGCCCTGTTCGTAGTCGAGGAGCGTGGTGATGCTCACGCCGAGGGCGTCGGCCAGCTTCACCGTGGTGCCCACGCTGGGATTGGTGCGCGCCTGCTCGATCTGGATGATCATGCCGCGGCTGACCCCGGAGCGGGCGGCGAGGGCGTCCAGCGTGAACCCGCGTTCACCGCGCCAGCGCTTGAGGTTCCGGGCGAGCGACCGGGTGAGCTGGTCGAGGTCCGACACATTCCGTCCAAGATTCCGGCGCCGTCCAATATTCTGGATGACGGAGTCCAATGGATTGCACTACGGTGTGGTGCACCGAATCGTCCACCACACTGTACTGCGAGGCCCCCGCATGACCGCACTCCTCGCCCTGGCCACCAGCCTGCTCTGGGGCCTGGCCGACTTCGGCGGCGGACTGCTCACGCGACGCACGCCCGCGCTCACCGTGGTCGTCGTCTCCCAGATCGTCGCCGTGGTCGTGCTCGGCGTGATCGTGGTGGCGACCGGCGGCTTCTCCGAGACCGGACCGCGGCTCTGGTACGCGGTGGCGGCCGGAGCGGTCGGACCGGTGGCGATGCTCTGCTTCTACAAGGCCCTCGCCCTCGGCCCCATGGGCGTCGTGTCGCCCCTCGCGTCGCTGGGCGTCGCCGTGCCCGTCGGCGTCGGGCTGCTGCTGGGCGAGCGGCCCGGCCTGGTCCAGTTCGCGGGCATCGCGGTGGCCGTGGCCGGCATCGTCCTGGCGGGCGGCCCCGAGCTGCGGGGCGCGCCGGTACAGCGGCAGGCGGTGCTGATGACGCTGGTCGCGGCGTTCGGGTTCGGCGCCGTGCTGGCCCTGATCGCCGAGGCGTCGACCACGCTCACCGGGCTGTTCCTCGCCCTGTTCGTCCAGCGCGTCACCAACGTGACGGTCGGCGGGGTCGCGCTGTACGTGTCGGTGAGGCGCGGCGGCCGGGCCCTGCCCGAGGACGGCGGGGCGCGCACCGTGCTGCGCTCGCTGCCGGCGCTCGCCTTCGTCGGCCTCGCCGACGTCGCCGCGAACGGCACGTACTCGATCGCCGCGCAGCTCGGACCGATCACGGTGGCCGCGGTGCTGGCGAACCTCTACCCGGTCGTGACCGTTCTCGCGGCGCTCGTCGTCCTCAAGGAGCGGCTGCGCAGTGTGCAGGCGGCGGGCGCCGGACTGGCGCTGGTGGGCACGGCCCTGCTGGCGACCGGCTGATCAGCGCTCCTCGAGTCCGGCCCGGGCGTCGGCCGGCCCCGACAGCTCCGCGTCGAGCTCCTTGAGCGCGCGGAGCTGCTCGGGAGTGACTCCTTCGGGGATCGGCACCGGCGCGGGCGTCCGCAGCGGCGGCTGCCAGCCGTCCTTCTCGTCCCACCGCCGCACGACCCGGGCGGGCGCGCCGGCCACCACCGCGTGGTCGGGCACCTCTCCCCGTACGACCGCGCCCGCCGCCACCACGACGTTGCGCCCCAGCCGGGCGCCGGGGAGGATCACCGCACCGGTCCCCAGCCAGCAGCCGGGCCCGATCTCCACGGGGTCCGTACGCGGCCACTGTTTGCCGACGGGTTCGTGCGGATCGTCGTAACTGTGGTTCGTGGACGTGATGTAGACGTACGGGCCGCAGTACGTGTCGGAGCCGATGGACACGCGGGTGTCGGCGATGACATGGCTGCCGCGGCCCAGGACCACGCCGTCGCCGAGGCTCAGGACGGTGTCGGAGCCGAGGTCCAGGCCGGGCATCATCCCGGCGGTGAGGGTCACCTGCTCGGCGATGATGCAGTGGGCGCCGAGCTCGATCCACGGTTCGCCGAAGACGGTGCCCTGCGGGAAGGCCAGTCGCGTGCCGCCGCCGATCCGCCGGAACCGCAGCCGCCCGGGACGCTCGGCCGTGACGGCCCCCGTGTCCTGCACCCACTGCCACACGCGGTGCACGGCACGCGTGAGGAACCGGCGGCGCCAGGCGGTCGCGGACGACGGGGTGTTCCTGCTCTTCGGCACCCGCCCACGGTAGTCGGCCGCGTCCGGCGGGAAGGCGCTGACGTGCTGTGACGTTCACCCCAAGCGGCGCTCGCCCACTGGCCCGTGCCGCCAACCGGCCCGCCGGACCGCCGGTACGACGCCGCCGGCTTCAGCAACGGGCTGTGCCCCCGGGCCCGTTGAGCGGTCCTCGGGGTGGCAGGGGCGGCGAGGGAACGCGGGGCGGCGCGTCCGCGGCGCGCGCGGGCCACCCCGGCGGTCACCGCCCGACGCGGGGGCATACGGTGCAGGCAGGCGCGACGGACCGGTGAATTCGACAGGGAGCGGGCATGACGGAGCGGGCTTTGGTTGCGGGTGTCGGCGGCGGGGAACCCGATGTCGATCCTGAGGCGTTCACCGCGCCGACGTCGGTGGTGATGGGCGAGGTCACGCTCGGCGCGGGCGTGAGCGTCTGGTACCACACGGTGCTGCGCGCCGACTGCGGGCCGATCGCGATCGGCGCCGGCAGCAACATCCAGGACAACTGCACGGTCCACAGCGACCCGGGGTTCCCCGTGACCGTCGGCGAACGTGTCTCGGTCGGCCACAACGCGATCCTCCACGGCTGCACCGTCGAGGACGACGTGCTCGTCGGCATGGGCGCCACCGTTCTCAACGGGGCCAACATCGGCGCGGGCTCGCTGATCGCGGCCCAGGCCCTCGTGCCGCAGGGCATGCAGGTACCGCCGGGCTCCCTGGTCGCGGGGGTGCCGGCGAAGGTGCGGCGCGCGCTGACGCAGGAGGAGCAGGAGGGCATCAAGCTCAACGCGGCGGTCTATCTGGACCTGGCCGCGCAGCACCGCGACGCGCACAAGGACTGAGCCCGGTTACGCCGCGGTGCGCGAAGGGCCGTCCCGGCACCTCGACGGTGTCGGGCCGGCCCGGTGCTGCGGCCGGCGCTCAGCTGTTGGGGCGCAGGGTCCAGACGATGTGCATCTCGCCGGTCACGGCGCCGTCGGCGCGCTGGATGGCGACCGTCACGGGGAACTCGGGGCGCTCCCCGGCGTCCAGCTCCTTCACGACGTCCGCGACGGGGCGGCCGAGCGTCGCGGTCGCGGTGAGGACTCCCTTGGCGAGCTTCTTGTAGCTCGTCTCCGCCTTGACCGGCAGCGGTACGGCGCGGCCGAGCTGGTCACCGAAGGCGGCGAGGACGACGGCCCCGCTCGCGGACTCGGCCAGCGTGAACATCGCTCCGGCGTGGGGTCCGCCGACGTGGTTGTGGTACTCGGGGTCGTCGGGCAGGCGGAGCACCGCCCGCTCGGGCGTGGTCTCCAGGTACTCCAGCTTGAGGGTCCTAACCATGGGAACGGTGGCGGTAAGCAACTCGCCGATGGACATCTGCTCTGCGCTCATGGCGCGATGTTACCCACGAGTAGGAGAGCTTGGCCATCCCTTGGCGACCGCCTTCGCCGCGGGCTTCGAGCGACCCGGTGGGGGCCGGGCGTAGCAGTGCCGGACCCGCACCTCTATCGTTACTCGCCATGTGGCCAGGACAGCAGCCGCCCGGGGGCGAGCAGAACCCGCAGGACCAGAACCCGTACCAGCAGCCGGGGTACCAGCAGCCGAATCCGTATCAGCAGCCGGGATACCAGCAGCAGGGGTACCAGCAGCCCAACCCGTATCAGCAGCCGACCGCGCCGCAGTACGCCGTGCCCGGCCAGATGCCCGGGGCGCCGCAGCCGCCCCGGGACGAGAAGAAGAAGACGACGATCGTCGCGATCGTCGCCGCCACGGCCGTGGTCGTGACCGCGGCCGTGACCGGCTTCATCGTGCTGCCCGACGACGACAAGCCGTCCGACAAGGGCAGCGACGCCGCGGCCTCGAAGCCGGCCGAGCCGGAGAAGTCGGAGCCCGCGGAGGACCCGGCGCCGGCACCGACGGGCAACCCGCGCGGCGGCGAGTCCAAGCCGACCATCGCCGGCTGGAAGGTCGTGACCAACCCCAAGCACGGGACGCAGTTCGACGTCCCCGCGGAGTGGGAAGTTCTGAGCTCCGGAACCGCCACCGGTTTCGAGGACGAGAAGAAGGGCGACGGGTCCCTCGCGGTCGTCATGTCCGCCCCGGCGCACCTGAAGAGCAAGTGGTGCGCCATCGACGCCGACAAGGACGGCAGCGAAGAGGACTACGGCCTGGCCAGCACCGGCACCAAGGGCGGCAAGGGCGCCAAGAACACGGCGGAGGCCGCCTACAACGAGGCCGGCAACTGGGTCTGGGCCGCCTACGCCCAGACCGAGCCGAAGGGCACGGTCAAGATCACCGAGGCGAAGGACTACACGACGAAGTCCGGCCTCAAGGGCAGCATGGCCATGGCCACGGCGAAGGGCGTCAAGAAGGAGAACAAGTGCGAGACCGACGGTAAGTCGGTCGCGTTCAGCTTCAAGAACGCGAAGGGTGACTTCGCGAGCTGGGTGCTGTACTCCAACACGGGCGTGCCGGACGAGGTGCCGGACGAGACGATCCAGAAGATCCTCAGCACGGTCCGCCTGGCGGGGTCTGCGGGCTGACCCGGCGGGCCGGGGTTGGCCGGTCCCGTCGGGGCGCCGCCCGAACCCCGCGCCTCAATCTCCCCCTACGGCCTGGCGACCATGGGAGGAGCCCCAGCGAGGCTGGAGTTGCCCGGCACCTCCGGCCCGGGCAACTCCGGCCCGGCCGGCGATTGCGGCCACCGCGCGAAGCGCGGTACCGGGCCCGGGGGGAGCGCCGATCGCCGCGCAGCGGCATTCCAGCCCGGCCTGGGGGTACTCCCCCTCCGGCCTGACGGCGTGGGAGACGCCCCACCCACAGCCGCCAAGCCGGAGGGAGAAACGGAAGCCCCCGTGCCAAGCGCGGTACCCGCCCCGGGCGAAGCCCGGGCCGCCCACCGGCGGCACGAGCTCTGGGCGCCGCCCCCGAATCGCCCGCAGGGCGTACCCGGCCCGGGCGGAGCCCGGCCCGCCGCCCGGAGCGCGGTACGGGGGGGCCGGGGCGGAGCCCCGAACACACTGCGCGGAGCGCGGTGGACGGGTCCGGGCGGAGCCCGGTTCGGGAAGGGGCGGGTAGGGGACAAGGCAGCGGCCGTACCCTCCGTCACCCCACCGTGAACGCCCCCTCCGGCGGCTCCGGCGACGCCGTCGCCCCCGCGTCGTCGACCGGCGCCGCGTCACCCCGCAGCCGCGCCACCGCCCGCCCCCGCTCCACCCGCGCCGGAAACGCGTCCGACGCCGCCCGCCGCGCCAGCGCCGTCGTGTCGAGCGGGGCCTGCGACGCGAGCAGGACCGCGTTGCCGAAGCGGCGCCCCCGCAGCACCGACGGTTCCGCGATCAGCGCCAGTTCCGCGAACGCCTCCGCGAACGTCGCCAATTGCGAGCGGAGGAAGGCGAACGGCGCGCCGTCCGCGAGGTTCGCCGCGTAGACGCCGTCCGGCCGCAGCACCCGCTCGGCGGCCCGCGCGTACGCGACCGTGGTGAGGTGGGCGGGGACGCGTGAGCCGCCGAAGACGTCGGCGACGATCAGGTCCGCGGAGTCCGGCGCCGCGGCCTCGACCCATGCCCGGGCGTCGGCACGGTGCACGGTGACGCCGGAACCGTCCGGCAGCGGCAGGTGCTCCGCGACGAGTGCGGCGAGCCCGGCGTCGGCCTCGACGACGTCCTGCCGGGACCCGGGCCGGGTCGCGGCGACGTAGCGGGGCAGGGTGAGCGCGCCGCCCCCGAGGTGGAGCACGGACAGCGGCGCTCCCTCCTCGGCGGCGCAGTCGACGACATGGCCGAACCGCCGCACGTACTCGAATTCGAGGTGCGTCGGATCGTCGAGGTCGACGTACGACTGCGGTGCGCCGTCGACGGTCAGCAGCCAGGCGCGCTCACGGTCCACGTCGGGCATGAGCTTGGCGGTGCCGCCATCGACGGCGCGCAGGACGGGGAGGGGCTCGTTCACCGCCCCATTGTCCCGCCCCGCGCCCCCTCAGCCCCGCAGCCCTCAGATGTCAGAGCACGGCCGTCACCGTCCCCGCGCCCACCGTCCGACCGCCCTCGCGGATCGCGAAGCCGAGCCCCGGCTCCAGCGGTACGTCCCGGCCCAGCTCGACGGTCACGGAGACCGTGTCGCCGGGCCGTGCCACACCCGCCTCCCCGAGGTCGATGTCGCCGACGACGTCCGCGGTGCGAATGTGGAACTGCGGCCGGTAGCCCGTGGACACCGGTGTGGCCCGGCCGCCCTCGCGGGCGGAGAGCACATGGACCCGCGCCGTGAAGCGCCGGCTCGGCGCGACACTGCCGGGCGCGGCGACCACATGGCCGCGCCGGACCTGGTCGCGGTGGACGCCGCGCAGCAGCATCGCCACGTTGTCCCCCGCCTCCGCGGACTCCATCGGCCTGCCGAAGGTCTCCAGACCGGTCACCACCGTCTCGGTGTCCGCCCCGAGCACCTGGACCCGGTCGCCGACGCGCACGGTGCCCCGCTCGACGGCTCCGGTGACGACGGTGCCGCGCCCGGTGATGGTGAGGACGTTCTCCACCGGGAGCAGGAACGGCGCGTCGGTGTACCTGACCGGCATCGGCACGTACGTGTCGACGGCGTCGAGCAGCGCCTCGATCGCGGCGGTCCAGCGCGGGTCGCCCTCGAGCGCCCGCAGCCCGGAGACGCGTACCACGGGCACGGCGTCGCCGCCGTAGCCGTGCGCGGTCAGGAGGTCGCGGACCTCGAGCTCCACCAGGTCGGTCAGCTCGTCGTCGCCCGCGTCGGCCTTGTTGAGGGCGACGACGACGTGGTCGACGCCGACCTGGCGGGCGAGCAGTACGTGCTCCGCGGTCTGCGGCATGACGCCGTCGAGCGCGGACACGACGAGGATCGCCCCGTCGAGCTGCGCGGCGCCGGTGACCATGTTCTTGACGTAGTCGGCGTGGCCCGGCATGTCCACGTGGGCGTAGTGGCGGGTGTCGGTCTCGTACTCGACGTGCGCGATGTTGATGGTGATGCCGCGACTGGCCTCCTCCGGCGCCCGGTCGATGCGGTCGAACGGCACGAAGACGCCGGTCCCGCGCCCGCTGAGGACCTTGGTGATGGCGGCGGTCAGGGTGGTCTTGCCGTGGTCGACGTGGCCCATGGTGCCGATGTTGAGGTGCGGCTTGGTCCGCACGTATGCCGTCTTGGGCATGACGAGGTCGTTCCTTCCCGGAACTCGAAGTGTGTCGGGACCCCTGGGCCCGCCGACCCTCCCCCTGCGGGGTCCGCGGACAATCCGGGAAGGGTCAGCCTCGGGCGCCGCCGAAGGGCGCCGCGGCGGCGCCGGCCGCACTGACGGCGGCCTTTGCGACCGCGGTCTCGGCCACTGCGACTGCGACTGCGAGTGCGACTGCGACGACCTCAGTCGCGGGAAACGCGGCAGCCTTCGGCGCGTCCGCGACTGCGGACGGCGCTGCGAGGAAGGCGTACCGGAACATGCGTCGATGATCGCCCCTGCCCCCGGGCGGCGTCGAGCGGTTTTCGGGCGACGGGCAGTCGTCCGGGGCCTACCCCGTCACAGATGCTTGAGCGCCTCCCGCACGGAGAGCGGCGACAGCCGCCCCCGCGCGCCGTCGACGAACTCCCGTACCGCGTCGGGGTCCGTTCTGGCGTACTCCCGCAGCGCCCAGCCGATGGCCTTGCGGATGAAGAAGTCCGGGTGGTCGGCCCGGCGGAGGCAGTAGCGGAACAGGCGTGCGCCGTCCGTCGCCTCCCGGTAGCGCAGTTGGTGCAGGAGCGCCGTGCGGGCCACCCATATGTCGCCGTCGTCGATCCATGCGTCCATGACGCGTCCGAGCGCCGGGTCTGCGGCCACCAGTGGTCCGACGACGTGCACGGCGAGCATGTCGACGGTGTCCCACCACGGCACGGTGGTGATCAGCCGGTGCGCCACGGGCAGGAAGCCGGAGGAGCAGCGGCCGACGTGGCGCCGCAGATAGTCGGCGGCGAAGTAGTGGTACTCGCGCTCGGGCAGGGCCCAGCAGCGCAGCGCGACGGCCGTGCAGTCCGCCTCGTCGGGCCGGGGAGTGCCGGCGAGGACGGTGCGGGACAGGGCCCGGCGTTCGGGTGTGGGGATGCCGAGGAACGGGGCGGCGCCCTTCATGTACGCGACGGCCCGCGCGGCCCTTGCCTCGTCCGCCGCGGCCGGATACACGGCGACGAGCCGTTCCATGACGGTGTCGGCGAGATCGCTGCGCGGTACGGCGTCCGGTACGGCGTGCGTCATACGGCACACATTACGGCGATCACATACCGGTGTCGGCTAGTCTCCCCGGATGCTCGACCTCGTCCCCCGGCCGGCGTCCGCCCTCGCCGCCCGCTGCTCCAGGGTCCTGTTCTCACCCTGGTCCCGGCTGTCCCTTCTCGCAGTGCTGCTCGCCTCCGCCGCGGTGACGGTCGTGCTCTTCGAGCCGCAGATTCTGCTCTCCGCGGGCTGGCCGCAGTTGAGCGGTCCGGCGGCCGTGGTGCTGTACGGCGTGGGGTACGGGGTGTGCACGGCCGCGTTCGTGCCGCGGCCCATCCTCAATCTGGCGGCGGGCGCGCTGTTCGGCTCGCAGGCCGGGCTCGTGGCGGCGCTCGCCGGCACGGTGCTGGGGGCCGGGATCGCCTTCGCCCTGGGCCGGGTGCTCGGTCAGGACGCGCTCCGCCCGCTGCTGCGGGGGCGGTGGCTGGAGGCCGCAGACGGGCAGCTCAGCCGGCACGGTTTCCGTTCCATGCTGGCGATACGGCTGTTCCCGGGCATACCGTTCGCCGCCGCCAACTACTGCGCGGCCGTCTCCCGCATGGGCTACCTGCCCTTTCTCCTGGCGACCGGCCTCGGCTCGATCCCGAACACGGCGGCGTACGTGGTCGCGGGCAGCCGGGCCGGGTCGCCGACGTCGCCGGCGTTCCTGATCGCGATGGGGTTCATCGTGGTGACGGGGCTGGCGGCCGCGACGGTCGCCTGGACCAAGCGCCACCGGATGCGCGGCGCCGGGCACCGCCCCGCGCAGGCGCCCTCCGCCCCGGCCGCGGACCGGGGCCCCCTGGAGCCGGTCGTGGCCCACGGCCCCGCCGTCTGACGAGGCCGCCCACCACCGCGTGGCGGGCCCGCCGGACAGGGCCTGCCGCAAGCGCTTCACTCAAGGGCGCTACGCTGCCACCCGGCGCGGGCCCGCTGACGTACGTGAGTCGTCACTCGCGGGTCACGTGCCTTCGTGCTCCTGACAGACCGTGACCAGCCTTGGGTGGCATAGCTTTCATGTCTTGGTTCGAATCATTCATCCTCGGGCTCGTCCAGGGGCTGACGGAGTTCCTCCCCATCTCCTCGAGCGCGCATCTGCGGCTCACCGCCGCGTTCGCCGGCTGGCACGACCCGGGGGCCGCGTTCACCGCGATCACCCAGATCGGCACGGAGACGGCCGTCCTCATCTACTTCCGCAAGGACATCGGCAGGATTCTGTCGGCCTGGTTCCGCTCGCTCACCGACAAGGCGATGCGCGGCGACCACGACGCCAGGATGGGCTGGCTGGTGATCATCGGTTCGGTGCCGATCGGTGTGCTGGGCCTCACGCTCAAGGACCAGATCGAGGGCCCGTTCCGTGATCTGCGGCTCATCGCCACGACTCTGATCGGCATGGGCATCGTCCTGGGCATCGCGGACCGGCTCGCCGCCCGGGACGAGGCCGGCGGCCGCCACCGGGTGGTCAAGGAGCGCAAGACGCTGAAGGACCTGAGCGTGCGGGACGGCCTCATCTACGGCGTCTGCCAGGCGATGGCCCTGATCCCGGGGGTTTCCCGCTCCGGCGCGACCATCAGCGGCGGCCTGCTGATGGGCTACACCCGCGAGGCGGCGGCCCGTTACTCGTTCCTGCTGGCGATCCCGGCCGTGCTCGCCTCCGGCCTGTTCGAACTGAAGGAGGCCGGCGAGGGCCATGTGTCGTGGGGACCGACGATCTTCGCGACCTTCGTCGCCTTCGGCGTGGGCTACGCGGTGATCGCCTGGTTCATGAAGTTCATCACGACGCGAAGCTTCATGCCGTTCGTGACCTACCGGATCGTCCTCGGCATCGTGCTCTTCATCCTGATCGGCATGGGTGTGCTGAGTCCGCACGCGGGCGAGTCGGCCGGCTGAGCCGCCGGCGTCCGGCCGTCTCCGAGGACCGGGCGCACACGGCCCCAACGCCCCGACGCCCTCCTCGCACCGTGATGCTCCCGGTGGGAAGAGGGCCGGCGGTGCGGCGGATCCCGGCAGATCCCGATGTGGATCAGACGTCGATCGCACCGAGCTGCTGCAACAGACCGAGGTCGTCGAGGTTCCACCAGCTCTCAGCGATCTTCCCGCCTTCGCACCGGAAGGTTGCGTGGCCGGTTCCCGAGATCTCCCGGCCGGTGGCCTCCATGCCCTGGTACGTACCCACGTGACGTCCCTTGTAGGTCGCCCGTACACACACCGTGTCACCCTCGGCCACCAGGTTCTCGATGGTGGTCACCGGTTCGAACGCCTCGATGGTTTCCTTGTTCTCGGCCTTGGCCTGCGCGAGCCCCAGATCGTACGAGGACAGGCCCGGGTCGTGCTCCCGGTAGTCGTCCGTGCATATTCCGTCCGCGGCGTCGACGTTCCTCGCGTTGATCACGTTCTCGAAGAAGCTGCGGACCACGATCTTGTTCAGCTGCTCGTCCCGCATGACGTCGAGGTCCGTGAAGGACGGCTCGCCCTCGCACAGAGCCACCATCTCGCGGAAGATCCGGTCGGTCTCCGGCAGCTGCGAGTTCTTCATCGCCTCCTCGTAGGAAGGGAATTCCACGATTTCGACCACATGGGTCGAGTCCGCACGGTCACGCCCCACGATCGAGTGGGTGGCCGTCCGCTTGCCCTGCGTCGACTCGATCCAGGTGTCCATCAACCTGTTCAACTCATCGGCCCTGCTGGTCCTGCAGTCTATGACCTGCATGAATGTCATGACTTCTCCCAGTGTTCGGAGAGTTCGAGACATCTTCAGGCTATGCCCGGCCCCTGACGCCTGCCAGGTTGGTCGACGGCCGCCGTCCGCTCCCGTGCCGTTTCCAGGGCACGTCCCGCCCATGGACTCTGGTACGCGCCGGGCGCCCGAGGGTCAGGCTTCGCGGGATCCCTCGTACATCGCGTCGATGGCCCGGGCGTGCGTGCGCTCCACGACGGGGCGTTTGACCTTGAGGCTCGGGGTGAGTTCGCCGTGTTCGACGTCGAGGTCGCGCGGGAGCACCGAGAACTTCTTGATGGTCTGCCAGCGCTGCAGGTCACCGTTGACGCGCTGGACGAAGCCGTCGATCAGCTCGTGGACCTGGGGTGAGGAGACGACGTCGGCGTAGCTGCGGCCGCCGAGGTCGTGGGATGCCGCCCACGGCATGATCACGTTCTCATCGAGGGCGATCAGGGCGGTGCAGAAGTTGCGGCCGTCGCCGATGACCAGGATGTTGCTGACGAACGGGCAGACCGCCTTGAAGCGGCCCTCGATCTCGGTGGGCGCCACGTACTTGCCGCCCGAGGTCTTGAACACGTCTTTCTTGCGGTCGGTGATCCGGAGGAAGCCGTCCTTGTCGACCTCGCCGATGTCGCCGGTGCGGAACCAGCCGTCGCTCTCCAGGACCTCGGCGGTCTTCTCCGGAAGGTTGTGGTAGCCGCGCATGATGCCGGGGCCTCTCAGGAGGACCTCGCCGTCCTGGGCGATGCGGATCTCGGTGCCGGGCAGTGGCGTGCCCACCGTGCCGATCCGGTGGCCCTCGGCGGGGTTGACGGTGCAGGCCGCGCTGGTCTCCGTCAGGCCGTAGCCCTCGAAGACGTGCACACCGGCGCCGGAGAAGAAGTAGCCGATGTCCGGGGCGAGGGCGGCGCTGCCGGAGACGCTGCCGCGCAGATTGCCGCCGAAGGCCGCGCGGATCTTGCCGTACACCAGCCGGTCGGCGACGGCGTGCTGAACGGCGAGCGGCAGGGGCACCCGGCGTTTCCCGGTCGCCACGGTGCTTTCCTGGCCGATCCTGGCGTAGTCGCGGGCGACCTTCGCCGCCCAGAGGAAGATCTTGTACTTGGCGCCGCCCTCGGCTCTCGCTCTGCCGGCGATGCCGTTGTAGACCTTCTCGAAGATCCGCGGCGCGGACGCCATCACGGTCGGCCGGACCGCGGGCAGGTTGGTGACGATGCGCTCGACGCGCCCGTCCACGGCCATCACATGCCCGGTCCTGATCTGCCCGGAGATCAGGGCCTTGCCGAAGACGTGGGACAGGGGCAGCCACAGGAACTGCACATCGTCGGGGCGCAGCAGTCCGCTGACCTCCTGTGCGACGCCCTGGTACGACCAGCAGTCGTGCACGAGGCGCACGCCCTTGGGCGGGCCGGTCGTGCCGGACGTGTAGATGAGGGTGGCGAGGTGCTCCGGCTCGATGGCCCGCACCGCCTGCTCGATCGCGTCCGGGTGCTCTTCCAGGTACGCGGTCCCGCGCTGCTCCAGCTCGGCGAGGGACAGTACCTCGAGCCCCTCGACCGGCGGGATGTCCGCTCCGGGGTCGAAGACGACCGCGTGGCCGAGTTCGGGCAGCCGGTCCCTGTGGGCGACCACCTTGGCGAGCTGTGCGGCGTCCTCGACGAAGATCGCCCGGCTGCCTGAGTCGGAGAGGATGTGCACCGTCTCGTCGGCGTTGGTGCTGGGGTAGACGGCGGTCGCGGCGGCCCCCGCGCACATCACGCCCAGGTCGGCCAGGATCCACTCGACCCGGGTGGAGGAGGAGATCGCCACGCGCTCCTCGCGCCGCATCCCGAGGGCGAGCAGCCCGGCCGCGATCGCCCTGACGCGCTCGGCGGTCTGCGCCCAGGTCAGTGAGCGCCACTCCTCGGCGCCGGACGCACCGTCACCGGCCGGCACGGGGTAGCGGTAGGCCTCGCCGCCGGGTGTGGCCTCGACTCTGGAGAGAAACAGGTGCGCCACGGAAACCGGACGGCTTTCAAGAAGGGACTGCGCGGAACTCACATTGACCTCCGGGCCCTGGTGCGCCCATCGACGACTTGTTGGCTGACGAGTAACTCGAAAGTAGGGGTGAGACCAGAGGGCAAGTCCCCCCGCCGCGTAAGGGCCAAGACCCTCAGGGAGGACCGCCGGCGGCACCGAAACCGCTGACGACGCCTTCAGGAACCCGGCGCGTGACCGGGCCGGGGGGCGGGCGACGCCGGACCGGTGGCCGACGGAGGGACGGCGGGCGGCGCCGTCCAACTCCCGAGCAGCCGCAACGCGCTGTCCGCACGCGGGTCAGGCGCGGTGAAGACGACCAGGGACCGGCCCTCGTCCCCGGGCAGTGACAGGGTCTCGTACGCCAGGTCGAAACCGCCGACCAGCGGATGCCGGAAGCTCTTGGTGCCGTACGACTTCTCCCCCACCTCCTGCGCCGCCCACAGTGCCCGGAACTGCGGGCTGCGGCGGCTCAGTTCCGTGACGACCCGGCCCAGTCGCGCGTCACCGGGGCGACGGCCGGCGGAGAAGCGCAGAAAGCCCACGGTCTGCCGCGCCACGTCGTTCCACCGCGGATACAGGTCGCGGGCAGAGGCGTCGAGGAAGACGTGATGCGCGAGGTTCGAGGGCGCGGGCGATGCTCCGCCGGGGCCTCCGAGGAGGGCGCGGGCCAGGTCGTTGGCGGCGAGGACGTCCATCGCAGGCCCCAGAAGATACGCGGGAACGGCCCCCACAGCGGCGAGCAGACGGTGCAGGTCCTCCCGTACGACCATGCCCGGCACGGCCCCGGCGTCCCCGAAGTCCCCGTCCTGGGCGGCGCCTTGGACGGGACCTGCCGGGAACGGCGCCGCCCTGCGGACCGCCCGGCGCGCGAGGTCGTACAGGTGTGTCCGTTCGGTCGGATCGAGCCGCAGCACGCGTGCCAGGGCGTCCAGCACGGCGTCGGACGGGTTGCGGGCCCGGCCCTGCTCCAGCCGTGTGTAGTAGACGACGCTGACGCCCGCGAGGTCGGCCACCTCTTCCCGGCGCAGCCCCGCGACCCGGCGCCGGCCGACGACGGGGAGACCGGCCGCTCCGGGGGCCACCCGGGAACGCCGTGCCTTGAGGAAGGCGCCGAGCTCGCTGGCTTGGTTCATGAGGGCCAGTATGGGCCGCTGCGGAGCCCGGCAGCCTGTCCCTGTCAGTACCCCCCTGCGGCCTGTGCGGTCCCGCCCCCCCCTCTCGGCCTGGTACTCGCCGAGTAATGGCTCCGCGCCCACCGCGCCGCGACTGTGGACCCGGGTGCGGATCCGCACCCCGCCGCCCGGCGTCCGAAGGAGCCGGACGGCGCACGGACATGCGACACGACAAGGGCGGCGGGAAAATGCGCGCGGTGGTCTTCTCCCAGTACGGCGACGAGAACGTGCTGGAACTCACGGAACGGCCCGAACCGGCTCCGGCGGACGGAGACGTGCTGGTGGAGGTCAAGGCGGCGGGAGTGAACCCGGTCGACTGGAAGCACCGCGAAGGAGAGGTACGCAACGACCGGCCCTTCCCGCTGGGGATGGGCTGGGACGTCGCGGGCGTGGTGCGGGGCACCGTGCCGGGCGGCCCGGCGGTCGGTGAGGCCGTCCACGGCATGCTCCCGCTGCCGTACGGGGGCGCCTACCAGGAGCTGTGCGTCCTGCCGGCCTCCGCTGTGGCGCCCAAGCCGGCCAGCCTCTCCTACGCGGAGGCCGCCGCCGTGCCCCTGGCCGCCCTGACCGCCTGGCAGGCGCTGGAGACGGCGAAGGCGACGGTCGGCATGCGCGTTCTGGTGCACGCCGGTGCGGGCGGGGTGGGGCACTTCGCCGTGCAACTCGCCCGGCACCTCGGGGCACACGTCACGGCCACCGCCTCGGCGCGCAATCTGGGGTTCCTGCGCCGGCTGGGTGTCGACGAGCCGGTGGACCGCGCGACGGCGGACCTGGCGGCCGGGGAACCGTTCGACGTCGTCCTGGACACCGTCGGCGGCCCGGTGCAGCACGCCTCGTGGCGGCTCCTGCGGCCCAGCGGCACGCTCATCACGCTGCCCGAGCCGGTGGACGAGGCGCACCGCGTCCCCGGCGTCACGGCCCACCGCGTCGTCGTCGCTCCCGACGGTGCGGCGCTGCGCAGGATCGGCGCGCTCATCGACTCCGGCGCCGTGCACGTCGAGGTCCAGTCGGTCCTCCCGCTGGCGAAGGCCGCCGAGGCCCACCGGCTGAGCCGTGCGGGCCGGGTGCGCGGAAAGCTGGTCCTCAGCCTCTGAAGCCGCCCTGAAGTCCGGACCGCCCGGGCCCTCTTCGGCCTGTGGAGTGGTTCATGAAATTCATCACTACGAAGAGCGCCAGGAGGGTGCTTCAGGCCGTTCGTGATCTCCCGCATCCTGCCTGGAATCCCGCTGTTCGCGCTGGTGGGAGCGGGGGCACTCGGTCCGCGCGCCGGTGCGTCGGGCGGCTGGGCCGCCGGTCGGCGGTGCAGACGTGGCCGATGCCAGGCCGTAACCTTGCAGGCATGTCCCCCTTTCCCCGCGAGTCCAAACCCGAAACCTTGATGTCCGCGTCCGAGCTGAACACCCGGATCCGAGAGCTGTGGGCCGACGGCGCGCTGCCCGAGGACCGGCGCCCGGAGTACGAGGCACTGGTGGTGGAGTGGGCTGCCGCGGCACACGAGGACGTACGGCCCGCCGCCTAGCAGCGGTTAGCCTGGGCGCACGATGAACCGTCTGACCACGTCATGGGGCGCCCCCGAGCTCGCCCGTTTCCCCGAGGACCCGCGCGACCCGCTTCGCGCCTGGGACGCCGCCGACGAGTATCTGCTGCGGCAGCTGCACGGCGCCGACGAAGCCCCGCCCACCGACCTGTCGGGCACGGTGGCCGTCGTGGGCGACCGGTGGGGGGCGCTGGTCACCTCGCTCGCGGCCCGTACGAGCGGGCCGGTCACCCAGATCTCCGACTCCTTCCTCGGGCAGCAGGCGACCCGCGCCAATCTGGCCCGCAACGACGTGGACGCCGGCGCCGTGCGACTGCTCACCGCCCGGCAGGAGCCGCCGGAGCGCGTGGACGTGCTGCTGGTCCGGGTGCCGAAGAGCCTCGCGCTGCTGGAGGACCAGCTGCACCGCCTGGCGCCCGCCGTGCACGCGGACACCGTCGTCATCGGCGCGGGCATGGTCACGGAGATCCACACGTCCACGCTCAAGCTGTTCGAGCGCATCATCGGACCGACCCGCACGTCCCTCGCGGTGAAGAAGGCCCGGCTGATCTTCTGCACGCCGGACCCGGCCCTCCCCCGCACTCCGAGCCCCTGGCCGCGGCGGTACGCCCTGCCGTCCGACACCGGCGTTCTGGCGGGCCGGACGGTGACCAATCACGCCGGCATCTTCTGCGCCGAGCGCCTCGACATCGGCACCCGCTTCTTCCTGCGCCACCTGCCGCCGAGCCGGGGCGCCGAGCGCGTCGTGGACCTGGGCTGCGGCAACGGCGTGGTCGGTACGGCGGTGGCGCTGGCCAACCCGGACGCGGCCGTGACGTTCACGGACGAGTCCTTCTCGGCGGTGGCCTCGGCGGAGGCGACCTTCGCGGACAACGTCCCGTCGGGCACGGCCGAGTTCCTGGTCGGGGACGGCCTCTCGGCTCTCCCCGACGCGACGGTGGACCTCGTACTGAACAATCCGCCGTTCCACTCGCACCGGGCGACGACCGACACGGCGGCCCGGCGGATGTTCGCCGACGCGCGCCGTGCGCTGTCTCCCGGCGGCGAGCTGTGGGTCGTCGGCAACCGCCACCTCGGCTACCACGTGCGGCTGAAGCGGCTGTTCGGCAACTGCGAAGTGGTCGCGAGCGACCCGAAGTTCGTGGTTCTGAAGGCCGTACGGCGCTGAGCCCCGCCGCGCGTCCGGAGCGCTGCGCCGCCGGCGCGGGCGGGTGCGGTTTTCCGGCCGGTCGCCGCCGGCCGGCCGACACAGTCCCGCACGGCCCTTGGCCCTGCGGTCGGCCTCACCGAGACTGACCCGATGACACAGCGCGTGGATCTCGCGACCGTGATGGACAGACTCGCCCTCGACGACGTGGTCACCGGCTACGCCGCAGCCGTCGACGACGGCGACTGGGACGCCTACCGGGCACTGTTCACGGCGGACGGTCGGGCCGACTACCGCGCGTCCGGGGGCATCGAGGGGCCGGCCGACGAGGTCGCCCAGTGGCTCTCCCGGACGATGCGGCACTTTCCCGTACGCCAGCATCTGATCGTCAACCGGCGGGTGACCATCGACGACACGGACGGGTATCCGGGCGAGCGGGCGGAGGTGCGGGCGGACTACCTCAATCCGATGCGGACCGGGTCGGGGGAGGACTTCGTCTCCGGCGGCCGCTACCGCTTCGGCATGGCGCGGGCGGCGGAAGGCTGGCTGCTGCGCTCCGTGGTGACCGAGGAGAAGTGGCGGCGTACCGGGACGGGAGGCGCCCCGGAAGGGGGCTGAGGCGCGGGAGGCGCACTGTCCGCCGGGGCCGATCTTCGCGCACACTTGGGATGAACGGCTCGGGGCCCCTCGAGGCCGGACGAGGAGGCGCGGCATGCGGATTCCGGTCGGCGGTCGGGTGCACAGGAAGCGGCGGGACGGGCGGCACGACGCCGCCGCCCTCGGGTCGCCCGGGGCGCGCGGCGCCGCCGCGCTCCTCGCCGGAGCCCTGCCCGCACTGGCCTTCCCGGAGCCGTCGCTGTGGTGGTTCGCCCATCTGGCGCTGGTGCCGTGGATGCTGCTGCTGCGCAGCGCGCCCACGGCCCGCCGGGCGGCGGTCGAGGGCTGGCTCGGCGGCGCCGGTTTCATGGTCGCGGTCCACCACTGGCTGCTGCCGAGTCTCCATGTCTTCCTGCTGGTGCTGGCGGCCCTGTTCGGGCTGCTGTGGGCGCCGTGGGGCGCTCTGGTGCACCGGATGCTCGGCGGCGGTCCGTCGACGGGCCGCGCGGCGGCGGCCGTCGCCGCCGTCCCGGCGGGCTGGCTGATGATCGAGCTGGTCCGTTCCTGGGAGGGTCTGGGCGGCCCGTGGGGGCTACTGGGCGCGAGTCAGTGGGATGTGCCGCCGGCGCTGCGGCTGGCCTCGGTCGGCGGCGTCTGGCTGGTGAGCCTGCTGGTGGTGGCCGTCAACACGGTGGCCGTGCTGCTGGTGGCGGTCCGGTCGGCCCGCAGGCCGGCGGTGGCGGGGGCCGTCGTGTGTGCGACGGCTGTCACGTCGGCGTGGGTGTGGGCGCCGGTGCCGCGCGAGTCGGACCGGGTGCGGATCGCCGTGGTCCAGCCTGGGGTGGTCGGCGGCATGCTGAGCGCGGAGCGGCGCTTCGACCGGGGTGAGGAGCTGACCCGGGAGCTGGCGGGGAGCGATCCCGACCTGGTGGTCTGGGGTGAGAGCAGCGTCGGGGCGGACCTGCCCCGGCGGCCGGACCTGGCCGACCGGCTGGCCGCCCTGTCCCGTGAGGTCGGGGCCCCGGTCCTGGTCAATGTGGACGCCCGCAGCGAGAGTGCGTCGGGGCCGCCGGGGATCTACAAGAGTTCGGTGCTCGTCGGTCCGGACGGCCCGACCGGGGACCGGTACGACAAGATGCGGCTCGTCCCCTTCGGGGAGTACATCCCGGCCAGGTCCGTACTGGGCTGGGTCACGTCGGTCGGCAGGGCGGCGGGCGAGGACCGGCTGCGCGGGGAGTCCCCCGTGGTGATGGGGCTGCCGGACAGCGGTGTGCGGCTGGGGCCGCTGGTCTGCTTCGAGTCCGCCTTCCCCGACATGAGCAGGCGGCTGACGAGGGACGGCGCGCAGGTGCTGGTCGCCCAGTCGGCGACCTCGTCGTTCCAGGGCAGCTGGGCCCCCGAGCAGCATGCGTCGCTGGCGGCGCTGCGGGCGGCGGAGAGCGGCCGGCCGATGGTGCACGCCACGCTCACCGGCGTGAGCGCCGTGTACGCGGCGGGCGGTGCACAGGCCGGCCCCACGCTCCCCACCGACGCGAGCACCGCGGCGGTGTACGACTTGCCCCTGACGAGCGGCACGACGCTGTACGTCCGCTACGGGGACTGGCCGGTGTACGCGTCGCTGGCGCTGCTGGCGGCGCTGGGCGCCGCAGGCGGCGTACGGGCGCTCAGGCGGCCTGCTGCTCCAGGGCCAGCCGGACCACCCGCTCGCACAGCTCGTGAGTCCTCAGCGCGTCCTGTGCGCTGAGGAGCTTCCCGGCGCGCACGGCGTCGAGGAAGCTGTGCACCGCCTGTTCGATGCCGCGCTGGCGGGCCACCGGCACCCAGTCGCCGCGCCGCCGGACGCTCGGCTGGCCCTTGTGGTCGACGATCTCCGCGAGGTTGCGGACCTCGCGCTTGGAGTCCTGCCCGGAGACCTCGAGGATCTCCTCGGCCGAGCCGCTCATCCGGTTCATGGTGCCGATGGCGGTGAATCCGTCGCCGGACAGCTGGAGGACGACGTGGTGCATCAGCCCGTCGACCATCCGCGCCCGCACGTCGGTGTGTTCGACGGGTCCGGGGACGAGGAAGCGCAGGGTGTCCACGACGTGGATGAAGTCGTCGAGGACCAGGGTGCGGGGGTCCTCGGGGAGGCCGACGCGGTTCTTCTGCATGAGGATCAGCTCGCGCGGGTGCTCGGCGCACTGCGCGTAACCGGGGGCGAGCCTGCGGTTGAAGCCGACGGCGAGGCTGGTGCCGCGTTCCTCCGCGAGGGCCACCAGCCGTTCGGAGTCGGCCAGTTCATAGGCGAGCGGCTTGTCGACGTAGGTGGCGACGCCGGCGTCGAGCAGCCGGGTGACGATCTCGGCGTGGGCGGAGGTCGGCGCGTGGACGAACGCGGCGTCGAGGCCCTGGGCGAGGAGGGAGTCGAGGTCGGCGTGGCACCGGGCGGCGGGGATGTGGTGGGTCTCCGCCGTACGGGCCAGGGTGGCCTGCGTCCGGGTCTGCAGGTGCAGTTCGGCCCCGGGCAGGGTGGTGAGCACCGGCAGGTAGGCCTTGCGCGCGATGTCGCCGAGACCGATGCAGCCGATCTTCACGGTGCCCCCTCACATGTCCGGCCGGGTCAGTGCCGTGCCGGTCGTCCTTCGTGCCCGCCGTTCTCGGCGTGCGCGTCCTGTGCTTCGGCAGCATACGTCCGCTGGGGCGGGCGCCAGTCGGCGATGCCGTCGAAGGTCCTGAGCACGACGCCGGGGCCGAGCCGGGAGACCGCGGACATCAGGGTGTCGCGGACGGCGACGGCGGGCCTGCCGGTCAGCGACATCAGCCGGGCGACCTGCGCCGACTTGCGGACGATGCCCATGGTGCGCGGCAGCCGGTCGGCGCTGTACGCGGCGAGCCCGGCGCCCAGGTCCTGGCCGGCGGCCGCGTGGTGGGCGAGGACGATCGCGTCCTCGATGGCCTGGTTGCCGCCCTGCCCGAGGGTCGGGGCCATGGCGTGCGCCGCGTCGCCGAGCAGCACGGTACGGCCGCGGTGGAAGGCGGGGAGGGACGTGGTCATGTGGTGGACGTCGTTGCGCAGGACGCCGCCGGGCTCGGCGGCGGCGATGACGCCGGGCACCGGGTCGTGCCAGTCGCCGAACCGGCGCAGCAGCTCGGCCTGTTCACCGCCGGCACCGTGGGCGCCCGGGGGCGCCACGGCGGCCGCGTAGGCGTAGATCCGGCCGTCCTTGAGGGGCTGGGTGCCCCAGAGCGCTCCGGCGCCCCAGGTCTCGTGGGGTTCGAAGGGCCGCTCGGGCGCGGGGACGACCGTGCGCCAGGTGGTGAAGCCCGCGTAGGCCGGGCCGGGGTGGCGGGGGAAGAGGGCGCGGCGGACGGCGGAATGGATGCCGTCGGCGCCGATGACGAGGTCGGCCTCGATGTCGCCGTCGGGTGTGGTGACCCGGGCCGCGTGGCCGCCGGCGGTTCCGGCGTCCGCCAGTTCGCCGGGGCAGCCGGTCCTGACCGCTCCCTCGGGCAGCCGCCGGGCGATGCGGTCGATCAGGGTGGCGCGGTGGACGAGGACCAGGGGCCCGCCGAATCGTTCGGCGGCGGCGGTGCTGTCGGTGCGCGACAGCCAGCGGCCGGACGGGTTGCGCATCCCGCCGGGGCCCTGCCAGGCCGCCAGGGCGCGGATCTCGTCGCCGAGGCCGATGACGTCGAGCGCGCGCTGGGAGTTGGGGGCGAGTCCGATGCCCGCGCCGACCGGGTCCAGCGAGCGGGCCCGCTCGAGGACGGTGACCTGCCAGCCGCTCTGGCGCAGGGCGACGGCCGCGGTGAGGCCGCCGATCCCGCTGCCGACGACGACTGCGTGGGCGGTGGTACGGGATGCGGGCATGGCTGCTCCTCCTCGGCGACTACACCTGTAGTGACACCCCATACGCTACTACAGCTGTAGTGACGAAGGTAGATTGGCCCGATGGCCGCACGCACCGCCCCTTCCGGCGCCCCACGGGCAGAACTGATCGCCGACACCGCGCTCGCGCTCCTCGCCGAGCGCGGGATGCGAGGGCTCACCCACCGCGCCGTCGACGAGGCGGCCGGGTTGCCGCAGGGCTCGACCTCCAACCACGCCCGCACCCGCCAGGCCCTGCTGGAGGCGGCGGTGCGCAGGCTGGCGGAGCGTGAGGCGGCCGTCCTGACCGTGACGGAGATGCCGGCCTCGCTCGGGGGCGAGGACCGGGGCGGGAGGACGCTCCTCGACGGCCTGGCGCTGGCCCTGCACCGCTATTTGACGGAGCACTCCGGACTCCTCGTCGCCCGCTACGAACTGGCCCTGGAGGCCACCCGGCGACCGGAGCTGCGCGAGTTCTACGACCGGACCGGCGGCCGGTTCCGCGGCCCGCTGGTGGCGATGATGGCGGAGGGTGGATCGCCGGAGCCGGAGCGGCACGCGCTGACCCTGATCGCCTGGTGCGAGGGGCTGATGTTCTCCTGTGCGGCCGGCTCGTACCACGCGGCCGTGCCCAGCCGGGAGGAGCTGCGCACCGGCTTCGCGGAACTGCTGCGCGGGATGCTGGGTCCGCGGGCCGCGGACCTCGCATAAGCGGACCTCGCATAACCCGTGGCAGCGCCGCTCCCCCGTGCCGCAGGATGACCGCCATGACAACCGACGAACGCACCGAGCCGTCCACCACGGCCGCCGAGCGGGACATGCTCGAAGGCTTCCTGGACTTCCACCGCGAGACGCTGCTCGTGAAGTGCGCGGGTCTGTACGACGAACAGCTGCGACGGGCTGTGCTCGCGCCCTCGAAGCTCACGCTCCTGGGCCTGGTGCGCCATCTCACCGGGGTCGAACGCTACTGGTTCCGCCAGATCATGGAGGGCCAGGAGCTGCCGGACCTCTACGCCACCGAGCACGACCGGGACGGGGACTTCCGGGTCAGCGACCGGGACACCTGGGCCCGGACGCACGAGACCTGGCTCACCGAGGTCGCCCGGGCCCGCGAGGTCTCGGCCGCGCACGGCCTCGACGACATCAGTGCCTCCCGGGGCCGCCACCCCGAGGGCTTCAGCCTGCGCTGGATCCTCACGCACATGATCGAGGAGTACGCACGGCACAACGGCCACGCCGACCTGCTGCGCGAGCACCTCGACGGCGTCACCGGCGAGTGAGCGCGGCGGCGCCCGCTCACCCCGCCCGCAGAGTGCGCTCCAGCCGGTCGATGGCGGCACGCACCCCGGCGCCGTAGCCGTCGTCGCCCAGGGCGTTCGTGGACGCGCGCGCCCGGTCCAGATGGGCGCGCGCCTCCCCCCTGCGGCTCAGCTTGACGTAGTCCGCGGCGAGGTTCAGGTGGAGCGAGGGGTACAGCGCGCGCACCGCCAGGGACTGCCCGTGCCGGGCGAGCCGCTCGTCGCTCAGTCCGTCGGCCGCCGACAGGGCCCGCAGGTCCCAGGCCAGTTCGTCCGCCGGGTCGTCCTGGACGTCCGCCATGCAGTGGGCGAGGGTGCAGCGGTGGAGGGCGTCGCCCTCCTCGCCGATCTCCGCCCAGAGCAGGGCGAAGCGATTGCGTGCCTCCTCGCGGTCCCCACCGTGCAGCAGCATCATCGCCTGACCGATCCGGGTCATGACGATGTCCTGCGACGTCTCCCGCTGCTCCGTCACTGTGGCCTCCTCGTCCGCACGGCGAACCGCTGGTCCCGACAGACGACGCTAGCGGTCGTGGCGGCAGAACCTCCTCAGGCTCGGGCGCCGGACGGGCGCCTGTCAGCCGGTCGCGCGAACCGCTCAGCCGATGTCGGGGATCCGCCAGTCGATCGGCTGGTGCCCCTGGGCCGCGACCGCTTCGTTCATCTGCGTGAAGGGGCGGGAGCCGAAGAACCTCTTCGCGGACAGCGGCGAGGGGTGGGCGCCCTTCACCACGGCGTGCCGCTCCTCGTCGATGAGCGGCAGCTTCTTCTGCGCGTAGTTGCCCCACAGGACGAAGACGGCCGGGTCGGGCCGGGAGGCGACCGCGCGGATCACCGCGTCGGTGAACTTCTCCCAGCCCTTGCCCTTGTGCGAGTTGGCCTCGCCGGCCCGGACGGTCAGCACCGCGTTGAGCAGCAGGACGCCCTGGCGCGCCCACGGCATCAGATAGCCGTTGTCCGGGACGGGGTGGCCGAGCTCGGCCTGCATCTCCTTGTAGATGTTCCGCAGCGACGGCGGCGTCTTGACGCCCGGCCGCACGGAGAAGCACAGGCCGTGGCCCTGACCCTCCCCGTGGTACGGATCCTGGCCGAGGACGAGCACCTTCACCTGCTCGTACGGCGTGGCCTCCAGTGCGGCGAAGACCTCCGCGCTCGGCGGGTACACCGGCCCGTTCGCCCGCTCCTTCTCGACGAACTCGGTGAGCTCCTTGAAGTACGGCTTCTGCAGCTCTTCGCCGAGGACGCCGCGCCAGGACTCGGGCAACATGTCGGTGTCGGTCACGTCAACAACCTCCGTCTGTCGGTAGGTTCCGAGATCGGGGAACCCAGATCTCAGAACCTACCGGGAAGCACTGACAGCCCGGCCGCTACCAGCTGGCCTTGCGGTACAGCTCCCACACCTGCATGACGGTCTGCGGGTCGAGGGCGCGCTCGCCGCCGCCGATCTCCTCGCTGGCCGCCACGTACAGCTTGCCCTGCCACAGCGGCAGCAGACGCACGTCGTCGACGAGGATCTCCTGGGCCTTCTCGAACTGCTGGGTGACCGCGCCGCGGTCGCTCTCGCGGCGGGACTGCACCAGCTGCTCGGTGATCTCGGGCGCCTCGTACGGCGTGCCGAGCACGTTGTTCGGGCCGACGAACGGCGCGATGAAGTTGTCCGGGTCCGGGAAGTCGGGGAACCAGCCACGGCCGAAGACGGGGTACTTGCCGCCCTGGTAGCCCTTCTGGAACTCGTCCCACGGCTTGCCCTGGATGGTGACCTTGAACAGTCCGGAGGCCTCGAGCTGCCGCTTGATCTCGGCGAACTCCCCCGCCGTCGCGGAGCCGTAGCGGTCGGTGGTGTACCAGAAGTTCAGCGGCACGGGGTCCGTGATGCCCGCGTCCTCGAGGATGGCCTCCGCCTTGGCCACGTCCGGCTCGCCGTACCGGTCGAAGAACTCGGTGGTGTGCCCGGCGATGCCCTTGGGGACCATCGAGTACAGCGGCTCCGCGGTGCCCCTGTAGACCTTCTCGACGAGCGTGTCGCGGTCGATGACCTGCGCGATCGCGCGTCGGACGGCCAGCTTGCCGGCGTTCGGGTCGGAGGGGTTGAAGACCAGGTAGCGGATGTCGGCGCCGACCGTCTCCACGAGCTGGAGGTGGTCGTTCTCCGGCTTCTTCTCCTGGAGCTCGACGACCTGCTCGGCGGTCAGACCGCGGTTTATGGCGTCGATCTCGTGCTTCTTGAGGGCCGTCATCATGACGGCGGAGTCCTCGAAGTAGCGGATCGTCACCACGTCGTTCTTGATCTTCGCGAAGCCCTTGTACTTGGCGAACCGGGTCAGCTCCGCGCTGTCGCCCTTCTTGTACGAGTCGAGGGCGTACGGACCGGAGCCCGTCAGCCTGCCGTCCTCCCGCAGCTTGTCGGCCGGGTACTCGGAGGGCGGCACGATCGACATGGCCGGGGTGGCGAGGATGAACGGGAACGTGGCGTCGGCCGTCTTGAGGTGGAAGGTGACGACGCGGTCGCCCTTCGTCTCGACCCGGTCCAGGGAGCCCAGCAGACCGTTCGGACCACCCTGCACGTCGATGGTCCGGATGCGGTCGATGGAGTGCTTCACCGCGGCGGCGTCGAGCTTGTCGCCGTTGGTGAACGACAGGCCCTCGTGCAGCTCGCACTCGAAGGTCTTGTTGCCGGTGTCGGCGAAGCGGCAGTCCGCGGCGTCCGGCTGCGGCACGGTGCTCCCCGTCGGGAAGCTCACCAGTGTCTGGAAGACGTTCCGGTACAGCTCCCACGATCCGTCCCAGGCGGCGGCCGGGTCGAGCGTACTGGGCTCACTGGTCGTGCCGACGGAGATCTTCTGTTCACGGTCGGCGCCGTCGTCCGAGAGCAGGCCGCACCCTGCCAGCAGAGATATGGACGCTAGGGCTGCAGTGGCCTGCAGACAGGTCCGGTAGAACACGCGCACGCTCCTCGTTCAGCCATGGGTCGGCGAACCATACCGCAGCGCCCCGCCGGGGCAATGTACAGGCCCGGCGGGGCACTTGGATCAATCAGGGACAAACCACCCAAGGGCGGCCCGCCGACTCTCAGTGGACTCCCGCGTTGAGGAAGATACCGCCGTCCACGACGAGCGTCTGCCCCGTGATCCAGTCCGACTGCTCGGAGGTGAGGAAAGCGGCGGCGCCGCCGATGTCGGCCGGCACGCCGAGCCGCCCCAGCGGGTAGGCCGCGGCCGCCTCCGCCTCCCGGCCCTCGTAGAGCGCCTCGGCGAACTTGGTCTTGATGACCGCGGGCGCGATGGCGTTGACCCGCACGCTCGGCGCGAGCTCGTGGGCGAGCTGGAGGGTCAGATTGATCATGGCCGCCTTGCTCATGCCGTACGCCCCGATGAAGGGGGACGCCGAGACGCCCGCGACGGAGGCGATGTTCACGATCGCACCGCCGTTCTCCTTCTGCCACGCCTTCCACGTCTGCTGCGCGAAGCCGAGTGCGGAGATCACGTTGGTCTCGTAGACCTTGCGCGCCACACCCAGGTCGAGCTCGGCGATGGGGCCGAAGACCGGGTTGGTGCCGGCGTTGTTCACCAGGTAGTCGACCCGGCCGAACGCCTCCATGGTGCGCTCGACGGCGGCCGCCTGGTGGGCCTCGTCGTGGGCCTTGCCCGCGACCGCGATGACCCGGTCGGCGCCGAGCCGCTCCACGGCCTCCTTCAGCGCCTCCTCGCCGCGGCCGGTGATGCACACCCGGTCGCCGCGCGCGATCAGCGCCTCCGCGATGCCGTATCCGATACCCCGGCTCGCCCCGGTGACCAGCGCGACCTTGCCGCTGTCCGGCGCCTGCTCCGCCCCTGCTGCCTGTGCTGCCATGTCGTTCGTACCCCGATTCAGTTGAGCGGGCCGCCGGCCACGTACATGACCTGGCCGGAGACGAAGCCGGCGTCGTCGCCGGTGAAGAAGGCGATCGCATTCGCGATGTCGTCGGGCCGGCCGACGCGCTGGACGGGGATCTGGGTCGCGGCGGCGGCCTGGAACTCCTCGAAGCCCATGCCCACGCGGGCCGCGGTCTGCGCGGTCATCTCGGTGACGATGAAGCCGGGGGCGACGGCGTTGGCGGTGATGCCGAACTTGCCGAGCTCCTTGGCGAGGGTCTTCGTGAAACCCTGCAGACCGGCCTTGACGGCCGAGTAGTTGGCCTGACCGCGGTTGCCGAGCGCCGAGGAGGAGGACAGGGAGACGATCCGGCCGAAGCCGGCGTCGACCATGTGCTTCTGGCAGGCCTTGGCCATCAGGAACGCGCCCTTGAGGTGCACGTTCATCACGGTGTCCCAGTCCGACTCACTCATCTTGAAGAGCAGGTTGTCGCGGAGCACGCCGGCGTTGTTGACGAGGATCGTCGGCGCGCCGAGCTCGGCGGCGACGCGCGCCACGGCGGTCTCCACCTGGGCGGCGTCGGAGACGTCGCAGCCCACCGCGATGGCCTTGCCGCCCGCCGCGGTGATCTTCTCGACGGTGTCCTTGCAGGCCGCCTCGTCGAGGTCGAGCACGGCTACGGCGCGGCCCTCGGCCGCGAGCCTGATGGCGGTGGCGGCGCCGATGCCGCGCGCGCCTCCGGTCACGACAGCCACACGCTGCTCGGTGGTGGACATTCTGGTTCTCCTCGCCCTTGAAGCCCGTCAATCCCTGTGCCGGCGGCCACGCGGCGCCCTATCGCTGAGCGACCGCTTAGTACCTTCGGCAGACAGGACGCTAGAAGCCCTGGCACGCGGTGTCAACGGCACCGGGGCCGGGCGGCGCATGTCACATCGACCGGCCCTCGTCCTCAGCGCACCAGCAGGTCCAGCAGACGCTCGACCTCCGCCTCCGGATCGAGGGTGAGTCCGGTGTGCACCGGGCCCGGCTGGACGACCGTCGAGCGGGGCGCGATCAGCCAGCGAAAACGCCGCCCCGCGTCGTCGCGCGCGGCCTGCCCCGCGTCCTGCCCACCCCGGCACACGCCCTCCACCGCGCGCAGCGCCGCCCGTACTCCCGTCATGTCCACCTGCGGGTCGAGCGCCCGCAGCCTGGCCTCGTCGAGATGGGTGCGCGCGGCGACGAACGTCCTGGCGCGGCAGTAGACCACCACGCCGGCGTTGACGAACTCCCCGCGCTCGACCCGCGGCACCACGCGCAGCAGCGCGTACTCGAAAACGTCACGGTCGCTCACTGGGCGGTGTCCTTCGCGCTCTGCTCGGTGGTACGGGGCCGGGGCGCCAGTCGCTCGGTCAGCCAGCCGGGCGCCCGGGACGGCCCGGACCGTGTCGGGGCCCCGAGGGTGATGCGCTCGTGGATGGTCGCGGCGCGCGACAGCAGCGCCTCGACGTAGGCGCGGCGCAGCGCGTCGGCCGAGTCGAATCCGGGCTCGCCGGCCAGCCACTCGTCGGGCACGTCCGCCACGACCTCGCTCAGCAGCTCCTCCGTCACCCGCGGCGCGAGCTCGGCGGCGGCCGCCGCGATGTCCGGTCCGAAGGGGGCGAGCGCATGGTCGGAGGCGTCGTACGGCTTGGCCGCGGAGGCGGCGGCGCCGGGCCAGTTGTGGTGCCAGATCATGGTGGCGCCATGGTCGATGAGCCACAGATCCCCGTGCCACACCAGCATGTTGGGGTTGCGCCAGGACCGGTCCACGTTGTTGATCAGCGCGTCGAACCAGACGACCCTGCCCGCCTGGGCCGCGTCCACCTCGTAAGCGAGCGGATCGAACCCGAGCGAGCCGGGCAGGAAGTCCATGCCGAGGTTGAGCCCGCCGCTGGCCTTGAGCAGCTCCTGCACCTCCTGATCCGGCTCGGAGAGCCCGATGACCGGATCGAGCTGCATCGTGACGAGCTCGGGCACCCGCATCCCGAGCCGCCGCCCGAGCTGCCCGCAGACAACCTCGGCGACAAGCGTCTTCCGCCCCTGCCCGGCGCCGGTGAACTTCATGACATACGTGCCGAGATCATCGGCCTCGACGATCCCCGGAAGCGAACCGCCCTCACGCAGGGGCGTGACGTATCGGGTCGCGGTGACCTCTTTCAGCATTTTCCCAGGCCACCCATCTCTTCGCCCTTGCAATCCACGGTCAACTCTGGAGGGACGTAACTGCGGGAAGCACCTGTCAACGGACCCGGAGAATCTGGGGAGTTTCGGCCGGCCTCCCGATTCCCCCGCTCCCCGAGCGGTCCGTCGATGGCGGTGCGCCCCTTGCTCCGGCCTCCGGCGGTGAAGTGAGCATAGTAACCAAGGGTGATCGCGGGCACGGAGTGCCCGAGCCACCGCGCCGAGGTGACGCCGGACTCTCCGCTCATACCGCGGGTAGCCACCGACCACCCGGCGGCAGCGGGCCGGAACGGATCATCTCTGCCCCACGCCCCGGCACCGCGACGACCTGACGGTGCTCGCCGTTGACAGCCGTGGACAGCGCCCCCGCCGCGCGGCGGGGGCGATACTGATCGTGACAGTGATCCCGCCGCCGGGCGGCCTCCGACGCCGGCTCGGTCGGTGGGGTCGCGCCTTTGTCGATGTCTGTGAGGGGAGCCGTTCATGACCACGGCGAAAGACCTGTTCATCATCGCCATTGACCTGAAGCGCTCCGTGGGGCAGGGCGACCTGTCCCTCGCACTCGCGGGAGCCGAGCTGATCGATCTCATCGGTGCGGGGGCGGTTGCCGTGGACGGCGACCGCATTGTGCCGGATGGAGCGCCGCCGGTGGACGACCGGTTCCTGGGCGAGGCTGCGGCAGGGCTGACTCGACGGGCGCCCTACGAGCGGATCGAGGACTGGCTGTGGCGCCGGGGGCAAGACCTCTCGGCCGCGTACCAGGCCGCACTGGAGAAGAACGGTGAGCTGAAGCCGCAGCGCAGCGGCCGGTTGTCCTTCGGCACGGAACGCGTGGAACCGGCCGATACGCCCGCGCGCCGCCGTGCAGCCGGCCGCTGGAAAGAGAAGGAACCCGTCCTGGCCGCCCTCGCCTCGGTCGTGGGCATCGACGACGAACGCTCCGACGACGGGGCCGGGCTCGATGACGAGGCGGTGACGACCGTGGTGGCCGCCGTCCACGACGCGGTGATGGAGCTGGAGGCCGTACGCCAGAGGCGGACCATCGAGAACACGGCCTTCGCCAACATCTGGCGCGGACCGTGAGGCGAGCCCGCCTTCGGGGGCGCGGTCAAGTCCGACGGCGACGGTGAGCGGTCGCGCGGCCTCGACCTGGAGGCCGGGTGTACGCACGGTGCCGGCCGGCGCGGACTCCCACACGTCCGCGCCGTACGACCCGCTGCCGGCGCGGAACCGAACGGGGGTCAGTCCCCCTGCCGAGGTCTCCGACGAGCGCCGGTCACTGGGTGATCACGACGGTCGCCACGGGCGTGGGCCGGCCGTAGTGGTCGGTGACTTCGGCGGCCGTCACCTTCAGCGGCACGGGCTGCGGATCGCCGGACCGAGACCACTGGCGGGAGCGCCGCCGGTGAGTGCGGCCCCTGTTGCGCCGGACGCGTTGTACGGCGTTGCGCAGTGAACGGGCAGTGCCCCAACCGCGTGGGCGGCCCGGGCAGGGGTGGTTGTGCGGTGGGGGGGGCGGTGGTGGCGAGGACTACTGCTCCGGATCCCAGGCCACCAGCTGGCCGAAGATGCGCCCGTTGCCGTCGAGCTTCAGGGAGTCGAACGGAATACGGCCGTAGAAGCCGAGGACCAGCTCGTTGGCCGTGCCTCGGGCGGAGGCGTCGGCCGCGTCCGGCTTCTCGTCGGCGGCGGGTCCTGTGCCGGGTTCGGGCAGGCGGTCGAACCGCGCGCCGTCGCCGGAGAGCCAGTTGCGCCAGGAGCGGCCCTCGGTGGCGTGGTAGTCAACAGCGGCGGCCTCGTGCGGCCAGGCGACCGTCGTCGTGCAGATGGTGGACAGGAACTCCTCGACACCGTCGAGTGCCACCTCGTCCGGCAACGGCTGCGGGGCGCCCACGGTGAGCTGGGCGTCGTAGGTGTGCACCGCGATCTCGTGGAGCTGGTGCCGGGCGACGGCACCGCAGGTCTGCGGCGACTGCGACTTTCCCCACCACGTCCAGCAACCGCGGTCCGGGTCGGCCTCCCGCAGTGCGTCCAGCAGTTCCTGCGTCGATGCGGCCAACCAGACCAGCAGGGGCTCGCGTTCCCGAGGCGCGGACGAGTCGCCCTGCGGGGCGGACTTGGCCGTGGCGTCAGGCCCTGCGGCGATGGTGGCCGCCCAGGCGCGGCGCCCCTCGCCCAGGTGCTTCACCAGATCGAACAGCGTCCACTCAGGACAGGTCGGCACCTGCACGTCGAGACTGGGGGCGGCGGCAACCGCGGCGCGGAAGGCGGCCGACCGCTCGTCGATGAGTCGCAGCAGGTCAGGGAAATCCAGAGTGTTCTGCACGCCGGATGTCTATCACTGTGCCCCAGGCGACCGCATGCGGATTTTCCACAGCCGGCGCGGCGGGCGCGCGGCACGGGCCGCGCATCCTCGGAAGAGGCGTGCTGCTCTGGTGGCTGGACCGCCGTGCCGCCCGTCGCGGGCGGTCAGCCGGCCGGCGAACGGTGGGCGCCGGCGCATGGTGGGCGCCGGCGCATGGTGGGCCCGTTGCTGTACGTGCCGATCCGCGACGGCGGGCGACCCGTAAAAGCGCACACCCCGGACACCGCACCAGTCGGAATGACGTTGATCCCGACCGTCGCAGCACGAGTTGTGGACCGGCCGTCACCGGTGGCTGCTCGCTGAAGAGCCTGGTGCAATGGTCGGACAGGGGCGGGGCGAACCGAGTGGAAGAGGAGCGCCTGTGCCGGATGTCACCGTCGTCGTCATCGTCTACAACGACGCCGACCGCCTGAGCCGCGCAGTGCTGTCGGCACTCCACCAGTCCCTGCGGAACCTCGAAGTGATCATCGCCGACGACTGCTCGACCGACAGCACGCCGGCCGTGGCCCGGTCGCTCCAGGATGCGGACCCGCGGGTCCGCTACCTCCGGTTGGACACCAACAGCGGCGGATGCAGTGCGCCACGCAACGCCGGCCTGGCGGCCGGGCGGGCGCCGTACGTCATGTTCCTCGACAGCGACGACGAACTGCCGAAGCACGCCTGCAAATCGATGCTGCTCATGGCGGAACGGACCGGAGTGGACTTCGTCACCGGCGAAGTCACGCGGATCTTCGAGGAGACCGGCGCCACCGGCCTGTGGTATCCGGACCTCTTCGACGGGGTCCGGATCGTCGAGGGCGTCCGGGAGGCGCCGGAGTACTTCCACGACCATCTCTCGACGAACAAGCTCTACCGAACCGACTTCATCACCGGCCACGACCTGCGTTTCCCCGAGGGCATCCACTACGAGGACCAGCTGTTCACGGCCATGGCCTACACCCTGGCCCGCAGCTTCGCCGTCGTACCGTGGCCCGTCTACACCTGGCGGCTCTCGGCCGACCCGGCCCACCTGTCCATCTCCTCCAGTCGCCACAAGCTGCGGAACGTGGCCGACCGGATCGCCGTGGCCCGGCGCATCGACCGGTTCCTCGTCCAGAGCGGCAACGCGGATCTGCGCCCGTTCAAGGACGAGAAGTTCCTCCGCCACGACCTGCGCCTCTACCTCGGTGATCTCCCCTTCCGGGACCGCGGGTGGACCGAGCGGTTCGCCGAGCTGGTGACGCCGTACCTCGACGAGCTGACCACCGAGGCGATCCGCTCGGTGTGCCGGGAGCAGCGCATCTGCCACCACCTGCTCCGCACCGGCCGCCTCGACGAGGCGAAGGAGGCTGCCCGGGAACTGGGCAGCCCGCGGATCGCCCCACGACGCGTGAGCAGGCGGTCCGGGCGGACGTACTGGGGACGTCTGGCTCCGGATCCCGGCTCCGACGGCGGCCGCGAGCCGGACAGCAGCGCTACGGACTCCAGCAATCCGGACATCAGCGAACTGGACGTCAGCGAGTGGCATCTGGACGAGCAGCCCTTCGCGTCCGCCCCCGTGCGGCACGAGGTGCACGCCCTGACTCCGGCCGGTCGCGTGCTGCGCCTCCGGCTGCGCACCTACGACCCGGCGCGGCTGCTCTCCGGCCCCGAGCAGGTGACGGCGCAGTTGTGGCTCGGCGCGGGAGGCGCGCCGTTGAAGGTCCCGTTCCGGTATCTGCCGGCCGGCGGGGAACCGGATGTGTACAGCGCCTGCGTCGAGCTGGATCTCCGGCGCGTCCCGCTGAGCGCCAAGGGCTTCAAGGGCCGTCGTCACCCCGTGGTGGTCCTCGAACGGCTGGGGACGAAGCGCACCGACATGGTGCTGGCGCCCGCCGACCTGCGTCCGCTGCGCGCTCACCTGACGCTGCACGGCACGCTCGCCGGCCAGGACGTTCGCGTGGCGTGCGAGGGCAAGGGGGCCGGACGGCTGGAATTCACCTGGTCGCGATCCGGCGCGCTGGCGCACGCGGAGACGCTGGTGCCGCGGGTACGGCCGCTGCGCCGGAAGGTCCGGCAGGCGCAGCGCAGGCTCAACGGGGCGCACGCCAAGGCACTCGCCTATCGCGAGCTGCAGAGACTGCCGGTGGACGACGCGCTGGTGGTGTTCGAGGCCCTGGAGGGCCGTGGCTACACCGACAGCCCGCGCTACATCTACGAGGAGCTGGTCCGGCGCGGTCTGCCGCTGCGCGCCGTCTGGTCCTGTTCGGGGGATCGTGCGGCCTTCCCGGAGGGCCTGGAGCTGGTCCGGCGCGGGAGCTGGGAGTACGTCCTGACCCTCGCCCGCGCCCGCTACTGGGTGGACTCGCACGGCTTCCCCTCGGTCTACCCGAAACGCCCGGAGACCCGCTATCTCCAGACCTGGCACGGCCAGGCCGTCAAGCACATGGGGTTCGACCTCGCCGCGCTGCGCTTCGGCAGTCCCGAGCGGCAGCAGAAGCACCGCGACATGATCTCGCGGTGGGACGCCCTCATCTCACCCAGCGAAGAGTTCGAACGCACCTTCGTCCGCGCGAACGAGTACACGGGCCGGCTGCTGTCCTGCGGGCTCCCCCGGAACGACGTGCTGGTCCGCTGCGACGAGCCGGAACAGCTCGAACGGGCCCGGGCCGCACGCCGCCGGCTGCAGATCCCGGACGGACGCAAGGTGCTGCTCTACGCACCGACCTTCCGGGACGGGAACAGCACGGGCGGCTCGATCCGGGTGGACCTGGCCGAACTGGTGGAGAAGACCGCCCACGAGTGGATCGTCGTGGTCCGCCCCCACTACTACGACCGCTTCACGGTGCCGCGCGAACTGGGCCACGCCGTGCGCGACGGCCGCGCGTTCCCCGACATCAACGACCTGATGCTCGCCTCGGACGCGCTGCTCACGGACTACTCGTCGGTGATGTTCGACTACGCGAACCTCGGGCGTCCCGTCCTGCTCTTCACCGACGACTACGACGAGTACAGCACCAGCGCTCGCGGCACCTACTACAACCTCCCCGACATCGCCCCCGGCCCCATGCTGACCACCACCGGGGAACTCGCGGAGGCGATGCGGGACCTGGACCAGGTACGGATGAAGTGGGCCGACGCGTACGCCGCCTTCAACGCCAGGTTCAACGCCCGCGAGACCGGACGGGCCAGTGAAACCGTCGTCGACATGTTCTTCGGAGGCGACAGCGGATGAGCACCGGAACGCAGCCCACCGGACACCGCCGGAACCTCTTCCTGGTGGGCATCGACGTCGACTCGATGGGCGGATCGCAGCGGGTACTGCACACCCTCGCCCAGGGCTTCGCGCAACGCGGGCACCACGTCGACCTCATCGGGATCAGGCCGAGCCCCGAGCCGTACGCGTACTTCCGCGAACCGGCCTATCGGCACACCACCCTCTACCGCAGGCCGTCGGCTCCGCCGTGGCGGGCCCAGCGCCTCAGCGAGCGGCTCAGCCCCGTGCGGATGCGCGCGGCACGCACCGCCCGGGCCGAGCGGGAGCGGGCCAGGCAGAAGCTGGCGCGGCGGTTCGCCTCCGTGGCCGACGGCTACGTCATCATCGGCTCCCCCTGGGCGGCCGACTGGCTCGCGTCCGTCGAGTGGCCGCACCTCAAGGGAATCGGGCAGTACCACGAGTCGTTCGCCCAGGCCCAGGGCACGGACCATCTCCGCCTGATCCGGCGTCACTACCCGCGGCTGGAGAAGTCGGTCTTGCTCAGTGACGGCGATGTCGCCGCGTTCCAGCGCGACCGGCTGCCGAACACGACCGCCATGCCCAACCCGTTGCCCTTCGCGTCCACGGCCCCGGCCCCGCTGGACACCCGGCGCATCGGCGCGGTCGGCCGGCTGGACGCCCTCAAACGGCTCGACCGTCTCATCGACGCCTTCGCGCTCGCCTGCGCCGACCTCCCGGACTGGGAGCTGCACCTCTTCGGCGACGGCCCTCAGGAGCCGCATCTGCGGGAGCAGGCGGCACGCCTCGGGATCGGTGACCGGGTGCGATTCCGCGGCAGCGTCTCCGACATGGCCGCGGCGTACCGGGAGCTGGCCGTGGTCGCCCTCACCAGCGAACGCGAGGGGCGCCCGATGGCGCTGGCGGAGGCGGCCGGCTGCGGCGTGCCGTGCGTGAGCTTCGACCTGTCGGCCGGGGTCCGGGAACTCGTCGAGGACGGACGTACGGGCACTCTGGTGCGGCCGGGAGACATCGCCGCTCTGGCCGGCGCCCTGCGGCAGCTCGCCGACGACGCGGAGCTGCGCCGCCGCTACGGCCTCGCCGCCCGGTCGCACGTCGCCCCGCTGGAGCTGCCCGTCGTACTGGACCGCTGGGAGCGTCTGTTCGACGAGATCGACCGGTGAGTCCCACCACCGGGCCCAAGAAGAGAGCAGCGTCGCTCACCGGAACGGATCTCGCGCACATGGCAGCAGAAACAGACCGTGACCGGCTGACGGGCAGCGTCAGCGTCATCGTGATCGGTTACAACGACGCGCGGCACATCCAGCATGCCGTGCTGTCCGCGGTGCGCCAGGGACCGGCCGTCGCCGAGGTGCTCGTGGTCGACGACGCGTCGACCGACGACACCGCCGTGGTGGCCGCGGATCTCGCCCGTCGGCACGCCGCTGTCCGGTCCGTGCGCCGCACGGTCAACAGCGGCGGTTGCGGAACCCCCCGCAACGACGGTCTGCGCGAGGCCACGGCCCCTTATGTGATGTTCCTGGACAGCGACGACGAGCTCGCGCCCGGCGCGGTCGGCGCCCTGCTCGCCGCGGCGGTACGCCATGGCGCGCCCGTCGTCGCGGGGATGTGCCTGCGCCGTGAGCTGCCCGAGATGCGCGACACCCCCTGGCAGGAGGCGCTCTTCCGGCGGGCGGCGGTCCACGACTCTCCCGCGGAGCTGCCCGCTCTCGTCCGCGACACGTTGTGCGTCAACAAGCTCTACTCCCGTGCCTTCCTGGCGGAGCACGGTGTCACGTTTCCTGAAGGGGCCTTCCGCTACGAGGACTTCGTGTTCACCGCGCGGCTGCTGGCCGCGTCACCCCGTATCGCCCTGATTCCCGACACCGTCTACTTCTGGCACGTTCGCCGCTCCGCCGCCCACCCGTCGATCTCCCTGGCCCGCGGCGGAGTCGACAACTGGCTCAGCAGACTGCGGGCACACCGCGGCGCGGTCGAGGTCTTCGAGCGGGCCGGCCAGAAGGAGTTGGCCCACGCCGCCCGGGTGAAGTTCCTCGACCACGACCTGCGGATGTACGTCCACGAGCTGGGCGCCCACGACAGCGGTCACCACGCCGAGTGGTGGCGGCTGACCCGCGAGCACCTCGCCTCCTTCGACGAGTCGGACCTGCGCGCCGCCGAAGCCCCCGCCCGCTGGCTCGCCGGGGTCGTCACCGGGGCCGACGGCCCCCGCGAGCTGCCGAGGCTCGTCGGTCTCGCCGGCAGTCCGCCCCGGCTGCTCCCGCCGTACGCGCGCGTCGACGGGCGTGCCGTCTGGGCGGCGAACCTGCCCGAGGTCGTGCTCGACACCATCGAGAGCGACCCGCTCAGCCGGCTGCCGGTCACCATCGACGCCGAGCCGCACATCTGGGGAGGGCGCGGAGTCCTGCGGATCACCGTGCACGAGTTCTACGGACGGCTCGCCGCGGCGGAGCCCCGGAGCCTGGACGTCGAGCTGCGCCGCCGAACCGACGGACGGGTGGGGCTGCGCCGCAGCAGCGTCCTGACGGGGCACCAGGGACCGGACGGGCCGACGTGGAACGGCACGGTCCTCCTGAACGGCCTCGACCGTATGGCCGGCCGGCACGCCCACCGGCTCGACGCCTGGGACGTATGGGCCCGGCTGCACTGCGCCGACGGCTCCTCGGTCTGCACCCGCGTACGCGCCACCGGGTCCGGACTGCGGCGTACGGTCGTCCCGGGCCGGCGCCACGGGGTGACGCTGGTCCAGCCCTACCCGACGGCCGGCGGATCACTCGCCCTCCGGATCGCGCCGGGCCCCGGGGCCGCGGCGGTCGTGGTGACGCGCAGGCTTCGCCGGCTGATGAGCAGGGACGTGGAATAGAAGATGCGCGTCGGGCCGCCCGATCCGCGCCTAGAGTCGCCGCATGAGACGAAGGACAGGAGCGGCGATGGCCGGGGCGGCGGTCCTGGCCTGGGGCGAGTGGATGAACTGGCGCTGGTCGCGCGCGCTCCTGGGGAACGGTGAGGGCGCTGCCGAGGCCGTGGTCGTGCTGGGATTCCGGAATCCGGGAGCGACGGCGAATCTCGTCAACCGCCGGCGAGTACGCACCGGCATCCGCTCCATCGCCGCCGGCAAGGCGCGTGGCACTCGCGTGATCTTCAGCGGCGGAGCGGTCGGCGGTGACGTTGCGGAGGCCCGGTTGATGGCCGACTACGCGAAGTCGGTGCTCGGGTTCGACGGCACCGTGCTCCTCGAAGAGGAGAGCGGGACGACGTGGGAGAACATCGCGAACGTGATCCCCCTGATCGAGGACGCCGACCGCATCACGATCGCCTCACAGCCGGCTCATGCGCTCAAGGCCCGCGCGTACGTGCGTCGCCAGCGCCCTGATCTGGCCGAGAGGCTCGTCCGTGCGGACGACTACCGCCCCGGCGAGTGGATCCTCGTCAAACCGCTGCTGGCTCTGTACGGACTGTGGACCCTCCGCGGTCTCCGGGGCGACGAACGCGAGAGCGGTGTGCTCACAGCGCGGTGAGGACCGGGTCCACGGAGATGTGCGGGGACAGCGACCCGAGGAAGTCGGGCGCGTCGAAGATCTCGCCGGCGGAGGCCACACCGACCGTCCTGGTCTGCCCCGCGAGGATGCGGTGAACCGCTTTCACCACGAGCGGCGCGGTGACGGCGTAGATGTCCTGCCCCTGGGCCGTGACGCGCCGCTCGATGCCGCCGGAGCGCACCAGGACGTCGACGAGGAAGGTCTGCGCCGAGCGTCCACGGTCGTCGACCGGGGCCGGCGCCGGTGTGTCCGGGGCGGCGACGTCCTGGCCCGCCTCAACCGTCATATAGGTGCGCACCTCGGGAACGGGCAGGTGGCTGGGGATGGTGACGACATCGGCCATCGTGAACTCCCCGATGACCGCCCGGGTGCCCATCGGTTCGGGAAACGGCCAGTCCAGGACGGGCAGTTCGTCGGTGTGGTACTCCAACCGCCCCTTCGTGTAGCGGACCCGCCGGCCGTTGCGGCGCTCCTGGACGGCCTTGCCGGCAGCCCGCGTCCCCTCGGTGGGGTGCCAGCTGCTCAGCCCGTACGCGACGTGGGCCTCGTCGGCCGTCGTCCAGTCGCCCATCGCCGCGGTGGCCAGCAGATCACCGAGTCCGCCGTAGAAGGCCATCGCGGGGACGACCGCCACTCCCGCGGCCCGGGCGCGGTCCTTGAACTGCGCGAACGTGTCGGCGTTGGCCTCGATCTCGGCCGCCACGTCCACGTACGGGATCCCGGCGCGCAGCGCCGCCTCGATGACGGGGGCGGCGGTCGTGGTGAAGGAGCCGGCGCAGTTGATCACAGCCGAGGTGCCGGACAGCGCGCGGTCGAGCGAGGCCGCGTCGTCGACCGACGCCGGCCGGGCGTCGAGTCCGGGATACGCCGCCGCCAGCGCCCGGAGCTTGCCGGCGTCGCGACCGAAGGGCACCGGAACGAACCCGCGCTCCCGCAGCTGTGCCACCACGAACCGCCCGGTGTGCCCGTACGCGCCGAACACCGCGACCGACTGCCCTGAACCCATGACGTCTCTCCCCTGCCCTCTGCTCGGAATGATTTGTTGCGGCCATCCTGACGACGGTCGGCATCCCACCGTGAGTGTCCGGAACGCCATGCCCCGTACAATTCCGGACATGGGTACTGTCGCGCTGGCCGTCACCGACGGGATGCTGCACTTCGAACTGTCCGTGGCGTGCGAGGTGTTCGGATCCGCTCCCTCAGGGGTGGCCGGACCCTGGTACGACCTCGCGCTCTGCGGGTCGGACGCCGTGCGGGTCGGACGGTTCCTGCTGGAGCCCGACGCCGGGCTCCACGCGCTCCGGCGCGCCGACACCGTGATCGTCCCCGGCTGGGCGGACATCGACGTGGACCCGCCCGCCGGCCTGGTCGACGCGGTGCGTGCGGCCTACGAGGCGGGCGCGCGCGTGGCCTCGCTGTGCACCGGCGCGTTCGTGCTGGCCGCCGCCGGTCTGCTGGACGGGAAGCGCGCGACCACGCACTGGGCGCACACCGACGCCCTGGCCGCCCGCCACCCCGAGGTGGAGGTCGACCCGGACGTGCTCTACGTGGACAACGGCAGGGTCTCCACCTCCGCCGGCAAAGCCGCCGCGCTGGACCTGTGCCTGCACCTCGTCCGCCTCGACCACGGCTCGTCGACGGCCAACGCCGTGGCCCGCCGCCTGGTCGTGCCACCCCACCGGGCGGGCGGCCAGGCCCAGTTCGTCACCGCTCCGGTGCCGGCCCGGGACGACCACCCGCTCGCCGAGCTGCTCCCCTGGGCGATCGAAAACCTGCACCGGCCGCTGACCGTGGAGGACCTGGCGCGCCGGGCGCGGATGAGCTCACGGAACCTGGGCCGCCATTTCAGGGCGGCTGCCGGCACCCCCCCACTGCAGTGGCTGCTGACTCAACGCATCCGGCGCGCCCAGGAGTTGCTGGAAACGACCGACGAGGGTGTGGAGGCCATCGCGACGGCCACCGGCATGGGCACCGCCACGACCCTGCGCCGGCACTTCAACCGCACGGTCGGCGTGCCCCCCGACGCCTACCGCCGCACCTTCCGCTCACGGGCTCTCCCCGGCTGAACGACACGGCACACAACGCCCCGGCCCGGACTCAGGTGCCGGCCGTGGAATGCCGGTGCGGCCGAGCGGGTTCCCTGCGAGCCGTACGCGGTGCCACACGACACCCTGGACGGCACGGAGGCCGGGACGGCAGCAACGGCGGCCCGTCACATCGAACAGGAGCACACATGGACCAGCCGGCCACCGAACCCACTTCCCTGGCCGTGCCGTCCGTCCCACCGGGGCCACGGGAACCGGTGCCGTCCCGTGCCGCCTCCCGGGGACCGATGGTCAAACTGGCGGTCCTCGCACTGCTGTTGGCCGGTCTCGGCTGCGCGGTGGTCCTGGGCGGCGGCGGTCTCCTGGACGACGTACGGCAGTGGGTCGACTCGCTCGGTCTCTGGGGCCCGCTGGTCTTCGCGCTCTGCTACGCCGTGGCGGTGACCGCGCTTCTGCCGGGCTCCGTGCTCACCGCGTCCGCCGGCGCCCTGTTCGGCCTGCCGCTGGGTGCGGCGACCGTGCTGGTCGGAGCCACGGCGGGCGCCGCGCTCTCGTTCGGTCTCGCGCGCCGGCTGGGGCGTCCGGCGGTGGCCCGCTTCGCCGGATCGGGACGACTGGCCCGCCTCGACGCGCACCTGGCGCGCCGCGGTTTCGTGGCCGTACTGCTGCTGCGCCTGGTGCCGCTGTTCCCGTTCGCCGTCATCAACTACGGGGCCGGTGTGACCGGTGTCCGGTTCCGGCCGTATGTGGCGGCCACCGCCCTGGGCATCGTGCCCGGCACGCTCGTCTACACCGGACTGGGCGATTCGCTGGGGAGGCCGGAATCGCCCGTGCTGTGGGCGGCGTTGGCCGGGCTGGTGGCCCTGAGCGCCGGCGGCTGGTGGGCGGCCCGGCGGATCCGGTCCCGCACACCGTCGGGGCGCCCCGGTCACTGAGTCTCGTGCCCGCCGAGCGCTCGCGCGTGGTGGCTACGGTCCGGCGGGCGGGGCGCCCGGATCCTCGTCGCCGGCGGGCGGGTCGGCCACGAGCGACGCGCCGAACGCGCGCAGCCGGTCCACGGCCCCGGTGTCCGGTTCGGCCCCGCGGGACAGGGCCCGGTGGATCTCCTCGTAGACCGATGCCTCGAGGCCGCAGCGGCGGCAGTCCTTCACGTGGGCCGCGACCCGGCGGGCGGTGACCTCGTCCGTCTCGCCGTCGAGGTAGGACTGCAGCAGCCGGCCGGCACGCAGGCACGCTTGCATTTGTCGCAGCATCCGGCGTTCGGCCGTCGAGCGCCGCCACCATGGGTGCCTCGTCACATCACACCTCGCTTCGGTGCCAGTCCGGCAGCGGCCAGTCGAGTCCGGATCCGTTTGCGCGCCCGGTGCAGCCGGCTCATCACGGTGCCTTCCGGTACGTCCAGCAGCCGGGCGGCCTCCGCGTACGTGAGGCCGCCCACGTCCACCAACTGCACCACCTGACGGTGCTTGTCCGGCAGCGCGCGCAGGGCCTCGTCGACCACCTCGTCGAACGCCTCCCCGACCACGATCTCCTCCGCCGACCCGCCGGCGCCCGTGGAGCTGAGCCGGTCCAGGTCGGCGTCGGGATCGTCCAGGAGATGCGGACGGCGGCGGCGGTGACGGTTGATCTCGGCCCTCCGCATGATCGTCAGCAGCCAGGCACGGGGATGTCTCCCGTCGAACCGGTCGACGGCCCGGTACGCGCGCAGCAGCGTGTCCTGCACCAGGTCCTCGGCGTCGGCGGGCTGCGCGGTGAGCGTCATCGCCACCCGCAGCAACACCTCCACCTCGGGCAGCACATACGCGGCGAACGCCTTGCCCCGAGAGTCGGCCGCATCCGGCGACGCGGTCACTTCTTCTTCCACGCGGCGGAAACCCGGCGACGGGACCAAAACATTCCATGCTCCCGGTTTCGCCGGCCGACGGCGTGCTCGCGGGCGTGTTCACCGGCGGCGAGGCGTACGGGCAGGGGCACGGTCACCGCTCCGTCGTCGCGAGGACGCGGCGCAGCGGCAGGGGCAGGGTGCGTCCGTCGCCGATCCACTCGGCGAGTGCCCGCTTCGCGGCGTCCGCGCGTCCGGGGCGCAGCCCGGGCAGGTAGAGGCCGTCGACCAGGACGGCCGCGTCCTCCGGCGTCTTCAGCACGAGGGTGAAGACCCGGCGCTCGTCCGCCCGGACGGTGAATCCCGCCTGCCGCAGCACCTTGGCGACGGAGTCCTTGGCCCGCGGGTTGGGCCAGGGCTGGCGGGCCACGCCCAGCGTGCGCATGACCTTGGCCCAGCCCAACAGCCCCGACGGGTCGAGTCCCGGACGGGAGGGGACGAGGGCCGCGAGCGTCCCGCCGGGGCGCAGCACCCGCTTGACCTCCCCGAGCACCCGCGGCAGCGGCGTGAGCACCGGCAGGCACATCGACGCGCAGACGGCGCCGACGCTCGCCGCGGACAGCGGGAGGGAGTCGGCCGTCGCCCGGACGAGCGGTCCGCGACCGAGCCGGGCGGCGGCGGCCAGTTCGCCCGGCGAGGAGTCGATACCGACCCAGTCGGCGTCCGGCAGCAGGGGGCGCAGCGGCGCCGTGCCGCACGCCAGGTCGAGTACGGTGCCGGTCGCCGGGCGCAGCGGCTCGGCCAGCCAGGCGTGCGGGGAGACGTCGGCCCGCTCGAAGAACCGCTCGGTGATGCCGGGACGGTCGTCGTGGTAGGCGGCGAGATAGCGGCGCCACTCGTACTCGTCCAACGCGATGGCTCCTCGTGGTCGACGGGTGATCGTGCGGGGTGGTCGGCGGCGATCGGAATGTACCGCGCCGCGTCCTGGGTTTCCGGTCCATGAAGAGGCAGCGCGTCCCCGGGTCACGCCAGTTGTGGGCGGAATGCCGGGAGAGACTACGGCACCTGCGGTTCTGCGGTGCGGTGGAGGCATTCGCCGACGGGGAGCTCACCGGGCGCCGTCAGGTGCGCGTGGCCGCGCACATCGCCCGCTGCTGGGCGTGCAGCGGCTCCTTGCAGACGTTGCGGTTGATCAAGGTCTCGCTGCGCCGCAGCCCGCGGCGCACGCCGGAATCGCTCGCCTCCGTCCGCGTGCGCCGCTTCGCCCGGCGGCTCGCCGCGCCGCCGCGGCCCGGGCCGTGAACCACCGGGGCGGCCAACGGTGTTGGCCGTGGCCGCCGGGCCGGTACCGGCGGTGCGGCCTGTGCCGGTCCGGCGGTCGCGGCCGGGGAGCCGGTCCCGGCCCGGCACGGCCCCAACCGCCACGGCCCCGCCCGGCGCGGTCAGCAGCAGGCGGCCGCCGAGGCCGAGGCGCCGGTCGCCGTGGCGTCGGCGGGTGCGCAGGGGAACAGGCCGAAGTGCGTCTCCTTGGCGCCGGTCACGGTGAAGTGCGGGGCGTAGCGCGTCCGTTCCAGCATGTCGGCCGTGTTGCCGCAGACCAGCACCGGCCTGCCGGTGTGGAAGCGGTGGTGGTCGTCGAGGTCGAAGACGTGCGGGTGCTCGGTGATCGTGCCCCGGTAGACGGCGACCTGCCCGTAGTCCTCGCAGCGGTCCTCCAGCGGCAGCTTGAAGGCGCGGACGGTGCGTGAGGCGAAGGCGGCGAAGCCGATCTTCCGCTCGATCTCCGGGCTGCTCAGTGTGATGGGCGTGGTGGCGACCGTACGGGCGTCCGCGCAGCCGGACGCCGTCATCAGCCGCCGGAAGTCCTCCGGGTAGAGGGCGCCGGCGAGGCATTCGCCGACCAGCTCCGGGTCGTCCATGAGTGCGGCGGGCAGACGGCGGTCGGCGAAGACGTCGGAGAAGTACAGCTCGCCGCCCGGCTTGAGGACCCGGAAGATCTCCCGGAACACCCGCGGCTTGTCCGGGGAGAGGTTCAGTACGCAGTTGGAGACGACCAGGTCGATGGAGCCGTCCGCGACCCCGGCGGTGGCCAGGTCCTCGATGAAGCCCTGGTGGAACTCCGTGTTGGCGTATCCGAAACGCTCCGCGTGCCAGTTCTGGTGGCGGCGGGCCACAGCCAGTTGTTCCTCGGTCATGTCGACGCCGACGACCCGGCCCTCGGGGCCGACGAGCTGGGACAGGACGTACGCGTCGCGCCCGCTGCCGCAGCCGAGGTCGAGGACGGTGATGCCGTCGACGGCGGCCGGGATCGGGGAACCGCAGCCGTAGAAGCGGTCCTGGACCTCGTCGTGCACCCGGGTGAGGGCGTCGGCGACATGGGCCGGCGGCGGCTCCGCGATGCAGCAGGCGGAGGTCTTCAGGTCCTGTGAGGACGCCAGGACCGTGCCGTAGTACTCCTTGACGGCGTCGGTCACGGAACCCGCGGTGGTCAGGGAACGCGCAGTGGTCGTGGAGCCGGTCGGGACATCGGTCGTCATGTTCTCCCCTGTGGCAGCGACGGACGGGCGCGGCGGCGTGTGCCGTCGTGCGCCGGGAACCCGGCGCGGCGCGGACGGCATTCCGTTGTGCCGGGCCCCTGTGCCGGACCCTGGTGGCCGACACGCCAGAACGGTGGTGGGCCTCCCGGTGCCGTGCGGCGTGTCGAATGAGTCGTGCCCGGAGGGAAGGCGGCGGCCGCCCCGGCGGGTTCCCTTGCCGCAGCGGAACAAGAGAGGCGAGTGAGGCGGCCGATGAGCATGGGACAGCCCCCGCGGAGTGACGGGACGTACGACCTGGTGGTGATCGGCGGCGGCAGCGCCGGCCTGACCGCCGCCCGGACCGCCGGCCGTCTCGGCGCCCGCGTGCTGCTGGTCGAGCGGGACCGGCTGGGCGGTGACTGCCTGTGGACCGGGTGCGTGCCCTCCAAGGCGCTGCTGCACGTGGCCGCCGAGGTGCAGGCCGCGCGCGGGGTGGGGCGGTACGGGCTGCGCGCGCCGCACGGTCCGGCGGACCTGGCGGCCGCCATGGCGCACGTCAAGCAGGCGATCGGCGCGATCGAGCCGCACGACTCGGCCGAGTCCCTGCACGCCTTCGGCGTCGAGGTGGCCCACGGGGCCGCAGTCTTCACCGGACCGCGGACGCTCCGGGTGGCGGCCGAACGCGAGGTGACGTTCCGGTACGCGGTGATCGCCACCGGTTCGGCCCCGGCCCTGGTCCCCGTCCCGGGTCTCGCCGAGGCCGGCCCCCTGACCAGCGACACCGTGTGGAGCCTGACGGCGCTGCCGGGGCGGTTGGTGGTGCTGGGCGGCGGGGCCGTCGGCTGCGAACTGGGGCAGGCCTTCGCCCGCCTCGGCTCCGAGGTCACGCTCGTGGAGGCCGCGGACCGGTTGCTGCCGCGCGAGGAACCCCGTGCCTCGGCTCTCGTACAGGAGCGGCTGGCGGCCGAGGGGGTCACGGTACGCACCGGCTACCGGGCCGCGAAGGTCGACGGCGGCGCCGTGCACGGCCCGGGCGACCTGCTGCCGTACGACGCGCTCCTGGCCGTCACCGGCCGCCGTGCGAACACCGGCGGCCTCGGGCTGGAGGCCGCCGGCGTGGCGCTGACCGAACGCGGCGACGTCCGCGTGGACGACCGGTTGCGCACCGCCAATCCGCGGGTCTACGCGGCCGGGGACGTCACCGGCCGCTCCGCCTTCACGCACCTGGGCGGGGTGCAGGGCGGGGCCGCCGCCGCGGACGCGCTACTGGGCGCGCGGCGCCGTATCGACTACGCCGCGGTGCCCCGGGTGACGTACACCGACCCGGAGGTGGCCCGCGTGGGCGTGACGTCCGCCGAGGGGGCCCGCACCCTCACCGTGGACCACGACCGGGTCGACCGGGCCGTCGCCGACGACCGCGTGGACGGCTTCACCCGCCTGGTGCTGGACGGCCGCGGCCGGATCGCCGGCGCGACCGTGGTCGCCCCGCGCGCCGGAGAGACCATCGCGCACCTGGCGACGGCGGTCCGGCTCGGCTGGACACCGTCCCAGTACGCCAAAACCGTGCACCCGTACCCCAGTTACACCGACGGGCCCTGGCACACGGCCCTCACGGACGTGTACGCCCGCCTCGCCCGGGCCCGCCCGCTGACCGGCGCGCTGCTGGGGCTGCGCAGGAAGGTCCGGCCGTGACCCTCCGCCGCTCCTCGTACGACACCGGAAACGGAGAGGTGACCCGATGGGAATCCTGGCGCGGCTGCGGGCCCTGGACCGTGCGACCCGGCCCTACGATCCCGAGTTCGTGGCCGCGATGGCACGCCGGTGGGCCGAACTGCCCGACGTCGTCAAGACGCCCGGGCAGATCCTCGGGCGGCACGGGGTGGGCTGTGAAGGCACGCACGGGGTCTTCCCCCGGTGCAACCTGAAGTGCACGCCCTGCTACCACTCGCGGGACGCGAACCAGGTCCGGGTCGACGGCCCGCACACCCGGCGGCAAGTGGCGGCGCAGATGGGCCTGTTGCGCAGGCTGCGCGGCCCGCGCGCCCATGCCCAGCTCATCGGCGGCGAGGTGAGCCTGCTCCCGCCGGACGAGCACGCCGCCGCGCTGGAGATCATGCGCGCCGAGGGCCGGGAGCCGATGAGCTTCACGCACGGCGACTTCGACTACGACCATCTGGAGCGGCTCGCCCTCGGCGAGGACGGTCGCCGGCGCTTCGGCCGACTGTCGTTCGCCGCGCATTTCGACCGGTTCATGTACGGCAGGCGCGGCATCGAGCGCCCGCCCGACGAACGGTCGCTGAACCCGTACCGGCAGCGGTTCGCGGCCATGTTCGCGCGGCTGCGGCGTGAACACGGGGTGCGGTACTTCCTCGCCCACAACATGACCGTCACGCCCGGCAATCTCGACGAGGTCGCCGGTGTCGTCCGGGACTGCCACGCCATGGGGTACGGCATGTTCTCCTTCCAGCCCGCCGCCTTCCTCGGCGACGAGCGCCGCTGGAAGGAGCGGTACCGCGAGGCGACCCCGGAAGCGGTGTGGGCGGAGATCGGGCGCGGCGCCGGCCGCACGCTCGGGTACCGGGTCTTCGAGAACGGTGATGTGCGCTGCAACCGCACCGCGTACGGCTTCTACGTCGGCCGGCGCTGGTATCCGTTCCTGGAGGAGGACGATCCGCGCGATCTGGCCGTGCGCGACGCCTTCTTCCGGTACTTCGGCAAGGTGAGCTTCAGCGGCACGCCGCCCGTCCTGCTCGCGGCGAAACTCGCCCGTGTCGTGGCCCGCCACCCCATGACCGTGGGGGTCGCGGTGCGCTGGCTGGCCCGTACCGCCGGCCGGGTCGGGGTGGGGCGGCTGCTGCGGCACCGCTGCCGTGTCCGGCCGGTCACCTTTGTGATGCATCAGTTCATGGACGCCGAAGTCGTCGCGCCCGCCTGGGAGATGATGCTGCGCGGCGAGCGGGCTACGGAGCCCCGGCTGCTCGAGGCACAGGAGCGGCTGGCCGCCTGCCACTACGCGATGGCGCACCCTGAGGAGGGCACGGTGGTGCCCGCGTGTGTGCAGCACGCGGTGCTCGACCCGGCGGAGAACGCCGAACTGCGCACACTGCTTCCGCTCGTCGAAGTCCGTACAACCGCCCGTACGACCGCCCGTACGCCCGACCGTCCGCACGACGACCTTCCGCACGACAATCCGTCCGTCCGCCGTCCCGGCCCACAGGAGAGATAACCCATGCGCATAGGAGTCATCACCGGTTCAGGCAGCTACGACTGGCCGCATCTGGAGGACGCGGCCCAGCGCACCGTCACGACCGGGTACGGGCAGGTGACCGTCACCGAAGGCCGTCTGAAGGGCGCCGAACTGGTTCAGCTGTCCCGGCACGGCGCCGGTCACCACCGGCTCTCCCACCAGGTCGACCACCGGGCGAATCTCGCGGCCCTGCTCGCCTGCGAGGTCGACGCGCTGGTGTCGTTCACGGTGTGCGGCGCGGTCGATCCGGCCGCCCCGCCGGGTTCGCTGGTGGTCTTCGACGACCTGTACTTTCCCGGCAACCGGCTTCCCGACGGCTCCGCCTGCACCTGGTACGACACCCCCGGCGCCGCCGGACGCGGCCACTGGATCTTCGACCGGCCGTTCAGCGAGCCGCTGCGCCAGGCGCTGATCGCCGCAGCCGACCGCACCGGAGCGCCCGTGGTCACCCGTGGCGTGTACGGACATGTGGACGGCCCCCGTTTCAACAGCCGCCCGGAGATCGCGGCCCTGGCGGCCGCGGGCGTCACCGCCGTCAGCCAGACGGCCGGCCCGGAGGTGGTGCTGTCCGGGGAGGCCGAACTGCCGATGGCCCTGGTCGGCTTCGTCACCGACCACGCCAACGGGGTCGCGCCCGAACCGGAGCCGGTCGAGGCGCTGTTGGCCCGGATGGCCGCGAGCAAGGACACCTTCGCCGCCCTGGCCGCCCACGCCCTGCCCGGGCTGGGCCCCGTGGCCCCGGCCGGCACCGTCTACCGGTTCGGCTCATGAGCCCCCTTACGTCTTCGGTCACGGCCGAGGCGCTCCGGCCGGGCGCCGTGCTCGCCCCGGCCCCGGCGGTGCGGCCCGGGTCAGCCGCGCCGCTCCCGCCCGCGGAGGCGTTGTGAGCGAGGTGTCGATCATCGTCCCGGTCCTGAACGAGGAAGCCACCGTGCAGGCCGCGTTGAGCCGCCTGTGCCGGGACTTCCACGACTGCGAGCTGATCGTCGTCGACGGCGGCTCCACCGACGCCACCGTCGAACTCGCCGCCGCCCACGCCACGGTGGTGCACAGCGCACGCGGCCGCGCGAGGCAGATGAACCAAGGCGCCCGGCACGCCCGCGGCGACGTGCTCTGGTTCGTCCACGCCGACACCACCGTCGACCCGGCGGCGCTCGGCCAGATCCACGCCTGCCTGGCCGACCCGGCCGTGGTCGGCGGCGGGCTGACCATCCGCTTCGACCGCCGCACACCCGGCCTGAACTATCTGGCGTGGTCCTCGAACGCCAGGGCCCGCCGCCTCCACCACATCTTCGGCGACCAGGCCATGTTCGTCCGCCGGGGCGTCTTCGACGAGCTGGGCGGCTTCCCCGATCTGGCCGTCATGGAGGACCTGGAGATGTCCCGGCGGCTGCACCGGCGCGGCGAACTGCGCCTGCTGCCCGCCACGTCGACGGCCTCCTCGCGCCGGTTCACCGCCCACGGCACCTGGCGCATGATCGCCTTCATGCAGTACCTGAAGCTGCTGTACTTCGCGGGCGTCGACACCGAGACCATCCGCGACCGCTATGCCACCGGCCCCCGGCTCGCCGGCCGCAGGCGGACGACGCGCGGCGCCCGCGCCGAACGGTCCTGACATCCCTGCCCGTTCCCTCTGGAGACTGGAGACCATCGCTGTGCGCATCGCAGTATGCGGAGGCCCCTACGGCAACCCGTACGCCCTGCAGGCGTTCGTCGACGACGCGCGCGCCCGGGGCGCCGAGCGGCTGTTCTGCCTGGGCGACCTCGGCGGCTTCGGCGCCGACGTGGACGCCCTGTGGCCGATCCTGACGGACAACCGCGTCGAGTGCGTCGCCGGCAACTACGACGTGGCGATCGCCCGCGGCGACGCCGACTGCGGCTGCGGCTACCGCGACCCGAAGGACAACGAGTACGCCCAGATCGTCTACGACCACACGCTCGCCGCCACGGGCCGCGACTTCGCCGCCTGGATGGGAACCCTGCCCACCGAGCGCCGGGAGACGATCGACGGCGTGGACGTGCACATGGTGCACGGCTCCACACTGGCCCTGAACGACTTCTGGTGGGAGTCGCTGCCGGAGGAGCAACACCGGCTGCGGGCCGCGGCGTCCGGCGCCGACGTGGTGCTGTGCACCCACAGCGGTCTGCCCTGGCAGCGGCGCATCGGCGACACGCTCGCCGTCAACGTCGGCGTGGTCGGCAAACCGGCCAACGACGGCCGCCCCGAGGTCTGGTACGCGATCCTCGATCTCGCCGACGGGCGCGTCGAGGCCGAACTCGTGCCGCTCGCCTACGACTGGCGGGCGCAGGCCCGCTCGATGCGGGCCGCCGGGCTGCCCGAAGTGTTCGTCGAGACCGTGGAGACCGGCTGGTGGACCACCTGCCTGGAGGTGCTGCCGCCGCGCGAACGCTCCCGGGGCCGCTACCACCTCTACCGCTCCACGCTGCCGTCCGGCTTCCGGCCGGCCGACGAAGGCTGGGGCGAGACCACGCCCCGGGCCCTCGAGGACGCTGGGCCAGGCGACTTCGGTCATACCCCCAGGCCGGTGGTCCCGCTGTTCGGCACCCCGTACTTCCCGTCCCGGCTGTGGATCTACACCAACTTCCACTGCAACCTGGCCTGCGACTACTGCGCCGTCGCATCCTCCCCCGAGGCAGCGCCCCGGACCCTGACCGCCGACGCCTTCCGGGACCGCGTGGACGAGGCCGCGGAGGCCGGGTTCACCGACCTGTATCTCACCGGTGGCGAGCCCTTCCTCCACCCGGACATCATCGGCCTGCTCGACCACGCCACCACGCGGCTGCCGACCGTCGTCATGACCAACGCGATGCTGCTGCGCGGCCGCCGGGCCGCCGGGCTGGCGGACCTCGCCGACCGCAAGCTCACCGTCCAGACCTCCCTGGACGGCGCCACCGCCCACACCCACGACGCGCACCGCGGCAACGGCTCCTGGCGGCGCACCATGGACGGCATCCGCCATCTGATCGACCTCGGTCTGCCGCCGCGCGTCGCCCTCACTGAGACGCCGGAGAACACGCACGAGATCCCCGCGGTCGCCGAACTGCTGGCCGGACTGGGGCTGCCCGCCGACCACTTCGCCGTACGCCCGCTGCTGCGCCGCGGCTTCTCACAGACCGGGGTGGAGATCGGCGAGGACTCCAGCATCCCGGAGCTGACCGTCACCGCCGACGGGCTGCACTGGCACCCGGCCGGAGCCGACCTGGCCACCAGCCCGGACATGCACCTCGCCCCCGCCGGAACCCCGCTCGTCACCGGCCGACAGCTCGTGACCGAGCGGTTCTTCGCCGCCCGCCTCGCCGACGGCAGCCTGCCCCGCCCCGTCCACTGCGCCATGTGACCCGTACGGCAAAGGAGTTCCCCATGCAGCACCACGTCGCGATCCTCGGCGCCGGTCCCGTCGGCCTCGATGCCGCCCTCGCCTGCGCCGCCGCCGGACGGACCTTCACCGTCTACGAGGCCGGGGACACGGTCGCCGCCCATGTGCGCGCCTGGGGCCATGTGCGCCTGTTCACCCCGTGGGACCTCAACGTGTCCCACCGGATGCGCGCCCTGCTGCCACACGCCCCGACCGGCCAGGACTGCCCCACCGGGGCGGAACTGGCGGACCGTCTGCTGGAGCCGGTCGCCGCACTGCCCGTGCTCGCCGACCGGATCCGGCTGCGGACCCGTGTCGTCGGCGTCGCCCGTTCGGGCCTGCTCAAGCACGAGCAGATCGGCTCGGGCGCCCGCGCCGCGGCCCCTTTCACGCTTCTCCTCGACGGGCCGGACGGTGAGGAGACGGCGGAGGCGGATCTCGTCCTGGACTGCACCGGCACCTACGCGGTCCCCAACACCCTGGGCGCCGGCGGCATCCCGGCCCGCGGGGAGCGGGCTCTCGACCACCGGATCACCCGTACCCTCCCCGCCGCCGACGACCCGGAGCGCTGGGCCGGCACGGTCCTGCTCGTGGGCGCCGGCAAGTCCGCGCAGACGGCCGTGCGCGACCTCGCCGCGCTGCCCGGCACCCGGGTCGAGTGGGTCGTGCGCAGCGCCGCGCCCGACTGGGGAGCCGTGCCCGACGACACGCTGCCCGGCCGCCGACGCCTCGTGGAGACCTCCCGGGCGTTCGCCGGCGGCGCACACGGCAACGTCACCGTCCACACCGGCGCCCAGGTCCAGGCCCTCGCCTCAGACGGCGGCCGGGTCCACGTCACCCTGGCCACCGCGGACGGCCCGCGGGAGGCCGTCTGCGACCACGTCGTGTCGCTGACCGGCTATGTCGGCGACGCCTCCCTCTACCGGCAGTTGCAGGTCCACGAGTGCTACGCCACGGCCGCCCCCATGAACCTGTCCGCCACCCTGCTCGGCTCGGCGGGCGGCGACTGCCTCGCCCAGCCCGCCGTCGGCGTCGACGCCCTGCGCAACCCGGAGCCGCACTTCTTCGTCCTCGGCGCCAAGTCCCACGGCCGCCTCAACACCTTCCTGCTGCGCACCGGCTACGCACAGGTCGACGCGGTCACCGGCGCGTACGCCCCGGCCCTGGCGGTCTGAGCCCACCTCCCCCATCAGGGCGACGGCGGCTGTCGGGAAATCCCGTGCGTCCCATGCGTCACGGGCACCGGCGTTTCGGCCAACCCCGAGCGCCGGACCGGCGGCCTCAGCACTGCGACCGCGTGCTCGACCGCTTGCCTCGCATGGGGTCGAACACGTCCTGTGGGAGGCCGTCGACGCCGTCGGCATGCGCGAGGCCGTCGAGAAGCTGCCGCGCGAACTCGACACCCTCCTTGCCAAGGAGCTGTGGGGCGGCGGCGGCGCCGAGCTGTCCGGCGGCCAGTGGTAGCGCCTCGCCTACGCACGCGCGCTGTATCGGCGAACTCCGCTGCAGATCCTGGACAAGTCCACCTCGCAGATGGACCCTCGCGGGGAGCACCGGATCTTCTTGGAGATCAGGCGCATCGCCGCCGAGCGCATCACCGTCATCGTCATCCACCAGCTCGAGAACACGCGCCTGGCCGACCGCATCATCGTCATGAGCGAGGGGCGCGTGGTCGAGCAGGGCGGATACGAGGAGCTGACCGGCGCGGGCGGTCTGTTCGCCGAACTCGTCACGCCGGCCGAGGACCGGTAGGCCCCGCGCCGGGATCGTGCGGCGGGCCCGACCTGTGAGCGGCGGGGTCAGCGGTCCCCGTCCTCGGTGGGCCCGCGCTCGTAGACGTCCGGGACGGCGTTGGCGTTCTCGTCGGCGTTCTCCTCCTCCCACAGCCGGCGGTAGATGCCGTTTCTGCGCTTGAGCAGCAGTGCGGCGAGGCCGGCGGCGATCAGTGAGCCGACCAGGACGGCGGCCTTGACGTGCTCGGTGAGCGCCGGATCGGTGAAGGCGAGGTCGCCGATCAGCAGGGCCACGGTGAAGCCGATGCCGGCCAGGGCCGCGAGGGCGAAGACGTCCGCCCAGGCCAGGTCCGGGTTGAGGCGGGCCCTCGTGAAGCGCGCCGCGAGCCAGGTCCCGGCGAAGACGCCGACCGTCTTGCCGACGACCAGTCCCAGGACGACGCCCAGCGGCTCCGGGTCGGAGAACACCTTGCCCAGGGCGGAGCCCGAGACGCTCACCCCGGCGGCGAAGAGCGCGAAGAGGGGGACGGCGACGCCCGCCGAGATCGGCCGCAGCAGGTGCACGGTGCGCTCCGCGGGCGACGCGGCCTCCCGGGGGCGGTCGCGGGCGGTGCCGTCGTCGTGCGCGGCGCGCAGCAGCATGCCCATGGCCACACCGGCCACGGTCGCGTGCACGCCGCTGTTGTACATCAGCGCCCAGACGGCCAGGCCGAGCGGCACGTACCACCACCAGCCGCGTACGCGCAGCCGCTGCAGCGTGTAGAAGAGCACGAGTCCCGCGACGGAGCCGCCGAGGGCCACGAGGTTCAGCTCGGAGGTGAAGAACACCGCGATGATCAGAATCGCGCCGAGGTCGTCGACGACGGCGAGGGTGAGCAGGAAGGCTCGCAGCGCGGACGGCAGGTGGGTGCTGAGGACGGCCAGTACGGCGAGCGCGAACGCGATGTCGGTGGCCATCGGCACGGCCCAGCCCGCGGGCGAGCCCCCGCCCGCCCCGACGGTGAGGAGATAGACGGCGGCGGGCACGATCATTCCGCACGCGGCGGCGATCACGGGCAGCGCGGCCCGCGCGGGCTTCCGCAGCTCGCCCAGGACCAGTTCCCGTTTGAGTTCGATCCCGGCCACGAGGAAGAAGACGGTGAGCAGGCCGTCGGCGGTCCAGTGCTGGAGCGACAGGTCCAGGCCGAGCGCGGGGATGCCGACGTGCACGTCACGCAGCGATTCGTAGGCGCCGGCCCAGGGCGTGTTCGCCCAGACCAGTGCGATCGCGGCGGCCACGAGGAGCACGACCCCGCCGACCGTCTCGGTTCTGAGGGCCTGCGCGACGGCTTTGCGTTCCGGCCAGGGCAGCAGGTCGAGGAAGACGGATCGCTCGCGCGGGGCAGCGCACACGACGGGAACCTCCGGGGCGTCGGCACTCGGGCACTCGGGCCCCTTGATCGCCGACCAGACTTCCCGGCACACCGCGCGCCTGTGCGACGCGTTCCCCTCACCCTATCCCTCCGTCCTCCGCGCGGCCCGGCGCCGCGACGGCTCCCGTGAGCCGGGCGTGCGCGGGGTTGCTCCCCGGTTCGGCTGCCGACGGCTGCCCGACAGGGCTAAGCTGTGTTGAGCGAAGCCCTGCCACTCCCCCGTTGGCGGGGCTTCGCGCTGTGCCCGCGTCGCCGGCCGCCCCGGTGCCCCGCCGAGGCGCGCGGCTAGGCTCCCGCCCATGAACGAAGATCACGACGCCGAGCCGGTCTTCGTCCGCTCCAAGTGGGGGACGAGCCGCTATGTGTACAACCCGAACAACCCCGTGGGCATGGCTCTCATCATCGGGTCCCTGCTGTTCGCAGGCGGTGGCATGTACGCCCTGCACGACAGTTCGTCATGGAGCGAGGGCGAACTGCACGACGCGGTCCACGCGGCCGCCGAGAGCCTCGAGGCGCGAGCACAACACGTGGGCGGGTTCCGGGGAAGCTACGAGGAGTTGATAGCCGACGCCATCGAGAACAGCGGCGAGGGCCCCGATTTCGGGATGGTGAGCGTCTCGCCGCAGAGCGATGGGGAGGAGACCACGTCGGCGGACCTGTTCGAGGTCACCACCGACGACGTCGACGCCGCGTACTGCCTGCACGTCACACCGACCGAGCCCGAGTCCGACGCCTACACGTCCGTGACCCTCGCCCTCGGGGTGGAGGTGGAAACCGGCGAGTGCTGACCCGACGGAAGGCGCGGCCGGGTCCGGCTTCAGGCGCCGACGTCCGCGAAAGCGCCGTGCGCGGTGAAGGCCAGCTCGGCGAAGCGTTCGCCGATACGGCGGTGGGTGGCGGCGTCCGGGTGGAGCTGGTCGGGCAGCGGCGCTTCGGCGAAGTCCGCCTCGCCGTAGAGGCCGCGGCCGTCGAGGTAGTGCAGATTCGGGTCCTGGGCCGCGCGCTGGGCCACGATCCGGGCCAGCTCGTCGCGGATGACGTTCAGGGTCAGTTTCCCGCTCGCCCGTTCCGCCGGATCGCCCGTGGCCCGGAACCGCAGCCGCCCGGCGCTGAGGGCGGTGAAGTCCGCGGCGCTGGGGCCGGGGGTGTCCTCGTGGATGGGGCACAGGATGGGCGAGACGACGAGCAGCGGTGCGGTGGGGTGGCCGTCGCGGACGGTGTCGAGGAAGCCGTGGACGGCCGGGGTGAAGGCGCGCAGGCGCATCAGGTCGGTGTTGACCAGGTTGATGCCGATCTTGACGCTGATCAGGTCGGCGGCGGTGTCCCGGAGCACGCGCGCCGTGAACGGGTCGAGCAGGGCGCTGCCGCCGAACCCCAGATTCACCAGGTCGACGCCGCCAAGTGAGGCGGCGAGAGCGGGCCAGGTGGTCGTGGGACTCGCGGCGTCGGAGCCGTGGCTGATCGAACTGCCGTGGTGCAGCCAGACTTTGCGGCCCCGGTCCGTCGCGGGCTCGACGGGGGCGTCGGTGCGCAGTGCGACGAGTTCGGTGGTCTCGTTGTGCGGCAGCCAGATCTCGACGTCCTTGGGGCCGGCGGGCAGGTCGGCGAAGCGGACGGTGCCGGGCGGGCCGGGCCGGTGCTCTGCGGTGCCCGCGGCCATGTCGATGGTCAGCGTGTTGCCGCCGGTCACGCCGGCCTGACCGGCCGGGCGGCCGTCGACGAGCAGGTCGTACACACCGTCCGGGCGGGCCGGGGCGCCCGCGTAGACCCGCTTGGTGGGCAGGGCGTCCAGTTCGACGGCGGTGGCCCGGGTGCGGAACACCAGGCGGACGCCGGAGGGCTGGGCCTCGGCCATGGCCAGTTGCGCGTCGGCGCACTGGGCGCGGGCCCGGGCCGGCAGCCGGTGCGGCAGCACACCGTGCTCGGTGCGCTCCACTTCGAGGGCGCCGCGCAGGAGGTCGGCGGTGACGGGTGTGGTGATCCAGTTGCCGTTGGGGTGCATGGTCGTCTCAACCTGTTGATCGGAGTATCGGGCGGGCGGTCCGGCGAGGTGCGCGCCTGCTCGGGCGTCGCCCCCATGGCCGGTGCGCGCGCAGGTCGTACGCTGCGGACCCGGTCACGCCTGGGGCCAGTTGCGCAGCAGGGCGTCGAGGGCGTCCAGGGTCCGTGACCACGTCTCCTGTGTGTCGGGGGCGCTGTGGCTGAAGGCGCCGCCCGTCTCCAGGCTGACGTAGCCGTGGAAGACGCTGCCCAGCAGCCGGACCGCATGGGTCCGGTCCGGCTCCGGCAGGTCGTATCCGCGCAGGACCGCCCGGGTCATCTGTGCGTGTCTGCCGCCGGCACTGGCGGCCGCCGCCTCCGGAGTGAGCCGCAGCTGGGCCGCGGCGTAACGGCCCGGGTGCTCGTGCGCGTAGTCGCGGTAGACGTCGGCCAAGGCCGTCAGGGCGTCCTTGCCGGCGCGTCCGGCGAGCGCGGCGGCGGCCCGGTCGGCGAGTTCTTCCAGGGCGAGCAGGGCGATCCGGGTCCTGAGGTCCTGGGAGTTCTTCACATGCGAGTACAGACTCGCGACCTTGACGTCGAAGCGCCTGGCGAGCGCCGAGACGGTCACCTGGTCGAAGCCGACCTCGTCGGCCAGCTCCGCGCCCGCTCGCGCCAGTCGTTCCGTGGTCAGCCCCGCACGCACCATGGCATCTATTAGGCAGCAGCCTAATACCTTTAGGCAAATCGCGCCGGAAAGCTCATAGCACTGTGTGACCCACGTCACACACGATTTCTGTCAGCAATCGGGACCCTGTTCCGCTCAATTCACCGAGAGCAAGCGAACCGACAGGAGCTGCACATGAAGCACCGCATCGTCGTCCTCGGCGCCGGCTACGCCGGGGCCTACGTGGCCGGGAACCTGACCCGCCGGCTGTCCCCGGAGGACATCGAGATCACCGTGGTCAACGCCGAGCCGGACTTCGTCGAGCGGCTGCGGCTGCACCAGCTCGCGGCCGGCCGGGAGATCGAGGCCCAAAAGCTCGCCGACGTCTTCGCGGGCACGGGGATACGGCTGCGCCTGGCCCGGGTCACCGCCGTCGACCCCGAGCGCCGGGTCGTCGCGGTGGCCGACGCCGACGGCGGCGGCGAACTCGGCTACGACACCCTGCTCTACGCGCTCGGCAGCCACGTCGCCGACCACGGCGTCCCGGGCGTGGCCGAGCACGCCTTCGACGTCGCCGGCCGGCCCTCGGCGCTGCGCCTGCGGGAGCGCCTGGACAGCCTGGACAAGCGGGACGGGCCGAACGCGGGCAAGAGCGTGCTGGTCGTCGGCGACGGACTGACCGGTATCGAGACCGCCACCGAGATCGCCGAGGCCCGGCCCGGCCTGTCGGTCACGCTGGTCGCCCGCGGCGAGCTGGGCGCCCCGCTCTCCCCCGGGGCCCGCGACCACCTGCGCCGGGCCTGCGACCGGCTGGGCATCACCGTCCTCGAGCACACCGCCGTCGAAGCCGTCGAAGCGACGCGGGTGCTGTGCGCCGACGGCGGCGTCCTGGCCTCCGACGTGACCGTGTGGACGGCCGGCTTCGCGGTCGACACCATCGCCGCCGCCGGCGGGCTGGAGGTCACCGAGAACGGTCGGATCGTCGTCGACCGCACCATGCGGTCGGTCTCGCACCCGGACGTCTACGCCGTCGGCGACAGCGCCCACGCCATCGGTGACAACGGCCGGCCGCTGCCGATGTCCTGCGCCTCGGCGGGCTACACCGCCATGCAGGCCACGGGCGCGATCGTGGGACGCCTGACCGGCCGCAAGGTCCCGAACACCAAGCTGGAGTACGTGGGCAACCACATCAGCCTCGGCCGGCGGGACGGGATCCTGCAGATGGTCGACGAGGAAGCGCGGGCGAAGCCGAAGTACCTGGGCGGCCGGAAGGCCGCACGGATCAAGGCGGGCATCCTGAAGTTGTCGCTGTGGACCACCAATCACCCGACCTTCTGCGTGCCCAAGCGCAAGCTCCGGGTGGCGGCCACGCCGAATGCCTCCACCGTCAACCGCGTTGCCGCCTAGGGTGGTCCGTGTGGACAGCACCGACATCGATCGCTTCGACACCAGTCGGTTCGAGGCCGGCCGGAACCGGCTGGCCTCGCTGGCGTACCGACTGCTGGGCTCCGCCACCGACGCCGAGGACGCCGTGCAGGACGCGTTCCTGCACTGGCAGGCCGCCGACCGGCAGTCGATCAAGGTGCCGGAGGCGTGGCTGACGAAGGTCGTCACCAACCTGTGCCTCGACCGGCTCCGCTCGGCGCAGGCCCGCCGCGAACGCTCCGTCGGCGCCTGGCTGCCCGAACCGCTCCTCGACGGCGACCCGATGCTCGGCCCCGCCGACACATTCGAGCAGCGCGAATCGGTCTCCCTGGCCGTGCTGACTCTCATGGAGCGCCTGTCGCCCCTGGAGCGGGCCGTCTACATCCTGCGCGAGGCGTTCTCCTACGGCCACGCCGAGATCGCCGAGATCCTCGACATCACCGAGTCCGCGAGCCAGCAGCATCTGCACCGGGCCCGGCACCGCGTCACCGCCGCGCGCCGCCGCGGCGGCGGCGAAGTCGACGCGGCGTCCGCCCGCAGGATCGTCGAGGAATTCCTCGCCGCCGCCTCCTCGGGCCGCACCGAGCGGCTGGTGTCGCTGCTGACCGACGACGCGATCGCGATCTCCGACGGCGCCGGCCTGGCCAAGAGGCTGCTGCGGTACGACACTCCGCAGCGCATCGCCGCCATCGCACGGGCCGGCTTCAAATCCACACCCGCCAAGCAGCGACTCGCCGGCGGTCCGTCCGCCGTCCACTACGCGGTCGTCAACGGCGCGCCCGCCATCCTCTTCGTGCCCGGTGACCAGGTCGTCGGCGCCGTGACGTTCGACATCGCGGGCGGCAGGATCGCGACCGTACGCGGCATCGCCGCGCCCGCCCGCCTCGTCCGCCTCACCGAAGCTTGGCGGCGGCACGAACCGGACACGCCGCTCATCACCCAGTGGTGAGCCCGACCGGACTCCGACCGGGGCAGGGCCCGACCCGCGCCCCGGCGTCGTCCGTCCCGTGGGAATTCCGTCAAACCTTGAACGCCGCGGTCCGGGCACGCGTACAACTTCACGAACCGGCCGGCACGAGGCCGGACAGTGGAGAGGGAGCCAGCATGACCGGATCCAAGGGGACCACTCGGACCGTGGCCCGCCGCACCGTCGTCGCAGCCGTGGGCGGGGCCGGTCTCACCGCCGCCCTGACCGCGTGCGGCGGCTCGGACGACACGGCGCAGACCGGGTCCCAGCAACCGGCCGGCGGCGAGAGCGGCGGCGAGGCCGGCGCGGCTGCCTCGGGAGGCGGCACGGGCGGGGCCGGCGGCACGGTGCTCGCCAGGACCGCGGACATCCCTGCGGGCGGCGGCAAGGTCATCGGGGACGTGGTGATCACCCAGCCGGTCGCGGGCGAGTTCAAGGCATTCTCGTCCAAGTGCACGCACCAGGGCTGCGCGGTCAAGGACATCTCGAACGGCACCATCAACTGCCCTTGTCACAACAGCCAGTTCGACGCGTCCGACGGCAGCGTCAAGGCGGGTCCTGCGACGGCGCCGCTGCCGCCCGCCCAGATCACCGTCGAGGGGGACTCGATCAAGCTCGCGTGACCCCGCGCGGCCCTTTCCAGCAGGACACCACCTCGTCGGTCGTGGCGATGCCGGCGACCAGCGACAGGGTGTTGCGGATCATCGCGGGGGTGTACTCGGCGGGCACTCCCGCGATGGCGTCCGCGACGACGACCGCCGTGTAGCCGAGGTTCACCGCGTCGAAGACCGCGGCCGGCACCGCCACATTGGCCGAGACGCCGGTGACCACGAGGGTGCGGCAGCCGAGGTTGCGCAGAATCGGATCGACGCCGGTGCCGGCGAGCGGCGAGAGCCCGTGCAGCCTGCCGACGACGAGGTCCTCCGGCGCGACCTCGATCGGCGGTGCGACGCGTACGGCCGCGGAACCGGTGTGCTGCTGCACGGGCAGCCGTTCGGCAGCCCTGAACAGCCGCGCGTTCCGGTTGGACCCTCGGCCGTCGGGGCGCCGCTCGGCCACCGCGTGCAGCACCTGCACCCCCGCCTCATGGGCGGCGCCGACCAGCCGTGCGACGTTGCGGAGCGCGCCCGACGCGCCCGCCTGGGCGGCGAGTTCCGGCAGGGCGCTGTCCTTGCCGACGACGCCCTGCTGGCATTCGACGGTCAGCAGGACGGTGGGCGCCTCGAGCAGTTCCAGCAGCTGTTGACGGGACGGCATGGTGCCCCCTCGGTGTCGTGTCCGGCCCGGTGCGAAGGCGCGTGACGGTAGCCGCCATTGCGTACCGAGGGAAGAGCGTCCATGCTGTTCCCGGTACGAGTCCTGGCAGTGAGTCAGCGACAGCGCCGGAAGGACCGCAGATGACCGCCACCCAGCGCCGGGGCCGCCGCGTCATGATGACCCCCGGCGAACTCGACGCGTTCCTCACCGAACAGCGGACCTGCCGGGTGGCCACCGTCTCGCCCGACGGGCGCCCGCACGTCAGCGCCCTGTGGTTCGCCTGGGACGGCACGTCCCTGTGGCTCTACTCCCTCACCCGCAGCCGCCGCTGGGCCGACCTGCGCCGGGATCCGCGGGTCGCCGTGGCCGTCGACGACGGCGAGGAGTACGGGGAGTTGCGCGGCGCCGAGCTGTCCGGCACGGCCGTGTTCGTCGGCGAGACACCGCGCACGGGCGAGGACTGCCCCGAACTGGCCGTGCCCGAGGCGCTGTTCGCCGCCAAGAACTTCGGCCTCGACGCGATGCCGCACGACGGCCGGCACGCCTGGCTGCGGCTCACCCCCGACACGGTCGCGTCCTGGGACTTCCGCAAACTGCCGGCCCCCTGATCCGACGCTTCGGCCCCGACGGTCAGCCCTGCTGCTCCGCGGCCCTGCACAGCGCCTCCACCGCCGCCCTGATGGACGGCCTGCGGTCGGCGTCCGTGCGCCACACCGCGTGGACGTGCCGGCGCATCCGCTGCCGTACGGGAACGAGCGCGACGCCCTCCGGGACGGCCCCCCGCCCGAGCCGTGGCGCGACGCAGACACCGAGGCCGGCGGCGATCAGGGCGAGTTGGGTGTGATGCTCGCCCGCCAGATGCGCGATCCGCGGCTCGAAACCCTTGGAACGCAGGGTGAACACCAGCCACTCGTGGCAGAACTCGCCCTGCGGCCAGGACACCCACTCGTCGTCGGCGAACTCCTCCAGGTCGACCTCCGCGCGGCCCGCGAGGGGGTGGTCCGCGGGCATGGCGACGTCGGGAACGTCGTCGAGCAGATGCGCCTGCGCCAGTCCGCCGGGCACGGGCAGCCGCTTGTTGCTCCAGTCGAGCACCACGGCGAGGTCGAGGTCACCCCTGATGACCTCCCTGACCGCCGCCTCCGGCTCCAACTCCGTGGAGAGCACCCTCAGTTCGGCGTGATCGCGGCGCAGGGAGGACAGCGCGGCCGGGAACAGTCCGCGGGCCGCGGTCGGGAACGCGGCGATCCTGACCTCGCCCACCACCTGTCCGCGCCGGGCCTCTATCTCGGACTGCGCGAGCTCGACCTGGGAGAGGATGCGCGAGGCATGGTCGGCGAGGAGCCGGCCGGTGTCGGTGAGGCGCACACCGCGCCCGTTCTTCGCCAGGAGCTGCTGGCCGACCTCGCGCTCGAGTTTCGCCATCTGCTGGGAGACGGCCGAGGTGGTGACGTGCAGCCCGTCGGCGGCGGCGCTGACCGAGCCGTGCCGGGCCAGGGCGTCCAGGGTGCGCAGCCGCTCCAGATTCAACATGTAAGCAACACTAAGCGATGCAGTCGAGAAATTCTCGCTTGTCCTAAGAAGTGAGAACGGTTCATCGTGTTGCCATGAGCACCGCAGCCACTGGGGCCGACGCCCGCACCCTCACCTCTCCCGCCTCCCCGACCGATCCGGACTCCGGCCACGGCGAGCCTGTGCTCGCCACCCCTCCGCGCCGGCGGGCCGTCGACTGGCGTATCCGGTTCGCGCTGCTCTCGGCTGTCTGGGGCTTCAGCTTCCTGCTCATCAAGGTCGGCACCGGGGCGTACGCGCCGTTCCAAGTGACTTTCGGCCGCCTCTTCTTCGGGACGGCGGTGCTCGCCGTCGCCATGGCGTTCCGCCGGGAGCGGCTGCCGAGGGGCCTGCGCACCTGGGGTCACCTCACCGTCGCCGCCTTCCTGCTCAACGCGCTGCCGTTCTCGCTCTTCGCCTACGCCGAGCTCACCATCCCGTCGACCCTCGCGGGCATCTGCAACGCCACCTCGCCGCTGTGGGGCATGGCGCTCTCCCTCGTCGCGCTGTCGGAGGACCGGCCCACCCGGCGCCGGGTCGCCGGGCTCGGCATCGGGTTCCTCGGGGTGCTCACCGTCCTCGGCGCCTGGCAGGGCTTCTCCGGACTGGACTTCGGCGGCACCGCCATGGCCCTGCTCGCCTCGCTCAGCTACCCGATCGGCTGGATCTACGTACGCCGCACCCTGGCCGGTTCCAGCAACTCGCACCTGTCGCTGACCGGTGCCCAGCTCGGCGTGGCGACCCTGCAACTGGCCGTCGTGACACCCCTGTTCACGACGCTGCCGACCTCGTTCCCGCTGGTGCCGCTGCTCGCTGTGATCGCGCTCGGGGCACTCGGCACGGGGCTGGCCCTGCTCGTCCAGTACGGGCTGGTCGCCGAGGTCGGACCGACGACCGGCCAGATGGTCACGTACTTCATCCCGGTCATCGCCACGGCGGCGGGCGTCCTGGTGCTCGGCGAGCACCTGGGCTGGAACACGCCGGTGGGCGCGCTGATCGTCCTGGTGGGCGCGGCACTGACCCAGAGCCGGCCCAGGCAGCCGGCGGCGAGGACACCGGCCACCACCTCGACTCAGCCGTAACTGCGGACCGGCATCGGGCCGACTGCCGAGGCGACCGCGTCGGCGAGCGGCTCGATGTCGGCCCGCGTCAGTTGCGACACGGTCAGCCGGACGCCGGGGGGCGACGCCAGACGGAAGCGCGCGCCCGGGGCCACCGCCCAGCCGGCGTGGAGCAGTCGCGCCACGGCCCCCGTCTCGTCCTCGACGGGCACCCACACGTTCATGCCACTGCGCCCGCGGGCCTTGACGCCACGCAAGGCCAGCGCGTCCGTCAGAGCGTCGCGCCGCTCACCGTACGCCCGGGCGACGGTGACGGGATCGACGGCGCCGGAGGCCCACAGGTGCGCGACGGTGTGCTGCAGCAGCCGGCTGACCCAGCCGGGGCCCAGCCCGAGCCGGCCCTGCACGCGGTCGACGGTGACGCCGTCGCCCGTCAGGACGGCGACTCGCAGATCCGGCCCGTACGCCTTGGCCACCGAGCGCACGAACGCCCAGCTCTCGGTCACCCCGGCGAGAGGATGCAGCGGGTGGTCGACGATGGCGTGACCGTGGTCGTCCTCGATGAGCAGCGTACGGGGGAACCGGCCGAGCACGGCGCGCAGTTGGCCGGCCCGGCGGCTGCTCAGCACCGCTCCGGTCGGGTTCTGCGCCCGGTCGGTGACGACGACGGCGCGGGCGCCGGCGGTCAGCGCCCGCTCCATCTCTCCCGGCAGCGGGCCCTCGTCGTCGAGTGCGAGGGGCAGGGGCTTGAGCCCGAGCGCCGAGACCAGGTCGAGCAGGCTCCCCCAGCCCGGGTCCTCGACGGCGACCGCGTCGCCCGGCCGCAGGTGCGCGGCGAGGACCCGTTCGATCGCGTCCAGCGCCCCGGATGTGGCGGCGAGCGGCCCTGCGGGGACTTCGTCGGCGTCCATGGCGGCGCGCGCGAGGCGCGCGAACTCGGCGTCCAGCGGCACCTTCCCGTACAGGCCGGGCTCCTTCGCGTACCGCGCGGCCGCGTACGCGAGCGCCTCGTCCAGCGGGGGCAGGAGCGCGATGTCGGGGTTGCCCTCCCCCAGGTCCCGTACGCCCGGGGGCGCGTCCACCCTGATGGATCCGCGCGCCGTACTGGCCGGGCGGGGGCGCACCCGGCTGCCTCTGCGGCCCGCCGTCTCGATCACTCCGCGCTCGCGCAGGGTCCGGTAGGCGGCGGCGACGGTGTTCGGATTGACGCCGAGCTCGGTCGCCAACTCCCGCATCGGCGGCAGCAGTTGGCCGGGCTCGAGCTCCCCCGCCCCGACCGCCCGCTCCACACTCGCGGCGATTTCCGATGCGCGCCGCCCAACGATCCGATACTCTCCTAGCACAAAACTTATTATGCACTAGTGCAATGGAGATGGCAATGTCCCGGACCACGGACCCTCAGCACGCGGAAGACCGGACCGCAGAAGGCGAGACTGTGCAGCCTCAGACCGCGGAAGCCTCGTACGAGCCGACCGAGCGGACGATCCCCACCCGCTCCCGGGAGCGCGCGTCCTACGACCGTGAACTGGTGCACTCGATACTCGACACCGCCTACCTCTGCCACCTCGGCTTCGTGCGCGACGGCGCGCCGGTCGTCCTGCCCACGCTCTTCGCCCGCGTCGGCGAGCGGCTGTACGTCCACGGGTCGACGGGCTCGCGGCCCCTGCGGATGGCGGGCGAGGCCGACCCGGGTCTGCCGGTGTGCCTGACGGTGACGCATGTCGACGGCCTGGTGCTGGCGCGCTCCGCCTTCCACCACTCGATCAACTACCGCTCGGTGGTGGTCCACGGCACCGCACGGCAGGTGACGGACGCCGAGGAGAAGCGCACGGCGCTGGACGCGCTGGTCGACCACGCGATCCCCGGCCGCGCCGCGGACTCCCGCCCCGCCGACACCAAGGAGCTGGCGGCGACGGCCGTGCTCCGGCTGGATCTGGCCGAGGTCTCCGCCAAGACCCGCACCGGCGGCCCGAACGACGCCCCGGAGGACCTGTCGCTTCCCTACTGGGCCGGTGTCGTCCCCGTGTCCGTCACGTCGGGCGCCCCTGTCCCGGCCACCGACCTCGGGCCGGCCATCCCGCTGCCCGCCTACCTCTGAACGCACCGGCCCCGCCCCGGACTCGGCGCCCGGGGCGGGGCCGTCGACGTCAGGCCGGGACCGGCAGCCGCCTCCGGGCGGCCGCGCCCCGCGCCTCCGCCGCGGCGAGCCCCGCGACCGCCGTCAGCAGGAGCAGCGTCCCCGCCACCGTGGCCGCCGTCAGCCGCTCGTCCAGCAGCGTCACCGCGATGACCGCGGCGCTCACCGGCTCCAGCAGCATGATCACCGAGACGGTCGCCGCCCGGACCACGGCCGCGCCCGCGAAGTAGAGCGCGTAGGCCAACGCGGTCGGCACGGCCGCGACGTACACCAGCAGCCAGACGACCCGCGCCAGGTCCGCCGTGTGCGGCAGCAGGCCCTCGCCGAGCGCCGTCGGCAGCAGCCCCACGGACCCGATCGCGAAGGCCCAGGCCGTCGTGGACAGCGAGTCCCCGCCGCCCCCGTCCCGGCCGAGCCACCGCGTCAGCAGCGTGATCGCCGCGTAACCGGCGGCCGACAGCAGCGCGAGTGCGACGCCCAGCGGCCGCACCTCACCGCCCTCGCCGCCGAGGACGAGCACACCGAGCCCGGTCAGCGCCCCGGCGACGGCCAGGATCCCGCCGTGGCCCAGCCGCTCGCCCATGGTCAGCCGCGCGCCGACGGCGATGAGTACGGGCCCGGCGCCCAGCGTCACGACGGTGCCGACGGCCAGGCCGGTCGCCTCGACGGCCGCGAAGTAGGCGCTCTGGAAGACGGTCAGCCCCACGCCGGTGCCGACGATGCGCAGGAGCCTGCGCCGTCGCGGCTCGGCGGGCGCGACGGCCCCGCCCGACCGCCGGGCGCGCAGCGCGAGGACGGGAAGGAGGAGCACCAGCCCTCCGGCGCACCGCCAGAACGACAGCGCGAGGGGGCCCAGTTCGCTCACCTCGAAGACGAGGGACGCGGCGGCGCCGGCGGTCCCCCAGGCGAACCCGGCGAAGATCAGATAGATGAGTCCCCGCCCGACGGGGAGACCGGCGGGGAGACCGGCGGACGTACCGGGCGGCATCCCGGCGGACACGTCCGCGGACATGCCGGCAGCGGCAGTTGAAGAGGAGTTCGACACGTGACTTCTCCGTAAGAAGAACGGACGGCTGATGGCTCGAACCGGTCACGCGGGCAGCACCGACCTGCTCGGGGACGACCCGAGCCCGGTCTTCGTGAGAAGAACGTCCGCCCGCGCTAGGCGGCGGGCGGCGGAAGTACGGTCGAATGCATGATCGCCACCCTACGTGGCACGTTTGCCGCCGGACAACTCCCCCGTGCCCGCACCCTCACCGGCCGCCGCGGGCACCGGTTCCGGCCCGCCCGCCGCCACCGGCCCGGACGGCGCCCGAGGCGCCTGGGACTGCGCGATGAAGGCCCCGACGAGGACGACCGCGCCGCCGACGATCTGCGGCGCCGACAGGTGCTCACGCAGCAGCACCCAGGCCAGCACGGTCGCGATGACCGCCTCCAGGCAGGCGACGACTCCGGCCACCTGCGGCGACAGCCGGCGTACGGAGACGACACCGGTGACATACGCGAGCACGGTGGCGATCAGCACGATCCAACCGAGCAGCAGCGCGGCGGGCACCTCCGCGCCCCCCATCTCGGCGGCGCCGGCCAGCAGCGACCAGTCCATGCCCCACGGACGGGCGACGACCGTGAGCACCGCGGCGCCGATGAGGAGTCCGTAGGCGATGACGCCCATCGGGTCGGGGACGTCGTCGCTGTCGCCGCCCTGGGCGGACAGCACGAAGTAGCCCACCTGACAGCACGCGGCGCCGAGGGCCAGCAGCAGCCCGAGCAGGTCGAAGCTGAGTCCCGCCCACACCTCGACGACACACGCGAGCCCCGCGACCGCGAGGACGACGCCGACGGCCGCGGCCCGCGTCACCGGGCGGCGCTGGACGAACCGGACCCAGCCGAGCACGAGCGCGGGCGCCAGGTACTCGATGAGCAGCGCGACCCCGACCGGGATGCGCGAGATCGCCGCGAAGTAGCAGGCCTGCACACCGGCCACGGCCAGCAGCCCGAACCCGGCCAGCAGCGCGGGCCTGCGCCGCAGCAGGGCGCGGTGACGCCAGGCCACCGGAGCCATGACGAGGGCGGCGCCCGCGACCCGCAGCCATACGACATGGAGCGGGTCGAGCCCCGCCTCGATCAGCGGCTTGGCCGCAACGCCTGATCCACCGAACGCGACGGCCGACCCCAGGGCAAGTCCCAGGCCGGCGCTCTTTCCCTGAGACGCCTGCATCGGCACATGATGCCAGGACCGGTCAGTACCGTCACCCCGGTGACACATGTCGAGACAGCTCCGCGATCCGCGCGCCGAGCGGCGATGTGTCGACCCCCGCGCGCCGCAGCACCTCGGCGGCCCGGCAGTCCGGATCGGCGGCGACGCAGGCCAGCACGTCGATCCCCGCCGCCCCGCCCCTGCCGCACCGCCGCGCCCGGTCGAGCGCGCCCGTCATGACGGCCGCGGCGCAGGGCGACCAGCCCGGCGCGTCGGGCAGGGAGACGACGGGCCGGCGCTCGCCGGGTACGGGGGCGGGAAGGCGCCTCGGACGGCCGCCCTCGTGCAGGACGGGCAGCGCACCCGAGTCCTCGACGGAGCCCTGCCAGGCGAGGCCGTAGCCGATACTCCGCTGCACGAGGTACCCGAGGACCCGCGCGACCTGCGCCGGACCGCCGAACACCGCCCTGACGTCGGGGTCCTGTTCCATCAGCGAGTGCAGCAGGTGCGCGGTGTCGATCTGCCGGTCGCCGTCGCGCAGCGCTCTTCTGCGCGCGCCCGTGACCACCGCGGCCAACCCGTCGGTGAGTACGGTTTCGATGTCGGGGCGGGCGGGGGCGGGCTGCTGCCGGGGCAGCCGGAAGACAGGGCTTTGCACATCTCCCACCCCATCAGACGTCCTCGGGCCGGGCGTCCACGCGGGGAAGCATTCACCCCTCCGACCGGAGTCGGGCACACCCGGGCGTTTCCTCCTCCTTACGGATGAGACCGGCTCGAAATGACGCGCCGTCAGTATTGAGTGTTCCGGCCCTCACCGCTACGGTCCGCGGCACCGGAACCCGATACGAAGGGGTGGTCGCATGGCAGAAGTCAGCGCGGAGGCACGCATCGAGGCGCCGGCCGCGAAGGTCTGGGCCCAGCTGACCGACTTCGCCTCGTACGGACGCTGGAACACCACCCACACCAACTTCCCGCAGGGCGGCCCCGAGCCGCTGGAGACGGGCGCCACCTTCGCGGAGAACATGAGGCTGATGGGCTTCCCGGCCGAGGTGACCTGGACGGTGGAGGAGCTGAAACCGGAGCGGGTGCTGGCCATCAGGGGCAAGGGCCCGATGTCCGTCACGGTGGGCACCCGCTATTCGCTGGTCCCGGCCGGGGGTACGACGGCCGACGGCGCGACCGATGTGCGGATCGACGGCGAGTTCACCGGCGCGGCCGTGTCACTGATGGCGGCGAAGCTCAGAGACTCGGCGACCGCGGCGCTCAACGAGTCGCTCCGCAAGCTCGGCGGACTCGTGTCCTGACCTCGCGCACGGCGGGGTGCCGGCCCCGGCACGGAGGAAGGGCCCCGCATGACCGCGGGGCCCTTCGTGCCGCAAAACCCTGGCGGCGCTCAGTGCTCGTCGGCGAGGATCAGATACAGCTTCTTCCGGGCCTCGTTGATGACGGCAACGGCCTTCTGCCGCTGCTCGGCGTCGCCCGTCTTCCAGACCTGGCCGAACGCCTCCATCAGACCGAAGCCGGCCTGCCTGATCTCGTTGACCTTCTCCCAGTCGACGCCGCGCCCGGCCTCTTCCCAAGGAGCCTCCGGCCCCGACTCGGCCTCGGCACGCCCGGTGTCGGTCAGCGTGAACAGCTTCTTGCCGCCCTCGCTCTCCGGGACGATCAGACCCTCGTCCTCCAGCAGCTGGAGGGTCGGGTAGACGGAGCCCGGGCTGGGCTTCCAGGCCCCGCCGCTGCGCTCGTCGATCTCCTGGATCATCTCGTAGCCGTGCATCGGGCGGTCCCTCAGCAGCGCCAGGATCGAGGCGCGCACGTCACCGCGCCGCGCCCTGCCCCGGCCTCCGCCGCGCCCGCGGCCGCCACCGAAGGGCCCGCCGAACGGTGGTCCCCACGGGCCGAACGCGGCTCGCCGGCCCTCGTGCTCGCCGCGACCCTGATGGCCGGGCCCGCAGTGTCCATGACCACGGCCGTGGTCGTGTTCCGGTCCGTTTCCATATGAACGCATCGCTACGCTCCTTCCATCGTTGATCAGTCGCGATACCTCAACGATATATCGGGAACGGTCGATCGACAAGCCCCATCGGGTCCAGCGACCCGGAATTGGCCTTGGCCTGCGGCTTCACGGACGCTCTACGGTCACGCCATGCGGATTCGAATCGTCGACGCCTTCACCGACCGCCCCTTCGCCGGAAACCCCGCGGGGGTCCTGCTCCTGGACTCCGCCGGCTTTCCCGCCGACTCCTGGCTCCAGCAGGTGGCCGCGGAGCTGAACCTCTCCGAGACCGCCTTCGCCCACCCGCTGCCCGCCGGCGGCGACGCGGACTGGGCGCTGCGCTGGTTCACCCCCGCCACCGAGGTCGACATGTGCGGCCACGCCACCTTGGCCACGGCCCATGTCCTGCACACCACGGGCACGGCGACCGGCGCCGTGCGCTTCGCCGCCCGCTGCGGATCCCTCGTCGCGACCGCGCACGAGGACGGCACGCTGACCCTGGCCTTCCCGACCGCCCCACTGACGCAGGTCGAGGTCCCGGACGGCGTGTCAAAGGCACTCGGCGCGAAGGTCCTGTCCGCCCACGACACCGGCCCCCACATCGGGGACCTCCTGGTCGAACTGCCCGACGAAGCCTCCGTACGCGGCCTGCTCCCCGACTTCGCCGCCCTGGTGGAGCACTCGGAGCGCGGCATCATCGCGACCGCCGCCGCGGCCGATCCCCAGGCCGGCTACGACTTCGTCTCCCGCGGCTTCTTCCCCCGGGTCGGCATCGACGAGGACCCCGTCACCGGCAGCGCCCACACGGCCCTCGCCCCCTTCTGGTCGCCCCGCCTAGGCCGCGACGACCTCACCGGCCTGCAGGCCTCCGCCCGCTCCGGCCTGGTCCGCACCACCCTGCGCGGCGACCGCACCCTCCTGACGGGCCGCGCGGTCACGGTCATCGACGGCGAACTCCTCACCGCGCCCTGACGTCGCGACGGGTCGGGTCCGAAGCCTCGGAGCACATGGTTCACGCAGGGCCTCGTCGCCGGATCGCCGGTGGCGCTCACAGGGCTGCCGGTGGCGCTCACGGCGTCGGCAGCCAGCCCACCTTCCCGGCCAGCAGCCCGTAACCGACGAAGGCGACGATGTCGAGCAGGGCGTGCGCAGCCACCAGCGGTCCCACGCGGCCCCAGCGCCGGTAGAGCAGGACGAAGACGACGCCCATGACCATGTTGCCGATGAAGCCGCCGATGCCCTGGTAGAGGTGGTACGAGCCGCGCAGCAGCGAGCTCGCGGCGAGCGCGGACATCGGGGTCCAGCCCAACTGGTCGAGCCTGCGCAGCAGGTAGCCGACGACGATGACCTCTTCCAGCACCGAGTTCTGGAGAGCCGAGAGGATCAGCACCGGGTACTTCCACCACACGTCGGGCAGCGACTCGGGCACCACGGTGAGGTTGAAGCCCGAGGCGCGCGCCAGGAGGTAGAAGGCCAGCCCCGCGCTGCCGATGCCGGCGGCCACCAGCGCGCCCCGGCCGAGGTCCGGCCACGGGCGGGTCCGGTCGAAACCGATGGCCCGTAGGCCGGCCCGCTCACGGATGAGCAGATGCGCCACGAGCGCGACCGGGACCAGCGCCGTCGCGATCCCGAAGAGCTGCCAGGCGAGGTCGAGCCAGGGCCGCCCCGGCGCGAAGGAACCGTTGAGCGTCGCCGCCTGGTCCTTGAGCCCGCCGGGCCTGGTCAGTGATCCGGTGAAGCTGATCAGCGCGGAGACAGCGCTGGCGCCGAGTGACAGCGCGAGTACGAGTACCGTCTCCTGCCGCAGAATTCCGCGCGGAACCGCCTCCCGCACACAGGGTCCGGCCCCGTCTCCCGCCTCCGCCTGCACACCAGCCTCCAGTTGTTCCACCGCGTCGGACGTCACAGCTTGCCCGACGAACCTACGGCGGATTCAGCCAGGTCCTCTCAGGACCCGGCCCCCGGGAAGCCGACCGGCCAGGTGTGCACGGGCTGCCCCTCGCGCATCAGCTCGCAGTAGCGGCGGGTCATGGCCGCCAGCGCCGCCTCCCGCTCGAGGCCCGCCTCGCGGGCGCGGTGGTAGGTGTCCGCCTGCCAGGAGGCGCCGTTCATCCGGCGGCGGCAGCGCCCCTCGATCACGCCCAGATACAGATCCCGGTCGGCGGGCGCCACGTTCCACGCGTCGAGGCCCGCCGCGGCCAGCGGCAGCAGCTCGTCACGGACGAGTTTCACGACGGGGACCCGTGTGACGCCGCCGCGGCCGGGGCGCGGCCACTGGAGTTCGGCGTCGATGCCGTGCCGGCACGCGGCCTCGAAGTTCTCGGCGGCCGCGGCGAAGGGAAGCCGCTTCCACACCGGCCGGGCTTCCTCGGCGAGCGCCCGGACGAGGCCGTAGTAGAACGCGGCGTTGGCGATCACGTCGGTCACCGTCGGGCCGGCGGGCAGCACCCGGTTCTCCACGCGCAGGTGCGGGACGCCGTCGACGACCTCGTACACCGGCCGGTTCCAGCGGTAGATGGTGCCGTTGTGCAGGACCAGCTCCTTCAGCCGCGGCGCCCCGCCGTCCTCGAGCACCCGCAGCGGTTCCTCGTCGTCGCAGAAGGGGAGCAGCGCGGGAAAGTAGCGGATGTTCTCCTCGAAGAGGTCGTACGCGGAGTCGATCCAGCGCTCGCCGAACCAGGTCCGCGGCCGGACCCCCTGCGCCTGCAACTCCGGCGGGCGCGTGTCGGTGGCCTGCTGGAAGAGCGGTGGCCGCGACTCGCGCCACAGCTCCTTGCCGAAGAGGAACGGCGAGTTGGCACCGAGGGCCACCTGCACCGCCGCCACCGCCTGCGCCGCGTTCCACACGTCCGCGAACCGGCCGGGGGTGACCTGGAGATGCAACTGCACCGAGGTGCAGGCCGCTTCCGGCGCGATCGACGACGATGTGCACGTCAGCCGCTCCACTCCCTCGATGTCCAGGGTGAAAGCCTCGCCACGCGCCGCCACGATCTGGTCGTTGAGCAGCACATAGCGGTCGACGTCGGAGAGGTTGGCCGCGGAGACCAGGTCCTCCTGCGCGAGGGTCGGAAGAATTCCGATCATCACGATCCCGGAACCGGTCTCCTGCGCTTTCCGGTCGGCATATCCCAACCCGGTATGCAACTCCTCCGCGAGCTGGTCGAGCACCCGGCCGCCCAATCGGTGCGGGACGATGTTCACTTCCAGATTGAACATTCCCAGCTCGGTCTGGAAATCGGGACTCGCGATACGGGAGAGAACCTCGGCATTCATCATCCGCGGCATGCCGTCCTGGCCGGCGAGATTCAGCTCTATCTCGAGCCCCATCAGATTCCTGGGCCGGTCGAACCTCTTCTCGTCCAGCAGCCGCCCCAGCCCCGTCAGGCACTGCTGCAGCTTCCTTCGGTACTGTTGCCGGTCGGACAGGTCGAACCCGTCCGACTCGACCTTCTCCCCCATCGGAGCGTCCCTCCTGGAGTGGGCATCACGCGGCGTGGACCGCTCACGTCACGGACGATAATGCCCAGACTCATTGATCCATAACGTCCCCGCGGAGGGACCGCTGCCGGTAGGCTGGAGTCAGTACCCCGTCGGCACATTCCTCCGGCATGACGCAGTCGGCATTTTCCGGTATCCGAGTCGTGAAAAACACCGTCCGGATTCGGCCTACCACGCCGGAGTCGAACCCGCAGGCCGCAGCCCCGAAGGGCATGAAAAGCCGTCCAGGGACCGTACAGAACGGACCGGTTTCCGCCTTGCCAGAAATACCCACGACGGCTAGCGGAAACATTAAGTGAACACGTGTCGTATAAACTCCGCGAGGGCAGTGAGTTGGCATCCGGTGTCTTCCGGCCGCTCACCGTCCCGCACGCTGACAGTGCCGTCCGCACCTTCACGCATCACCGTGTCTCCTGAGTGAGAGGCGACCCACCATGCCGCTGCATGTCCTCCCGGCCCCCGCGCCTGCCTTGCGCAGCGTCCTCGCAGCACTCGGTTCACCCACGGCCGTGTCCGAGGCCCGTACCCCCGCTCTGCGGTCCGTCCAGGGACCACTGAGCGCCGAACTGCCGCTGCCTGTCCATGTGCTGGACCGGATAGCCCCGAGCGGCGCCGCCCCGCTCACCCGGCTCACCGGCTGGCGCTTCCTGATCCGCAGCGGCGATCGTGCCGTGGCCGCCGCGGACACGATGCTCACGCCCGACGGCTGGGCCTTCTCCCATTTCTTCGAAGGGCCCTACCTCGACTCGACCGAACGCGCCCTGCGCCAGGCCGAGTCCATGGGATCGCCCTTCCAGCCGCGGCTGCTGTCCGTACCCGAGCTCTACATGCTCACCCTCTGGCTGCACCGCGACCCGGAGGCCGACGCGGCCGCCGGCACGCCGCAGCCGTCCGACGTCCTGGTACCCCTGGCGCCCGCGCCGCCGGGCATCGCGGCCCACCGGCCGCACCGGGTCGCCGAACTGCTGCCCCTCCTGACGCTGCGCCTGGCGCCGCCCCGGCTGCTCGACTCGCCGGCCGCCTGACCGCAGGACCCGCCGATCCGCCGATCCGCCGGGAAGAACGGCCCGGTACGCCCCGCGACCGCCCGGTCGCGGGGCGTACCGGCGCATCGGCACCGGCCCGTTGTGACTAGTCACCCCAGGCCACTGAGAACCACCCGAAAGGACCGCCCCCGTGAGCTGAACCGTCCGCGCGGGTGATGCGTCATCAATCTATAGAAAGAGCTGCCGTGAAATGCCTGCGGAGCGACGCCCGCAGGGGAACACTGGGACTGAACCGAGAGATACGGGGGGCGGCCATGAACACCTCATCGAGCCGCACGACACTCACCACAACGCAGCGAAAGAACCTACCCATGTGCCAGCACCAGCCAGCCTGTCCCACCTCCGACTCAGCAGACCGTGAGGCGGCGCGCCTCGTGGCCCACCATCCGGAGCAGGGCTGGAGCCTGCTGTGCAACGGCGTCCTTCTCTTCGAGGACACCGGCGAACTGCTGCCCGACGGCCAGATCATCGCCCCGCGCCGGCCGCGCGCCGCGGGCCCGCTGATGACGGCCGCCTAGGAACCGCCCGTAGCAGCACGGCGGTCCTACCACAGCCGTCCGCACCACAGCCCGTACGACGAAGGGGCCGGCCCGGAGATCCCTCTCCGCACCGGCCCCCGACGCATCCCCCGTGCGGCACGCGTCAGTTGTCGTAGTCCTCCAGCGGCGGGCAGGAGCACACGAGGTTGCGGTCGCCGAAGGCGCCGTCGATACGGCGCACCGGCGGCCAGTACTTGTCTGCGGCGCTCACCCCGGCCGGGAAGACGGCCTCCTCACGGCTGTAGCCGTGGTCCCAGTCGCCGCCGAGCGCGGCGGCCGTGTGCGGGGCGTTGCGCAGCGGGTTGTCGTCCGCGGGCCACTCACCCGACGCGACCTTCTCGATCTCGGCACGGATCGCGATCATCGTGTCGCAGAACCGGTCGAGCTCGTTCAGGTCCTCGCTCTCGGTGGGCTCGATCATCAGCGTTCCGGCCACCGGGAAGGACATGGTCGGCGCGTGGAAGCCGTAGTCGATCAGACGCTTGGCGATGTCGTCGACGCTGACGCCGGTCGCCTTCGAGAGCGGACGCAGATCCACGATGCACTCGTGCGCCACCAGCCCGGCCGGACCGGTGTAGAGCACCGTGTAGTGCGGCTCGAGACGCTTGGCGATGTAGTTGGCGGCGAGCACGGCGACCTGGGTGGCGCGCTTGAGGCCCTCGCCGCCCATCAGACGCACGTACGCCCAGGAGATCGGCAGAATGCCCGCGGAGCCCCAGGGGGCGGCGGAGATCGGTCCGACGCCCGTCTCCGGACCCGCGGTCGGCTGCAGCGGGTGGTTCGGCAGGTAGGGCGCGAGGTGGGCGCGCACGCCGACCGGGCCGACGCCGGGGCCGCCGCCGCCGTGCGGGATGCAGAAGGTCTTGTGCAGGTTCAGGTGCGAGACGTCGCCGCCGAACCGGCCCGGCTTGGCCAGACCGACCAGGGCGTTGAGGTTGGCCCCGTCGACGTACACCTGGCCGCCGGCGTCGTGCACCTGGGCGCAGATGTCGGCGACGTGCTCCTCGAACACCCCGTGCGTCGACGGGTAGGTGATCATCAGCACGGAGAGCTCGTCGCGGTACTGCTCGATCTTGGCGCGCAGGTCCTCGACATCGATCTCGCCGTCGTCGGCCGTCTTCACGACGACGACCTTCATGCCGGCCATCACGGCGCTGGCGGCGTTGGTGCCGTGCGCGGAGGACGGGATGAGGCAGACGGTCCGCTGGTCGTCCCCGTTGGCCCGGTGGTACGCGCGGACCGCGAGCAGACCGGCCAGCTCGCCCTGGGAGCCCGCGTTGGGCTGGATGGAGACCTTGTCGTAGCCGGTGACCTCGGCCAGCCGCTCCTCGAGCTCCTGGATCAGGGTCAGATAGCCCTGGGCCTGCTCCACCGGGGCGAAGGGGTGGATCTGGCCGAACTCCGGCCAGGTGACCGGCTCCATCTCGGTCGTCGCGTTCAGCTTCATCGTGCAGGAGCCGAGCGGGATCATGCCGCGGTCCAGCGCGTAGTCGCGGTCGGCGAGCCTGCGCAGGTAGCGGAGCATCGCGGTCTCGGAGCGGTGCTGGTGGAAGACGGGGTGCACGAGGTACTCGTCGTCGCGCAGCAGGGCCGCGGGCAGCGCCTCCACGCCGGCCGCGTCCAGGGCCTCGATGTCGCCCTCGACACCGAAGGCGGCCCAGACGGCGGCCAGCTGGGCACGGCCGGTGGTCTCGTCACAGGCGGCGGAGACGTGGTCCGCGTCGACGAGACGCAGGTTGACCCCGCCCTCGCGTGCGGCGGCGACGACGTCGGCCGCCCTGCCGGGCACCCGGGCGGTGACGGTGTCGAAGTACGAGCCGTGCACGACCTCGACACCACCGGCCCGCAGTCCCTCGGCGAGGATCGCGGCGTAGCGGTGGGTGCGCCGCGCGATGGTCCGCAGCCCCTCGGGGCCGTGGTAGACCGCGTACATGCCGGCCATGACGGCGAGCAGCACCTGGGCGGTGCAGATGTTGCTGGTGGCCTTCTCACGGCGGATGTGCTGCTCACGGGTCTGCAGCGCCAGCCGGTAGGCCCGGTTGCCGTCCGCGTCGACGGAGACGCCGACGAGGCGGCCGGGCAGGCTGCGGGCGAACGTGTCGCGCACGGCCATGTAACCGGCGTGCGGGCCGCCGAAACCCATCGGGACGCCGAAGCGCTGGGTGGTGCCGACCGCGATGTCCGCGCCGAGCTCACCGGGCGAGGTGAGCAGCGTGAGAGCGAGCAGGTCGGCGGCGACGGTGACGATCGCCCCGAGCTCGTGCGCCTGGTCGATGACCGGCTTGAGGTCCCGTACGGCGCCCGAGGCGCCCGGGTACTGCAGCAGCACACCGAACACGCCGCGCTCGGCGATCTCGGCGGGGATTCCGTCGCTGAGGTCCGCGGTGACGACCTCGACACCGGTCGGCTCGGCGCGGGTCCCGATCACGGCGACGGTCTGCGGCATGGTGTCGGCGTCGATCAGGAAGACGCCGTTCTTCACCTTGCCGACGCGGCGGGCCAGCGACATGGCCTCCGCGGCCGCGGTGCCCTCGTCGAGGAGCGAGGCGCCGGAGGTGGGCAGCCCGGTGAGGTCGGCGACGACGGTCTGGAAGTTCAGCAGCGCCTCGAGCCGGCCCTGCGAGATCTCGGGCTGGTACGGCGTGTACGCCGTGTACCAGGCCGGGTTCTCCATGACGTTGCGCAGGATGACCGGCGGCGTGAACGTCCCGTAGTAGCCCAGGCCGATCATGGGCGCGAGCACCTGATTGCGGTCCGCCAGTATGCGCAGCTCGGCCAGGACCTCGGCCTCGGTGCGCGCGTCGGGGAGGTCGAGTGCCTCGGCGCTCTTGATGACGTCCGGCACGGCGGCGGCGGTCAGCTCGTCGAGCGAGCCGTAACCCACTTGGGCGAGCATCTTGGCCTGGGCACCGGCGTCGGGCCCGATGTGCCGCTGCTCGAACGGGATCCCCTGCTCCAGCCGGGAGAGCGGAATACGGTTGGCGGTCATGGTGGGAGGCCTCCTGGTCTTCGCGACCTGCGAGGGGCATCACGGCGCGGATGCCCGGACGGCCTCCCCCTCTGTCATCTCGACCTGAGAGCTTCACCGGGCGTCGCTCAGCGACCTCCCGGCTTTCACCGTCGGTGAGAGCGGATGCCGTCCGACGCCCGCCCTGCTTTCCAGAGTGACCTCGTCCGTGCGGTACAGGTGCCTGAGAGATTCCGGGGAGGATTTGCTCCTTCGGCGCCTCCGGAATTCTCACCGGAGGACTCTCCCGCACAGGGTCAGCAGCCGCTTGCCAGGGTACCAGCGCGGTCCGCTCGCCATCGCTCGAGTGGCCGACACCCGGGATGTGGCCTTTTGTAGTCGTTGGGGAGCAGTTGCGACCAATTGGAGGGACCGTGCAGACCGACATCGATCCGCGCAGCCTGATAGGCCGCAAGGCGTTCGACCGCAACGGCACCAAGATCGGGACCGTTGACGAGGTGTATCTGGACGACGCCACGGGAGTCCCCGAGTGGGCGGCCGTGCGGACCGGCCTCTTCAGCCGGGACGCGTTCGTCCCGCTCGAGCCGAGCGAACTCGTCGACAACACCCTTCGTGTCCCGTACGAACGCGCACTGATCAAGGACGCCCCCGATTTCGGCGTGGGCCGTCATCTCTCGCCCGAACAGGAACTCCAGCTCTACCACCACTACGGCCTCGACCTCTCCGGCCCTCCCCCGTCCCCGGCCCCCGCCTCCGGCGACCGCTCCTTCGGCCGCGTCGCGGGCCAGGAGGACTGACCCCCGGGACGCGGCCCCGCCCTCACACTCTTCCCGGCCCCGGCGCGCGACCTGGCGCGCCGGGGCCGTGCGCCGTCCGGGGGCCGCCCCACCGGTCAGGCCCGCACCGCCCGCCCGCAGGGTGGGCCTCCCGGGCCCGAGGCCCCTGCAACCGGCTCCCCACCCGGCTCTCCGGGGTCGCCGGGTGCGTGCGCCGACTGCGCCGTATCGGATCGGGGCGGGGCGACGGGGTCGGCCTCGGGCCTCGCACGAGGTCCGACGGAGACTTCGGCTAGGGCGTCGGGGCTGCCCGCAGCTCCGACGACCGGACCGGTCGCGGGGCCGGCGCAGGCCTCGGCCTCCGGCCCTGTCGCGAATCCGGCAGCGGCACCGACGCAGGCGTCACCCACGACAACGGGGGCGGGTCCACCCTCTGGCCCGACCACCGGCGTCTGCCCCACCGGGCCGCCCGCACCCGGCTCGACCAGCGGCAGCGGATCCGCCGCCTCCAGTTGCTCGTCCTCCACTCGGAACGTCCGTACCCGCCCCGGCGGCGACCACGGTTCCTCGAAGCGCACGGTGACCCGGCCGACACCGCTGCCCTGGACCCAGCCCGGTCCGTACAGCGCGTGGCGCACGTCCTGGCCCGCGGCCCAGCGACGCTCCGCCGGCTCCTCCCGGCTGCCCGGGTCGAGGGCTTCGGTCGCGTGCGGCTCGGCCGGCGGGGCCGGGTCCTCCGCTGAGACGGCGGCGGAACCGGCCTCCGCCGCTGCCTGCGCGAAGAGGTCCTCCTGTGTGTAGTCCGCGAGCCCGGTGACGCCGACCCCGAGCAGACGCACCCCGCCCGTGGTGTCCACCGACTCCAGCAGCCGCCCCGCGGCCTCCCGCACCACCGCGGGATCGTCCGTCGGCCCGCGCAGCGTCTCCGAGCGCGTCAGCGTCGAGAAGTCGTAGCGCCGCACCTTGAGCACGATGGTGCGGCCGGAGTGGCCGCTCGCCCGCAGCCGCTGCACGCATCGCTCGGCGAGCCGCTCCACCTCGATCCGCACCCGGACCCGGTCGTGCAGGTCGACGTCGAACGTGTCCTCCACCGACACCGACTTCGCGTCCCGCTCGGCCACCACCGGCCGGTCGTCGTGCCCGAGCGCCATGCGGAACAGGGACGTCCCGTGCGCCCGGCCGAGCAGCCGCACCAGCTCGTCCTCGCCCGCCCCTGCCAGGTCCGCGACCGTCGTCATACCGGCGCGGCGCAGATGCTCTCCGGTGGCGGGCCCCACGCCGGGCAGGATCCGGACCGACATCGGGCCGAGCAGCGCACGCTCGGTGCCGGGCTCGATCAGGACCAGACCGTCCGGCTTGGCCTGCTCGGAGGCGATCTTGGCGATCATCTTGGAGCCCGCGAGCCCGACCGATCCGGTGAGGCCCGTCACCGCTCGTATGTCGGCGCGCAGCCGTTCACCGGTCGCGCGGGCGGACACAGTGTCGTCGGCGGCTCCACCGGCCTCCAGGTCGACGAAGGCCTCGTCGAGACTCAGCGGCTCCACCAGCGGCGAGAGCCGCCCGAGCAGCTCCATGACCTGCTCGCTCACCGAGCGGTAGAGGGAGAAGCGCGGCACGAGATACGCAGCGTTCGGAGCGAGTCGCCGGGCCTGCGCCATCGGCATGGCGGAGTGGACGCCGAATCGTCTGGCCTCGTACGACGCGGTGGCCACGACACCCCGCGGACCGAGTCCGCCGACGACCACGGGCTTTCCGCGCAGCGAAGGCTTCGCCGCCTGCTCGGCGGCGGCGAAGAAGGCATCCATGTCGAGATGCAGGATCGTCGGCGCGGTTCTCACATCTCCGATGCTCCCGCACGCCACTGACAATCGGGAGCTCCGGACACGTCAGACGGCCCGGTCGCGTCTGCGTCTCGCCAGTTCGTCGGCGGGGTTGTGGCCGACCAGGGTCTCCCCGGTGTCGACGCGCTCGCCGTGCAGCTGTGAGAGCGCCGCCTCGACGTCCCGCCACACGACACCGACGGCGATGCCGAACACGCCCTGGCCTCCTTGGAGCAGCCCGACCACCTCGTCGGGAGAGGAGCATTCGTGGACCGTCGCCCCGTCGCTCATCAGCGTCATTCGCTCGAGGTCCCTGAACCCGCGGGCACGCAGGTGCTGGACGGCCGCGCGGATGTTCTGGAGCGCCACGCCGGTGTCCAGGAAGCGCTTGACGATCTTGAGTACGACCACGTCGCGAAAGCTGTAGAGCCGCTGGGTGCCGGAGCCGTACGCCGACCGGACACTCGGCTCGACCAGACCCGTGCGCGCCCAGTAGTCGAGCTGCCGGTAGGTGATGCCCGCGGCCGCGCATGCGGTCGGTCCGCGATAGCCGATGGTGTCGGTGGAGGGCACGGCCACGCCGTCGTGCAGCGGATACGGCCCGCTTTCCACCGGACCGGGTCCGGGGCCGCCCCCAGCCGTACTGTCGCCGCTGCTTCTCACGCCGACCTCCGTCCTTGACCTGCCACCTCGAAGGTAGGGAGTCACCAGGGGTGCGTCAACGATCGCCACACTCGGCACGCCGAGTGATAATCACCCTGAGAGTGGTTTCTCGTGCCCCGATCCCGGGAAAGGCTACTCGAATGCGCTGACGCGGAAGCGCCGAGCGGCGCCCTCTGCCGGAACCGTCACCGGTCCGCAACCCTCACTGGTTGCTCGAGCCGAAGTCCTCGGGTGAGATCTGGTCGAGGAACTCGCGGAACTTCTCCACCTCGTCCTCCTGCTCGTCCGGGATCGCGATGCCGGCGTCGTCCAGCACCCCGTCACTGCCGTAGATCGGCGTGCCGGTGCGCAGGGCCAGCGCTATCGCGTCGGACGGCCTGGCGCTCACCTCGACCCCGCTGGCGAAGACCAGCTCCGCGTAGAAGACGCCTTCGCGCAGGTCGGTGATGCGGACCTGGGTGAGCTCCTGGCCCACCGCCTCCAGCACGTCCTTGAAGAGGTCGTGGGTCAGCGGCCTGGCCGGTGCCATGCCCTGCTGTGCGAAGGCGATGGCGGTCGCCTCCCCGGGGCCGATCCAGATGGGGAGGTACCGATCGCCTCCCACTTCACGCAGAAGCACGATCGGTTGGTTCGAGGGCATTTCGACCCGGACACCCACAACGTCGAGCTCGTTCACACAGCAACCCTAGGACGTGCGCGACCGGTTTGGGTAGTCGGGTTGGTCCAAGATCAGGGGACCCGCACTCCGAGGGCGGTCCGCACCAGCGCCGCATGCAGCCTCACGGACAGGGTCACCAGCTCTTTGGTGGTCGCCTCGGCATGCGCTCTGGTCTGCGGATTACGGTGTCGGCGCAGCGGCGCGACCAGCTGCTCCACGAGCCCGGCCTCCCGCTCTGCGGACGCCTTCATGGCGCGAAGGTGCCTCGGTTCCAGACCGAATCTTCCCAGCTCCGCGACGAGCCGGGCGACGGTGGCGGCCTCGGCGTCGTAGGAACCGCTCCCGTCCGGCGTCAGCAGACCGTACGACTCCCACTCGACGAGCTGCTCCTCGCTGACCTCGGCGGCGGCCAGCAGGGCCGCACGGCTGATCCGGCCCGCGGTCGGGCGGTCGGCCTCCGGCTCCCAGCCCGCGTCGACAGGCTCGTGCTGCTCCCGGTACGCCCCCTGCACGGGCAGCGGGACGCTCTCGCCCCGCTCCAGGGCGTCCAGCTGCTCGCGAATCACCTTCAGCGGGAGGTAGTGGTCACGCTGCATCCGCAGCACGAGCGCGAGCCGCTCGACGTCCTGGGGGCTGAACTTGCGGTATCCGGAGGGCGTACGGCTCGGTTCGACCAGCCCTTCGGCCTCCAGGAAGCGGATCTTGGAGATCGTCACTTCGGGAAACTCTTCGCGCAGGTGCCCGAGCACCGCGCCGATGCTCATCGGGCGGTCACCCGCGGCGGCGGCGCCGTGACCGGCGCCGCCCGTCGGTGTTCGCAGCATGTACCTTCCCTGGGTGTCCCCCGGGTGGAGCCTGGGGGAGGATCACGCGCCCCGCTGGCTCCCGTAGAAGACCAGCCGGTACTTGCCGATCTGTACCTCGTCGCCGTTGGCCAGGACCACGGAGTCGATCCGCTCCCTGTTCACGTACGTGCCGTTGAGGCTGCCGACGTCGGAGACGGTGAAACCGCCGTCCGCGTCCCGGCGGAACTCCACGTGCCGGCGCGAGACCGTGACGTCGTCGAGGAAGATGTCGCTCTGCGGGTGGCGGCCGGCCGTCGTCAGGTCGCTGTCCAGGAGGAAGCGGCTGCCGGAGTTGGGCCCCCGGCGGACGACCAGCAGCGCCGAACCGAGCGGCAGGGCCTCGACGGCGGCCTGGGCCTCCGGCGAGAGCGAGGGGACGGCGGTCTGGCCCGTCACCTCGGAGTCGTAGGCCTCGATACCGGAGATGGAGATGGTCGAGGTCGTCTCCGACGCGCGCTCGGCGGGTGCTCCGCCCCGCAGCGGCGCACCGCAGTTGGAGCAGAACCGGCCGGCCTCGGTGTTCCGGTGGCCGCACCTCGTACAAACCGGCAAACCCGCCATGGACGGATCCTCCTGCCGCGGCTGCCCCGCGTGGGGATTGGTCGCATACGGGTCGGAGGCGAACCCTCCACCCGTACTTGAGGTTGATGGTTCCCCGAAACCTATGCCTCCGGCACCGGCGGGGTCAACAGACGACGCGCCCTGTCCGCCCGAATTGTCCCCACCGGGAACCTCGTCGCGGAACAGCGGACGCTCGCCCGGCTGGTCCTCGCTCTCGCCATGACGCGGCGCGCGATGGCGGGCCTCGCCGTCCTCGCGTGCACTCTTGCCGAACCACTTCGCAAACAACTTCACGGGCGTTTCCCCTTGACCGAAATAGACCCGCCCGTGGGGCAGGACGAACCCTCAACCAACACACCTGCCGACCCGGACACCCTCACAACGTCCGTATCCACCAGACAGTTTCCACCACGCGCCACAAGTCGGATGCGCCGACCCCCGGCAATCGTCTGCCCCGGCCCCACCGTCCCCATGTTCCCCTGATTCACTGCGGTGACGACCGAGCGTAGTCAGGCCGTTCCGCCGACCGCAAGGCGTCGACAATGATCTTGTCCGAGCGCTCGACGGTGGCCGTGGCCTGCTCCTTCTCCAACGTCTGCACCACGCCGCCCGGGATGTTCAGGGCCGGCTCCAGGTCCTGAGGTTCACCGATGACCTCGAAGGTGTACGGCGCGTTGATCCGCTTGCCGTCCACCTCTATGTCACCGGCGGTTCCCGAGAAGAAGGTGCTCGCGACGACCCGGGTGCCGTTGACCTGGATCGCCTCCGCCCCGGCAGCGCGCAGCTCCTGGATCGTGTCGAGGAGCTTGTCCGAGTCCACGGTCCGCGCCGGATCCTGGATCGTCAGCGTGATGCCGGGCCCCTGCGCGGCGACGGTGCCGGCCAGGATGCCGAGCTGCTGCTCCTTTTCCTGCGTCTGCTTCCGCGCCTCTTCCGCCTGGTCCGAACTGTTCTCGAGCTCGGTGCGCTGGTCCTCGAGCCGCTGCTTCTCGTCCTCGAGCCGCTGGGTGCGGTTGTCGAGTTCGTCGAGGATGCGGACCAGGTCCTCCTGGCGGGCGCCGCGCAGCGCGCTCTCGTCGCTGTTGGACCGGACCTGGATGGCCAGGCCGAGTCCCAGGACGAACAGCAGCACCGCGACGATCAGTTGGGCTCGCGTCACCCGCGGCGGCCACACCGCCGCGGCCAGCCGCCGGCGGCCGGTGAGCGGTCCGTCGCCCGGCGGTCCGGGTTCCTGCGCGCCGGATTCCTGCGTACCGGATCCCTGCGTACCGGCGGCCGGCTGCGCCTGTGGGAGCGGCTGTGCCTGCCGCGGCTCGTCCTTCGGCTTCTCTTCGCTGTTCATGCGGTCACGCCCGGAAGACATGCCTGCGGATGGCCGCGGCGTTGGAGAAGATCCGGATGCCCAGGACGACGACCACACCGGTGGACAACTGGGCGCCGACGCCCAGCTTGTCCCCCAGGAACACGATCAACGCGGCCACCACGACGTTCGACAGGAACGAGACGACGAAGACCTTGTCGACGAAGATCCCGTCGAGCATGGCCCGCAGACCGCCGAAGACGGCGTCGAGCGCGGCGACGACCGCGATGGGCAGGTAGGGCTCGACCACCGCCGGCACCTCGGGCCGGACCAACAGGCCGACCACGACTCCCACCACGAGGCCCAGTACGGCGATCACGTTGTGCCCTTCTCTGTTTCGGCCGTGCCCGGTCCGCCGCGCTGCCCCGCGCCGGCCGTCTCCGGCTCTGCTGTTCGTACGATCAAGCTCGGCGCCGCGGGCAGCGTCACCGTCTGCTCGGCGGAGAGGGTGGTACGGATCCCGAAGTCCTCTTTGAGCGCCTGCAGATAGAGCCCGTCGGCGCTCCCCTGGAAGGCGCTGCGGAGCCTGCTCCCGTCCCCCACCGCGAGCACCGTGTACGGCGGCACCAGCGGCCTGTTGTCGACCAGTATGGCGTCGCCGGCCGCGCGGATCGCCGACAGGGCGGTCAGCCGCTGACCGTTGATCGAGATCGCCTCTGCGCCCGACTCCCAGAGCCCGTTCACGACCCGCTGCATGTCCCGGTCACGGACGCGTCCGGTGTCCGAGAAACCGCTGCTCTCCCGCGGACCGCCACCCCCCTGGTCGGTGTTCTTGGCGTCGTCCACGACGAGTTTCACGCCCGGCCCCTGCACCTCTGTGGCCCCGGCGAGCAGGGAGACCGTCGCGCCCTGCTCCCCGCCCGGGGTGTTGAGGGCCTTGCGCTGCCGCTCCTCCACGTCCTTCCGCAGGGCCTCGACGTCCTGCTCCAGGGCGTCGGCGCCGTCGGTCTGCTCGTGGACGCGGTCGATGAGCTCCTCGCGTTCCTTCGCGAGCACGGGTGCCGCGACCTGCGCCTCGGCCGCTCCCAGCGTGACCACGGCGGCCGCCAGCACGAGACCGGCGGCCAGGCCGAGCTTGGCGCGCAGCGTACGGGGAAGCCCGCCGCCCTCGGCCCGGCGGGCCGACGCCTCGGCGTAGCCGTCGTCGAGGCTGTGCTCCATGACATTGGTCAGCAGCGACATGGACGCGTCAGGGCGCGCGGGCGGTGTGCCTGTGCTCCGAACGTGGGGCTGCTCCGACATGCCGCACATCGTCGCACGTCGCAACCCCTACCGCCGAATGGCCCCACCGGTGCGCCGAGGGGGCGCCCGCAGGCGCCCCCTCGGCCGACCGGACTCCCGGTCAGTGACCTGCGCTGTCCACGACCGACGACCATTCGTCGAGCAGCGCCTGGGCCGACGCGTCGTCGGGCCCTTCCGCCCACAGATGGGTGACGGCCTCCGACGGGTCCGGCAGCACCATCACCCACCGGCCGTCCGCCTCGACCACCCGCACACCGTCGGTGGTGTCCACGTGCCGGTCGCCCGCGGCCTCCACCACCCGCCGCATCACGAGCCCCTTCACGGCCCACGGGGTCGCGAGGTCCCGCTTGAGCACATGGGCCCGCGGGATCCGGGCGTCGATCTGGCTCAGCGTGAGCTGTGTACGGGCGACCAGACCGACGAGCCGTACGAACGCGGCCGTGCCGTCGAAGACGCTGCTGAACTCCGGCACGATGAAGCCGCCACGGCCGTCACCGCCGAAGATCGTGGTCTCCTCCCGGCCCACCCTGGTGAGGTCGTCGGGCGACGTGGTCGTCCACTCCACCTGCGTGCCGTGGTAGGCGGCGACCTGCTCGGCGATCCTCGTCGTCGTCACCGGCAGTGCCACGCTGCCGCTGCGCCGCTCCGCGGCGACCAGGTCCAGCAGGACCAGCAGCGCCCGGTCGTCCTCCACGATCCGCCCGCGCTCGTCGACGAGGGAGAGCCGCTCACCGACCGGGTCGAAGCGGACGCCGAAGGCCGCACGCGCGGAGGCGACGATCTCCCCGAGCCGGACCAGACCGGACCTCCGGGTGTCGGCGGTCTCCGTCGGCCGCGACTCGTCGAGACCGGGATTGATCGTCAGGGAGTCGACCCCGAGACGCCCGAGAAGGCTCGGCAGGACCAGACCGGCGCTGCCGTTGGACGCGTCGATGACGACCTTGAGCCCCGCCTCCGCGATTCCCGTGGTGTCCACGTTGCGCAGCAGGGAGCCCGTGTACGAATCGAAGACGCTGGACGGGAAGTGCAGGTCGCCGATCTCGCCCGGGAACGCCCGGCGGTACTCCTGACGCGCGTACACCCGGTCCAGCTTGCGCTGCCCGGCCTGCGACAGGTCCGCTCCCCGCTCGTCGAAGAACATGATGTCCACGGAGTCGGGCACACCCGGCGACGTACGGATCATGATGCCGCCCGCACTGCCTCTGGCCGTCTGCTGGCGGGCCACGGGCAGCGGCACGTTCTCCAGGTCGCGTACGTCGATGGCGCTGGCCTGCAGCGCCGAGATCACCGCCCGCTTCAGCGCCCGCGCACCACGGGAGTGGTCACGTGCCGTGGTGACCGTGGCGCCCTTCTTCAGGGTGGTGGCGTACGCGCCGGCCAGGCGCACCACGACCTCGGGTGTGATCTCCACATTGAGGATTCCGGAGACGCCTCTGGCGCCGAAGAGATGCGCCTGCCCCCTGGACTCCCAGATCACCGACGTGTTCACGAACGCGCCGGCCTCGACGGTCTTGAACGGGTACACACGGACGTTGCCCTGGACGATCGATTCTTCGCCCACCAGGCACTCGTCACCGATGACCGCGCCGTCCTCGATGCGCGCGGCTCTCATGATGTCGGTGTTCTTGCCGATGACGCAGCCGCGCAGGTTGCTCTGCGGACCGATGTAGACGTTGTCGTGGACGACCGCCTTGTGGAGGAAGGCTCCGCTCTTGACGACCACGTTGGATCCGACGACCGTGTGCTCGCGGATCTCCACGTCGGCCTCGACCTTGGCGTAGTCGCCGATGTAGAGCGGGCCGCGCAGGACCGCGTCCGGGTGGACCTCCGCCCCTTCGGCCACCCACACTCCGGGCGAGATCTCGAAGCCGTCGAGCTCGACGTCCACCTTCCGCTCCAGGACGTCGGCCTGGGCCTTGACGTAGCTCTCGTGGGTGCCGACGTCCTCCCAGTAGCCCTCGGCGACATAGCCGTAGATCGGCTTGCCCTCCTTCATGAGCTGCGGGAACACATCGCCGGACCAGTCCACTGGCACATCGGCCTCGACGTAGTCGAAGACCTCGGGCTCCATGACGTAGATGCCGGTGTTGACGGTGTCGGAGAAGACCTGTCCCCAGGTCGGCTTCTCGAGGAAGCGCTCGACCTTTCCTTCTTCGTCGACGATCGTGATGCCGAATTCGAGGGGGTTCGGAACGCGGGTGAGGCAGACGGTGACCAGCGCGCCCTTTTCCTTGTGGAAGGAGATGAGGTCGGTCAGGTCGAAGTCGGTGAGTGCGTCACCAGAAATCACGAGGAACGCGTCGTCCTTGAGCGCTTCCTCCGCGTTCTTCACACTGCCGGCAGTTCCGAGTGGCTTCTCCTCGTGGGCGTAGGTGAGCTCCATTCCGAGCTCTTCGCCGTCGCCGAAGTAGTTCTTCACCAGCGAGGCGAGAAATTGCACGGTGACAACGGTCTCGGTGAGCCCGTGCCGCTTGAGCAGCCTCAGCACATGCTCCATGATCGGCCGGTTCGCCACCGGAAGGAGCGGCTTGGGCATGCTCGAGGTCATGGGGCGAAGTCGTGTACCTTCGCCGCCAGCCATCACGACGGCCTTCATGTCGGAAGCGTCCTCCTTGAAGAGACGACGGTCAGCCGACTTCACCCGTCCAAAGTGCCCACTGGTGACGTGTGGTGACACGCGCGGCCGGCAACGCTGCGCGCTACCACACCGACGAGTTCAATCGGCCATTGTGTCCGCTTTGACGAGACGGCGGACCTGGACCACATAGAGGATCCCTGCCCACCAATAGAGAGTTGTACCCCATCCTGCGAACGCCCATCCGAAAATCGCCGCGAGTGACGCAAGCCACCCTGTCCCGTCACTCAGGAGCAGCAGGGGGAACGCATACATGAGGTTGAAGGTGGCGGCCTTGCCGAGGAAGTTCACCTGCGGCGGCGGATAGCCGTGCCGGCGGAGGATTCCCACCATCACGAGCAGCATCAGCTCGCGCGCCAAAAGGGCCGCGGTCAGCCAGAGCGGCAGAATCTCCCGCCAGGTCAGCCCGAGGAGGGTGGAGAGGATGTAGAGCCGGTCCGCAGCCGGATCGAGGATGCGTCCCAAGCGGCTGATCTGGTTCCATCGGCGGGCGAGTTTGCCATCCAGATAGTCGCTGATGCCGCTCAGCATCAGTACCAGCAATGCCCAGCCGTCGCTCTCGGGGCCGCCGAACACAGGGCGGAGAATCAGCCACAGGAAGAGCGGCACGCCGACGAGACGCGCCATGCTGAGGATGTTGGGGATGGTGAGTACCCGGTCCGTCTGAACGCGGGTCTCCTGGACCTCCACCCGGGTGCCTCCTGTGGGAAACGTGCCGACTATGCCCCCTGACCCTACCTGGACGCGGCGCCGGCCGGAGCGGGGGGTGTGCCAGTGCACCGGTCGTGAATGGGTCCGGAACGCAGAAAAGCCCCGCACCAGAGGTGCGGGGCCTTCCCACAATAATTGTTCGGCGGCGTCCTACTCTCCCACA
>NZ_JBIAHV010000022.1:0-135045 GCF_042870895.1 Streptomyces sp. NPDC006294
GCGTCAACGTCATATGGGCTCTGATCCGTGACCGACGACGCTACGAAGTGACACCGCCGGTGACGGCGACCGCTTGACAACAACATTAGGAAGCCTGGGGGGTGCTCCCCCTACGCCTGGCGGCGTGGGAGGCGCCCCCGTCCACGGCCGCCAGGCCGTAGGGAGAGAGTGAGGCCACCGCGCGGAGCGCGGTAGGGGGTCCGGGGCTTGCCCCGGTTCGGGAAGGGGCGGGGGAGGGGAAACGTCCGCGCAGCGCACGCAGCGGTAGCCTTGCCGCCCGTGAGCACCCTGATCTGGATCGTCGTCGCGCTCGTCGCCATCGGCATGTACCTCTCCTGGACCGCCGGCCGCCTCGACCGGCTGCACGCCCGCATCGACGCCGCCCGCGCCGCGCTCGACGCGCAACTGCTGCGGCGCGCCTCCGTCGCTCAGGAGCTCGCGACCGCCGGCGTGCTCGATCCCGCCGCGTCGATCGTGCTGTACGAGGCGGCGCACGAGGCCCGCCAGGCCGAGGAGGAGCACCGCGAGGTCGCGGAGAGCGAGCTGAGCGCGGCGCTGCGGGCCGTGTTCGGCGCGGTGGAGCAGGTGGAGGCGGTACGGGAGGTGCCGGGCGGCGAGGAGGCCGCCGGGGAGCTCGCGCAGGCGGTGCGCCGAGTGCCCATGGCGCGCCGGTTCCACAACGACGCCGTGCGCGCCGCCCGCGCCCTGCGGCGGCACCGTACGGTCCGCTGGTTCCGGCTCGCGGGCCACGCCCCGTTCCCGCTGGCCTTCGAGATGGACGACGAGCCGCCCGTCGCCCTCGCGGACCGCCCCGTGACCGGCAGCGCATGACCTGCACCGTACGGCGAAAACAATCCACCGGCTGTTCATTGGCCCTTGCAGTGGACTGGTCGGCCCGTGTTCCATCGATGACGCACCACAACGTCGTCATCTAGTGAGGTTCCCGTGTCCGTCACCCCCACCCCGCAGACCCCCGAGACCGGCACCGCGCGCGTCAAGCGCGGCATGGCCGAGCAGCTCAAGGGCGGTGTGATCATGGACGTGGTCAACGCCGAGCAGGCGAAGATCGCGGAGGACGCGGGCGCCGTTGCCGTCATGGCGCTGGAGCGCGTGCCCGCCGACATCCGCAAGGACGGCGGCGTCGCCCGGATGTCCGACCCGAACATGATCGAGGAGATCATCGACGCGGTCTCCATCCCGGTGATGGCCAAGTCGCGTATCGGCCACTTCGTCGAGGCCCAGGTGCTCCAGTCCCTGGGCGTCGACTACATCGACGAGTCCGAGGTCCTCACCCCGGCCGACGAGGTCAACCACTCCGACAAGTGGGCCTTCACCACCCCGTTCGTGTGCGGCGCCACCAACCTGGGCGAGGCCCTGCGCCGTATCGCCGAGGGCGCGGCCATGATCCGCTCGAAGGGCGAGGCCGGCACGGGCAACGTCGTCGAGGCCGTCCGCCACCTGCGCCAGATCAAGAACGAGATCGCCAGGCTGCGCGGCTACGACAACAACGAGCTGTTCGCCGCCGCCAAGGAGCTCCGCGCCCCGTACGAGCTGGTCAAGGAGGTCTCCGAGCTCGGCAAGCTGCCGGTCGTGCTGTTCTCCGCCGGCGGTGTGGCCACCCCCGCGGACGCCGCGCTGATGCGCCAGCTCGGCGCCGAGGGCGTCTTCGTCGGCTCCGGCATCTTCAAGTCGGGCGACCCCGCCAAGCGCGCCGCGGCCATCGTGAAGGCCACCACCTTCTACGACGACCCGAAGATCATCGCGGACGCCTCCCGCAATCTCGGCGAGGCCATGGTCGGCATCAACTGCGACACCCTGCCCGAGACCGAGCGCTACGCCAACCGGGGCTGGTGATGACCACTCCCGTGATCGGTGTCCTGGCTCTCCAGGGCGACGTACGGGAGCACCTGATCGCCCTGGCCGCGGCCGACGCCGTGGCCAGGCCGGTCCGGCGCCCCGAGGAGCTGGACGACATCGACGCCCTGGTGATCCCGGGCGGCGAGTCCACCACGATCTCCAAACTGGCCGTCCTGTTCGGCCTGATGGAGCCGCTGCGTGAGCGGCTGCGCGCGGGCATGCCCGTCTACGGCACCTGCGCCGGTCTGATCATGCTCGCCGACAAGATCCTCGACCCGAGGTCGGGCCAGGAGACGTTCGGCGGCATCGACATGATCGTCCGCCGCAACGCCTTCGGCCGGCAGAACGAGTCGTTCGAGGCGGCGGTCGACGTGAAGGGCATCGACGGTGATCCGGTCGAGGGCGTCTTCATCCGCGCGCCGTGGGTGGAGTCCGTCGGCGCGGAGGCCGAGGTGCTCGCCGAGCACGACGGCCACATCGTCGCCGTCCGGCAGGGCAACGCACTGGCCACCTCCTTCCACCCCGAACTGACGGGCGACCACCGGGTCCACGGCTTGTTCGTGGACATGGTGCGCGCGGGCGGGTGACACGATCCCGGTAGGATCTCTCGGGTTCGTTCAGTAAAGGGTTACGCGAAGGAGACAGGCAGATGTCCGGCCACTCTAAATGGGCTACGACGAAGCACAAGAAGGCCGTGATCGACGCCAAGCGCGGCAAACTCTTCGCGAAGCTCATCAAGAACATCGAGGTCGCGGCCCGTACCGGCGGCGCCGACCTGGAGGGTAACCCGACCCTCTTCGACGCCGTGCAGAAGGCCAAGAAGAGCTCGGTGCCGAACAAGAACATCGACTCGGCGATCAAGCGCGGCGGCGGCCTCGAGGCCGGCGGCGTCGACTACGAGACGATCATGTACGAGGGCTACGGTCCGAACGGCGTCGCGGTGCTCATCGAGTGCCTGACCGACAACCGCAACCGCGCCGCGTCCGACGTCCGTGTCGCCATGACCCGCAACGGCGGCTCGATGGCGGACCCTGGTTCGGTGTCGTACCTCTTCAACCGCAAGGGCGTCGTGATCGTCCCCAAGGGCGAGCTGACCGAGGACGACGTCCTGGGCGCGGTGCTCGACGCGGGCGCCGAGGAGGTCAACGACCTCGGTGAGTCCTTCGAGGTGCTCAGCGAGGCCACCGACCTGGTCGCGGTCCGCTCGGCGCTGCAGGACAACGGCATCGACTACGACTCCGCCGAGGCCAACTTCGTCCCGACCATGCAGGTCGAACTGGACGAGGAGGGCGCGCGCAAGATCTTCAAGCTCATCGACGCGCTCGAGGACAGCGACGACGTGCAGAACGTCTTCGCCAACTTCGACGTGTCCGACGAGGTCATGGAGAAGGTCGACGCCTGACGCACGCTCATGGCCGCGTGCGCGGACGGGCCGACGGGACACGCTCCCGTCGGCCCGTCGGCGCGTTGTCGGTGCCGACCGATAGCCTGCACAAACAGTTGAGCGAAGGAGGCGGCGGCGTGCGCGTGCTGGGGGTGGACCCGGGGCTCACCCGGTGCGGTGTCGGCGTCGTCGAGGGCGTCGCCGGCCGTCCGTTGACGATGATCGGCGTCGGTGTCGTCCGGACACCGGCCGACGCCGAGCTGGGCAGCCGGCTGGTCGCGATCGAGCAGGGCATCGAGGAGTGGCTCGACGAGCACCGCCCCGGATTGGTCGCCGTGGAGCGGGTCTTCAGCCAGCACAACGTGCGTACGGTCATGGGCACCGCCCAGGCCAGTGCCGTCGCCATGCTGTGCGCGGCCCGGCGCGGCATCCCCGTGGCCCTGCACACCCCCAGCGAGGTGAAGGCCGCCGTCACCGGCAGCGGCCGTGCCGACAAGGCGCAGGTCGGCGCGATGGTCACGAGACTGCTGCGGCTCGACGCCCCGCCCAAGCCGGCCGACGCCGCGGACGCCCTCGCCCTCGCCATCTGCCACCTCTGGCGCGCGCCCGCCCAGAACCGTCTCCAGCAAGCCGTCGCCGCGCACCGCACGGCGTACGCATCGAAAGGCCGTACCGCATGATCGCGTATCTCAGCGGCCCCGTCGCCGCGCTCGCACCGACCACCGCCGTGATCGAGGTCGGCGGCATCGGCATGGCCGTCCAGTGCACGCCGAACACGCTCTCCACGCTGCGGATCGGACAGGAGGCGAAGATCGCGACCTCGCTCGTCGTCCGTGAGGACTCGCTCACGCTGTACGGCTTCGCCGACGACGACGAGCGCCAGGTCTTCGAGCTGCTCCAGACCGCGAGCGGCGTCGGGCCGCGGCTCGCGCAGGCGATGCTCGCCGTGCACAGCCCCGACGCGCTGCGGGTCGCCGTCGCCGGCGGGGACGAGAAGGCGCTGATGGCGGTGCCCGGCATCGGGAAGAAGGGCGCGCAGAAGCTGCTGCTCGAGCTGAAGGACCGGCTGGGCGAGCCGCTGGGCTCGGCCCCCGCCGTCGGCTCCCCGGTCACCGGGTCCTGGCGCGATCAGCTGCACGCGGCGCTGATCGGCCTCGGCTATGCGACACGTGAGGCGGACGAGGCGGTGACGGCGGTGGTGCCGCAGGCGGCGGCGATGGGCGAGTCGCCGCAGGTGGGACCGTTGCTGCGGGCGGCACTGCAGTCCCTGAACCGCGCGCGATGACACTGTCCGCCGCGGCGGGCGTTCTCTCCACCCCGCCCCACCCGAACCGGGGCAGGCCCCGGACCCCGTACGGCCTCCGGCCGTGCCCTCAATCGCCGGGCGGGCTGGATTTCGCTCCGCGACATCACCCTCGCCGGGGGCACTCCCCCTACGCCTGGCGGCGTGGGAGGTACCCCCACCCACGGCCGCCAGGCGTAGGGGGAGTTCGAGGCGCGGGGGTCCGTGGGCGGAGCCCCCGGTTCGGGTGGGGCGGGGTGGAGAAAACGCCCGCTGCCCGCGCAGCGGACCGCAGCCGCAACCACCACCCCCGAGAAGGCAGACACACGTGAACTGGGAAGACGAGACCCCCACCGCCGCGGACCCGCGCCTGGTCGCGCCCGCCGCCGACGGTGAGGACAGCGCCGTCGAGGCGGCCCTGCGCCCCAAGAGCCTCGACGAGTTCGTCGGCCAGGAGCGGGTCCGCCAGCAGCTGGACCTCGTGCTCAGGGCGGCCCGCCAGCGCGGCGCCACCGCGGATCACGTCCTGCTGTCCGGCGCCCCCGGCCTCGGCAAGACCACCCTCTCCATGATCATCGCGTCGGAGATGAACGCGCCGATCCGCATCACCTCCGGCCCCGCCATCCAGCACGCCGGCGACCTCGCGGCGATCCTCTCCTCCCTCCAGGAGGGCGAGGTCCTCTTCCTCGACGAGATCCACCGGATGTCCCGCCCCGCCGAGGAGATGCTGTACATGGCGATGGAGGACTTCCGGGTCGACGTCATCGTCGGCAAGGGCCCCGGCGCCACCGCCATCCCGCTGGAGCTGCCGCCGTTCACGCTGGTCGGCGCGACGACACGGGCCGGTCTGCTGCCGCCCCCGCTGCGCGACCGCTTCGGCTTCACCGGCCACATGGAGTTCTACGAGCCGACCGAGCTCGAACGGGTCCTGCACCGCTCCGCGCAGCTCCTCGACGTCGAGATCGACGCCGAGGGCGCCGCCGAGATCGCCGGCCGCTCCCGCGGCACGCCCAGAATCGCCAACCGGCTGCTGCGCCGGGTCCGCGACTACGCGCAGGTGGAGGGCGACGGCCGGGTCGACCGCGCGGTGGCCGCCGCGGCGCTGCAGGTCTACGAGGTGGACGTCCGCGGTCTCGACCGTCTCGACCGCGCCGTGCTCCAGGCGCTGCTCAAGCTCTTCGGCGGCGGCCCCGTCGGCCTGTCGACGCTCGCCGTGGCCGTGGGGGAGGAGCGGGAGACCGTCGAGGAGGTGGCGGAGCCGTTCCTCGTACGGGAGGGGCTGCTGGCCCGTACGCCCCGCGGCCGGGTCGCCACCCCCGCGGCCTGGGCACACCTCGGGCTCACGCCGCCCCAGCAGGCGCAGGGCGCAAGCGGACAACAGGGTCTGTTCGGGACGTGACGGCGAGGAGACTCGCACGCCGAGGAACCACGGTGCGATGCTGGGCGTTGTTCCATCGATGCGGACTCGCTTAGACTCCGCCGATGCCGCCCTTACAGGTCGGCGTGCCCACCCCCGTAGATCGGCCGCTCACTCAGCGCGGTCATGCGAAGGAATTCCCCCGTGGATATCTTGACCCTCCTCCCCTTCATCGTGCTCATCGGGGCCATGTTCCTGATGACCCGCTCCGCCAAGAAGAAGCAGCAGGCGGCCGCCAATATGCGCGACCAGATGCAGCCCGGAACCGGCGTGCGGACCATCGGTGGCCTGTACGCCACCGTCAAGGAGGTCACAGACGACACGGTCCTCCTTGAGGCTGCTCCCGGCGTCCACCTGATGTTCGCGAAGAACTCGATCGGCGCCGTGCTCTCCGACGCGGAGTACAACCGCATCGTCCACGGCGACGACGACACCCATGTCGTTCCGGACGACGCCTCCTCGCTGACCGACGGTGACGCCGACGCCGAGGTCGCCGAGGCCGACGCCGACTCCGACGCCAAGGTCGACTTCGGCAAGAAGTCCGAGGCCGAGGCGCCGAAGAAGGCCGACGCGGCCGAGGACGGCAAGGCCGACGGCGAGGCCGACGCGAAGTAGTCACGACGGGGACCGCGGTGGCGCCGGGCAGGCGCCGGGCGGTCCCGTGGCGTGTCGACTGATCGCGGGGGCAGGTCCCCACATCACTTCGTGGCCGTTGCGGGCGCTCACCCGGCGCCGTGGGCGGTTGGACAGGGAGAAACGAGAAGGTGGCAGCACCGAACAGGGGCCGAAGGCCCGCGGGGGCTCAGGGCAAGCCGGGGCGCGCCCTGGCTCTGATCCTGATCGCCATGGTCGCGCTCACGGGCGGGATGTTCGCGGCGGGCGAGTACACGCCACGCCTGGGCATCGACCTGGCGGGCGGTACGTCCATCACGCTCCAGGCCAAGAGCCTGCCCGGCCAGAAGGACGCGGTCAACGAGACCAACATGAACACGGCCGTCGGCATCATCGAGCGCCGTGTCAACGGTCTCGGTGTCTCCGAGGCCGAGGTTCAGACCCAGGGTGAGAGTCACATCATTGTGAACATCCCCAAGGGCACGGACTCGGAGCAGGCCCGTCAGCAGGTCGGCACCACCGCACAGCTGTTCTTCCGACCCGTTCTGACGGTCGCCGCCGGCGGTCCCGCCGCCCCGGAGCCCGCCCCGAGCGCCTCCCCGGGCGACAAGGCGAAGGAAGACAAGGCCAAGGACGACAAGGAGACGGCCACCCCGCCGTCGGGTTCCCCGTCCGGCAGCCCCTCGCCCGACGCGACCACCCAGGGCCGCGCCGTCACCGACGGCATCAAGGCCCCCGCCGCGAGCCCGAGCCCCTCCGGTTCCGAGGAGCCCAAGGCTTCCGAGAGCCCCAAGCCGGACGCGAGCCCGGAGCCGTCCGCCGACCCCGCCACCGGCGCGCTCGAGAAGCAGTTCACCGCTCTGGACTGCACCGACCCCAAGGCCCGCGGCAAGCTCGGCGACAACGTCAAGCCCTCCGACACGATCGTCGCCTGCGGCCTGAACAGCGCCGACCAGTGGGAGAAGTACATCCTCGGCCCCGCCGAGGTGGGCGGCCGGGACGTCGACGACGCCCAGGGCCAGCTGGACCAGCAGCGCGGCATGTGGATCGTCACGATGGAGTTCACCGACGCCGGCGCCAAGAAGTTCCAGAAGATCACCGGCCGGCTGTCGCAGCAGCAGCCCCCGATGAACCAGTTCGCCATCGTCCTCGACGGTGAAGTGGTCTCCGCCCCGCAGGTCAACCAGACGCTGAGCGCCAGCGCCGAGATCACCGGCAACTTCGACCAGGAGTCCGCCCAGAACCTGGGCAACATCCTGTCGTACGGCGCGCTGCCGCTGTCCTTCGAGGAGGACAGCGTCACCACCGTCACCGCCGCCCTCGGTGGCGAGCAGCTCAGGGCCGGTCTGATCGCCGGTGCGATCGGTCTCGCCCTCGTCGTGATCTATCTGGTCGTCTACTACCGCGGCCTGTCGCTCATCGCCCTGCTCAGCCTCGGCGTCTCCGCGGTCCTGACGTACACGATCATGACCCTGCTCGGCCCGGCCATCGGCTTCGCGCTGAACCTGCCGGCCGTCTGCGGTGCGATCGTCGCCATCGGTATCACGGCGGACTCGTTCATCGTCTACTTCGAACGCATCCGGGACGAGATCCGGGAAGGCCGCACCCTGCGTCCCGCGGTCGAGCGCGCCTGGCCGCGCGCGCGCCGCACCGTCCTGGTCTCCGACTTCGTCTCCTTCCTCGCCGCCGCGGTGCTCTTCGTGGTCACCGTCGGCAAGGTCCAGGGCTTCGCGTTCACGCTGGGCCTCACCACCCTCCTCGACGTGGTCGTGGTGTTCTTCTTCACCAAGCCGGTGATGACGCTGCTGGCCCGCCGTCCGTTCTTCGCAGGCGGCCACCCGTGGTCCGGCCTCGACCCGAAGCGACTCGGCGCCAAGCCGCCGCTGCGGCGTTCGCGCCGCATGACCGCCCCGACGACCGACCCGAAGGAGGCGTGAGATGTCCCGACTCGGCAATCTCGGCGCCAGGCTCTACCAGGGCGAGGTCGGGTACGACTTCGTCGGCAAGCGCAAGGTCTGGTACGGCGTCTCCATCCTGATCACGATCACCGCGATCGTCGCCCTCGCCGTCCAGGGCCTGAACATGGGCATCGAGTTCAAGGGCGGTGCCGTCTTCACGACGCCGAAGGCGGACGTCAGCGTCAGCCAGGCCACGGAGGCGGCGGAGGAGATCTCCGAGCACATCCCGATCGTCCAGGAGCTGGGCACCGGCGGTCTGCGCATCCAGATCAGCGGTGTCGACACGGCCGAGGCCGACCGTGTCCAGAAGGAGCTCGCCCAGGCACTGGACATCCCCGCCGGGCAGATCAACGCCGACCTGGTGGGCCCCAGTTGGGGTGAACAGATCGCCAACAAGGCATGGACCGGCCTCGGCGTCTTCATGCTGCTCGTCGTGGTCTACCTGGCCATCGCCTTCGAATGGCGCATGGCCGTCGCGGCCCTGGTCGCGCTGATCCACGACATCACCATCACGGTCGGCATCTATGCCCTCGTCGGGTTCGAGGTCACCGTCGGCACGGTCATCGGTCTGCTGACGATCCTCGGTTACTCGCTGTACGACACGGTGGTCGTCTTCGACAGCCTCAAGGAGGGCCAGAAGGACATCACCAAGCAGACCCGCTTCACCTACAGCGAGATCGCCAACCGCTCCATCAACAGCACCCTGGTGCGCTCGATCAACACCACCGTCGTGGCGCTGCTGCCGGTCGCCGGTCTGCTGTTCATCGGCGGCGGCTTCCTCGGCGCGGGCATGCTCAACGACATCTCGCTGTCGCTGTTCGTCGGTCTCGCGGCCGGCGCCTACTCCTCGATCTTCATCGCCACTCCGCTCGTCGCCGACCTCAAGGAACTCGACCCGCGGATGAAGGCCCTGAAGAAGCGGGTGCTCGCCAAGCGCGCGGCCGCGGGAGCCAAGGGCGACGACGGGCAGGACGCGGCGGACGACCAGGACGGGCCCGCCGACGGGACGCCGGCGGCGGCCGCCGCCGGAGCCGTCGTCGGACCGCGCGGCCGCGGCCGGGGCCGTCCCACGGGCAGGCGTCGATGACCGTCAACACCACCCAGGAGCTGCTGCTCAGCCGCATCCGGGACGTCGCGGACCATCCGAAGCAGGGCGTGGTGTTCAAGGACATCACGCCGCTGCTCGCGGACCCGGTCGCGTTCACGGCGCTGACGGACGCGCTGAGCGAGTTCTGCGTCCGCCACGGCGCGACGAAGATCGTCGGCCTCGAGGCGCGCGGCTTCATCCTCGCCGCCCCGGTCGCCGTGAAGGCCGGCGTCGGCTTCATCCCGGTGCGCAAGGCGGGCAAGCTCCCCGGAGCGACGCTCTCCCAGGCGTACGAGCTGGAGTACGGCACCGCCGAGATCGAGGTGCACGCCGAGGACCTCAACGCGGGCGACCGCGTCGTGGTCATCGACGACGTGCTCGCCACCGGCGGCACCGCGGAGGCGTCGCTGGAGCTCATCCGCCGGGCCGGGGCCGACGTCGTCGGCGTCGTGGTCCTGATGGAACTGGGATTCCTCGGCGGCCGGGCCCGGCTCGCCCCCGCGCTGGACGGCGCGCCGCTGGAGGCCCTGATCACCCTGTGACACCGCTGTGAGCTGCGGATTCACCGCCGTACTCGCAGATCGTCGCGCCACGGACGGGCGCCCGGGAACACCCGGGCGCCCGTCTCGCGTCGTGAGAGGCCCCCGTCCCCGCGCGATCGCGGACGCCGGGGTCGATATCATGGCCTTTCCGGGCCTGACCTGGGGACCCGGAACCTCCCCCAGACTCCGTCCGGGGGGACCCCAGAGGAGCGCCCTTGCCAGACGAGGCCCAGCCCGCCGCCGCGCAGCCCGACCAGCAGGCCGACAAGGCCGCGGCATCCCCTGTCACGCCCGAGCCGAAGCGGACCGAGGGGTCGGCCCCCGCCGAGCCCGAGCGAGTGAGCCAGGTCCCCGTCACCGCTCCGAAGCCGCTCCCGGCCGGCCCGGCACGCACCGGCGGCTCCTCGAACCGTGTGCGCGCCCGCCTCGCGCGCCTGGGCGTGCAGCGCTCCTCGCCGTACAACCCGGTCCTCGAACCGCTGCTGCGGATCGTGCGCAGCAACGACCCCAAGATCGAGACGTCCACGCTCCGCCAGGTCGAGAAGGCCTACCAGGTCGCGGAGCGCTGGCACCGCGGCCAGAAGCGCAAGAGCGGCGACCCGTACATCACCCATCCGCTCGCCGTCACCACCATCCTCGCCGAGCTCGGCATGGACCCGGCGACCCTGATGGCCGGGCTGCTGCACGACACGGTCGAGGACACCGAGTACGGCCTCGACCAGCTGCGCCGAGACTTCGGCGACTCCGTGGCGCTCCTCGTCGACGGCGTCACCAAGCTCGACAAGGTCAAGTTCGGCGAGGCCGCGCAGGCAGAGACCGTGCGCAAGATGGTCGTCGCCATGGCCAAGGACCCGCGCGTCCTGGTCATCAAGCTCGCCGACCGGCTGCACAACATGCGCACCATGCGCTATCTCAAGCGGGAGAAGCAGGAGAAGAAGGCCCGCGAGACCCTCGAGATCTACGCGCCGCTGGCCCACCGGCTGGGCATGAACACCATCAAGTGGGAGCTGGAGGACCTCGCCTTCGCGATCCTCTACCCCAAGATGTACGACGAGATCGTCCGCCTCGTCGCCGAGCGCGCGCCCAAGCGCGACGAGTACCTCGCCATAGTGACCGACGAGGTCCAGTCCGACCTGCGCGCCGCGCGCATCAAGGCCACCGTCACCGGCCGGCCGAAGCACTACTACAGCGTCTACCAGAAGATGATCGTCCGCGGCCGGGACTTCGCGGAGATCTACGACCTGGTGGGCATCCGCGTCCTCGTCGACACGGTCCGCGACTGCTACGCCGCCCTCGGCACCGTGCACGCGCGATGGAACCCGGTCCCCGGCCGGTTCAAGGACTACATCGCGATGCCGAAGTTCAACATGTACCAGTCGCTGCACACGACGGTCATCGGCCCCAACGGCAAGCCCGTCGAACTGCAGATCCGCACCTTCGACATGCATCGCCGCGCCGAGTACGGCATCGCCGCGCACTGGAAGTACAAGCAGGAGACCGTCGCCGGCGCCTCCAAGATCCGCACCGATGTCCCCAGGGCCGGCAAGGGCACCGCCGGCCAGGACACCGTCAACGACATGGCCTGGCTGCGGCAGCTCCTCGACTGGCAGAAGGAGACGGAGGACCCGGGCGAGTTCCTGGAGTCGCTGCGCTTCGACCTCTCGCGCAACGAGGTCTTCGTCTTCACGCCCAAGGGCGACGTCATAGCGCTGCCCGCGGGCGCCACCCCCGTCGACTTCGCCTACGCGGTGCACACCGAGGTGGGCCACCGCACGATAGGCGCACGCGTCAACGGGCGGCTCGTGCCGCTCGAGTCCACCCTCGACAACGGCGACCTGGTGGAGGTCTTCACCTCCAAGGCCGAGGGCGCGGGACCGTCCCGCGACTGGCTCGGCTTCGTCAAGTCGCCGCGGGCCCGCAACAAGATCCGCGCCTGGTTCTCCAAGGAGCGCCGGGACGAGGCCATCGAGCAGGGCAAGGACTCCATCGCGCGGGCCATGCGCAAGCAGAACCTGCCGATCCAGCGCATCCTCACCGGCGACTCCCTGGTCACCCTCGCGCACGAGATGCGCTACCCCGACATCTCGTCGCTGTACGCGGCGATCGGCGAGGGCCATGTCGCCGCGCAGGGCGTCGTGCAGAAGCTGGTGCAGGCCCTCGGCGGCGAGGAGGCCGCCAACGAGGACATCGCCGAGTCCACCCCGCCGACCCACGGCCGCGGCAAGCGCCGCACGAGCGCCGACCCCGGTGTGGTGGTCAAGGGCGTCGAGGACGTGTGGGTCAAGCTCGCCCGCTGCTGTACGCCGGTGCCGGGCGACCCGATCATCGGCTTCGTCACCCGCGGCAGCGGTGTGTCGGTGCACCGGGCGGACTGCGTCAACGTCGACTCGCTCTCGCAGCAGCCCGAACGGATCCTCGACGTCGAATGGGCCCCGACCCAGTCGTCGGTCTTCCTGGTCGCCATCCAGGTCGAGGCACTGGACCGCTCCCGGCTGCTCTCCGACGTCACCCGGGTCCTGTCCGACCAGCACGTCAACATCCTCTCGGCGGCCGTGCAGACCTCCCGCGACCGGGTGGCCACCTCGCGCTTCACCTTCGAGATGGGCGACCCCAAGCACCTGGGCCACGTCCTCAAGGCGGTCAGGGGCGTCGAGGGCGTGTACGACGTCTACCGCGTGACCTCGGCCCGCAGGCCGTAGCCGTACGCGGAGCACGGAGAGGGGCCCGGTACGCGAGCGATCGCGTACCGGGCCCCTCTCGTACGGCCTGTCTCAGCCGCCGAACTCCTGGAGACCCTTCAGCGCCTGGTCCAGCAGCGCCTGACGGCCCTCGAGCTCCTTGGCGAGCTTGTCCGCCCTGGCGTTGTTGCCCGAGGCGCGGGCCGCGTCGATCTGGCCCCGCAGCTTGTCGACGGCCGCCTGCAGCTGACCGGTCAGCCCCTCGGCACGCGCACGCGCCTCCGGGTTCGTCCGGCGCCACTCGTTCTCCTCGGACTCCTGCAGAGCCCGCTCCACCGCGTGCATCCGGCCCTCGACCTTGGGCCGGGCGTCGCGCGGCACATGGCCGATGGCCTCCCAGCGCTCGTTGATCGAACGGAAGGCGGCACGGGCGGCCTTCAGATCGGTCACCGGCACCAGCTTCTCGGCCTCGGCGGCGAGCTCCTCCTTCAGCTTGAGGTTCTCCGCCTGCTCCGCGTCACGCTCGGCGAACACACCGCTGCGCGCCGCGAAGAAGACGTCCTGGGCGCCGCGGAAACGGTTCCACAGGTCGTCCTCCGCCTCGCGCTGCGCACGGCCCGCGGCCTTCCACTGCGCCATCAGGTCCCGGTACCGGGCCGCGGTGGGACCCCAGTCCGTCGAACCGGAGAGCGCCTCGGCCTCCGTGACCAGCCGCTCCTTGAGCCGGCGGGCCTCCTCGCGCTGCGCGTCCAGCGACGCGAAGTGCGCCTTGCGGCGCTTGGAGAAGGCGGACCGCGCGTGCGAGAAGCGGTGCCACAGTTCGTCGTCGGACTTCCGGTCGAGCCTCGGCAGGCCCTTCCAGGTGTCCACCAGCGCACGCAGCCGCTCGCCGGCCGACCGCCACTGCTCGCTCTGCGCCAGCTCCTCCGCCTCGGCGACCAGGGCCTCCTTGGCCTTGCGCGCCTCGTCGGTCTGCTTCGCCCTCTGGGCCTTGCGCTCCTCGCGGCGCTTCTCGACCGTCTCCACCAGCGCGTCGAGCCGCACCCGGAGCGCCTGGAGGTCGCCCACCGCGTGGTGCTCGTCCACCTGCTGACGCAGATGGTCGATGGCGGCCCGGGCGTCCTTGGCCGACAGATCGGTCGTCTTCACCCGCCGCTCGAGGAGGCCGATCTCGACCACCAGGCCCTCGTACTTGCGCTCGAAATAGGCCAGCGCCTCCTCGGGAGTCCCGGCCTGCCACGATCCGACGACCTGCTCGCCCTCGGCAGTACGCACGTACACGGTGCCCGTCTCGTCGACGCGGCCCCACGGGTCGCTGCTCACAGCGCCTCCTCAACCTGATGCCGACGAGGGTCCATCCCCCCGGGCATCGTCCACAGTTTCCCGGACGGGCCTCGCCCGCCCACCACAGCGCGCGTCAGCACACGCCGCACAACGCCCAATCTAGGCGACCGGCCGCCCGGCTGTCCGCACTCAGCGCGACCGAAATCGTCTCGCTCACACCTTCGTGACCGTGGCCTTCTCGACCGAGACGGCCTTCTTCGGGGGACCGTCGGCGCCGCCGCCCTCGACTCCGGCCTTCGCCACGTCCTTCACGGCCTTCAGGCCCTTGTCGTCCATGGTCCCGAAGGGCGTGTAGGCCGGCGGGAGTTTGGTGTCCTTGTAGACGAGGAAGAACTGGCTGCCGCCGGTGTTCGGCTGGCTGGTGTTCGCCATCGCGACCGTGCCCGCCGGGAACGTGACGCTGCCGTCCGCGCCCGGCTTGCCGAGAGCGTCGAGGTTCTCGTCGGGGATCGTGTAGCCGGGACCGCCGGTGCCGTCGCCCTTCGGGTCGCCGCACTGCAGCACGAAGATGTTCTCCGTGGTCAGCCGGTGACACTTCGTACCGTCGAAGTAGCCCTTGTCCGCCAGCGACTTGAACGAGTTCACCGTGTGCGGCGTCTTCGCGGCGTCCATGGCGATCGTGATGTCGCCCTGGCCGGTCTTGACGGAGAACGAGTACTTCGCCTTCTTGTCGATCGACATCGCGGGCTCGGGGTTGGTGCTTTCCGAGGCGGAGGGGGTCGGCGAGGGGTCGGCCGACGCGGCGTCGTCCTTCTTGTCGTCCCCGGTGAGGCCCATGGCGTAGACGCCGCCGGCGGCGCAGAGCACCACCGCCACCGCTGCCGCGATGGCCGAGTTGCGCACCTTGGCCTTCCTCCGCGCCTGCTCCCGACGCTGCTGCTGGCGCTCGAACTTCTCCCGGGCGAGCTGCCGCCGCCGCTGATCGCTGCTGACCACCGGGTCTTCTCCTTGTGCGTCTTGTCCGTCTGGATACGTCGCGTAGTACTCGCGTAGCGGTAACCGCCGAGCTTGCCCCGTACCGTATACGGGTTGGCTGTGCGATACGCAGCGCCGGTAGGCTCTGATCTGCTGCATTCCACCGCATCCGCTGTCCGACGACGACCGAACTGAGGACGATCGTGCTTATTGCCGGGTTCCCCGCCGGGGCCTGGGGGACCAACTGCTATCTGGTCGCCCCCGCCGCAGGCGAGGAGTGCGTGATCATCGACCCCGGCCACCAGGCCGCTCAGGGTGTCGAGGAGACGCTGAGGAAGCATCGGCTGAAGCCCGTCGCCGTCGTCCTCACCCACGGCCACATCGACCATGTGGCCTCCGTCGTCCCCGTGTGCGGCGCCCATGACGTGCCGGCCTGGATCCACCCCGACGACCGCTACATGATGAGCGACCCGGAGAAGGCCCTCGGGCGCTCCATCGGGATGCCTCTCATGGGCGAGCTCACCGTGGGAGAACCGGACGACGTCAAGGAGCTCACGGACGGCGCCGCGCTGAGCCTGGCCGGTCTCGATTTCTCCGTCTCCCATGCGCCCGGCCATACCAAGGGGTCGGTGACCTTCACGATGCCCGAGTCCGCGGACGTCCCGTCCGTCTTCTTCTCGGGCGACCTGCTGTTCGCCGGCTCCATCGGACGCACGGACCTGCCCGGCGGCGACATGGACGAGATGCTCGGGTCGCTGGCACGGGTGTGCCTGCCGCTCGACGACTCGACCGTGGTGCTGTCCGGCCACGGCCCCCAGACGACCATCGGCCGCGAGCGCGCCACCAACCCGTATCTGCGGGAAGTGGCCGCCGGCCTCGGGAGCGTGGACGCGCCCCGACGAGGAATGTGACGAGAGATTCCGTGAGCACCTTCAAGGCCCCCAAGGGCACCTTCGACCTGCTTCCGCCGTCGTCCGCGACGTATCTGGCGGTGCGCGAGGCCATCGCCGCGCCGCTGAAGATCTCCGGCTACGGGTACATCGAGACCCCCGGTTTCGAGGATGTGGCCCTCTTCTCGCGCGGCGTCGGTGAGTCCACCGACATCGTGACGAAGGAGATGTACACGCTCACCACCAAGGGCGGCACCGAGCTCGCGCTGCGCCCCGAGGGCACGGCGTCCGTGCTGCGCGCGGCGCTGGAGGGCAGCCTGCACAAGCAGGGTCTGCCGGTGAAGCTCTGGTACTCGGGCTCGTACTACCGCTACGAGCGCCCGCAGAAGGGCCGGTACAGGCACTTCTCCCAGGTCGGGGCCGAGGCGATCGGCGCCGAGGACCCGGCCCTGGACGCCGAGCTGATCATCCTGGCCGACCAGGCGTACCGCTCGCTGGGGCTGCGCGAATTCCGCATCCTGCTCAACTCGCTCGGGGACAGCACCTGCCGTCCCGTCTACCGCGAGGCGCTCCAGTCGTTCCTGCGCGACCTGGACCTCGACGAGGACACCCGCCGCCGTATCGAGATCAACCCGCTGCGGGTCCTCGACGACAAGCGCGACGCCGTGCAGAAGCAGCTCACGGGTGCCCCGATGCTCCGCGACTATCTGTGTGACGCGTGCAAGGCGTACCACGAGGAGGTGCGGGCCCTGCTGATCGCGGCGGGCGTCTCCTTCGAGGACGACGAGAAGCTGGTCCGCGGCCTCGACTACTACACGCGCACGACGTTCGAGTTCGTCCACGACGGCCTCGGCTCGCAGTCCGCGGTGGGCGGCGGCGGCCGCTACGACGGCCTGTCCGAGATGATCGGCGGCCCCGCGCTGCCGTCCGTCGGCTGGGCGCTGGGCGTGGACCGTACGGTGCTGGCGCTGGAGGCGGAGGGCGTCGCGCTCGACATCCCCGCCGCCACCAGCGTGTACGCGGTGCCGATCGGCGAGGAGGCGCGACGGCTGCTGTTCGGCGTCGTGAACGAGCTGCGCAGGGCGGGCGTAGCGACCGACTTCTCGTACGGCGGGAAGGGCCTCAAGGCCGCGATGAAGGCGGCCAACCGCAGCGGCGCGCGCTATGCGGTCGTGGTCGGGGAGCGGGACCTCGCGGAGGGCGTGGCGCAGCTCAAGGACATGGAGTCCGGTGAGCAGCAGGCCGTCGCGCTCGACGGGATCGTGGACGAACTGCGCTCGCGTCTCGGCTGAGACGGGCCGGGCCGGACGGTGCGCCGTCCGGCCCGGCCCCGAGTGCGGCGGCAGTACCTCTGGACCTTGTCCACAGGCGACGGCCGACGCCGCTGTCTCTGCGGCACAATGGCTCTGCCCGACCGACCACCGAGCGACGGAACAGGGATATGACGACTGCAGCAGTTGACGGCGTGTCCTGCGGCCACAGCGACCCCGGAGTGCGCCGCGTCGGCGGCAGCCGCGCGTTCGCCTGGCTGCTCGTCGTCACCGGCGCGGCCGGGGTGCTGGCCGCGTGGATCATCACGATCGACAAGTTCAAGATCCTCGAGGCGAAGGTCGCGGGCACCACCTTCACTCCGGGGTGCAGCCTCAACCCGGTCGTCTCCTGCGGCAGTGTCATGGAGAGCGACCAGGCCGCGGCCTTCGGCTTCCCCAACCCGATGCTCGGACTGGTGACCTACGCGGTCGTGGTCTGCGTCGGCATGAGCCTGCTCGCCGGCGCCCGGTTCTCCCGCTGGTACTGGCTGACCTTCAACGCGGGCACCCTCTTCGGCGTCGGCTTCTGCACCTGGCTGATGCAGCAGTCGCTGTACGAGATCAACGCGCTGTGCCTGTGGTGCTGCCTGGCCTGGGTCGCCACGATCTTCATGTTCTGGTACGTGACCTCGCACAACGTCCGCCAGGGACTGCTGCCCGCGCCGGCCTGGCTGCGCGGCTTCCTGGACGAGTTCACCTGGGTCCTGCCCGTCCTGCACACCGGGGTGATCGGCATGCTGGTCCTGACCCGCTGGTGGGAGTTCTGGACCAGCTGACCGACCGGTGACCGGGACCTCCGACCGGGGCTCCGGCGCTGTCAGTGGGCTGGCATAGGCTTCACGGCGTGGAGCCCGACCTCTTTACCGCCGCGGCGGAAGAACGCCAGGAGAAGGACCCGACCAGCAGCCCGCTGGCGGTCCGGATGCGCCCGCGCACCCTCGACGAGGTGGTCGGCCAGCGGCATCTGCTCAAGCCGGGATCGCCGCTGCGCCGCCTGGTCGGCGAAAGCGGTGGCGGGGGAGGACCGGCCGGCGTCTCGTCCGTGATCCTCTGGGGCCCGCCCGGCACCGGCAAGACGACGCTGGCGTATGTGGTCTCCAAGGCGACCAACAAGCGCTTCGTGGAGCTCTCCGCGATCACCGCGGGAGTCAAGGAGGTCCGGGCCGTCATCGAGGGCGCCAAGCGCGCCGCGGGCGGCTTCGGCAAGGAGACCGTCCTCTTCCTCGACGAGATTCACCGCTTCTCCAAGGCCCAGCAGGACTCGCTGCTCCCCGCGGTCGAGAACCGCTGGGTGACGCTGATCGCCGCCACCACGGAGAATCCGTACTTCTCGGTGATCTCGCCGCTGCTCTCCCGTTCGCTGCTGCTGACGCTGGAGCCGCTGACCGACGACGACATCCGGGATCTGCTCAGCCGTGCGCTGACCGACGAGCGGGGGCTCGGCGGGGCCGTCTCGCTGGCCGATGACGCCCTGGCGCATCTGCTGCGGATCGCGGGCGGCGACGCCCGCCGGGCGCTGACCGCTCTGGAGGCCGCCGCGGGCGCGGCCATCGACAAGGGCGAGGACGCCATCGGCCTCCAGACCGTGGAGGAGACCGTCGACCGGGCGGCGGTGAAGTACGACCGGGACGGCGACCAGCACTACGACGTCGCCAGCGCGCTCATCAAGTCGATCCGCGGCTCCGACGTGGACGCGGCGCTGCACTACCTGGCCCGGATGATCGAGGCGGGCGAGGACCCGCGGTTCATCGCCCGGCGGCTGATGATCTCGGCGAGCGAGGACATCGGTCTGGCCGATCCGACCGCCCTGCCGACCGCGGTGGCGGCGGCCCAGGCCGTGGCCATGATCGGTTTCCCCGAGGCCGCGCTGACCCTCAGCCACGCCACCATCGCCCTCGCGCTCGCCCCGAAGTCGAACGCGGCGACGACGGCGATCTCCGCCGCCCGGCAGGACGTACGGGGCGGCCTGGCCGGCCCGGTCCCGCCCCATCTGCGCGACGGCCACTACAAGGGGGCCGCCAAGCTGGGCCACGCCCAGGGCTACGTCTATCCGCACGACGTCCCCGGCGGCATCGCGGCCCAGCAGTACGCGCCGGACGCCGTCCACGGCAAGCGCTACTACGAGCCGACGCGCTACGGCGCGGAGGCGCGGTACGCGGACGTGGTCGAGAAGGTGCGCGAGCGCCTGCGCGGCGAGACGGACTGAGCGGCCTCAGGGCGACGCCGCCTCGAACAGGGCGTGCATCGCGCGGCGCAGCTCCGTGACGTCCCCCACGGGCGAGGGGAAGTCGAAGCGGGTGTCGAAGCAGCGCCCGCCGGTGAACCGCACCCGCAGCCCGAACCGGTCCAGCGCCAGCGGCACCGCCCGCCGGCCCTCCGCGACGGCCCGCGCCTCCCGCTCTCCGGCCAGTGCCGCGAGCGCCTGCACCTGGTCGCCGTGCGCCGAGGTCAAGTGCTGCAGAAGCTCGGTCTCGTGGGCCACGAGGGGATCGGCCGAGGCGTCGGCGAACGCCTCCGGCTCCACGGGGGAGGCGCCCCACAGGTCGTCCACGCCCGCCTCCCCGACCTCCAGGCGCAGCATCATGGACCCGGGTTCGGTCGCGAGGCCGGGCGCGCTGGTGAGCCAGCCGGATATCAGGGCGCGCCCCCGGACACGGTCCGGCACGGCGACCGGCGCCACGTCGACGATCTCCAGCACGGCGGCGAGCTCGTCGGCCTGGGCGTGGGTGGCGGCCCGGACGGCGGGGGAGTCGGCCGGGAAGAGCAGGAAGACCTCGCCGTCGGCGCCGGCGGTCCGCGCCCGCGGGCTGAGCTGCTCCGGCCGGGCCCCTTCGAGGCCGGGCACGAGCAGCACGGCTGAGCATGTACTCTGTACGAGAGTTCGTGTGCGCTCGGCTGCTGACGGCATCCGAGTGATTTCAAGCCCGCTGGGACGCGGCTGACCATGAGCTGATCGGACCTCCGTCACCTCCACGCTCGCAGAAGCGTCGGTGTTCTTCGTGCTGTCCGTGATGCGCTTGGTGTTCCCAGGGCGAGACATGCGATCTCCTTGAGTAAGGTGAGCCTAACCTAACCTACAACGGAGGTCTGGAGAACGTGCCTAACCAGTCGCGTCCCAAGGTCAAGAAGTCGCGTGCGCTCGGTATTGCGCTGACGCCGAAGGCTGTCAAGTACTTCGAAGCCCGCCCCTACCCGCCGGGCGAGCACGGCCGTGGCCGCAAGCAGAACTCGGACTACAAGGTCCGTCTGCTCGAGAAGCAGCGCCTGCGCGCGCAGTACGACATCAGCGAGAAGCAGATGGCCCGCGCCTACGACCGCGCCCGCAAGGCCGAGGGCAAGACGGGCGAGGCCCTGGTCATCGAGCTCGAGCGTCGCCTCGACGCCCTGGTCCTGCGTTCGGGCATCGCCCGCACCATCTACCAGGCCCGTCAGATGGTCGTCCACGGCCACATCGAGGTCAACGGCGGCAAGGTCAACAAGCCGTCGTTCCGTGTCCGTCCCGACGACGTCGTGATGGTCCGCGAGCGCTCCCGCGAGAAGACCCTGTTCCAGGTGGCTCGCGAGGGTGGCTTCGCCCCCGACGGTGAGACCCCGCGCTACCTGCAGGTCAACCTCAAGGCCCTGGCGTTCCGCCTGGACCGTGACCCGCAGCGCAAGGAAGTTCCGGTCATCTGCGACGAGCAGCTGGTCGTCGAGTACTACGCCCGCTGATCAGGCGCCGTACCGCTCACAGCGCGTCAGCCCGCCGCCTCCCCGCCGTTTCCGGCGGGGGAGCCGGCGGGCTCCCGCGTTTCCGGGGGCTGCACCCGCTGCGGCCCCACCGGCCGGGGCCGCGACGGCTCCGGCACGGCCAGGGCGCGCCGCACCGCCGCGTCGACACCGAGGCCGGCCCCTTCCCGTACGCACGCCGCGTACCGCTCGGCCCCCAGCAGCGCGACGGCCCGCTCCTCGCACAACTCCCGGGGTACGCCGAACTGGCGCGATCCGAACAGCGCCAGGCCCACCGAGGCCCACATCGGGGCGGCCGCCCCCTGGAGCACCGCCGCCTCCGCCGGGTTCCCGTCGCTCGCCGTCACCAGGGCCAGCAGCTCCAGCGCGAGCACCAGCCCCACCAGGTCGTTGAACCGGTGGTCGATCGTGATGCACTCGCGCAGCAGCGCCCGCGCCCGCCCGTGCTCGCCCGCCGCCCAGGCCGCGTACGCCAGCACGTACAGCGCGTACGCGCGGGTCCAGCGCTCGCCGTGCTCCTCGCAGACCCGGCCGACCTCCTCGCACAGGGCCACCGCATCGTCCAGCCGGCCCTGGAAGACGAGCGCCATGGCCAGTTCGACCCGGCCCATCAGGACGTTGCTGTTGAGTTCCCCCACCGCCTCGTACGAGACCAGCGCCGAGCGCAGCAGCTCCTCGGCGCGGGGCATCTCACCGGAGAGCAGCGCCAGGCAGCCCTTGCGGTGCGTCGCGTAGGCGGCGGCGAGGCGGTTGCCCGTGCGGTCCGCCCGCTCGGCGCACTCGTGCAGCGCGCCCGCGCCCGCCGCGAAGTCGCCCTGGAGGACGGCCACATAGCCCAGCACCCACAGCGCCTTGAGCCGGGCGTCCTCGTGGCCCGGCTCCGACTCCTGGGCCAGGCACCGCTCCAGCCAGTGCCTGCCCTCGGCCAGCCGGCCGCAGCCGACCCAGTAGAACCAGAGCGTGCCCGCCAGATGCCGGCCCAGATGCGCCTCCCGCGGGTCGTCCAGGCACAGTTCCAGCGCCGCCCGCAGATCCGGGAGCGCGCTGTCGGCGCAGGCCGCCACCTCGGCCTGGCGGGGGCTGAACCACTCGAGCTCGCACCAGGTGGCGAGCCCCATGTACCAGTCGCGGTGACGCCGGCGCAGCCGCTCCGCGTCGCCGATGGCCCCCAGCCACTGGGCCCCGTACGCGCGGACCGTGTCCAGCAGCCGGTAGCGCAGCCCGGCGGGCGACTCCTCACGGCGGACCACGGACTGGGCGACCAGCTCCGCCAGGACGTCCAGGATGCTCTCGACGGGCAGTTCGGGGCCGCTGCAGATGTACTCCACGGCCTCCAGGTCGAACTGCCCGGCGAAGACGGACAGCCGCGCCCACAGCAGCCGCTCCTGGGGAGTGCACAGTTCATGGCTCCAGCCGATGGCGGTGCGCAGGGCCCGGTGGCGCGGCAGCGCGCTCCGGCAGCCGCCGGTGAGCACGTCGAAGCGGTCGTCGAGCCGGCGCAGCAACTGGTCGACGCAGAGCGCGGGCACACGTCCGGCGGCGAGTTCGAGCGCCAGCGGGATGCCTTCGAGCCGGCGGCACAGCGCGCGCACCGAGTCCGGGCCGTGGTCCGTGTCCTCGAAGCCCGGTACCACCGCTGCCGCGCGAGCGGTGAAGAGCTCCACGGCATCGTCCTCGGACATCGGGGCCAGCTCGAAGACCTGCTCCCCGTCGAGCCGCAGCCGTCTGCGGCCCGCCGCGAGCACCCGCACGCCAGGAGCGTGGCGCAGCAGGTCGCCCGCGAGCTGCGCGCACTCCTCGACGAGATGCTCGAAGCCGTCCAGCACGAGGAGCAGGCTGCTCTCGGAGAGTTCGTCCAGCAGGACGTCGCCGGGCGGTCTGCTGGTGTGGTCGGTGATGCCGAGGGACTCGGCCAAGGCGTGGGTGAGCAGGGCGGGGTCGCGCAGCGGCGACAGCTCGCAGAGCCGGACCCCGTCGGCGTACCGATTCTGCAGGGCCGCCGCGGCGTGCGAGACCAGGCGTGACTTGCCTACGCCGCCCACTCCCACGACGGTGACCAGCCGGGAGTCGTCGAGGGCTCCGAAGAGCGCGGCCAACTCGCGGCTGCGGCCCACGAAGCGGTTCAGTTCCGCGGGAAGACTGGGATGACGGCGTCGCATAGGACACGCAGCGTACTCAGGCGTAAGCAGTGGGTACAATCGGTCCGGCGCAAGTCGCCCCTGTGCACCGGTAATGCGGTGCGGCCCGCCGTCGACGGCGCGATAGGCTCGGAGGACGATTTCCCGAGTACCCGAAGACGAGCAGAGAGCGGTGCGCAGTGACCGGTGGAGAGGTTGCCGGGATTCTGGTGGCCGTCTTCTGGGCGATCTTGGTCTCCTTCCTCGCCGTGGTGCTGGTGAGGCTGGCCCAGACGCTCAGGGCGACCACCGAACTCGTGGCGGACGTGACCGAACAGGCCGTGCCCCTGCTGGCCGACGCCTCGGCGACGGTCCGCTCCGCGCAGACCCAGCTCGAACGGGTGGACGCCATCGCGACGGACGTCCAGGAGGTCACCTCCAACGCCTCCGCGCTCTCCACGACGGTCGCCTCCACCTTCGGCGGCCCGCTGGTCAAGGTCGCCGCGTTCGGATACGGCGTCCGCCGCGCCATGAGCCGCAAGGACGACGACAAGCCGGCCAAGCCGTCGCGCCGCGCCGTGATCGTCGGCCGTACCGTGCCGGGTGCCCGGCGCAAGGACCGGAAGGGCTGAGGCATGTTCCGCCGCACGTTCTGGTTCACCGCCGGCGCGGCAGCCGGTGTGTGGGCCACCACCAAGGTCAACCGCAAGCTCAAGCAGCTGACCCCGGAGAGCCTCGCCGCGCAGGCCGCGAACAAGGCGGTCGACGCCGGCCACCGGCTCAAGGACTTCGCCCTCGACGTCAGGTCGGGAATGGTCCGGCGCGAGGACGAACTCGCCGAGGTACTGGGGCTGCGCACGCCCGTCGACCCCGGGCTCCCCGCGCAGCGGGGCAAGTCGGCGATCGGGCGGGGCGAGCCCGCGCAGATCACCTACCTGCACAGCAAGACGTCACACCACAAGCCTGGTCGGCACGACAGGCACTCGAACACCGAGCCCTCGCACGGCGAAGAGCCGTACGACGAGCACACGTACAACCGGAATGAGGACCACTGATGGAGTCGGCTGAAATCCGCCGCCGCTGGCTGAGCTTCTTCGAGGAGCGCGGGCACACCGTCGTCCCTTCGGCGTCGGTCATCGCGGACGACCCGACTCTGCTCCTCGTTCCCGCGGGCATGGTCCCCTTCAAGCCGTACTTCCTGGGTGAGGTCAAGCCGCCCGCCCCGCGCGTGACCAGCGTGCAGAAGTGCGTGCGCACGCCGGACATCGAAGAGGTCGGCAAGACCACCCGGCACGGCACGTTCTTCCAGATGTGCGGCAACTTCTCCTTCGGCGACTACTTCAAGGAAGGCGCCATCAAGTACGCCTGGGAGCTGCTCACCAGCCCCCAGGACAAGGGCGGTTACGGCCTCGATCCGGAGAAGCTCTGGATCACCGTCTACCTGGACGACGACGAGGCGGAGCGGATCTGGCGCGAGGAGGTCGGCGTCCCGGCCGAGCGCATCCAGCGCCTGGGCAAGGCCGACAACTACTGGTCCATGGGCGTCCCCGGCCCCTGCGGCCCGTGCTCCGAGATCAACTACGACCGCGGTCCGGAGTTCGGCGAAGAGGGCGGCCCCGCCGTCAACGACGAGCGCTACGTGGAGATCTGGAACCTGGTCTTCATGCAGTACGAGCGCGGCGCCGGCGAGGGCAAGGAGGACTTCCCGATCCTCGGCGACCTGCCCAGCAAGAACATCGACACCGGTCTCGGTCTCGAGCGCCTCGCCATGATCCTGCAGGGCGTGCAGAACATGTACGAGACCGACACCCTGCGCGTCGTCATGGACAAGGCCACCGAGCTGACCGGCGTCCGCTACGGCGCCGACCACGGCTCCGACGTCTCCCTGCGCGTGGTCGCCGACCACATCCGCACGTCCACGATGCTCATCGGCGACGGCGTCACCCCCGGCAACGAGGGCCGCGGCTATGTGCTGCGCCGCATCATGCGCCGCGCCATCCGCAACATGCGCCTCATGGGCGCCACCGGCCCGGTCGTCAAGGACCTCGTCGACGTCGTGGTCGACACCATGGGGCAGCAGTACCCGGAACTGATCACCGACCGCAAGCGGATCGAGACCGTCGCCCTCGCCGAGGAGGCCGCGTTCCTCAAGGCCATCAAGGGCGGCACCAACATCCTCGACACCGCCGTCACCGAGACCAAGGCCAAGGGCGGCACCGTCCTCTCCGGCGACAAGGCGTTCCTGCTCCACGACACCTGGGGCTTCCCGATCGACCTCACCCTCGAGATGGCCGCCGAGCAGGGCCTGTCCGTGGACGAGGACGGCTTCCGCCGCCTGATGAAGGAGCAGCGGGACCGGGCCAAGGCCGACGCCAGGGCCAAGAAGACCGGCCACGCCAACCTCTCCGCCTACCGCGAGGTCGCCGACGCCTCCGGCAACACCGAGTTCACCGGCTACACCTCCACCGAGGGCGAGTCCACCGTCGTCGGCCTGCTGGTCGACGGCGTCTCCTCCCCGGCCGCCTCCGAGGGCGACGAGGTCGAGGTCGTCCTCGACCGCACCCCGTTCTACGCCGAGGGCGGCGGCCAGCTCGCCGACCAGGGCCGGATCAGGCTCCACTCGGGCGCCGTGATCCAGGTCCGCGACGTGCAGCAGCCCGTCCCGGGCGTCAGCGTCCACAAGGGCGTCGTCCAGGTCGGCGAGGTCACCGTCGGCGCCTCCGCGTACGCCGCCATCGACGTACGCCGCCGCCGGGCCATCGCCCGCGCCCACAGCGCCACCCACCTCACCCACCAGGCGCTGCGCGACGCCCTCGGGCCGACGGCCGCCCAGGCCGGCTCGGAGAACTCCCCGGGCCGCTTCCGCTTCGACTTCGGTTCGCCGAACGCCGTCCCCGGCACGGTCCTCACCGATGTCGAGCAGCAGATCAACGAGATCCTCGCCCGCGAACTCGACGTGCACGCCGAGGTCATGGGGATCGACGAGGCCCGCAAGCAGGGCGCGATCGCCGAGTTCGGCGAGAAGTACGGCGAGCGGGTGCGCGTCGTGACCATCGGCGACTTCTCCAAGGAGCTGTGCGGCGGCACGCACGTCCACAACACCGCCCAGCTGGGCCTGGTGAAGCTGCTCGGCGAGTCGTCCATCGGCTCCGGCGTCCGCCGTGTCGAGGCCCTCGTCGGTGTCGACGCGTACAACTTCCTCGCCAAGGAGCACACGGTCGTCGCCCAGCTCCAGGAGCTGGTCAAGGGCCGCTCGGAGGAGCTGCCGGAGAAGATCGCCGCCATGCTCGGCAAGCTGAAGGACGCCGAGAAGGAGATCGAGAAGTTCCGGGCGGAGAAGGTGCTCGGCGCCGCCGCGGGTCTCGCCCAGGGCGCCAAGGACGTCCGCGGCGTCGCCCTGGTCACGGGCACCGTCCCGGACGGCACGTCCGCCGACGACCTGCGCAAGCTGGTCCTCGACGTCCGTGGCCGGCTGGATCAATTGTCGGGGGCCGGCGACCGCCCGGCCGTGGTGGCCGTCTTCACCACGGCCAACGGCCGCCCGCTCACCGTCATCGCCACCAACGAGGCCGCCCGCGAGCGCGGCCTCAAGGCCGGCGACCTGGTCCGCACCGCCGCCAAGACCCTCGGCGGCGGCGGAGGCGGCAAGCCGGACGTCGCCCAGGGCGGCGGCCAGAACCCGGACGCCATCGGCGACGCCGTGGCCGCCGTCGAGCGCCTCGTGACCGAGACCGCGTGACCGAGGACAGGCCGCAGATGCGCCGCGGACGCCGACTCGCGATCGACGTCGGGGACGCCCGGATCGGGGTCGCCTCGTGCGACCCCGACGGGCTCCTCGCCACCCCGGTGGAGACCGTGCCGGGACGCGATGTCCCGGCCGCGCACCGGCGGCTGCGCCAACTGGTCGAGGAGTACGAGCCGATCGAGATCGTGGTCGGCCTGCCCCGCTCGCTCAGCGGACGGGAAGGGCCGGCGGCGAAGAAGATCCGCGGCTTCGCCCGTACGCTCGCCCAGGGCGTCAAACCGGTGCCGGTGCGACTGGTCGACGAGAGGATGACCACAGTGACGGCCACTCAGGGGCTGCGCGCTTCGGGCGTGAAGTCCAAAAAGGGCCGGTCCTTCATCGACCAGGCTGCCGCTGTGGTGATCCTTCAGAACGCTCTGGAGTCCGAACGGGCGTCAGGCACTGCCCCGGGAGAGGGCGTCGAACCGATTGTCTGATCGCGATACGGTAACGTTCCGCGCGATGCGGCGGTGTTCGAACAGCCGCCGCACAGAGAAGAGGCGGATCGTTTCGCGCCGTCTCGCGGCCCTAGGGGATCGATGACTGAGTATGGCCGGGGCCCCGGCTCCGAACCGTGGCGTCCCGAGGACCCCTACTACGGGGACCAGGGATGGGGAGGACAGCAGCCCACGGCCGGTCACTCTCAGTACGGCGACCATGACGAGCAGCAGTACCCGCAACAGGGGCAGCAGCAGGACGCCTACACGCAGGAGCAGTACGCGCAGGGCCAGTACACCCAGGACCAGTACGCGCAGGAGCAGTACGGCGACCAGCAGCAGTACGGGGACCAGCAGGGCGGCCGGCAGTACGGAAGCCGGCAGCAGCCCGGCCAGCAGCAGTACCAGGACCCGTACCAGCAGCCCGGGGGCCAGCAGCAGTACCAGGACCCGTACCAGCAGCAGCAGTACAACGGCGGCTGGGAGACCGGGCAGCAGCAGGCGGTGCCCTACGGCGACGATCCGTCGGCCACGTACGGCGGCCAGCCGGCCGGCTACGCCCCGCAGCAGCAGGGCGACTACTACGGCACGCCCGAGGCGTACCCGCCGCCGCGGCCCCCGGGCCGGCGCCGGGCCGAGCAGGAACCGGCCACCGACTGGGAGGCCGAGGCCCAGAAGGAGGAGACCCACCCCTTCTTCACCGGCAACGACGACGACGCCGACGACGACGGCCGTGACGACCACGACGACGACTCCCGCGACCCGCGAGGGGGCGGCGGCGGCCGTGACCGCCGCGGCAAGGGGAAGACCAAGAAGAAGGGCGGCCGCAACGGCGTCGCCTGCCTGGTGGTCGCCACGGTCCTGCTGGGCGGCCTCGGGGCCGTCGGCTACTACGGGTACACGTTTCTCCAGGACCAGTTCGGCGAGCCCGAGGACTTCCAGGGCACCGGCATCGCCACCACCGTCGAGCTGACGATCCCGAAGGGCGCCACCGGCAGCGAGATCGGCAACATCCTCAAGAGGAACGGTGTGGTCAAGAGCGTCGACGCCTTCGTGTCCGCCCAGACCAAGAATCCCAAGGGTGGCAGCATCCAGGACGGCGTCTACCTCCTGAAGAAGGAGCAGTCCGCGAAGAGCGCGGTCGAGTCGATGCTGGACCCGGCCAGCCACAACAACCTGATCATTGCCGAGGGCCGGCGGAACGCGAAGGTCTACGAGCAGATCGACAAGCGCCTCGGCCTCAAGGCGGGCACCACCGAGAAGGTCGCGGAGGAGAAGGCGGACAGCCTCGGCCTGCCCGACTGGGCCAAGAACCACAAGGACGTCAAGGACCCCCTCGAAGGCTTCCTCTTCCCCGCCGCGTACCCGGTCTCCAAAGCCGACAAGCCCGAGTCGGTCCTCAAGAAGATGGTCACCCGCGCCAACGCGGAGTACGAGAAGGCCGGTCTCGAGTCCAAGGCCGAGGGCCTCGGCCTCGAGAGCCCCTGGGAACTGCTCACCCTCGCCAGCCTGGTGCAGGTCGAGGGCAAGACGCACGAGGACTTCCGCAAGATGTCCGAAGTCATCTACAACCGTCTCAAGCCCTCCAACACCGAGACGAACCAACTGCTGCAGTTCGACTCGGCGTTCAACTACCTCAAGGGCCAGAGCGAGATCGACATCTCAGAGGACGAGATCAACAGCAATCAGGACCCGTACAACACGTACACCCAGCAGGGCCTGACACCGGGACCGATCAGCAACCCGGGCAACGAGGCGCTGACCGCCGCCCTCAACCCGACGGACGACGGCTGGCTGTACTTCGTGGCGACGGACGGCATGAACAAGACCGAGTTCGCGAAGACGCTCGCCGAGCACCAGAAGCTGGTGGACAAGTTCAACGACTCGCGGGGCAACTGATGTCGTCTTCCCGTCGTCGCGCGGCGGTCCTCGGATCGCCCATCGCGCACTCCCTCTCCCCGGTGCTGCACCGCGCCGCCTACGCCGCGCTCGGCCTGACCGACTGGTCCTACGACCGGTTCGAGGTCGACGAGGCCGCGCTGCCCGGGTTCGTCGCCGGGCTGGACGCGACCTGGGCCGGACTGTCGCTGACCATGCCGCTGAAGCGGGCGATCATCCCGCTGCTCGACGGAATCAGCGACACCGCGGCCTCCGTCGAGGCCGTCAACACGGTGGTGTTCACCGAGGACGGCCGCCGACTGGGTGACAACACCGACATCCCCGGGATGGTGGCGGCGCTGCGCGAGCGCGGCGTCGAGAAGGTGGACTCCGCCGCCGTTCTTGGAGCCGGCGCGACCGCCTCCTCCGCACTCGCCGCTCTCGCCCGTGTCTGCACCGGTCCCGTCACCGCGTACGTGCGCAGCGAGGCCCGGGCCGCCGAGATGCGCGGCTGGGGAGAGCGCCTCGGGGTCGACGTGCGCACCGCGGACTGGTCGGACGCGGCCCACGCCCTGCACGCCCCGCTGGTGATCGCCACGACGCCCGCCGGCACGACGGACGCCCTCGCGGCCGACGTGCCTGCCACTCCGGGCACCCTCTTCGACGTGCTGTACGACCCCTGGCCGACGGCCCTGGCCGCCGCCTGGTCCGGCAACGGCGGCGGGGTCGTGGGCGGACTCGACCTCCTCGTCCACCAGGCGGTGTTCCAGGTCGAGCAGATGACGGGTTGCTCTCCCGCGCCGCTGCACGAGATGCGGGCCGCGGGCGAACACGCGCTCGCTTCTCGCTAGGCTCTTCCCCTGGTTCCGGCCGAACACTGGGGGAGAGCAGTCATGGAAACCGGTCAGCCGCAGGCGTCGATCCTGAAGAACGTCTTCGAAGGAGTCATCCAGTTCCTGCCGGACTGGCTGGAGATCCCGCTGCTGTGCCTGCTCCTCGCGGTGGTCCTGTTCGGCTGGGTGCAGTCGATCCGGGGCAGGATCGCCCGGCGCCGTGCCGCCCGGTCCCCGCAGCCCGTCCCCCCCGCCGCCGGCCGGTCGGGGGAGCGGCGCCGACCACCTCGGGCCGTACGCTCCCGCCGCCGCCCCGCCCGTCCCGCACACGCCCAGCGGGGCCGACTTCCTCGGCGCGTACGCCCCTCAGCAGCGCCGGGACGGCGACTGACCGGATCGCACAGGCCGTCCGCCTGCTGGACCGGCGGCCGAATGGCGGCCCCGGACGTGGGAGGATCGGATCAGGCGGGCCAGGGCCGCGCACCCGGTCGCGCCGTCGCAGTTCGAGGCGCGAGCATGAGGAGCACCGTTGAGCAGGTTGCGTTGGCTGACCGCGGGCGAGTCGCACGGACCCGCACTGGTGGCGACGCTGGAGGGTCTTCCCGCCGGTGTGCCGATCACGACCGACATGGTGGCGGACCATCTCGCCCGACGGCGCCTCGGCTACGGGCGCGGGGCCCGGATGAAGTTCGAGCGTGACGAGGTCACCTTCATCGGCGGAGTGCGCCACGGACTGACCATGGGCTCGCCGGTGGCCGTCATGGTCGGCAACACCGAGTGGCCGAAGTGGGAAAAGGTCATGGCGGCCGACCCCGTCGACCCCGACGAGCTGGCCCAGCTGGCCCGTAACGCGCCGCTGACCCGGCCCCGGCCCGGCCACGCCGACCTCGCCGGCATGCAGAAGTACGCGCTGGACGAGGCCCGCCCGATCCTCGAGCGCGCGAGCGCCCGGGAGACCGCCGCGAGGGTCGCGCTCGGCGCGGTGGCCCGGTCGTACCTGAAGGAGACGACGGGCATCGAGATCGTCTCCCACGTGGTGGAGCTGGCCAAGGCCAGGGCCCCGTACGGGGTGCTCCCCGTCCCCGCCGACGAGGAGCGCCTCGACGCCGACCCGGTGCGCTGCCTCGACGCCGACGCCAGCAAGGCGATGGTCGCCGAGATCGACCAGGCCCACAAGGACGGCGACACCCTCGGCGGTGTGGTCGAGGTCCTGGCGTACAACGTGCCCGTCGGCCTCGGCTCGCACGTGCACTGGGACCGCAGGCTCGACGCGCGCCTCGCGGCCGCGCTCATGGGCATCCAGGCCATCAAGGGCGTCGAGGTCGGCGACGGCTTCGAGCTGGCCCGCGTGCCCGGCTCCCAGGCGCACGACGAGATCGTCTCCACCGACGAGGGCATCCGCCGCACCACCGGCCGCTCCGGCGGCACGGAGGGCGGCATGTCCACCGGTGAACTGCTGCGCGTCCGCGCCGCGATGAAGCCGATCGCGACCGTGCCGCGCGCGTTGAAGACCATCGACGTCGAGACGGGCGAGGCCGCGGCGGCCCACCACCAGCGTTCCGACGTCTGCGCCGTGCCCGCCGCGGGCATCGTGGCGGAGGCCATGGTGGCCCTCGTCCTCGCGGACGCGGTCGCCGAGAAGTTCGGCGGCGACAGCGTCACCGAGACCCGCCGCAACGTCCGCGCGTACCTCGACAACCTCCACATCCGGTGAGCGCCCCCCAGATCGTCCTGATCGGGCCGATGGGCTCGGGCAAGTCCACGGTCGGCGAGTTGCTCGCCGACCGGCTGGGCGTGGCCTACCGGGACACCGACGCCGACATCGTCGCCGCCGAAGGACGCGAGATCTCGGACATCTTCGTCGAGGACGGCGAGGACCACTTCCGCGCCCTCGAACGCGCGGCCGTGCGCAAGGCCGTCGCCGAGCACACGGGCGTGCTCGCCCTCGGCGGCGGCGCGATCCTCGACGACGGGACGCGCGAACTGCTCGCCGGCCTGCCCGTCGCCTACCTGTCGATGGACGTGGAGGAGGCGGTGAAGCGCGTCGGCCTCAACACCGCCAGGCCGCTGCTCGCCGTGAACCCGCGCCGCCAGTGGCGCGAGCTGATGGACGCACGCCGCCACCTCTACACCGAAGTGGCCCGCGTGGTCGTGGCAACCGACGACCGCACCCCCCAAGAGGTCGCGCAGGCGGTCCTCGACGCACTGGAGCTGAAGGACGCATGACTGAGCAGGCAATGACCCGTATCCAGGTCGGCGGCACGGCCGGCTCCGACCCGTACGAGGTGCTGGTCGGCCGGCAGCTGCTCGGCGAACTGCCGGGCCTGATCGGTACGCGCGCCCGGCGGGTGGCCGTCATCCACCCGGAGGCGCTCGCGGAGACGGGCGAGGCGCTGCGGGCCGACATCGCGGACCAGGGATACGAGGCCGTCGCGATCCAGGTGCCGAACGCGGAGGAGGCCAAGACCGCGGAGGTCGCCGCCTACTGCTGGAAGGCCCTCGGCCAGACCGGTTTCACCCGCACCGACGTCATCGTCGGCGTCGGCGGCGGCGCGACGACCGACCTCGCGGGCTTCGTCGCGGCGACCTGGCTGCGCGGCGTGCGCTGGATCGCCGTGCCCACCACCGTGCTCGCCATGGTCGACGCGGCCGTCGGCGGCAAGACCGGCATCAACACCGCGGAGGGCAAGAACCTCGTCGGCGCGTTCCACCCGCCGGCCGGTGTGCTGTGCGACCTGGCCGCGCTGGACTCGCTGCCCGTCAACGACTACGTCAGCGGCATGGCGGAGATCATCAAGGCCGGCTTCATCGCCGACCCGGTCATCCTCGACCTCGTCGAGGCCGACCCGCAGGGCGCGCGTACGCCCGCGGGGCCGCACACCGCCGAGCTGATCGTGCGCTCCATCCAGGTCAAGGCCGACGTCGTCTCCAGCGACCTCAAGGAGGCCGGCCTCCGCGAGATCCTCAACTACGGGCACACCCTCGCCCACGCCATCGAGAAGAACGAGCGCTACAAGTGGCGGCACGGCGCCGCCGTCTCCGTCGGCATGGTCTTCGCCGCCGAACTCGGCCGCTTGGCCGGGCGGTTGGACGATGCCACCGCCGACCGGCACCGCAGCGTCCTCGAATCCGTGGGTCTGCCGCTCACCTACCGCGGCGACCAGTGGCCCAAGCTGCTGGAGACCATGAAGGTCGACAAGAAGTCCCGCGGCAACGTGCTGCGCTTCATCGTCCTCGACGGCCTCGGCAAGCCGACCGTGCTGGAGGGCCCCGACCCGGCGGTCCTGCTCGCTGCCTACGGGGAGGTCTCGGCGTGAGCCGCCGGGTCCTGGTGCTCAACGGGCCGAACCTCGGCCGCCTCGGCTCCCGCGAGCCCGACGTCTACGGCGCGACCTCCTACGCCGGCCTGGTCGACACCTGCCAGGCCCTCGGCAAGGAGCTCGGCTTCGACGTGGACGTGCGGGAGACGAACGACGAGGGCGAGATGATCCGCTGGCTCCACGAAGCGGCGGACGCCTCACTTCCGGTCGTTCTCAACCCCGGCGCCTTCACGCACTATTCGTACGGAATGCGCGACGCCGCCGCCCAGCGGACGGCCCCGCTCATCGAGGTCCACATCTCCAACCCGTACACCCGCGAGGCCTTCCGCCACACCTCGGTCGTCGCGGCGGTGGCCAGCGGCACGGTCGCCGGCTTCGGCATCGGCTCCTACCGGCTCGCGCTGCGCGCGCTCGCGGAGGAACTCGGCGGCTGACGTGCCGTCCGGTGCCGTCCGGTGCCGTGCCGCCTGCGCACAGGGCACTTCACGCCGTTCCCGGCCGTTGACGCTACGGCGGCCGGGCCGGCGGCACGTCCGAACGGCATCAGGAAGGTACCGTTCGGTAGCACGACGGCCTCCGGCCGTTCGATTCGATCCAACGTCAGTCGCACGAGACGGAGTGGCACCGGATGCAGCACGCAGTGGGGGCTCCGCTGCCGCCGCCCCACGGACCGGGGCAGGGACCGGCCGGATGGATGCACAGCGCACAGCACCCGGGCCACGGCCCGGCACTGCCCCCGCCGCCCCCCGGGGGACCGCCCGCGCCGGGCTGGGCGGGGCCGGCGCAGCCCGCCCGTGAGTCGACCGGCCACATCCAGCTCCCACCCGGCGGGCCCGTCCCCATACCCGCGCCGCCCCCGGCGGACAGCGGCACCGGCGCGGCCATGCTGGCCGTACTCCTCATCGGACCGGCCGGCGCGGGCAAGACCACGGTGGCCCGCCACTGGGCCAACACCCGCCGGGTGCCCACGGCGCACATCAGCCTCGACGACGTACGGGAATGGGTCTGTTCCGGCTTCGCCGACCCCCAGTCGGGCTGGAACGACAACTCCGAGGCCCAGTACCGTCTCGCCCGCCGCACCTGCGGCTTCGCCGCCCGGAACTTCCTGGCGAACGGCATCTCCTGCATCCTCGACGACGCGGTCTTCCCCGACCGCCCCGCCGTCGGCCTCGGCGGCTGGAAGCGCCACGTCGGCCCCGGCCTGCTGCCCGTGGTCCTTCTGCCGGGCCTCGAGATCGTCCTCGAACGCAACGCGGAGCGGAGCGGCAACCGGCGTCTGTCCGACGAGGAGGTCGCCGGGATCCACGGGCGGATGGCGGGCTGGTACGGGTCGGGCCTGCCGATCATCGACAACTCCAAGTACGACGTCGAGACGACGGCGCGTGTCCTGGACGACGTCCTGGCCCGCGCGATCGCCAGCCCCCCGACCTGGTAGCGGGCCGGAGTCCCCCCACCCCGCCCCTCCCCGAAACCGCGGCAAGCCCCGGACCCGGTACCGCGCTCCGCGCGGTGGCCTCAATCGCCGGCCGGGCTGGATGCGCCAGGCGACTTCAGCCTCGCCGGCGTTTGAGGCGCGGGGTTCGGGGCGGCGCCCTGACAGGACCGGCACGCTTCCGGCCCTGCCGGGTGCTCGAGCCGCCGGACCCGGCACGGGACTGGGCCATCCAGCCCCGCCGGCGTTTGAGGCGCGGGGGCACGGGGGCGGCACCCCCGGGTGGCGCCCCCCGGGTGGAACAGTCCGACGCACGGACCCGCTCGGCCGTGTCACCGGGCCCCCGGCCCCCCGCACTCGTACGCTCGGAGAATGTCTGAGGTGTATGGGGCCCGTCGCGGCCGGCTGCGGGACCGGTGTGCCGCGACCGGCAGCACGGCAGCCCTGATCTCCCGGCCCGCCAACGTCCGCTATCTCGCGGGCGGCGCCCCGCCCGGCGCCGTACTGCTCCTCGCCCCCGGCGACGACGTGCTGCTCTGTCCACGCACGTCCGCCGCCCCCGCCGGCGCCGACGGCCGCCCGGACGACGGGCTGCGCCTCGTCGCCCTGCCGACCTCCGCCGGCGACGCCGCCGTCGCGGCCGCGGAGCTGGCCCGCACGGACGGCGTGGAGTCCCTCGCCGTCGAGGAGCACCATCTGACGGTCACCAGACACCGAGCGCTCCGTTCCGTCGCGCCCCGGCTGCGCCTCGCGGATCTCGGGCTCGCGGTCGAGCAGCAGCGGATCGTCAAGGACGAGGACGAGATCGCCTGCCTGCGCATCGCGGCGGAGATCACCGACCAGGCGCTGGGCGAGCTGCTCGAGTCCATCCTCGTGGGCCGCACCGAGCGGCATCTCGCCCTCGAGCTGGAGCGCCGGCTCGTCGACCACGGCGCCGACGGCCCCGCGTTCCCGACCTCCGTCGCCACCGGCCCGAACTCGGGCCTCGTGGGTCACCGCCCGGGCGACCGCCGGGTCGAGGAGGGAGATTTCCTCTCCGTGAGCCTCGGCGCGAACTACCGCGGCTACCGCTGCGAGATCGGCCGTACCTTTGTGATCGGCACCTCCCCGGCGGACTGGCAGATCGAGCTCTACGATCTCGTCTTCGCCGCTCAGCGGGCCGGCCGGGAGTCCCTGCTGCCCGGTACCGCGTACCGCGAGGTCGACCACGCGGCCCGGCAGATCCTGGACGCCGCGGGCCACGGGGAGGACCTCGCGCCGCGCACCGGCCACGGTGTCGGACTCGAAATCGACGAGGACCCGCAGCTCGCCCCTGCGGCCATGGGTAAACTGGACGCTTGTGTGCCGGTCACCGTCGAACCGGGGGTCCACCTCCCGGGCCGGGGCGGGGTCCGGATCGATGACACGCTCGTCGTGCGCCAGGAGGCGGACGGCGGACCCGAGCTACTCACCATCACGACCAAGGAGCTGCTCGCGCTGTAGCGGAGCTGCGGTGTGAACGCCTTGGTCGTCCACCCAGCGTCAGTCCAGGAGATTCCGCAACCGTGGCTTCCACGAACGACCTCAAGAACGGCATGGTGCTCAAGCTCGACGGAGGCCAGCTCTGGTCCGTCGTCGAGTTCCAGCACGTCAAGCCCGGCAAGGGCCCGGCCTTCGTGCGCACCAAGCTCAAGAACGTGCTCTCCGGCAAGGTCGTCGACAAGACCTTCAACGCCGGCGTGAAGGTCGAGACGGCCACCGTCGACCGGCGCGACATGCAGTTCTCCTACATGGACGGCGAGTACTTCGTCTTCATGGACATGCAGACGTACGACCAGCTGATGGTCGACCGCAAGCAGGTCGGAGACACCGCGAACTTCCTCATCGAGGGCTTCACCGCCAGCGTCGCCCAGCACGAGGGCGAGGTGCTCTACGTGGAGCTCCCGGCCGCCGTCGAGCTCACGATCCAGCACACCGACCCCGGTGTGCAGGGCGACCGTTCCACCGGTGGCTCCAAGCCCGCCACCCTGGAGACCGGCTACGAGATCCAGGTCCCGCTCTTCATCACGACGGGCGAGAAGATCAAGGTCGACACCCGTTCCGGCGACTACCTCGGCAGGGTGAACAGCTAACCGTGGCTGCCCGTAACAAGGCCCGCAAGCGTGCCTTCCAGATCCTCTTCGAGGCCGACCAGCGCGGGGCGACCGTGCAGAGGGTCCTCGCGGACTGGGTCCGGCACGCCCGTACCGACGAGCGGCAGCCGCCGGTCGCCGAGTACACGATGGACCTCGTCGAGGGGTACGCCCAGTACGCGGACCGTATCGACGATCTCATCGCCACCTACGCCGTCGGCTGGACGATCGACCGCATGCCGGTCGTCGACCGGAACATCCTCCGGCTCGGGGCCTACGAGCTCGTCTGGATGGACGAGACTCCGGACGCGGTCGTCATCGACGAGGCGGTACAGCTCGCCAAGGAGTTCTCCACGGACGAGTCCCCGGCGTTCGTGAACGGCATGCTCGGCCGTTTCAAGGACCTCAAGCCGAGCCTGCGCCGCGACTGACGCGACGCCGTCCCGGTTTCGACGGGCCCGGTCCGGAAGACGCACTGTCTTCCGGACCGGGCCCGTCGCGTTCGCCCGCTCACATCCCGGCGCCTCCCCGCGCTTGGCATGTCCGGGCACCGGTGGCACGACGGAGGGCGGGACCGGTGCGAACCGGTCCCGCCCTCCGCGGCGTGACGTTTTTTCAGTTCAGGCGTACAGCCAGGCGTCAGCCCTCGTCATGCGCCACCGCGCGACGCGCGTCCGCGTCCAGCACGCCCCAGCTGATGAGCTGCTCGGTCAGGACCGACGGCGACTGGTCGTAGATCACGGCGAGCGTGCGCAGGTCGTCCTGGCGGATCGACAGCACCTTGCCGTTGTAGTCGCCGCGCTGCGACTGGATCGTCGCCGCGTACCGCTGGAGGGGGCCGGCCTTCTCCTGGGGGACGTGCGCCAGGCGCTCCAGGTCCAGGACGAGCTTCGGCGGCGGCTCTGCGGCCCCGCCCGGCGTCGTGCCCGGGAGCAGCTCCTGGACCGGGACGCCGTAGAAGTCCGCCAGCTCGGCGAGGCGCTGCACGGTCACGGCGCGGTCGCCGCGCTCGTACGAGCCGACCACCACGGCCTTCCAGCGGCCCTGGGACTTCTCTTCCACGCCATGGAGGGACAGTCCCTGCTGGGTGCGGATGGCGCGGAGCTTGGCCCCGAGCTGCTTTGCGTATTCGCTGGACATATAGCTCCCCGGACGCTGTGACAACGTGCGGCTCCGCCGCGCGACTGGTAACTCACTGTGAGGTTACGCAGCGTGACTTGGATGAGTCAAGCCGAATGGTCCGGACCGGTTTCGGCCGGCGGCCGGTGGACCCGGATCAGTACACCCATCAAGCCCTGGTAACGTGGACGGCGCAATTCCGACGTCCTTTAAGGTCCGTCCCGTGAGGCGGAGAAGGAGGTCCTTTTTCATGGACGCTTCCAGCAGTTCCGATGCCGCCCGGCCCGTTCTCGAGGGCCCCGACATCGCGCGGGTACTGACCCGTATCGCCCACGAGATCGTCGAGCGCGCCAAGGGCGCCGACGACGTGGTTCTCCTCGGCATCCCCACCCGCGGCGTCTACCTGGCCCGCCGGCTGGCCGAAAAGCTCGAGACCATCACCGGCCGGAACATCCCGGTCGGCTCGCTCGACATCACCATGTACCGGGACGACCTGCGGCTCAAGCCCGCCCGCGCGCTGGCCCGCACCGAGATCCCCGGCGACGGCATCGACGGCCGTCTCGTCGTCCTCGTCGACGACGTCCTCTTCTCCGGCCGCACCATCCGGGCCGCCCTCGACGCCCTCGGCGACCTCGGCCGCCCCCGGGCCGTGCAGCTCGCCGTCCTGGTCGACCGGGGCCACCGCGAGCTGCCCATCCGCGCCGACTACGTCGGCAAGAACCTCCCCACGTCCCTGCGCGAGACGGTCAAGGTCCTGCTCGACGAGGAGGACGGTCGCGACACCGTGCTGCTCGGCGAGCGGCGCGAGATGGGGGTCCCCCCGGCCGAAGGCCGGGGGAGAGAGGCCGCTCCGGCCGGCGAGCGGTAGCTCCCGTACGTCCCACCCCTTCGTACGGCGTGCCCCTCCGTGCGCCCGCATGTCTCGAAAACCTCCACAGACCTGGAGAAACCCCCCGATGATGCGCCACCTCATCTCGGCCGCCGATCTCACGCGCGACGAAGCCGTCCTCATCCTCGACACCGCGGAGGAAATGGCCCGGGTCGCCGACCGGCCGATCAAGAAGCTGCCCGCCCTGCGCGGCCGTACCGTCTGCAACCTCTTCTTCGAGGACTCCACCCGGACCCGGATCTCCTTCGAGGCGGCGGAGAAGCGGCTCTCCGCCGACGTCATCAACTTCGCGGCCAAGGGCTCGAGCGTCTCCAAGGGCGAGTCCCTGAAGGACACCGCGCAGACGCTGGAGGCGATGGGCGTCGACGCCGTCGTCATCCGGCACGGCGCGTCCGGCGCCCCCTACCGCCTCGCCAACTCCGGCTGGATCGACGCCCCCGTCATCAACGCCGGCGACGGCACCCACCAGCACCCCACCCAGGCTCTGCTCGACGCCTTCACCATGCGCCGCCGCCTCGTCGGCAGGGACGCCGGCCTCGGCCAGGACCTGGCGGGCCGGCGCATCACGATCGTCGGCGACATCCTGCACAGCCGGGTCGCCCGCTCCAACGTCGACCTGCTGCACACCCTCGGCGCCGAGGTCACCCTCGTCGCCCCGCCGACCCTGGTGCCGGTCGGCGTGGAGACCTGGCCCTGCCACGTCTCGTACGACCTGGACTCCACCCTGACCAAGTCCGACGCCGTGATGATGCTGCGCGTCCAGCGCGAGCGGATGAACGCCGCCTTCTTCCCGACCGAGCGCGAGTACTCGCGGCGCTACGGCCTGGACGGCGAGCGGATGGCGAGGATGCCGGAGCACGCGATCGTGATGCACCCCGGCCCGATGGTCCGCGGCATGGAGATCACCGCGGACGTCGCCGACTCCGACCGCTGCACGGTCATCGAGCAGGTCGCCAACGGCGTCTCCATCCGCATGGCCGTGCTGTACCTGCTGCTCGGCGGCGCTGTGTTCGCTTCATCGAATGTGTCCGACGTCCCCACCACCACCCGCACCGAGGAGAAGTAAGAACATGAGCAAGATCCTGATCCGCGGTGCGAAGGTGCTCGGTGGCGAGGTCCAGGACGTCCTGATCGACGGCGCGACCATCGCGCAGACCGGCACCGGGCTGTCCGTGGAGGACGCCCGTCGTGCCGGAGACGCGTCCGAGATCCGCGTCATCGAGGCCGAGGGGCAGATCCTGCTGCCGGGCCTCGTGGACCTGCACACCCATCTGCGCGAGCCCGGCCGCGAGGACTCGGAGACCGTCCTCACCGGCACCCGCGCCGCCGCGAGCGGCGGCTTCACGGCCGTGTTCGCCATGGCCAACACCTTCCCCGTCGCCGACACCGCCGGCGTGGTCGAGCAGGTCTACCGGCTCGGCAAGGAGTCCGGCTACTGCGACGTGCAGCCCATCGGCGCCGTCACCGTGGGCCTCGAGGGCAAGAAGCTCGCCGAACTCGGCGCCATGCACGACTCCGCGGCCGGCGTCACCGTCTTCTCCGACGACGGCAAGTGCGTCGACGACGCGGTGATGATGCGCCGGGCGCTGGAGTACGTGAAGGCGTTCGGCGGCGTCGTCGCCCAGCACGCGCAGGAGCCGCGGCTCACCGAGGGCGCCCAGATGAACGAGGGCGTCGTCTCCGCCGAGCTGGGACTCGGCGGCTGGCCCGCCGTCGCCGAGGAGTCGATCATCGCCCGCGACGTGCTGCTCGCCGAGCACGTCGGCTCGCGCGTCCACATCTGCCACCTCTCCACCGCCGGCTCCGTCGAGATCGTCCGCTGGGCCAAGTCCCGCGGCATCGACGTCACCGCCGAGGTCACCCCGCACCACCTGCTGCTGACCGACGAGCTGGTCCGCTCCTACAACCCGGTCTACAAGGTCAACCCGCCGCTGCGCACCGAGCGGGACGTCATGGCGCTGCGTGAGGCCCTGGCCGACGGCACGATCGACATCGTCGCCACCGACCACGCCCCGCACCCGCACGAGGACAAGGACTGCGAGTGGGCCGCGGCCGCCATGGGCATGGTCGGCCTGGAGACCGCGCTCTCCGTCGTCCAGCAGACGATGGTCGAGACGGGACTGCTCGACTGGGCGGGCGTCGCCGACCGGATGTCCTTCAAGCCCGCGCGGATCGGACAGGCCAGGGGCCACGGCCGGCCCGTCTCGGCTGGTGAGCCCGCGAACCTCACTCTGGTCGATCCGGCATACCGTGGCCCGGTGGACCCCGCGGGCTTCGCCTCCCGCAGCCGTAACACCCCCTACGAGGGCCGTGAGCTGCCGGGACGCGTCACTCACACCTTCCTGCGGGGCCGGGCGACGCTCGTGGACGGGAAGCTGGCGTGACACCTGTACTGATCACCATGGCCGCGGAACAGAAGTCGGCGGAGGTGACCGACTGGGCCGCCCGCATCGGCTGGGTCGTCGGCCTGCTGCTCTTCGTCGTCTTCGTCTACTGGCTGATGCGCCAGGGCTGGAAGTGGCGCGGCAGCCTCCAGTCGGACCTGCCGGAGCTGCCCACCGCGCCCGCGGAGCCCGGCGAGGCGAAACTGACGATGACGGGCCGGTACCACGGCTCCACCACCGCCGGGCAGTGGCTGGACCGGATCGTCGCCCACGGGCTGGGCACCCGCAGCCGCGCGGAGCTCACCCTGACGGACCAGGGCCTGGTCGTGGAGCGCCCCGGTGCGCAGGACTTCTTCGTACCGGCGGCGGCGCTGCGCGAGGCCCGGCTCGACAAGGGCATCGCGGGCAAGGTCCTCGCCGAGGGCGGTCTGCTGATCGTCACCTGGGCGCACGGCGACAAACTGATCGACTCCGGCTTCCGCTCCGACCACGCGGCCGGGCAGAGCGAGTGGGTCGACACCCTCACGAACATGATCAAGACGACGGAAGGCACCGCACGATGACGATCTCCACCCGGGGAGCCGCCAAAGCTCCCGCCGTACTCGTCCTGGAGGACGGCCGCACCTTCCGCGGCCGTGCCTACGGGGCCGTGGGGGAGACCTTCGGCGAGGCGGTGTTCAACACCGGCATGACCGGCTACCAGGAGACCCTCACCGACCCCTCGTACCACCGCCAGGTGGTCGTGATGACCGCGCCGCACGTCGGCAACACGGGCGTCAACGACGAGGACGACGAGTCGAGGAAGATCTGGGTCGCCGGCTATGTCGTGCGCGACCCCGCCCGTATCCCCTCGAACTGGCGCTCGCGCCGTACCCTCGACGACGAACTGGAGACCCAGGGCGTCGTCGGCATCAGCGGCATCGACACCCGCGCCCTCACCCGCCACCTGCGTGAGCGGGGCGCGATGCGCGTCGGCATCTTCTCCGGCGAGGCGCTGGCCGACGACGCGACGCTGCTCGCCCGCGTCCAGCAGGCGCCCGAGATGAAGGGCGCCGACCTCTCCGCAGAGGTCGCCACCACAGAGGCGTACGTCGTCCCGGCGATCGGGACCAAGAGGTTCACCGTCGCCGCGCTCGACCTCGGCATCAAGGGCATGACCCCGCACCGCATGGCGGAGCGCGGCATAGAGGTCCACGTGCTGCCCGCCACCGCGACCGCCGACGACGTCTACGCGGTGAACCCGGACGGCGTCTTCCTCTCCAACGGCCCCGGCGACCCCGCCACCGCCGACCTGACCGTCATCAAGGCGGTCCTCGAGCGGAAGACCCCGCTGTTCGGCATCTGCTTCGGCAACCAGCTCCTCGGCCGCGCCCTCGGCTTCGGCACGTACAAGCTGAAGTACGGTCACCGCGGCATCAACCAGCCCGTGCAGGACCGCACCACCGGCAAGGTCGAGGTCACCGCGCACAACCACGGGTTCGCCGTCGAGGCCCCCCTCGACAAGGTGTCCGAGACCCCCTACGGCCGCGCCGAGGTCTCCCACGTCTGCCTCAACGACAACGTGGTGGAGGGCCTCCAGCTGCTCGACCGGCCGGCCTTCAGCGTCCAGTACCACCCGGAGGCGGCCGCCGGCCCGCACGACGCCGCATACCTCTTCGACCGCTTCACGACTTTGATGAGCACCGCCCAGATGGAGGCCGAGCGTGCCTAAGCGCACCGATATCCAGTCCGTCCTGGTCATCGGCTCCGGCCCGATCGTCATCGGCCAGGCCGCCGAGTTCGACTACTCCGGCACCCAGGCCTGCCGGGTCCTCAAGGCAGAGGGCCTGCGGGTCATCCTGGTCAACTCCAACCCGGCGACGATCATGACCGACCCGGAGATCGCCGACGCCACCTACGTCGAGCCGATCACCCCCGAGTTCGTCGAGAAGATCATCGCCAAGGAGCGCCCCGACGCGCTGCTGCCGACCCTCGGCGGCCAGACCGCCCTCAACACCGCCATCTCCATGCACGAGCAGGGTGTGCTGGAGAAGTACGGCGTCGAGCTGATCGGCGCCAACGTCGAGGCCATCAACAAGGGCGAGGACCGCGACCTGTTCAAGGGCGTCGTCGAGGCCGTCAAGGCCAAGATCGGTTACGGCGAGTCCGCCCGGTCCGTGATCTGCCACTCCATGGACGACGTCCTCAAGGGCGTCGAGACGCTCGGCGGCTACCCCGTCGTCGTCCGCCCCTCCTTCACCATGGGCGGCGCCGGCTCCGGCTTCGCCCACGACGAGGACGAGCTGCGCCGCATCGCCGGCCAGGGCCTGACCCTCTCGCCGACCACCGAGGTGCTCCTCGAGGAGTCCATCCTCGGCTGGAAGGAGTACGAGCTGGAGCTGATGCGCGACAAGAACGACAACGTCGTGGTCGTCTGCTCCATCGAGAACTTCGACCCGATGGGCGTCCACACCGGCGACTCGATCACCGTCGCCCCGGCGATGACGCTCACCGACCGCGAGTACCAGCGGCTGCGCGACATCGGCATCGCGATCATCCGAGAGGTCGGCGTCGACACGGGCGGCTGCAACATCCAGTTCGCGATCGACCCCGCGGACGGCCGGATCATCGTCATCGAGATGAACCCGCGCGTCTCCCGGTCCTCCGCCCTCGCGTCCAAGGCCACCGGCTTCCCGATCGCCAAGATCGCCGCGAAGCTCGCCGTCGGCTACACCCTGGACGAGATTCCGAACGACATCACCGAGAAGACCCCGGCGTCCTTCGAGCCCACGCTCGACTACGTCGTAGTCAAGGCACCCCGGTTCGCCTTCGAGAAGTTCCCGTCCGCCGACTCCACGCTGACCACGACCATGAAGTCGGTCGGCGAGGCCATGGCGATCGGCCGGAACTTCACCGAGGCGCTGCAGAAGGCCCTGCGCTCCCTGGAGAAGAAGGGCAGCCAGTTCAGCTTCACCGGCGAGGTGGGCGACAAGGACGAGCTGCTGCGGGAGGCCGTACGGCCCACCGACGGCCGGATCAACACGGTCATGCAGGCCATCCGCGCGGGCGCCAGCCCCGAGGAGGTCTTCGACGCCACCAGGATCGACCCCTGGTTCGTCGACCAGCTCTTCCTGATCAAGGAGCACGCGGACGAGCTCGCCGCCGTCGAAAAGCTCGACCCCCAGGTGCTCGCCGAGGCCAAGCGCCACGGCTTCTCCGACGCCCAGATCGCCGAGATCCGCGGGCTGCGCGAGGACGTCGTCCGCGAGGTCCGGCACGCGCTCGGCATCCGCCCGGTCTACAAGACGGTCGACACCTGCGCCGCCGAGTTCGCCGCCCGCACCCCGTACTTCTACTCGTCCTACGACGAGGAGTCGGAGGTCGCGCCGCGCTCCAGGCCCGCCGTGATCATCCTCGGCTCCGGTCCGAACCGCATCGGCCAGGGCATCGAGTTCGACTACTCCTGCGTCCACGCCTCCTTCGCGCTGCACGACGCCGGGTACGAGACCGTGATGGTCAACTGCAACCCGGAGACCGTCTCCACCGACTACGACACCTCCGACCGCCTGTACTTCGAGCCGCTGACGCTCGAGGACGTGCTGGAGATCGTGCACGCCGAGTCGCTGGCCGGCCCGATCGCCGGCGTCGTCGTCCAGCTCGGCGGCCAGACCCCGCTGGGCCTGGCCCAGGCGCTCAAGGACAACGGCGTCCCGGTCGTCGGCACCCCGCCGGAGGCCATCCACGCCGCGGAGGATCGCGGCGCCTTCGGCCAGGTCCTCGCCGACGCCGGGCTGCCCGCGCCCAAGCACGGCACCGCCACCACCTTCGCCGGCGCCAAGGCCATCGCCGACGAGATCGGCTACCCGGTCCTGGTCCGCCCGTCGTACGTGCTCGGCGGCCGCGGCATGGAGATCGTCTACGACGAGACGCGCCTCGAGGCGTACATCGCCGAGTCGACCGAGATCTCCCCGACCCGCCCGGTCCTCGTGGACCGCTTCCTCGACGATGCCATCGAGATCGACGTCGACGCGCTCTACGACGGCCACGAGCTCTACCTCGGCGGCGTCATGGAGCACATCGAGGAGGCCGGGATCCACTCCGGCGACTCGGCCTGTGCCCTGCCTCCGATCACACTCGGCGGCTTCGACATCAAGCGCCTGCGCATCTCCACCGAGGCCATCGCCAAGGGCGTCGGCGTCCGCGGCCTGATCAACATCCAGTTCGCGATGGCCGGCGACATCCTCTACGTGCTCGAGGCCAACCCGCGCGCCTCGCGCACCGTGCCCTTCACCTCGAAGGCGACCGCCGTACCGCTGGCGAAGGCCGCCGCCCGCATCTCGCTGGGCGCCACCATCGCCGAACTGCGCGAGGAGGGCCTGCTGCCGAAGAACGGCGACGGCGGCACCCTGCCGCTCGACGCGCCGATCTCCGTCAAGGAGGCCGTCATGCCGTGGTCGCGCTTCCGCGACGTCCACGGCCGCGGTGTGGACACCGTGCTGGGCCCGGAGATGCGCTCCACCGGCGAGGTCATGGGCATCGACTCGGTCTTCGGCACGGCGTACGCCAAGTCGCAGGCCGGCGCGTACGGCCCGCTGCCGACCAGCGGCCGCGCGTTCGTCTCCGTCGCCAACCGCGACAAGCGCTCGATGATCTTCCCGGCCCGCGAGCTGGTCGCCCACGGCTTCGAGCTGATGGCCACCTCCGGCACCGCCGAGGTCCTCAAGCGCAACGGCATCAACGCCACCGTCGTGCGCAAGCAGTCGGAGGGCGAGGGCCCGAACGGCGAGAAGACCATCGTCCAGCTGATCCACGACGGCGAGGTCGACCTCATCGTCAACACCCCCTACGGCACCGGCGGCCGCCTCGACGGCTACGACATCCGCACCGCGGCCGTCGCCCGCGGCGTCCCGTGCCTGACGACGGTCCAGGCGCTCGCCGCCGCCGTCCAGGGCATCGACGCGCTGAACCGCGGCGACGTCGGCGTCCGTTCGCTGCAGGAACACGCGGAACACCTGACCGCGGCCCGCGACTAGCAACGACGAGGGGGACACCGGAAACGGTGTCCCCCTCCTCATGAGGACACCACTTCATGTACAAGCTCTTCTTCAATCTGGTCTTCAAGCGGATGGACCCGGAGCAGGCGCACCACCTCGCCTTCCGCTGGATCCGGTTCGCGGTCCGCGTCCCCGTGCTGCGCACCTTCGTCGCCGCCGCGCTCGCCCCCCGGTACCGGGAGCTGCGCACCGAGGCGTTCGGTCTGCGGATGCACGGTCCGTTCGGGCTCGCGGCCGGGTTCGACAAGAACGCCGTCGCCGTCGACGGCATGTCGATGCTCGGCTTCGACCATGTCGAGATCGGCACGGTCACCGCGCGGCCCCAGCCGGGCAACCCCAAGAAGCGCCTCTTCCGGCTCGTCCCCGACCGCGCGCTGATCAACCGGATGGGCTTCAACAACGAGGGCTCGGCCGCCGTCGCCGAACGGCTCGCGGCCCGCCGGGAGATCTTCCGCACCGTCGTCGGCGTCAACATCGGCAAGACCAAGGTCGTCCCGGAGGAGGAAGCGGTCGGCGACTACGTCACCTCGACCGAGCGACTGGCCGCCCACGCCGACTACCTCGTCGTCAACGTCTCGTCGCCCAACACCCCCGGACTGCGCAACCTCCAGGCCACCGAGTCGCTGCGGCCGCTGCTGACCGCCGTGCGCGAGGCCGCCGACCGCACGGTCACGGACCGGCGCGTCCCGCTGCTCGTCAAGATCGCGCCCGACCTCGCGGACGAGGACGTCGACGCCGTCGCCGACCTCGCCCTGGAGCTGGGCCTCGACGGCATCATCGCCACCAACACCACGATCGCGCGGGAGGGCCTCGGCCTGAAGTCCCCGGCCGCGCTGGTGAAGGAGCCCGGCGGCCTGTCCGGCGCGCCCGTCAAGGAGCGCTCCCTGGAGGTCCTGCGCCGCCTGTACGCCCGAGTCGGCGACCGGATCACGCTCGTCGGCGTCGGCGGCGTCGAGACCGCGGAGGACGCCTGGCGGCGCATCCTCGCCGGCGCCACCCTCGTGCAGGGCTACAGCGCCTTCGTCTACGAGGGCCCCTGCTACGCCCGCGCCATCCGCAAGGGCCTCGCCGCGCGCCTCGCGGCCAGCCCGTACGCCACCCTCGCCGAGGCCGTCGGCGCCGAGACGCGAAAGGCCAGCGCATGACCCTCCCGGAGACCTTCGGCGCACGGCTGCGCCACGCCATGGACACCCGTGGCCCGCTGTGCGTCGGCATCGACCCGCACGCCTCGCTGCTCACCGCGTGGGGCCTGAACGACGACGTGGCCGGCCTCGAGCGGTTCACCCGCACGACCGTCGAGGCGCTGGCCGACCGGGTCGCCGTGCTCAAGCCGCAGTCCGCGTTCTTCGAGCGCTTCGGCTCGCGCGGCATCGCCGTGCTGGAGAAGGCCGTGGAAGAGGCCCGCGCGGCCGGCGCCCTGGTGCTGATGGACGCCAAGCGTGGCGACATCGGCTCGACCATGGGCGCCTACGCGGAGACGTATCTGCGCAAGGACTCGCCGCTCTTCTCCGACGCGGTCACGGTCTCCCCGTACCTGGGCTTCGGCTCGCTGCGGCCCGCGCTGGACCAGGCCGTGCTGAGCGGCTGCGGCGTCTTCGTCCTCGCCCTGACCTCCAACCCGGAGGGCGCGGAGGTCCAGCGCGCCACCGCGGCCGGCGGCAGGTCGCTGGCGCAGGTGATGCTCGACCACATGGCCGCGGAGAACGCCGGCGCGCAGCCCCTCGGCTCTGTCGGCGCGGTCGTGGGCGCGACGCTCGGCGACACCGGGGCGGACCTCGCCATCAACGGACCGCTGCTCGCCCCCGGCATCGGGGCACAGGGTGCGACGCCGGCCGACCTCCCGCGGGTCTTCGGCGCGGCGGTGCGCAACGTGGTGCCGAGCGTGAGCCGCGGCGTCCTGAAGCACGGACCGGACGCGGCGGGGCTGCGGTCGGCGGCGGAGCGGTTCGCCGACGAGGTCCGCGCGGCCGTCGCGGACGCGTAGCGGCTGCCGGGAAGGGGTGCGGGTCGGCCCGGCGAGGGGTGGCGGGACCTCATCGGAGGGGGTCTTGACATTTTCTTCACGCAAAACTCGGTCGGTTTGCCCGGAATGTCCTGGTCGGTCGATGCTGACCAGGACTTTTCGTCTGTTCTCGCTGACTGGAGCGGTGATGGCCGCTAGTCTCCGTCGAAGAGAGAACGTGCAGGGCAGACGCACTGCGTTGCTCGTTGCTCGCCTGGTGTGGGGCGACTAGGTTCCTCACCGGTCCGTATCCGACAGTTCGACATCCGAGGTGACGTAGGCGTGGCTCTTCCGCCCCTTACCCCTGAACAGCGCGCAGCCGCGCTCGAAAAGGCCGCCGCGGCTCGCCGGGAGCGGGCCGAGGTCAAGAATCGACTCAAGCACTCCGGCGCCTCGCTCCACGAGGTCATCAAGCAGGGCCAGGAGAACGACGTCATCGGCAAGATGAAGGTCTCCGCCCTCCTCGAGTCCCTCCCGGGCGTGGGCAAGGTCCGCGCCAAGCAGATCATGGAGAGGCTCGGCATCTCAGAGAGCCGCCGGGTGCGAGGTCTCGGCTCCAACCAGATCGCCTCCCTGGAGCGCGAGTTCGGCGGTGGCGCCGCCTGACGTTCCCGGGCACTCCCGAGAACCTGGATAATCGCTGCATGGCAGCAGAGGTACGTCCGCGGCTGACCGTGCTCTCCGGCCCCTCAGGGGTCGGCAAGAGCACGGTCGTCGCTCATATGCGCAAGGTCCACCCCGACGTCTGGCTCTCGGTGTCGGCGACCACCCGGAAGCCGCGGCCCGGCGAGAAGCACGGTGTCCAGTATTTCTTCGTCAGCGACGAGGAGTTCGACAAGCTGGTCGCGGGCGACGAGCTGCTGGAGTGGGCCGAGTTCGCGGGCAATCGCTACGGCACGCCCCGCCGCGCGGTCCTCGACCGCATCGAGGCGGGCGAGCCCGTACTGCTGGAGATCGACCTCCAGGGCGCCCGGCAGGTCAAGGAGTCCATGCCGGAGTCACAGCTGGTCTTCCTCGCCCCGCCGAGCTGGGAGGAGCTGGTCCGCCGCCTCACCGGCCGCGGCACCGAGTCCCCCGAGGTCATCGAGCGCCGGCTGACGGTCGCCAGGGTCGAGCTGGCGGCCGAGTCCGAGTTCGACACCACCCTGGTCAACACCTCCGTCGAGGACGTGGCGCGTGAGCTGCTAGCCTTGATGGCAGTTGTTTGATCTTTTGTCCGATCTTTCTGCAATTCTTCGGAAGGCATAGCGTGTCCTCTTCCATCACCGCGCCCGAGGGCATCATCAACCCTCCGATCGACGAGCTGCTCGAGGCGACCGACTCGAAGTACAGCCTCGTGATCTACGCCGCCAAGCGCGCGCGTCAGATCAACGCGTACTACTCGCAGCTCGGTGAGGGCCTGCTCGAGTACGTCGGGCCCCTCGTGGACACCCACGTCCACGAGAAGCCGCTCTCGATCGCCCTGCGTGAGATCAACGCCGGTCTGCTGACCTCCGAGGCCATCGAGGGCCCGGCCCAGTAGTCGCGAGAAGTCCTTCACCACAGGCCCGGCGCAGCAGCTGCCGGGCCTGTGGTGTGTCATGAAGTGATGTGTCGTGAAGGGATGGCCGAGTGCGGGGAGACGCAGTGGATCAGGCAGTGGGCCGGGCGGCGGACAGGCCGAAGGTCGTTCTCGGGGTCAGCGGCGGCATCGCCGCCTACAAGGCGTGCGAACTGCTGCGCAGACTGACCGAGTCCGGCCATGACGTCCGGGTCGTGCCGACCGCGTCGGCCCTGAACTTCGTCGGCGCGCCGACCTGGTCGGCCCTCTCCGGCCACCCCGTCTCCACCGAGGTCTGGTCGGACGTCCACGAGGTCCCGCACGTACGCATCGGCCAGCACGCCGACCTCGTCGTCGTCGCCCCCGCCACCGCCGACCTGCTCGCCAAGGCCGCCCACGGCCTCGCTGACGACCTGCTGACCAACACCCTGCTCACCGCCCGCTGCCCGGTCGTCTTCGCCCCGGCGATGCACACCGAGATGTGGGAGCACCCCGCCACCCAGGAGAACGTCGCCACCCTGCGCCGCCGCGGCGCCGTCGTGGTCGAACCCGCCGTCGGCCGGCTCACCGGCGTCGACACCGGCAAGGGCCGGCTGCCGGACCCGGACGAGATCTTCGAGATCTGCCGGCGCGTCCTCGCCTGCGGCGTCCTCGCCCCCGACCTGGCCGGCCGCCATGTCGTCGTCAGCGCGGGCGGCACCCGCGAGCCTCTCGACCCGGTCCGCTACCTGGGCAACCGCTCCTCCGGCAAGCAGGGCTACGCACTGGCGCGCACGGCGGCCGCCCGCGGTGCCCGCGTCACCCTCGTCGAGGCGAACACCGGGATGCCGGACCCGGCAGGCGTCGACGTCGTCCACGTCGGCACCGCCGTACAGCTCCGTGAGGCCGTGCTCAAGGCCGTCGCGGACGCCGACGCCGTCGTCATGGCGGCCGCCGTCGCGGACTTCCGCCCCGCCGAGTACGCCACCGGCAAGATCAAGAAGAAGGACGGCGTCGAGGCCCCCGACGTCACCCTGGTCCGCAATCCCGACATCCTCGCCGAGATCTCGGCGGAACGGGCCCGCGCCGGCCAGGTGATCGTCGGCTTCGCCGCGGAGACCGACGACGTGCTCGCAGGCGGCCGCGCCAAACTGCGCCGCAAGGGCTGCGACCTGCTCGTCGTCAACGAGGTGGGGGAGCGCAGGACCTTCGGCTCCGCGGAGAACGAGGCCGTCGTGCTGGCCGCCGACGGCGGCGAGACCCAGGTGCCGCGCGGCCCCAAGGAAGCGCTCGCCGACATCGTCTGGGATCTGGTCACGCCGCGTCTGCTCTGAGAAGCTCGCCCGGAGCAGGAGGCGGCGCGGGCGACGGCCCGACCGTGGGAAACTCGCGAAATATGACGGGTCGCCCGGCCTCAGCCGCTATCGTCGTACCGACCACGGCCTTGATCCCAGGTCAGCGGACTCCCAGCCTGCGAGACGGGTTGTCCGCTGCCGGAGTCCGACCGATAAACTGGTCGCGGAACGTCGCGGGGCGCAGCCCCCTGCCGGTCCGCAAACGATCAGCCAGCAGCCGCTGCAACCCCCAGGGAGCGATGTGTCCCGCCGTCTCTTCACCTCGGAGTCCGTGACCGAGGGTCACCCCGACAAGATCGCCGATCAGATCAGCGACACCATTCTCGACGCCCTTCTGCGGGAGGACCCGACGTCCCGGGTAGCCGTGGAGACCTTGATCACCACCGGCCTGGTGCACGTCGCCGGTGAAGTGACCACCAAGGCGTACGCCGACATTCCGACGCTCGTGCGGAACAAGATCCTCGAGATCGGCTACGACTCCTCGAAGAAGGGCTTCGACGGCGCCTCCTGCGGCGTCTCCGTCTCCATCGGCGCCCAGTCGCCGGACATCGCGCAGGGCGTCGACACCGCCTACGAGAAGCGTGTCGAGGGCGACGAGGACGAACTCGACAAGCAGGGCGCCGGCGACCAGGGCCTGATGTTCGGGTACGCGTGCGACGAGACGCCCGAGCTGATGCCGCTGCCGATCAACCTCGCGCACCGGCTCTCCCGCCGGCTGTCCGAGGTCCGCAAGAACGGGACCATCCCCTACCTGCGCCCGGACGGCAAGACGCAGGTCACCATCGAGTACGACGGCGACAAGGCCGTCCGCCTCGACACGGTCGTCGTCTCCTCGCAGCACGCCTCGGACATCGACCTCGACTCGCTGCTCGCGCCCGACATCCGCGAGTTCGTCGTCGAGCACGTGCTCAAGCAGCTCGTCGAGGACGGCATCAAGCTGGACACCGACGGCTACCGCCTCCTGGTGAACCCGACCGGCCGTTTCGAGATCGGCGGCCCCATGGGCGACGCCGGTCTGACCGGCCGCAAGATCATCATCGACACGTACGGCGGCATGGCCCGCCACGGCGGCGGCGCGTTCTCCGGCAAGGACCCGTCCAAGGTCGACCGCTCCGCCGCGTACGCGATGCGCTGGGTCGCCAAGAACGTGGTGGCCGCCGGTCTCGCCGCGCGCTGCGAGGTCCAGGTCGCGTACGCGATCGGCAAGGCCGAGCCGGTGGGTCTGTTCGTCGAGACCTTCGGCACCGCGACCGTCGACGTCGAGAAGATCGAGCAGGCCATCGCCCAGGTCTTCGACCTGCGCCCGGCCGCGATCATCCGCGACCTCGACCTGCTGCGCCCGATCTACGCCCAGACCGCGGCGTACGGCCACTTCGGCCGGGAGCTCCCCGACTTCACCTGGGAGCGCACCGACCGCGTCGACGCGCTGCGCGCGGCGGCGGGCAGCTAGGGCCTCTCGTTCGGATCTTGCCGGGCTCGCGGGGTCCGGCCTGATTTCAACGAAAGACCCTGGTCCGCACGGCACACACATCGCTCAGGACCCCGGACCGGGATCGGTCCGGGGCCCTGGTGCCGGTGGGCAGGACCGGCGGGCCACGCTGTCAGTGGTCTCTGGCAGGATCTTTCTGTGAGCAGCGAAGAGCGGCAGCCCCCGGAGCCCGCAGGTGACGGGCCGGAGCAGCTTGCGCTCATCCGCGAGAGCGTCCGCAGGGCGAAAGTGCCCAAGGCCAAGCCGCGCACCTGGCGCGGGGCCGCGCTCGCCAAGGAGCTGCCCGTCGCGCGGGTCATGGTCAACAAGGGCGTCCTCCACCTCGACCAGTTCTTCGACTACGCCGTCCCCGAGGAGCTCGACGCCGACGCCCGCCCCGGGGTGCGGGTGCGGGTGCGCTTCGGAGCCGGGGGGCACCGGGTCCGCGACGGGCGCCGCGAGGGCGGCGGACTCGTCGACGGCTTCCTCATCGAGCGCCGCGCCGAGTCCGACTACTCGGGCGCGCTCGCCGCGCTCGCCTACGTCGTCTCTCCGGAACCGGTGCTCAGCCCCGAGATCCTCGGCCTCGCCCGCGCCGTCGCCGACCGCTACGCGGGCAGCCTCGCCGACGTGCTCCAGCTCGCCGTCCCGCCCAGGAACGGCCGCGCCGAGGCCAAACCCTCGCCCGAGCCCCTGCCGCCGCCCCCGGCGCCCGACCCCGGCACCTGGGAGCGGTACGGGCGGGGCCCGGCCTTCATCGAATCGCTCGCGGCCGGCGGCGCGCCGCGTGCCGTGTGGACCGCGCTGCCCGGACCGCACTGGCCCGACGAACTGGCCCGCGCCGTCGCCGCCACCCTCGCCTCTGGGCGGGGCGCGGTCGTAGTCGTCCCCGACGGGCGGCGCGCCGCCCGAGTCGACGCCGCGCTCACCGCGCTGCTCGGCGACGGACACCACGCCCTGCTGACCGCCGAGTCCGGGCCCGAGAAGCGGTACCGCCAGTGGCTCGCCGTGCGCCGCGGTTCCGTCCGCGCGGTGGTCGGGACGCGGGCCGCGATGTTCGCACCCGTGCGGGACCCGGGGCTCGTCGTCGTCTGGGACGACGGGGACTCCAGCCACAGCGACGACAACGCGCCCTTTCCGCACGTCCGCGAGGTCCTCGAACTGCGGGCCACCCATGACAGATGCGCGTTCCTGCTCGGCAGCACCAGCTGCACCGTCGAGGCCGCCCAGCTCGTCGAGAGCGGCTGGGCGGCGCCCCTCGTCGCCGACCGGGCCCAGGTCCGCGACGCCGCGCCCCTGGTCCGGACCGTCGGCGACCACGACCTGGCCCGCGACGAGGCCGCCCGCGCCGCGCGCCTGCCCAGCATCGCCTGGCAGGCCGTCCGGGACGGGCTCGCGCACGGCCCCGTGCTCGTACAGGTCCCGCGACGCGGCTACGCCCCCAGGCTCGCCTGCGAGCGCTGCCGCACGCCCGCCCGCTGCCGCCAGTGCGCCGGCCCGCTCGAAGCACCCGACGAACACGCCCTGCGGTGCGGCTGGTGCGGCCGCGACGAACCCGCCTGGCACTGCGCCGCCTGCGGGTCCGCCCGGCTGCGCGCCCAGATCGTGGGCGCCCGGCGCACCGCCGAGGAACTCGGCCGCGCGTTCCCCGCCGTGCCCGTACGCACCTCCGGGCGCGACCACATCCTCGACTCCGTGCCCTCCCGGCCCGCGCTCGTCGTCTCCACGCCCGGCGCCGAGCCCGTCGCCGACGGCGGATACGCGGCCGCCCTCCTCCTCGACGGCTGGGCCATGCTCGGCCGGCCCGACCTGCGGGCCGGCGAGGAAGCGTTGCGCCGCTGGATCGCGGCGGGCGCGCTGGTACGGCCGCAGACGGAAGGGGGCGTCGTGGTCGTCGTCGCCGAACCGACGCTCCGTCCCGTCCAGGCGCTCGTGCGCTGGGACCCGGTCGGGCACGCCCTGCGGGAGCTCGCCGAGCGCGCCGAGCTCGGCTTCCCGCCGGTCTCCCGGATGGCGGAGGTTACGGGGCGGGCCTCCACCGTGACGGCCTTCCTGGCGGGCGCGGAGCTTCCGGACGAGGCGGAGGTACTGGGGCCGGTGGCCCTGCCGGTACGGGCGGGCCGGCCGCCGGCGGGGGAGCAGTGGGAGCGGGCGCTCGTCCGGGTGCCCCCGGGCAAGGGCGCGGCCCTGGCCACCGCGCTCAAGTCGGCCCAGGCCACCCGCCTGGCCCGGGGCGGCCCGGACCAGGTCCGCCTCCGCATCGACCCCCCGGACATCGGCTGACACTCGCGCCGGGGGCGGCGCTTTCCGGGCGGCCGGCCCGGCCCGGTCGGTTGGTGCGGCGTCCCCCGGGGCGGGCGGGCCCGGTCGGCGGTGGGGCGTGCCCCGGGGTGGGCCGGTCGGTGGGTGCGGCGTCCCCCGGTGGGTGAGGCGTGCCCGGAGTGGTTCCGGTCGTCGGGCGCGGCATGCCCGGGGGCGTGCTGCGCCGGTGGTGGTGCGGGGGCTGGGGTCTCCGGAGGGAGAGACCGGACTGCTGTCCTCACCGCGCGTCGCGCGAGTTGCGTCGCTTTACGTCCGGTCACCCCCCTGCTGCGTCCCCGGCCCGTGGGGCCCGATGGCCGCCCCGTATCGGTGCACGTCAGTGACTGCCGTCGCGCCTGGCCGGATCCGGACCCGGACCGGGCCAGGACCAGGCAGGCAACCGGACCCCGTCGGGCCCCGCCGGACGCGCGGCGCCGGGAGACCGACCACACCTGACCGGGCCAGGACCGGGTCCGCCCGGTACCGCACACGGGCGCCGAGCCGCCGTGTCCGGTACGTGCCGGAACCGGCCCCGGCCGGAAGCGACTCCGGGACGGGGTCCGGTCCAGGGGGCGTCAGCGGGCCCGGGGATGCTCGGGAGCGTGGGGCCCGGTGGGGCCCGCCCGCTCGAGGGCGCGTCAGCCGTTGCGGGGGCCCGGGAACGCGCCCGGGCGGGACTCCGTCGGCTGGGGTGGCATCGAGCGCGCCGCCGGCACCGCGGCCAGACCGGGCGGCGGGAGCGTGCGGGTCGCGGCGGACGCCTCCGCCTCCGCGGCGGAAGCGGCGGAAGCGGCGGACGCCCCAGAAGCGGCCTGCCGCCGTGACCCGTACCGGCGGTGCACCGCCTGCTTCGTGACCCCGAGCGCCGAGCCGACCGCGTCCCAGGAGAAGCCGAGGGAGCGGTCGAAGTCCACGGCCGCGGTCACGAGCGTTTCGACGCTGTCCCGCAGCTCCTGCGCGAGGCGGACGGTCGGGGCGGGGGCCCTGCCGTAGACGACGAACCCCGTGGAGGGGCCGGAGCGGCGTGGGCGGTAGACGTTCCCCAGCTGGGCGGTGAGCGTGCGCAACGCGTCCACCTGCCGGCGGACCCGCTCGATGTCCCGCACCAACAGGTGCAGACTGGCCCGGGCTTGGGCGTCGTGGGTTGCGTGGTCGGCCATTGACAAGCCTCTCGAACCGGCGATTAAAAGGGTCAATCTCTCTTGACCAACGCGTCGGCGGCCGGTCTGGTCACGCTTCGGGGCGTATGTGCCTGTGCGCGGGGCGCACGGTCTCCCGTACGCCCCCTGCCGCCGGGGCTCATAGACTGGTGTGCTGCTCGTCACCGCACGCACCACCTGAGAGGCAGTCAGCCACCGATGAAGCTCGTCTTCGCAGGTACACCCGAGGTCGCCGTCCCCGCCCTGGACGCTCTGATCGCCTCCGACCGGCACGAGGTCGCCGCGGTCGTCACCCGGCCCGACGCGCCCGCGGGCCGCGGCCGGCGGCTGGTCGCCAGCCCGGTCGCCCAGCGCGCGGCCGACGCCGGGATCGAGGTGCTGAAGCCGGCGAAGCCGCGGGACGAGGAGTTCCTGGCCCGGCTGCGCGAGATCGCCCCCGACTGCTGCCCGGTCGTCGCCTACGGCGCGCTGCTGCCGAAGGTGGCGCTGGACGTGCCGGCGCGGGGCTGGGTGAATCTGCACTTCTCGCTGTTGCCGGCCTGGCGCGGCGCCGCCCCGGTGCAGCACGCGATCCTGGCCGGGGACGAGATGACGGGCGCCTCCACGTTCCTGATCGAGGAGGGGCTCGACTCCGGCCCGGTCTACGGCGTGGTCACGGAACCCGTCCGCCCCACGGACACCAGCGGCGACCTGCTGACCCGGCTGGCGTTCGCCGGCGCCGGACTGCTCGCGGCGACCATGGACGGCATCGAGGACGGCACGCTGCACGCCGTACCGCAGCCGGCCGACGGCGTCACGCTCGCGCCGAAGATCAACGTCGAGGACGCCCACGTCGACTGGTCCGCCCCCGCGCTCCGTGTGGACCGGGTCGTCCGGGGCTGCACACCGGCGCCGGGCGCCTGGACGGTCTTCCGCGGGGAGCGGCTCAAGCTCGTCCAGGTCGGTCTGCTGCCGGACCGCAAGGACCTCGCGCCCGGCGAACTCGACGCGGGCAAGAACCATGTCCATGTCGGCACCGGGTCGCACGCCGTCGAGCTCGTCTGGGTGCAGCCGCAGGGCAAGAAGCCGATGCGCGCGGCCGACTGGGCGCGCGGTGTGCGGATCGCCCGTGGCGAGAGCGTCGGCGCACCGGTCGTAGGCTGAGAGGGATCAGTCCTTCGAACGCGGAGCACCTTGTGAGTGAGCAGTCCCGTCAGCGTCCCCCCAAGCAGCACCGGCGTCCCAAGAAGGACCCCGTGCGGATCCTCGCCTTCGAGGTGCTGAGGGCCGTCGACGAGAGGGACGCGTACGCCAACCTCGTCCTGCCGCCGCTGCTGCGGAAGGCGCGGGAGAAGGAGGGCTTCGACGCGCGGGACGCGGCGCTGGCCACGGAGCTGGTGTACGGGACGCTGCGCCGCCAGGGCACCTACGACGCGATCATCGCGACCTGCATCGACCGGCCGCTGCGCGAGGTCGACCCGCCCGTGCTGGACGTCCTCGCGCTCGGTGCCCACCAGCTGCTGGGCACCCGTATCCCGACCCACGCCGCGGTCTCCGCGAGCGTGGAGCTGGCGCGGGTGGTGCTCGGCGACGGGCGCGCGAAGTTCGTGAACGCCGTACTCCGCAAGATCTCGCAGCACGATCTGGACGCGTGGCTGGAGCGGGTCGCCCCGCCGTACGACGAGGACGCCGAGGACCATCTCGCGGTCGTCCACTCGCACCCCCGGTGGGTCGTCTCGGCGCTGTGGGACTCGCTCGGCGGGGGCCGGGCGGGCATCGAGGACCTGCTGGAGGCCGACAACGAGAGGCCCGAGGTCACGCTGGTCGCCCGGCCGGGGCGGTCGACCCCCGAGGAGCTGCTCGATGTCCTCGGTGAGGACTCCGGCCTGCCCGGCCGCTGGTCCCCGTACGCCGTGCGGCTGGCCGAGGGCGGCGAGCCGGGTGCCATCGCGGCCGTACGGGACGGTCGGGCGGGCGTCCAGGACGAGGGCAGCCAGCTCGTGGCGATCGCCCTGGCGAACGCGCCGCTGGAGGGCAGTGACGAGCGCTGGCTGGACGGGTGCGCCGGTCCGGGCGGCAAGGCGGCGCTGCTCGGCGCGCTCGCCGCGGGCCGCGGCGCCTCGCTGCTGGCCTCGGAGAAGCAGCCGCACCGGGCCAGGCTGGTCGAGCGCGCGCTCGCCGGCAATCCGGGCCCGTACCAGGTGATCGCGGCCGACGGTACGCGCCCGCCGTGGCGCGAGGGCTCCTTCGACCGGGTGCTCGTCGACGTCCCGTGCACGGGCCTGGGCGCGCTCCGCCGCCGCCCGGAGGCCCGCTGGCGCCGGCGTCCGGAGGACCTGGACGGCTTCGCCCCGCTCCAGCGGGAGCTGCTGCGCGAGGCGCTGAAGGCCGTCCGGGTGGGTGGGGTGGTCGGCTACGCGACCTGCTCCCCGCACCTGGCGGAGACGCGCGTCGTCGTGGACGACGTGCTGCGCGGCCGGGGCGGCCCCGCGGCGGAGGCGGAGCTGCTGGACGCCCGCCCGCTGATGCCCGGCGTTCCGGCGCTCGGCGACGGCCCCGACGTACAGCTGTGGCCGCATCTGCACGGCACGGACGCCATGTACCTGGCACTCCTGCGCCGCACCGGCTGAGGGCAGGGCGCGGCGGGCCCGCGGAGGCCGCGCCGCCGGTCGACCACTGACGTCAACCGCCGCCGGCCGACCACCGTGGCGGTTTCGGTTCGGTCGCGGCAGCGCGGAGGTCAGGAGCGAAATCGCCGGGATTGAGGTGGCCTGGCGTGGTCCGGTCCTCTCTTGGTCCGGACCGATTGCGGTCCCGACGCCGGGAAGCGGCCGAGGGCATGGCAGTCTTGGCGCATGGCCGTTCAGATCAATCCCAGCATTCTCTCCGCGGACTTCTCCCGCCTGGCGGAAGAGGCCAAGGCCGTCGAGGGCGCCGACTGGCTGCACGTCGACGTGATGGACAACCACTTCGTGCCCAATCTGACCCTGGGCGTGCCGGTGGTCGAGTCGCTCGCCAAAGCGACGGACACCCCGCTGGACTGCCATCTGATGATCGAGGACCCGGACCGCTGGGCCCCTCAGTACGTCGAGGCCGGGGCGGGTTCGGTCACGTTCCACGTCGAGGCCGCCGCCGCCCCCGTACGGCTGGCGCGGGAGATCCGGGCCCAGGGCGCGCGTGCCTCGATGGCGCTCAAGCCCGCGACCCCGATCGAGCCGTACGAGGACCTGCTGCCGGAGCTCGACATGCTCCTGATCATGACGGTGGAGCCCGGCTTCGGCGGCCAGGCGTTCCTCGACATCATGCTGCCGAAGATCCGCCGCACCCGTGAGCTCGTCTCCAAGCACGGCCTCCAGCTCTGGCTGCAGGTCGACGGCGGGGTGTCGGCGTCGACGATCGAGCGGTGCGCGGAGGCCGGCGCCGATGTGTTCGTGGCCGGCTCCGCGGTCTACGGGGCCGAGGATCCCGCCGCGGCGGTGCGGCAGCTGCGTGAGCAGGCGGCCGCGGTGACCGCCTCCGCGCCCTGGGCGTGCGCCCACTGAAGGCGACGGTGCTTGTTCAACGGATGTTGGCCCGGCAGGGCTGATCAAGAAGGGACGGATCTGACAGGATGGCAGATCCGGAGTGTGTGCGGCGGTAAGTCAGTGTGTACGGCATGAACAGCAGTGGAGGAGATCGCGGTGTCTGCTAGGTCGGCGGGACGATCTGCCCTGCGGATGGGACCCGCCGAGCTTGTGCAGGCGGCGGCCATGGCCCGTCGCTTCTACCTCGAGGGCAAGTCCAAGATCCAGATCGCGGAGGAGTTCGGCGTCAGCCGTTTCAAGGTCGCGAGGGTCCTGGAGACGGCGCTCGAGCGAGATCTCGTCCGGATCGAGATCCGCGTCCCCGCGGAGCTGGACGCGGAACGCTCCGACGCACTGCGCGCCCACTACGGTCTGCGGCACGCGGTCGTCGTCGAGTCCCCGGCCGAGGGGTCGGACGAGTCGCCCGACCCGGAGAACCTGGGCGAGGTCGCCGCCGACCTGCTCGGTGAACTCGTGGCGGAGGGCGACGTACTGGGCCTGGCCTGGGGCCGCTCCACCATCCACATGGCCGCCGCCCTCGACCGGCTGCCGCCGTGCACGGTCGTCCAGCTCACCGGCGTGTACGACGCGGGCACCGCCGAGCGCGGCTCGGTGGAGGCGGTACGAAGAGCCGCCCAGGTCTCGGGCGGCGAGGCCCACCCCATCTACGCCCCGATGCTGCTGCCCGACCCCGCGACCGCGGCGGCCCTGCGCCACCAGACCGGCATCGCCCGGGCCTTCGAGTACTTCGACAAGGTCACCGTCGCCTGCGTCTCGATCGGCTCCTGGGAGCCCGGCATCTCCACCGTCCACGACATGCTCTCGGACGAGGAGCGCGCCCACTACGCCTCGCTCGGCGTGGCCGCGGAGATGTCCGCCCACCTCTTCGACACCCAGGGCCGCCGCGTCGGCCGCGACCTCGGCGAGCGCTGCATCACCGTCGAGGCCGACCGGCTGCGCCGTATCCCCGAGGTCGTCGCCATCGCGGGCGGCCCGCGCAAGGCCGACGCCATCGCCGCTGTGCTCCGCTCCGGCCTGGTCACCAGCCTGGTGACGGACACGGCCGCCGCCGACCAGCTCCTCGCCGCGGCCCCGAACCCGCGCCCGGCCCTCGAGCGGGCCGACCCCGACGACCAGGGCATCGCGTCCGGCCGTTAGGGCCTCTCGTTCGGACCCTGCCGGCTCGCGTGCCCCGGCACCGCACCTCGCCGCGTCGTCGTCAGTCGCCGAGTCCTTCGTAGCCCTTCGGGCACGGGAGGCGCCCCCCGCGTGGACTCTCTCCCCCTGCCTTCGGCGGGGGGACTCCCATCCTCCGCCTTGCGTTGCGTCCCCTCGGCCCTGGGGAGACCCCATGCCTCGGCCCCGGCGGGCCTCGGGAGACCATGTGCACCAGACCCCGCTCACTGGTCCGGCCTGATCCGAACGACAGACCCCAGCGGCGCCCCGCCCGCGCGGGACGTTTGTGTGATCGGACCAAGCCACCCCTGCTGACCTGGACGATTGTCCCGGCACGGTCGGACGCGTCGACATGGGAGAATGAAGTACGTGCGATTTCCTCCGGCCGCATCGTCGGGGGGCCGACTCCGATCGACTGGGATGTTAAGCACGTGCGTTTCCTCAATGACATCAAGCCGCCGTACGACCTCACGTACGACGATGTGTTCATGGTGCCGAGCCGCTCGGCCGTCGGCTCGCGGCAGGGCGTGGACCTCTCCTCCCCGGACGGGACCGGCACGACCGTGCCGCTGGTCGTGGCCAACATGACGGCCATCGCGGGCCGCCGGATGGCGGAGACCGTCGCCCGCCGCGGCGGACTCGTCGTCATCCCCCAGGACATCCCGATCGAGGTCGTCACCGACGTCATCACCTGGGTGAAGAGCCGCCACCACGTGCTGGACACCCCGATCGTCCTCGAACCCCACCAGACCGTCGCCGACGCGCTGTCCCTGCTGTCGAAGCGGGCGCACGGCGCCGGCGTCGTGGTGGACGAGGAGCGCCGTCCCGTGGGCATCGTCACCGACCACGACCTGGCCGGGGTCGACCGCTTCACGCAGCTCTCCGAGGTCATGTCGAAGGACCTGCTGCTGCTCGACGCGGACATCGACCCGCGTGAGGCGTTCAACACCCTCGACGGCGCCAACCGGCGATACGCCCCCGCCGTCGACGGCGAGGGCAGGCTCGCCGGCGTGCTCACCCGCAAGGGCGCGTTGCGCGCGACCCTCTACACGCCCGCCGTCGACGCCCGGGGAAGGCTGCGCATCGCCGCCGCCGTCGGCATCAACGGCGACGTGGCGGGCAAGGCGAAGCAGCTGCTCGACGCGGGCGTCGACACGCTCGTCGTCGACACGGCGCACGGCCACCAGGAGTCGATGATCAGCGCGGTCAAGGCCGTGCGCGCGCTCGATCCGCAGGTGCCGATCGTCGCGGGGAACATCGTCGCCGCCGAGGGTGTGCGCGATCTGATCGAGGCCGGTGCGGACATCGTCAAGGTCGGCGTGGGCCCCGGCGCGATGTGCACCACCCGCATGATGACCGGCGTCGGCCGGCCGCAGTTCTCCGCCGTCCTGGAGTGCGCCGCGGAGGCCAAGAAGTTCGGCAAGCACGTCTGGGCCGACGGTGGCGTCCGCCACCCGCGCGACGTGGCCATGGCGCTGGCCGCCGGTGCGTCCAACGTCATGATCGGCTCCTGGTTCGCCGGGACGTACGAGTCCCCCGGCGACCTCCAGCAGGCTCCCGACGGGCGGCTCTACAAGGAGTCCTTCGGCATGGCGTCCAAGCGCGCCGTGCGCAACCGGACCAGCGAGGAGTCCGCGTACGACCGGGCCCGCAAGGGCCTCTTCGAGGAGGGCATCTCGCACTCCCGGATGTTTCTCGACCCGACCCGGCCCGGCGTCGAGGACCTGATCGACTCGATCATCGCGGGCGTCCGCTCCTCGTGCACCTACGCCGGAGCGGGCTCCCTCGAGGAGTTCGCCGAGAAGGCGATCGTCGGCATCCAGAGCGCCGCCGGCTACGCGGAGGGCAAGCCCCTGCACGCCAGCTGGAACTGATCCCGCGTCACGTCGTCCGGCCCCTCGCACCGGTGGGGGCCGGACGACGTGTTTTCGGCCAACTGCGCTTTCTGCGCATGTGGCTGGGGAACCGGGGTAAGCGCTCCTTCGCACTGACATCGGAGCTGGGGAGGACGAAGTGTCCACGGCGAGCACGGTCCCGACCGAACTCACGCAGCCCGGAGTGCAGCGCCCCGACATGGCGGCGCTGGACCTCCCGGCGGTGGAGAACCCGGGGGAGGTTGCACCCAAGGACGCACGTGAGATTTCGAAAGTCTTCTTCGTGCGGCTGGCTTCCCTCGAGGAGGGCACCCACGAGTACCAGTACGTGCGCAACACCCTCATCGAGCTGAATCTGGCCCTGGTCAAGTACGCGGCGGGCCGCTTCCGCAACCGCGCGGAACAGATGGAGGACATCGTCCAGGTCGGCACGATCGGCCTGATCAAGGCGATCGACCGGTTCGAGCTGACCCGCGAGGTGGAATTCGCGACGTTCGCCGTCCCGTACATCGTGGGAGAGATCAAGCGGTTCTTCCGCGACACGAGCTGGGCCGTGCATGTGCCGCGCCGGCTCCAGGAGCTGCGGATCGACCTGGCCAAGGCGGTGGACGAGCTTTCCCAGAAGCTCGACCACACACCCACCACCGCGGAACTCGCGGAGCACCTCGGGATGGACGAGGAAGAGGTCATCGAGGGCGTCGTCGCGAGCAACGGCTACACGGCCGGTTCCATCGACATGCCCATGGACGACGCGTCGGACCACGCGGCGGTGCCGCTGTCCGACCGGCTCGGCGAGCCCGACGCCGAGCTGGAGACCGCGGAGAACGTGCAGGCGCTCAAGCCCCTGATCGAGGAGCTCGACGACCGCGACCGGCGCATCCTGCAGATGAGGTTCGGCGAGGAGATGACGCAGTCGGAGATCGGCGACGAGCTCGGCGTGTCCCAGATGCATGTGTCCCGGCTGCTGTCGCGGATCACCGGGCGGCTGCGCGAGGGGCTGCTCGTCGTGGAGTGACCGGTCGTGGAGTGACCGAGGGGCCGTCCCGCTGTCCGCAGCGGACTTCCGCCCGAACCGGTCCCCGGCGGCGGACGCCGGGGGCGGTTCGGGAGGCCTGAACCGATGCCCCCCACGGGCAGAAGCGGCGTCCTGCCCGGCAGGACGCCGCTTCTGCGCAGGACGCCGCTTCTGCATCGGCTTCTGCGTCGTGTCGCGGGCGCGGGCGTTGTACCGGGCCCCCTCCGCGTCGGGCCGTTCCTGCCGTGACGTTCCTTCAGCAGACGGCGCCCGACGGCGCCGGGCGCACCCACGTCGCCCGGATGCTCTTGCCGCAGGGGTACTGACGGACCTCGACGCGGCCCGCGAGCCGCTGCACCATGTGCCAGCCGAATCCGCCGCCGCCCGCGAAGTCCGGCTCCCTGGCGACCGGTGCCTGCGGGCTGGAGTCGTCCATCTGCACGAGCAGCATGTCGTGCCCCGCCGTCAGCCGCAGCCGCCACCATCCGGCCGTGTGGCGCACCGCGTTGGTGACGAGTTCGGAGACGACGAGCAGCACCGCGTCCGGGTCCACCCACGGGCAGTGCTGCAGCAGAAACTCCGCGGTGGCCGTACGGGCGCCCGCGCTGTGCCTGCTCTCCTCGTGCGGTGATTCCTCGATCACCACCTGGGGCTGTGCGTTCATCACGGCTCGCATACCCAGAAGTCGCGGAAGTATCAACCTCGCGAACCGGACGTGTCCCGTCGGGCCTCTTCGTGCCTGGCGCCCCGGCCCTCGGCCCCGGCCCCTGCCGGCCCCGTCCCGCACGAACCGGCACGCGCCTGCCAGCCGGCCGGCTTCGCCCCCCGTGAGGCTTTCGTTCACCTCGGCGCAACGTTTCCCCATACCTCCGCCCCGTGCGCAATGATCGTCCGTAGTTGCGCAACAATGGTGCATTCCGGGTGTGAGCCTTCGAAACATAGGCTCAGGCCCCGTACCAGGAGTGGCGGTGACCGTCAGCTCGGCGGTCCTGCCTTCGCACGGGTTTCTCGTGTGCCGACGGGTACAGCCGGCTTTCGCCGCCGCCGACCCCGCAGCAGATGAAGGAGCCCGACGTGCTGGACCCCGGCGCAGCGCCGCCCGCGACAGAACCATCGTCCGCCCCCGGCTCGGGCGCGCGCGCAGCGGGCATCCTCGCCCGGCTGGCGCGGCGCAAGCCCGTCGAGCAGCTCGTCGCCGAGGGCGGCCAGGGCGAGGGCGGCGCGCTGCGCCGCTCGCTCTCGATGTGGCAGCTGACCATGATCAGCATCGGTGCCACGCTGGGCACCGGCATCTTCGTCGTCCTCGGCGAGGCCGTGCCCAAGGCCGGTCCCGCCGTGACGCTGGCTTTCGTCTTCGCGGGCCTCACCGCGTTGTTCTCGGCGCTGTCGTACGCGGAGCTGGCCGGCACGATCCCCGTGTCGGGCTCGTCGTACTCCTACGCCTACGCCACCCTCGGCGAGCTCGTCGCCTGGATCTGCGGCTGGTGCCTGCTGCTGGAGTACGGCGTCTCCGTCGCGGCCGTCGCGGTCGGCTGGGGCGACTACCTGAACGAACTCCTCGACGGCACGATCGGTGTCACGCTTCCCGCCGCGCTCTCCGCGCCCCCCGGTGACGGCGGCCTGTTCAACCTGCCGGCCCTGATCGTCGTGATGCTGGCGATGGTGTTCCTGCTGGGCGGCGCGAAGGAGTCCGCCCGCGCCAACACGATCATGGTCATGGTGAAGATGGCCGCACTGGTGCTCTTCTGCGTGATCGGCTTCCTCGGCTTCAAGTCCGGCAACTACGCCGACTTCATGCCGCTCGGCGTCCAGAGCATCGGCGCCGCGGGCGCGATCCTGTTCTTCTCGTACATCGGCTTCGACGCCGCCTCCACCGCGGGCGAGGAGGCCAGGAACCCGAAGCGCGACCTGCCGCGGGCGATCATGCTCTCCCTCGTCATCGTCACCGCCCTGTACGTGCTGGTCGCGACCGTCGCCGTGGGCGCCTGGGACTGGCGGAAGTTCGCGGGGTCCGAGGCGTCCCTCACCGCGATCATGAACGACGTCACCGGGCAGTCGTTCTGGGGCACGCTCCTGGCCGCCGGCGCGGTGGTCTCCATCGCCAGCGTCGTCCTCACCGTCCTCTACGGGCAGACCCGCATCCTGTTCGCCATGTCCCGCGACGGCATGGTGCCCAAGGTCTTCGGCCGGGTGAGCCCCAGGACCGGCACACCGCGCGTCAACACCGTGATCGTCTCGCTGTTCTGCGGCGTTCTCGCCGCGGCGGTGCCGCTCGGTGAGCTCGTCAACGCGACCAGCATCGGCACCCTCTTCGCCTTCGCCCTGGTCAACGTCGCCGTCGTGGTGCTCCGCGTGACGAGGCCCACGATGGACCGCTCCTTCAAGGTGCCGTTCGGCCCGGTCTTCCCGGCCCTCGGCTTCCTCTGCTGCGGCTACAGCATGTACAGCCTCGACCTCGTCACCTGGAAGGTCTTCGGACTCTGGATGGCCGCCGGGCTCGTGTTCTACTTCCTGTACGGCTACCGCCGCTCCCGTCTGAACGCCGCAGAGAAGTGAACAGTCCGCAGTGACCCTGAACGATCTCGATGAGCGCATCGTCCACGCCCTGGCGGAGGACGCCCGCCGCTCCTACGCCGACATCGGCTCGATGGTGGGCCTCTCCGCCCCGGCCGTGAAACGGCGGGTGGACCGGCTGCGTGCGGAAGGCGCCATCACCGGTTTCACCGTGCGCGTCGACCCCAAGGCGCTCGGCTGGGCGACCGAGGGGTTCATCGAGATCTACTGCAGCCGCAACACATCGCCGGAGGCGATCGAGCGCGGCCTGAAGCGCTACCCGGAGATCGCGTCCGCGTCCACCGTGACCGGTGAGGCGGACGCGATCGTCCAGGTCTTCGCCTCCGACATGCGGCACTTCGAGCGGGTGCTGGAGCGGATCGCGGGGGAGCCGTTCGTGGAACGCACCAAGTCGGTCCTGGTGCTCTCCCCGCTGCTGCGCCGCTTCTCGTCCGGCGCCCCCACGTAGCTCTGCGCAAGAACGGGCTCTACAGGGCCGGCTTCCAGGGCAGCACGCGGAAGTCACCGGTGCCGGCCTTGACCGTCTCGAAGGGCGCGGAGCTCACGCACTTGGGCAGGTCGGGGGTCTCGGTGGGGCTTCCGGTGGACGCCCAGCTGTAGCCGAGCCGGTCCTTGTGCCCCGTGTCGTGGACCGTGACGCCGACCCGCTTGCCCTCCGCGCCCTCCAGGTCCGACTTCGTGATCACACCCGAGACGACGGCGACCTTGCCGCCGGTGATCAGGCAGTCGACCTCCGCCTCCGCGAACGCGCCCTCCCCGTCGAGGTAGTGGCTGAACCGGAACGTGCCGGTCGCCTTCGACGGATCGTCGTTGTGCTCGGCCGCCAGGTGCGCGTCGAAGGTGAAGGTGATGTCGTCGCCCAGCGAGCGGTACAGCTTGGCGGACCCGGTCAGCGACGCGGCCTCGCGCTGCTTGCCTGCCGGGCGGTCCTCGCCGGCCGGGCGGTCCTCGCCGGCGGCGACGGCCGATCCGGCGGCGCCGGCCGTCATGAGCAGTGCCGCGCAGATCGCTGCGATCTTCGTACGGTGATGGACGGAACGGTTCACGGTTCCCCCTCGTCGAGTGTGCGGTTGGGACGCCCACCACTCTTGCGGCCACCCGCCCCGCGCACATCGCGCCGAAGGCTTCCCCGGCCTCCGCCCCGAGGATGGGGAGACCGGCCTCCGGGTAGTCCCGGAGACGTAATCGCCGTGCGACGCAGGGTGCATGGAACGGGCAGGCCCGCGCCCTGCGCAACGAATCGCCGGGGACCGGCCGGGGACGCAACGGATCGCCCGATCGCGTGCAACGGTGACGGCTTGTCCCGCCCGAGCGCCGGACCGTACCGTCATAGGCGTCTCCCTTTCATCCCCGCCCCATGCCCGAGGTCACCCATGCCCCTGCGCACCGCCCTGCTCCAGAGTTCCGGCCGACCGGGCTCGGTCGCCGAGAACCTGAAGGTGCTGGACGAGGCCGCGGGCCGGGCCGCCCGGGGCGGCGCGGGGCTGCTCGTCTGCCCCGAGCTGTTCCTGACCGGGTACGCGATCGGGGACGACGTCCCCGTGCTGGCCGAGCCCGCGGACGGGCCGGGCGCCGCCGCCGTCGCCGGGATCGCGGCGCACCACGGCGTCGCGGTGCACTACGGCTACCCCGAGCGCGCGGGCGAGGTCATCCACAACTCCGCCCAGCTGATCGACGCGTCCGGCGACCGTCTCGCGAACTACCGCAAGACGCATCTCTTCGGCTCCTTCGAGCAGCAGTGGTTCACCCCCGGCGACGAGCCCGTCGTCCAGGCCGACCTCGACGGCGTCCGCGTCGGCATGCTGATCTGCTACGACGTGGAGTTCCCGGAGAACGTCCGGGCCCACGCCCTGGCCGGCACCGACCTCCTCCTCGTCCCCACCGCGCTGATGCACCCGTTCCCCTTCGTGGCCGAGTCCCTCGTCCCGGTCCGGGCGTTCGAGAGCCAGCTCTACGTCGCGTACGCGAACCGGGTCGGGCACGAGGGAGATTTCGAGTTCACCGGCCTGAGCTGCCTCGCCGGCCCCGACGGCACGGCGCGCGCCCGGGCCGGCCGCGGCGAGGAGCTGGTGATCGGCGACGTCGACCCCGTACTGCTCGGCGCCTCGCGGGAGAACAACCCGTACCTCCGCGACCGGCGCCCCGGGCTGTACGGCTCCCTCAGCTGACGCCCCCCGAACCCCTCTCCCGCTTCATCAAGTTCGTGCAAGGAGTCCGTACCCCATGACGTCCACGGTGCCCACCACTGCCGTCCAGCACAGCGACGCCCAGCCGCCGATCACCATGTTCGGTCCGGACTTCCCGTACGCCTACGACGATTTCCTGGCCCACCCCGCGGGCCTCGGCCAGATACCGGCGACCGAGCACGGCGCCGAGGTCGCCGTCATCGGCGGTGGCCTCTCCGGCATCGTCGCCGCGTACGAGCTGATGAAGATGGGCCTGAAGCCCGTCGTCTACGAGGCCGACCAGATCGGCGGCCGGCTGCGCACCGTCGGCTTCGAGGGCACTGGCACGGACGGGCTGACCGCCGAGATGGGCGCGATGCGCTTCCCGCCGTCCTCCACGGCGCTGCAGCACTACATCGACCTCGTCGGCCTGACCACCGAGCCGTTCCCCAACCCGCTCGCGCCCTCGACGCCGTCGACCGTCGTCGACCTCAAGGGCGAGTCGCACTACGCGGAGAGCATCGACGACCTGCCGCAGGTCTACCGCGACGTGATGAACGCGTGGAACGCCTGCCTGGAGGAGGGCGCCGACTTCTCCGACATGAACCAGGCCATGCGCGAGCGCGACATCCCGCGCATCCGCGAGATCTGGGCCAGGCTCGTCGAGAAGCTGGACAACCAGACCTTCTACGGCTTCCTCTGCGACTCCGAGGCCTTCAAGTCCTTCCGGCACCGGGAGATCTTCGGGCAGGTCGGCTTCGGCACCGGCGGCTGGGACACCGACTTCCCCAACTCCATCCTGGAGATCCTGCGGGTCGTCTACTCCGAGGCCGACGACCACCACCGCGGCATCGTCGAGGGCAGCCAGCAGCTGCCGCTGCGCCTGTGGGAGCGCGAGCCGCAGAAGCTCGTCCACTGGCCGCTCGGCACCTCGCTGGCGTCCCTGCACGACGGCGCGCCCCGCCCGGCCGTGACCCGGCTGAACCGCACGGCCGGCAACCGGATCACCGTCACCGACGCGTCCGGCGACATCCGCACCTACCGGGCGGCGATCTTCACGGCCCAGTCGTGGCTGCTGCTCTCGAAGATCGCCTGTGACGACGCGCTCTTCCCCATCGACCACTGGACGGCGATGGAGCGCACCCACTACATGGAGTCGTCCAAACTGTTCGTGCCGGTGGACCGGCCGTTCTGGCTGGACAAGGACGAGGTCACGGGGCGCGACACCATGTCGATGACCCTGACCGACCGGATGACCCGCGGCACGTACCTGCTGGACAACGGGCCCGACCAGCCGGCCGTCATCTGCCTCTCCTACACCTGGTGCGACGACAGTCTGAAGTGGCTGCCGCTGTCCGCGAACGAGCGGATGGAGGTCATGCTCAAGTCGCTCGGCGAGATCTACCCGAACGTCGACATCCGCAGCCACATCATCGGCAACCCGGTGACCGTGTCGTGGGAGAACGAGCCGTACTTCATGGGCGCGTTCAAGGCCAACCTGCCCGGCCACTACCGCTACCAGCGCCGGCTGTTCACCCACTTCATGCAGGACCGGCTGCCCGAGGACAAGCGGGGCATCTTCCTCGCCGGCGACGACATCTCGTGGACGGCGGGCTGGGCGGAGGGCGCCGTGCAGACCGCGCTCAACGCCGTGTGGGGCGTGATGGCCCACTTCGGCGGTACGACCGACCCGACGAACCCGGGCCCGGGCGACCTGTACGACGAGATCGCGCCGGTCGAACTGCCGGAGGACTGATCCGCGGGCGGGTCCGTCTGCCCATGGCGCCGTCCGCCCACGCCCTGCCGGGAGTTCACCGGCACGGCGTGAGCAGGCAGCGCCCCACCAGGCCGACGCCCGCGTCCAGGCGCTCGGTGAACTCCTCGGCCAGCTCGGGCGCCTCCCGCAGCCGCCACAGCAGCCGCGCCGCCGACCAGGCGCCGTCGCGCGCCCGCTCGAGGCTCCACGAGCCGACGAGATGGGTCAGCGGATCGGCGATCTCCAGCAGGTCGGGGCCGGGCATCAGGTCCTCGCGGATGCGTTCCTCCAGCAGTACGAGGATGTCGCCGACCCGTTCGAACCCGGCTTCCAGCCCGGCCGGTTCACAGCCGAGCACCCGGCAGGAGTCCACGACCGCGAGGGCCAGGTCGTGCCCGATGTGGGCGTTGATCCCGGCGAGCGCGAACTGCAGCGGCCGTACGCCGGGATGACGCCGGTACTGGAACAACGGCCGCCAGCAGGCGGGCGGACGTCCGCCCGCCGCCACGGCCTCCACGGCCGCCAGATAGCGGCGGGCGAAGAGCACGCCGAGCGCCGCCGCGGCCGGCCGGTCCCGGAAGTGCCCGCCGTCGAGGTGCCGGGCGAACTCCTCGGTGACCGTGAGATAAACCCGGTTGAAGACCGCCAGCCCGTCCGCCGGCGGCAACTCCGAGCGCAGGGCGCGCATGCGCTCCACCACGGCGTCGACCGGCGAACCGGCCGCCGAGTGGCACTCGGACGGGCCGTGGACCGTACGCACCGCGAACTGTTCCGTCTGCGCCATGGGGGAAGGGTGCCAGTCCCGGGGCCGCCGGTGAGGTGACGGGCCCGGGCTTCCCCGGAAAGAGGGACGTTTTGCAGCGGCTACCGGCCGTTTGCCTCCGGTGCCGGTGCCGGTGCCGGTGCCGGTGCCGGTGGCGGTGGCGGTGCCTGCGCCTGCGCCTGCGCCTGTCGGTCGGCCGTCCCGTCGTACGAGGAGGTGCCGGCGTCCAGCAGGGGCTCCTCCTCCCGCACCCGCTCCTTCGTGTGCGGCGGTGCGAAGGCGCGCAGCCCGTGGTAGCCCGTGATGACGACGAGGGTGCCGAGCGCGATGCCGCCGGGCTCGAAGTCGTCGGTGATCTTCAGACTGACGCCGCCCACGCCGATGACGATGCCCACGGCGGCCGGCACCAGGTTCAGCGGGTTGCGCAGGTCCACCTTGGCGTTGACCCGGATCTGCGCGCGCTGGGCACCTTGCCTCGCGTGGCGAGGAGGAAGATCGCGGTCGCGACGCCGGACATCATGATCGCGAGGTTCGGTCGAGACCCATGAGCACCGGCGCGACGAAGCTCGCCCGAACATCGCGACCACGTGCTGCGCGCCGAGCCCCGCGGTGCGGGGCCAGGACAGCCGCTCGTCGGGTCGCACGACGGCACCGGGAGCGGGAGTCCGCCCGTCGTCGTGCAGGGTCCAGCGCACGCCGAGGTGCACGGGCCGCTCCATTTCGTCCAGTCGTCAACGATCGGCGTCAGTGGTAGTGGCCGTTCCGGAGCGGTCGGATCACCGATGAGCGGGCGCTTAGGATAGGACGGTTTTCGGCCAGTACTGCTCAGGAGCCCGTCCGTGACCACGCACGCCCCGTCCGCCGCCCCGCACGCTCCCTCCGCACCGCCCGTGCCCGGTGTCGAGGACGGCGCGCTCGTCCCGGTCGTTGTCCACTTCGACGACCTCGATGCGCTCGGCCTGCTCCACAACGCCCGCTATCCGCTGATGGTGGAGCGCGCCTGGGCGGCGTACTGGCAGCAGCGCGGATTCGCCTTCGAGGGGGACTGGGCGGCGGCGGGCGACGCCTGCAACGCCGTCAAGGAACTGCGCATCGGCTACGAGCGGCCTGTGAACCGGACCGGTGACTACGCGGTTCACCTGTGGCTGGAAAGGCTGGGCCGTACGGGCCTCACCTACGGCTTCCGCTTCTGCTCCGCGGACGGCGCCGTGACGTACGCGCGGGGTGTCCGGGTCCTCGTCAGGCTGGACCCGGACACGCTGCGGCCCGCTCCGTGGAGCGAGCGTTTCAGAGCCGAGGGTCGTGCACTGCTGGGGTCGACTCGGTGACCTTCACGCTCTGCCGGCCCGCCGAGCGCAGTACGCCGGCCCCCAGGACCAGGCCCACGGCCAGCAGGGTCACCAGGCCGAACGACACCACCAGGCTCGTCGCGTCGGCGACCGCGCCGATGGCGGACGGAGCGATCAGGCCGGAGGTGTAGGTGATCGTGGCGACGCCGGCGATCGCCTGGCTCGGGTTCGGGCCGCTGCGCCCGGCCGCCGCGAAGGCCAGCGGCACGACCACGGCGACACCGAGGCCGATGAGCGCGAAGCCGGACATGGCGAGTGCCGGATGCGGGGCCAGGACCACCAGCAGCCCGCCGGTCGTGGCCAGCACGCCGCCGGTCCGTACGGTCCGCACCGGCCCGAAGCGGTCCACGATCCGGTCGCCGGCCAGCCGTGCCACGGCCATCGTCAGCGCGAACGCCGTGGTGGAGGCGGCCGCGAGCCCCGGCGAGGTGTCCAGTACGTCCCGCAGGTAGACCGCCGACCAGTCCAGGCTGGCGCCCTCCGCGAAGACCGCGCAGAAGCCGACCGCGCCGATCACCACCGCCGACTTCGGCGGCAGCGCGAACCGGGGCGGCGGCTCGTCCCCGGCGGCGCTGCGCACGTCCAGCACGCCCTGGCAGGCGATCAGGCCGAGGACGGTCAGCGTCAGGGCGGCCAGTACGTGGTGCAGCCGGGCGTCGCTGCCGAAGTGCGCGGCGACGGTGCCGCCCGCCGAGCCGATGAGCGCGCCCGCGCTCCACATGCCGTGCAGCCCGGACATGATCGACCGGTCGAGACGGTTCTCGGTCTCGACGCCCAGGGCGTTCATCGCCACGTCGGACATGCCCGAGGTCGCGCCGTAGACGAAGAGCGCCCCGCACAGGGTGAGCAGGTTCGGGGCGAACGCCGGCAGGACCAGACTCAGCGTCCACAGGGCGAGCAGGCCGCGCAGCGCCGTGCGTGCGCCGAAGCGGTGGCTGACGGCACCCGCCAGCGGCATCGCCACGGAGGCGCCGAGCGCCGGGAAGGCGAGGGCGAGGCCGAGCTGGCCGGCACTCACCCCGGCATGGTCCTGGATCCAGGGAATACGGGTCGCGAAGCTGCCGGTCACCGCTCCGTGCACACAGAAGACGGCGGCCACGGCGAAGCGGGCGCGCCTCAGTCGCCGGAGCCCGGCCGTCGGTTCGCTGGACATGCGGAAACCCCTCCCCGAGAACGTGAGCGGTAAACTATCAGGAACCCTGCCTGATAGATGAGTGATGTACATCTGGAAGGATTCCGGCATGCCCGCATCCCCGAGCACCGCCCGGGCCATCAACGACCGGCTCGCCCTGGAACTCCTCCAGCGGGAAGGCCCGTTGACGGCAGGCCAGCTGAAGACCATGACCGGCCTCTCCCGGCCCACCGTCGCCGATCTGGTGGAGCGCCTCCAGGAGTCCGGCCTCATCCGGGTCGTCGGCGAGGCGGGCTCGGAGCGCCGGGGGCCGAACGCCCGGCTCTACGGGATCGTCGCCGACCGCACTCACCTCGCGGCGCTCGACGTACGCACCGACAGCGTGTCCGTCGTCGTCGCGGACCTGCTCGGCAGGCGTCTGGCCGAGGCGTCCCTGCCGATCGGCGACGCCGCCGAGCCCGGCCCGGCCGTGGAGCGCGCCGCCGCCCTCGTCGAGCGCACGGCCAAGGGCGCCGGAGCCGCCCAGCGCCCGAACCAGGGCGCCGGAGCCGCCACCCTGCACAGCGTCTGCGTCGGCGCGCCCGGCCTCATCGACCCTTCCACCGGCGAACTCCGCGACACCACCGGCCTGCCGGCCTGGCACCGGATGCTCGTGGCCGCCCTCCAGCAGCGGCTGCCCGCCCGGGTGATCGTCGAGAACGAGACCAACCTCGCGGCCGTCGCCGAACAGCGCCTGGGCGCCGCGAGCGACCGTGACTCCTTCGCCTTCCTCTGGCTGGGCCACGGGGTCGGCGCGGGCATCTTCCTCGACGGCCGGCTGCGCAGGGGTGTGTCCGGCGGCGCGGGCGAGATCGGCTTCCTCCCGGTGCCGGGCACCTCGGGCATCCCCTCGGCCGTCGACTGCGCGGGCGGCTTCCACTCGCTGGCCGGGTCGGCGGCGATCTGCGAACTCGGGGAGCGGTACGGTCTCGCCGCCGGGGCGGCGGCGCAGGAACCGCCCGCGGCGGGCGTCGTCAGGGCGGCCGTGGCAGAGGGCCGCCACGCCTTCCTCGACGCCCTCGCCGACCGCCTGGCCCTCGGGGCCGCCGCTGTCGCCGCGGTCCTGGACCCCGGATGCGTCGTTCTCGGCGGCGAGACCGGACACGCGGGCGGCGGGCCGCTGGCGTCGCGCGTCGAGGCGAGGGTCGCCCGCCTCTCACCGCTGCGGACGCAGGTGCGCGCGGGCGCCCTCGGCGGCACCGCCGTCCTGAGCGGCGCCCTGCTGACGGCGGGGGAGGTGGCGCGGGGCGAACTCTTCGGGGGAGGCACGGGAAGTACGGGCAGCGCGGGAGGCGCGAGGCGGTGAGGCTCCGGGGCAGCTCCGAACCCGGGCGCGTGCTGCCCCGTGGGCGTAACGTCCCTGTATGAGGGGTTCGGGTCATGCGGGCTGATGCGTCGCCCGTCCGGCGCCCGGACGGCGTGTGCGGGCCTCTGACGCCGGAGGTGTGCTGTGACCAGGCCGGATGAACCAGCGGCCGGCGAGGACGTCCTGGGCGCGGCGCTGGTCGAGACGGTACGCCGGACCGGCGCCGGAGTCGGCGCTCTGTTCCTGCTGACGCCGGACGGGCAAGTGCTGTGCCTGGACGTGCTGTGCGGCGTGCCGGCCGGTTTCGCCGATCCGTGGAGCAGGGTCCCCCTCTCCGCGCCTGCCCCGGTGGCCGAGGCGGTCCGCCAGGAGCGGCTGGTCTGGATGGGCAGTCACGAGGAGCTGGCCCGCTCCTATCCGCGCAGCGCGGTGGCGCTGCCCTTTCCGCTCGCGCTCGTCGCCGCGCCCGTCACCGGGGTCCGGCGCTGGGGAGCGCTGCTGCTGATGTGGCCGGCCGGCCACACGAACCGCCTGACCCGGCGTGAGCAGGGTCATGTCGCCACGAGCTGCCGCCGCCTGGCACGGCTGCTGGACGAAGCGGCCGAGTCCGGCCGGCCGCGCAGCTGCGGGGACCGCCCGCGCGTGCTGCCGATCGAGACCGGACACCGGGACACCCGGCCGCCGCTGGCCGCGGCCGACTTCGCGGAGCGTCTGCCCGGCGGTTCCTGCGCGCTCGACCTGCAAGGACGCTTCGCCTTCATCACTTCCGGCGCCGCCGAGCTGCTGGGCCGCAGCGCGGAGCAGCTGATGGGCACGCTGCCGTGGCAGTCGTTGCCCTGGCTGGACGATCCCGTCTACGAGGACCGTTACCGCACGGCCGTGCTCAGCCGCCGGCCCGTGTCCTTCACGGCCTGCCGGCCGCCGGACCGCTGGCTGGACTTCCACCTCTACCCCGATGTCAGCGGCATCAGCGTCCGTGTCGTGCCCACCGGGGCCGCGCCGCCCGCGGCGCCGGCACCGCCGGTGCCCACGGCGGTCGCCAACCCGGCCCGGCCGGGGCAGCTCTATCAGCTGCTGCATCTCGCCGCCGCGCTGACCGAGGTCGTCGGGGTGCGGGACGTCGTCGACCTGGTGGCCGACCAGATCATGCCCGCCTTCGGCGCGCAGGGCCTTGTCCTGTCCGCCGCCGAGAACGGCCGGCTGAAGATCACGGGGCACCGCGGCTACCCCGCGTCGGTCATCGAGCGACTCGACGGCCTGCCGCTCGACACCCGGTTCACCCCGGCCGGGCAGGCCCTGGCCAGCGGCATCCCCTCGTTCTTCGCGGAGCCGGGGGAGATGGCCCGGAGCTATCCGGAGGCGCCACAGGCCAGCGGCAAGCAGGCCTGGGCGTTCCTGCCGCTGATCGTCTCCGGCCGCCCCGTCGGCGTCTGCGTCCTGACGTACGACCGTCCCCGTGTGTTCTCCGCGGAGGAGCGCGCCGTCATGACGTCGCTCGCGGGGCTCGTCGCCCAGGCGCTGGACCGCGCCCGCCTGTACGACACCAAGCACGAACTCGCCCACGGCCTGCAGCAGGCCCTGCTGCCGCACACCCTGCCCGACATCGCGGGACTGGACGTCGCGGCGCGCTACCTGCCCGCCACGCACGGCATGGACATCGGCGGCGACTTCTACGACCTGATTCCGCTGGGTGACACGGCCGCCGCGACCGTCATCGGCGACGTGCAGGGCCACAACGTGGAGGCGGCCGCTCTCATGGGGCAGGTCCGTACCGCCGTCCACGCCTTCGCGAGTCTGGGCCCGCGCCCCGGGGGGGTGCTGTTCCGGACCAACCGGCTCGTCACCGATCTCGATCCCGGGCTGTTCAGCACCTGCCTCTACACCCACATCGACCTCGTGCGCGGCCGCGTGAGTCTGGCCAACGCGGGGCATCCGCCTCCGCTGCTGCGGCTTCCCGACGGCCGTACGCGCCCGCTTCCGGTCCCCGCGGGACCGCCGCTGGGCGTCCTCGCGGGCGCGGCCTACCCCGTCACCGAGATCCCGCTGGTGCCGGGGACGACGCTCGCCTTCTACACCGACGGTCTCGTCGAGACGCCCGGCACCGATCTCGACGTGTCCATCGAGCGGCTCGCGGAGCGCTTCGCCCGGGTCGAGGACGACGACCTCGGCCGTGTCGTCGACACCCTGGTGAGCCAGGTGCCCGCCGGGCGGCAGCGCGTCGACGACATCGCCCTTCTCGTCCTGCGCAGCCGCGCCGCGCCCGGCTGAGCGGCACCCGCGCCACGCCCGCTTGCGGGTGAAGCCGCGCCACCCACCGCTGAGCGTGGAGGCGGGCCGCTGCCGGAGCAGCGGCCCGCCGGGGCCCGGCGGCGGCAAGGGCCGTCAACCGCCGCCGGGCTGTCACAGTGCGCGGTGTCAGCAGGGACCGAGGTCCTGCCAGACACCCCACTCACCGGTCGTACCGGGCTCCTCGCCCTTCGTCCACCACTTGGACTTCCACTGGTGCGACCCGTGGGACACGGTCGTCCCGCCGCCGTAGGCGGAGCCGGCGTCCCAGGCGGGCGCGGAGCAGTCACCGGGAGTCGGTGTCGGCGTCGGGGACGGGTCCGGGCCGCCGCCGGAGCCCGGCTCGACCAGGGTGGTGCCGCGTGCCAGGTCGCCCGCCAGCGCGTAGGTGGTGGCGCCGATGGTCACGGTCCAGTCGGAGGGCGTGGACACCGGCAGGTAGTAGTTGAACGCCAGGTCGACGGTCGCGCCCGGGGCCAGCGACTGCCAGGCCGGGAGCTTCAGCGACACCCGGTGGAAGTCGCCCTTCAGGCCGCCGATGTTGTCGCCGGTGTGATCGCTCTTGATCACCTTGGTGCCGAAGCCCGACTGGTCGGAGGCGTTGGCCGGTGCGGCCGTCGCGTAGTCGAACTGGAACTCCGTGCCGCCCGGCAGCGTCGCGGAGGTGTTGTTGGTGATCCTCAGCTTCGGCGTGATCGGGTAGTTGGAGTCGCCCAGCTTGAAGTCGGTGAAGTCCACGGCGATGTCCACCGCGTCGGTGGGCAGCGGCGTGTTGCTCTTCTTCGCCCCGTACGGCGCGGCCGACCTGAACTTCTCGTACATCGCCGTCGTCAGCGTGTCGCCGATCTCGTACTGGCCCTTCGCCGCGTTCCAGTCGTAGTCGCCCGCGAGCTCCCAGACCATCGTGCCGCCGATGCCGCGGTCGACCACGTAGTCCGCCTTGGCGGCCACCGACTGCTCGTCCTCGGTGGAGAGGAAGACCCTCTTCTCGGCGTTCCACAGCCACGGTGCGACGAGCGTGGAGTCGTACTTGCGCACGTACGTGCCGGTCAGCCGGGTGTCCGCGGGGAAGCCGTAGCGCGTGACGTAGTCGCCGACGATCCCCTTCTCCAGGTTCTTGGCGTGCCACATCGGGTTGGAGCCCGCCGGGGACTCGTTGCCGTTGTCGTCCTTGTCGTGCCAGAGGTTGTCGATGCCGACGGCGCCGTCACCGCACTTGGCCAGGCCGGAGCCGGCCGGGCAGGAGGTCGCGGCCGCCCTGCCCCACAGGCCGTCCGTGCCGCCCTGCACGTTCTTGTGGCCGCGGGTGTAGTACGGCAGGCCGATGTTGATCCGGCCGGCCGGCATGGAGCCGCGGAAGTAGTGGTACGCCCAGTCGGTGTTGAGGTATCCGATGCCGCCGTACTGCGCGCTGCCGTAGACGTTCGCCGAGGCCAGTTCGGCGTCCCTGCCGTCGTCGAAGAGCGAGGCGTTCGGGCCGACGTACTCGTTCCAGGCGCCGTGCAGGTCGTACGACATGATGTTGACGTAGTCCAGGTACTTCTGGACCTGGAAGGTCTCCATGCCGCGCAGCAGATAGCCGGAGGACGGTGCGGCGACGGTGAGCAGGTAGTGCCTGCCGTCGGCGGCCCCGGCCCGGTCGAGCTTCTCGCGCAGCGTCTTCATCAGTGCCGCGTAGCCCTTGTTGAGGCCGGCCCGGCGGGCGTTGGAGACCGGGAAGTCGGCCGGGTGGCCGGCGTCCTTCATCGACGTCGGGTACTCGTAGTCGATGTCGACGCCGTTGAAGCCGTACTTCTTGATGAAGGCGACGGCCGAGTCGGCGAAGGTTTCGATGCCGGCCTGGTTGACCGAGCCGTCGGCGTTGGTGGCCATCGTGTAGAAGCCGCCGGAGTCCACCCGGTCGCCGTCGTCGTCGAAGTAGCCGCCGGTCTCCGCCCAGCCGCCGACGGAGATCAGCGTCTTGACGTCCGGGTGCTGCTTCTTGAACTTGTTCAGCAGATTGAAGTGGCCCTTGTACGGCAGCGCCGGGTCCATCTCCGCCCCGGCGACGCCCGGCCAGGTCATGCCCGTCGCGGCGTTCTTGGCGCTGTCGGCGCCCACCGAGAGCTTGTTGGCCGAGTCGATGTGCCCGAAGGCGTAGTTGATGTGGGTGACCTTGTCCCACGGGATGTCGGAGGCGAGGTAGGCGGGGGCGCCGTCCTTGCCGGTGCGCCAGCCGGTGAAGTAGCCGATGACCCGGCGCTGGTGGTCCGCGCCCATCTTCTCGCGGCCCTCGGCGTCGTAGACCGAGCAGTACGGGACGTCGACGCCGGGGGTCGCGTAGAGCCCGTCGGGCCGGCAGTTCTCCGGCGACGCGGCGTGGGAGACGCCGGGGGAGAGCACGCCGGCCAGCAGCGCGGCCGCGGCGGCGCCGGCCGCGAGCAGGGACGCCCCGGCTCTGGTGCGGGTGGGGGACTGCACGATCGGTTCCTCCTGGTGGGGATCCCCTGTATCGCCCGCCAGGAGCACAGGGGGTTTGGCCTCGCCAACTGGCGAATGGAGACAAGGGGTTGGCCGTGGTGTGCGCAGACCGGCGGGCCTGGTCCGCGGAGGTGCCGCAGACATTAAAAGGACTAGACCAGTGCGTCAATAGGTCTGGACCAGTTCCGGGTGAATGTGACGCCGGGTGACGTGATGTGCGCGCATGTGACTGAGTCCACAGAAGTCACCCGCATGGCTGAGTGCGCGGCGTGGCACACTGTCCCTGTATCAGCAGCAGCGCACTCCGGGGTCGGTGCAATTCCGAACCGGCGGTTACAGTCCGCGACCCGTCCGCAGCCAGCGGCCGGTTGACCAGGTGAAATTCCTGGACCGACGGTTAAAGTCCGGATGGGAGGCAGTGCGCGGCGGGTGTCACCGTCAGGTGCGTCGGCCGTCTGTCGATCGCCGTGCACGATCCGGCGACCGGCTTTCCGGCCTCGGCGTTCCCCTGGTGTCGTTCCCGCTCTCTGTCGTTCCGACAGGCCCCGGAGTCCGTGCCCGAGAGGCAGGAGAACCGGTGGCCACCGCAGCCGACACGGACGCCATGCGCCGAGCGATCACGCTCGCCGCCCGCGGACTCGGCTCCACCAGCCCCAACCCGGTCGTCGGGTGCGTCATCACGGACGCCTCGGGACACGTGGTCGGCGAGGGCTTCCACCAGCGCGCCGGCGGACCGCACGCCGAGATCCACGCCCTGCGCGCGGCCGGCGTCCTGGCCCGCGGCGGCACCGCGTACGTCACTCTCGAGCCGTGCAACCACACCGGCCGCACCGGCCCCTGCGCCCAGGCGCTGACCGAGGCCGGGATCGCCCGTGTGGTCTACGCGGTCGCCGACCCCGACCCGCAGGCCACCGGCGGCGCCGACACCCTGCGCGCCGCGGGCGTCGACGTCGCGCACGGCCTGCTGGAGGCGGAGGCCGAGGCGGGCAACATCGCCTGGCTCACCTCCGTACGCCTCGGCCGCCCGTACGTGACCTGGAAGTACGCCGCCACCCTGGACGGCCGGATCGCCGCCGCCGACGGCACGAGCCGCTGGATCAGCTCACCCGAGTCCCGCGCCGACGTCCACCGGCTGCGGGCCGAGTCCGACGCGGTCGTGGTCGGCTCCGGCACCCTGCGCGCCGACGATCCCCATCTGGCGGTACGGGGCGCCGAGGGCGTCACCCAGCCGCTGCGGGTCGCGGTGGACACCAACGCCACCGCGGTGCGCCCCGGCGCGCGGATCCTGGACGACGCGGCGCCGACGCTCGTCGCGGTCGCCGACGACGCCCCGCCGCCGTCCGCCGCGGCCGGGGCAACCGTCGTGCGGCTGCCGCGGGACGAGCGCGGGCTGTCCGTGCCCGCGCTGCTCGCGGCGCTCCACGAGCGCGGCGTCCGCTCCGTACTCCTCGAAGGCGGCCCCACCCTCGCCGGCTCCTTCGTGGCCGCCGGGGCCGTCGACCGCGTCATCGGCTATCTCGCCCCCGTACTCCTCGGCGCGGGCCCCGCCGCCCTCGCCGGCGGCGGAATCACCACCATCACCGAAGCGTTGCGGCTCGACGTCACCGGGGCCGAGCGCATCGGCGCCGATCTGCGTGTCACCGCGACCGTCCCCAAGGGAGCCTGAAGTGTTCACCGGAATCGTCGAAGAACTGGGCGAGGTCACCGCCGTCGAGCACCTCGGCGACGCCTCCCGCTTCCGCCTGCGCGGCCCGGTCGTCACCGAGAACGCGAAGCACGGCGACTCCATCGCCGTCAACGGCGTCTGCCTGACCGTCGTCGAGACCGCCGGCGGCGAGTTCACCGCCGACGTGATGGCCGAGACACTGAAGCGCTCCGGCCTCGGCGCGCTCGGCGCGGGTTCCCGCGTCAACCTGGAGCGGCCCACCGCGGTCGGCGCACGGCTCGGCGGCCACATCGTGCAGGGCCACGTCGACGGCACCGGCACGATCCTCGAGCGCATGCCCTCGGAGCACTGGGAGATCGTGAAGATCTCGCTGCCCGCCGAACTCGCCCGCTACGTCGTCCAGAAGGGCTCGATCACCGTCGACGGCGTCAGCCTCACCGTGGTCGAGGCGGGCGCAGACCACTTCACGATCAGCCTCATCCCCACCACCCTCGCCCTGACCACGCTCGGCCTCAAGAAGCCCGGCGACCCGGTCAACCTCGAGGTGGACGTCATCGCCAAGTACGTCGAGCGGCTGCTCGGCGCGCAGGCGCAGGAGAGTGCCGAGTGAGCGCCCTGGACTGGCTGAACGGCGAGGCCTTCACGGCCTTCGGTCAGCACATCAAGTGGTCCGACATGATCGGCAACATCATCGGGCTGCTCGCCCTCGCCCTCGGCTGGCGGCGCTCGATCTGGACCTGGCCCGCCCAGTTCCTCTCCGGCGTCATCCTGTTCGCCGCCTTCGCCACGTCCCATCTGACCGGCAGCGCCGGCAAACAGGTCGTGGTCATGGCCGTGGCGGCCTGGGGCTACTGGCAGTGGTCCCGCGGCCGGCAGCAGGCCCAGGACGGCTCCGTCGCGGTCAGGTTCGCCACCTGGCGCGAGCGCGGCTACCTGGCCGGCGGCGCGGTCGTCGGCACCCTCGCCGTCGGCGGCCTCTTCACCCTGTACCCGTCACTGTCCTGGGACCCCTGGCCCGACGCGTACATCTTCGTCGGCACCCTCGTCGCGATGGTCGCCCAGGCCCGCGGCATGGTCGAGTTCTGGTTCGCCTGGCTGCTCGTCGACCTCGTCGGCGTGCCGCTCAACTTCGCCAACGGCTTCGCCTTCTCCGGCTTCGTCTACGTCGTCTACGGCGCGCTCGTCCTGTGGGGCATGCGCGACTGGTGGCTGCGTTCCCGCCGGAGCGGCCGGCCCTCTCTGGAAGGAGCTACGGCATGACCGCGCAGCCCGCCTGGTACCTGACCGACAGCGCCGAGGACCTCGCGCTCGACCCCGTCGAGCAGGCGGTCCGCGACATCGCGGCCGGCCGGCCCGTCGTGGTCGTCGACGACGAGAACCGTGAGAACGAGGGCGACCTCGTCATCGCCGCCGAGAAGGCCACCCCCGAGGTCGTCGCCTTCATGATGAGCGAGTGCCGCGGCCTGATCTGCGCTCCGATGGAGAGCGAGGAGCTGGAACGGCTCGAGCTGCCCCAGATGGTGCAGCGCAACACCGAGTCGATGCAGACCGCCTTCACCGTCTCCGTCGACGCCGGCCCCGCCTACGGGGTCACCACCGGCATCTCCGCGTCCGACCGCGCCACCACCCTCCAGCTGCTGGCCGGCGGCACGGCAGGGCCCGGCGACTTCGTGCGCCCCGGGCACGTCTTCCCGCTGCGCGCCAAGGCCGGCGGAGTCCTCACCCGCCCCGGCCACACCGAGGCCGCCGTCGACCTCGCCCGCCTCGCGGGCCTGCGCCCCGCCGGCGCGATCGTCGAGATCGCCGGCGAGGACGGCGTGATGCTCCGGCTGCCCGAGCTGATCCCGTTCGCCCGCAAGCACGGCCTGACGATCATCTCCATCGAGGACCTGATCGCCTACCGCCGCAGCGCCGAACCGACCGTCAGGCGCGAGGCCGAGGTGCGACTGCCCACCTCGGCCGGTGAGTTCACCGCCTACGGCTACCGCTCCACCGTCGACGGCGTCGAGCACGTCGCCCTCGTCCACGGCGAGATCGGCGACGGCGAGGACGTCCTGGTGCGCGTCCACTCCGAATGCCTCACCGGCGACATCTTCCACTCGCTGCGCTGCGACTGCGGTCCCCAGCTGCAGACCTCCATGGAGCGCGTCACCGAGGCCGGCCGGGGCGTCGTCGTCTATCTGCGCGGGCACGAGGGCCGCGGCATCGGACTGCTGTCCAAGCTGCGCGCCTACGAACTCCAGGAGCGCGGCAGGGACACCCTCGACGCCAACCTGGAGCTCGGACTGCCCGCCGACGCCCGCGACTACGCCGCCGGGGCGCAGATCCTCGCCGACCTCGGCGTGCGCAGCGTGCGTCTGATGACCAACAACCCCGACAAGTCCACCGCCCTCGTCCGGTACGGCATCACCGTCCTGGGCCGCGAGCCGATGCCGGTCCTGGCGGGCGAGCACAACCTGACGTACCTGCGCACCAAGCGCGACCGGATGGGCCACGACCTGCCCTGGCTCGACGCGGCCCCCGCGACGACCTGCGGCAACCAGTAGTACGAACCGCGCGACCAACCCGCGCGGCGAACGAAGCAAGAACGGCTAGGGAGAATCATGAGCGGCAAGGGTGCGCCCGAACTGTCCGTCCGCAACTGCGGCGACCTCCGGGTGGCGGTGATCGCGGCCCAGTGGCACGAGAAGGTCATGGACGGCCTCGTCGACGGCGCCCTGCGCGCACTGCACGAGCTCGGCATCGACGAACCGACGCTGCTGCGCGTCCCCGGCAGCTTCGAGCTGCCCGTCGTCGCCAAGGTCCTCGCCGGCCGGGGCTACGACGCGATCGTCGCCCTCGGCGTCGTCATCCGCGGCGGCACGCCGCACTTCGAGTACGTGTGCCAGGGCGTCACCCAGGGCCTGACCCAGGTCTCCGTGGACACCGGCGTCCCGATCGGCTTCGGCGTGCTGACCTGCGACACCGAGGAGCAGGCCCTCGACCGGGCGGGCATCGAGGGCTCGAACGAGGACAAGGGCCACGAGGCCGTCACGGCGGCCGTGGCCACCGCGACCGTCCTGCGTTCAGTATCTGAACCCTGGCGCTGAGCAGCGACCGCTTCCGCGTACTCTGGGACCACCATGCCGAATAAGACGTTCGAGGAGCTCTTCGCCGAGCTCCAGCAGAAGGCCGCCGAGGGCGACCCCGCCACCTCCCGCACCGCCGAGCTGGTGGACAAGGGCGTCCATGCCATCGGCAAGAAGGTCGTCGAAGAGGCCGCCGAGGTGTGGATGGCCGCCGAGTACGAGGGCAAGGAAGCCGCCGCGGAGGAGATCTCGCAGCTGCTGTACCACGTCCAGGTGATGATGGTCGCCCGCGGGATCTCCCTCGACGACGTCTACGCCCATCTCTGAGCCGGCCCGGCTCCACACGCACGTAAACACCCACGCGAACATCACCCCCCCGCGAACAAAGGAAGCCCGTCTCATGCTGCGCATCGCCGTCCCCAACAAGGGTTCACTGTCCGGACCTGCGTCGGCGATGCTCCATGAGGCCGGCTACCAGCAGCGCAAGGAGTCCAAGGAACTCGTCCTCGTCGACCCCGAGAACGAGGTCGAGTTCTTCTACCTGCGCCCGCGCGACATCGCGATCTACGTGAGCTCCGGCAAGCTCGACATCGGCATCACCGGCCGCGACCTGCTGCTGGACTCCGGTGCGAACGCCGAGGAGATCCTCCAGCTCGGCTTCGCCCGGTCCACCTTCCGCTACGCCACCAAGCCCGGCACCGCGAAGGGCGTGGCGGACTTCGGCGGGATGACGGTCGCCACCTCCTACGAGGGCATCGTCGCCAAGCACCTCGCCGACAGCGGCATCGACGCCTCCGTCGTCCACCTCGACGGCGCCGTCGAGACGGCGATCGAACTGGGCGTCGCGCAGGTCATCGCCGATGTCGTCGAGACCGGTACCAGCCTGCGCAACGCCGGCCTGGAGGTCATCGGCGAGCCGATCATGACCTCGGAGGCCGTCGTCATCCGGCGCACCGGCGCCGACCCGGACCACGCCCAGGTGCAGCAGTTCCTGCGCCGCCTCCAGGGCGTCCTCGTCGCCCGCAGCTACGTGATGATGGACTACGACTGCCGGGTGGAGAACCTGGAGCAGGCCGTCGCCCTCACCCCCGGCCTCGAGTCGCCCACCATCTCCCCCCTGCACCACGAGGGCTGGGTCGCCGTCCGCTCCATGGTCGCCGCCAAGGAGGCCCAGCGGATCATGGACGACCTGTACGCCCTCGGCGCGCGGGCCATCCTGACCACGGCCATCCACGCCTGCCGCCTCTGAGGGACGCACCGCACACCATGTCCTCACCCGCACCGGCGGCCCCGCCGCCCGCGCTCCCGGTCACGTTCCGGCCGACCCGTACCCGGATCGTCCTGCTCACCGTGGGCGCGGTCATGTTCACCACCGTCACCGCCGTCACCCTGATGCTGGACCGGCTCAGCCCGCCCGAGAAGGCCAGCTTCGTCTTCACGGCGCTGCTCTTCCTGGGTGTGCTGGCCCTGCTGAGCCGGCCCAAGGTCGTCGCCGACGACGAGGGCGTCACCGTCGTCAACCTCACCCGGACGCGCCGACTCGCGTGGGCGGAGATCCTGCGGGTGAATCTGCGGTCCGGCGACCCCTGGGTCTTCCTCGACCTCAGCGACGGCACCAGCCTGCCCGTCCTCGGCATCCAACCCGGTATCGCCAAGGCCCGGGCCATCGAGGACGCCCGCGCCCTGCGGGCTCTCGCCGAGACGCTGGGCACCCGGCCGGAGGAACGCTGAGCGGCGGTGCCCCTGCCCCCGCCGGGCGGGCTTGATTACTCTATGGGCGGCGGCGCCGAGTGCGCCCCGCCCCGCGCTCGTACGGCCCGTCGGCCGGCGGGGCATCCTGCGACCCGAGGAGTGACTCCCTCCAGCGATGGACGGATCGTCCGGTAGTACCTGCGCCGCCCTCTCCCAGGAGGCGGCGGCATGATCATCCCGCTTCTGCTGCTCGCCGCAGCGTTCCTTCTCATCCTCGCCAACGGCTTCTTCGTGGCCGCCGAGTTCGGGCTCGTCACGGTGGAACGCGCCGACGCCGAGCGCGCCGCGGCCGAGGGCGACCGCCGCGCCCGCCGCGTCGTCGCCGCGCTGCGCGAACTGTCCTTCCAGCTCTCCGGCACCCAGCTCGGCATCACCCTCACCTCGCTCGTCGTCGGCATGCTCGCGCAGCCGGCCCTGGCCGGGCTGCTCGGCGGACCGCTGACCGCGACCGGGCTGCCCGCCGGCGCCGTGCCCGGCGTCGCGGTGGTCATCGGCATGCTGCTGGCGTCCGCCGTCCAGATGGTGATCGGCGAACTGGTCCCCAAGAACTGGGCGGTGTCCAGGCCGCTCCAGGTGGCCCGGTTCGTGGCCGGTCCGCAGACCGCGTTCTCGACCGTCTTCCGCCCGGTCATCACCCTGCTGAACGCCGCCGCCAACCGGCTCGTACGGCTGGCGGGGGTGGAGCCGGCCGAGGAGCTGGCGTCCGCCCGCACCCCCGGCGAGCTGATGTCGCTGGCCCGCCACTCGGCGCGGGCCGGCACCCTGGAGCAGGACACGGCCGACCTGTTCGTACGCACCCTGTCGCTCGGCCACCTCACCGCCCAGCATGTGATGACGCCCCGGGTGAAGGTGAGCGCCCTCCAGACCGGCGCCACCGCGGCGGACGTCCTCAACCTCACGCGCGCCACGGGACTCTCCCGCTTCCCCGTGTACCGGGAACGCATCGACGAGATCGTCGGCATGGTGCACCTCAAGGACGCCCTCGCGGTGCGCTCGGACGAACGCCGGCGGGTCGCGGTGGAACGGATCGCCGTCCCCCCGCTGCTGGTGCCCGAGACCCTTCCGGTCCGCCAACTGCTGGAGCAGCTGCGCAGCGAGCAGCCGATAGCCGTCGTCGTCGACGAGTACGGCGGCACGGCCGGCGTGGTCACCCTCGAGGACATCGTCGAGGAACTCGTCGGCGAGGTCCGGGACGAGCACGACGACGAGACAGAAGGCCACCCCGAGCTGGCCCCGGCCGCGCCGGAGGACGGACGGCCCGCATGGGAGGCGGCCGGCAGCTGCCGGGTCCTGACGCTGCGCCGGATAGGCGTCGAGGTGCCCGACGGCCCCTACGAGACCGTCGCCGGCCTCGTCGCCGACCTGCTCGGACGCATCCCCGCTCCCGGCGACCGCGCCGAACTGCCCGGCTGGCGACTGTCCGTGCGCCAGGTCGACCGCTACCGCGCGGAGCGCGTGCGCCTGGTGCGGACCGCCGACGCGGCCGCGCCGTACGACGTGATGACGGGGGCCGCACGGTGAGCGCCCTGCAACTGCTGTTCGCCCTGCTGCTGGTGGTGACGAACGGCTTCTTCGTCGGAGCCGAGTTCGCCCTCGTCTCCGTACGCCGCAGCCAGATCGAGCCGCTCGCCGCAGCCGGCTCCGCACGGGCCCGCCGGGTTCTGCACGGTCTGGAGAACCTGCCGCAGATGATGGCCGCCGCCCAGTTCGGCATCACGGTCTGCTCCCTCACACTCGGCGCCGTCGCCGAGCCGACCGTCGCCCATCTGCTGGAGCCGGTCTTCCACGCGGCCCATGTCCCCGAGGCGCTGGTCCACCCGCTCGGCTATGTGATCGCCCTGGCCGTCGTGGTCTTCCTGCACCTCGTCGTCGGCGAGATGCTGCCGAAGAACCTGGCCATGGCGGCGCCCGAGCGGACCGCCCTGTGGCTCAGTCCGGGACTGGTCGGCTTCGCCCGGCTCTGCCGCCCCGTCACCAGCGGACTCGGCGCCTGCTCCCGGCTGGTGCTGCGGGCCTTCGGGGTCGAACCGAAGGACGAGGTCGAGGCCGTCTACACCAGTGTGCAGCTGGGCCGGCTGGTCGAGGACGCGGGCCACGCGGGGCTGCTGCACCCGGAGGAGCAGGAGCGGCTGGAGGACGCCCTCGAACTCGGCAGCCTCCCGGTCACCGATGTCCTGATCCCGCGTGCCCAACTGGTCACCGTCGCGCCGTCGGTCACCCCGCGGCACCTGGAGGAACTGACGGTCCGCACCGGCTTCTCCCGCTTCCCGATCTGCGCGGAGGGCGGGGGCCCGTTCATGGGGTATCTGCATGTCAAGGACGTGCTCGACCTCGAGGACGGCGAGCGGGCCGTGCCCCAGCACATCTGGCGGCCGATGGCGACGCTGCGCGCCGAACTGCCGCTGGACGACGCGCTCACCGTGATGCGGCGTGCGGCCACCCATCTCGCGCAGGTCGCCGACGCGTCGGGGCGGGTGCTGGGGCTGGTCGCGATGGAGGACGTCCTGGAGATGCTCGTCGGCGAGGTCCGCGACCCGGCCCACCGGCTGCCGGCCACCGGGGCGGTCCGCAGGGCCCCCGTCGTGCCGGTGTCCCCGGCCTCCGCGGTCGCTCCGGCCTCCGCGGTCGCTCCGGCCTCCGCCGTGGCTCCGGAGCCCGAGGAGGCGGATGCGCAGGACGGAGCCGGGGAGCTCGTGAACGGCTGAACAGCCGCACCGCGCGGGGACGGTCCGCGCGGATCAGCTCAGGGGAGGGTCCTGCGGGCCCCGGGCCGAGGGACCGCGGCCCGACAGGACCTCCCCGTACGCCTGCATCAGGTCCGGCAGCCGCAGCGTCGACAGATCCTCGCGGGTCGGCGGACTCGCGCAGCCCGACAGCCGCAGATCGCGGTACGCGCAGCTCTTCTCGTACAGCGTGCGCAGGAAGCGCCCGTTGCCCAGCTCGTCGATCCAGCCCTGGTCGACCACATGGCCGCTGATCGAGCGGAGTTCGTCGCGCGCCTCCTCGTCCCACACGTCGCCGTTGTCGGCGGCCAGCACCCCGCCGATCGCGGTCAGTTCCAGCGGCCGGTACGACGGGAAGTCGACGCGGGTGGTGAAACGGGACGACAGGCCCGGATTCGCCGCGAGCAGCCGGTCCATCCCCTCCGGATAGCCGGCCAGGATGACCACCAGATGGTCGCGGTTGTCCTCGGCGCGCTTCAGCAGCACCTGCAGGGCCTCGTCGCCGTACGCGTCGCCCTTGCTGTAGCCGGAGTTGGACAGGCTGTACGCCTCGTCCACGAAGAGCACCCCGCCGAGCGCCGAGTCGATCAGCTCATTGGCCTTCACGGCGGTCTGGCCCAGGAACTCGCCCACCAGATCGGCGCGTTGGGCCTCCACCAGATGGTCGCCGCCCAGCAGCCCCAGCGCATAGAACACCCGCCCGAGGATGCGGGCGACCGTGGTCTTGCCCGTGCCCGACGGCCCGGAGAAGACGAAGTGGCGCTTCGGCGGCTGTACGGGCAGCCCCTCCCCGGCCCGCAGCCGGGCCATCTCCAGCTGTGCGGACAGCGCCTTCACCTGCCGTTTCACCGGTTCGAGACCCACCATCCGCTCCAGCTCCGCCAGCGCCCGGGCGAGCAGCACCGGGTCGGTGGGCCCGGCGGGGAACCGCGGGGGAGCGGACTGCGCCGGTACGGTCCCCCTGCGCCGCGGCATCTCGTCCGGCACCACGGGGACGGTCCCCGGCAACGGCCCGCCGAGGTCGGCGCCGAACCGCGGCTCCGGCCCCTGCGGCGCCTCGCCCTCCGGCCGGCCGTCCACCACGTCGCTGCCGTAGCCGCCGAGGGACACGGCGGCAAGGCCTGCCGAGTCGTCGTACGCGTCGATCCCGTCGTACTCCGCGATGGCCGCGAGGCGTGCGGAGGTGTCCATGAACGCCGGGTCGATGCGGTGCACCGCGCGGTACAGGGGCAGCGCCGCCGCGCTGCGGCCGGTGCCCTCGTGCGCCCGGGCCAGCCAGTACCGCAGCTCCTTGCGCTGCGGCTGCTCGCTGCGGCAGCGCATCAGCGCGGCGGAGAGCATCGGCTGGGCCTGCCCGTACATCTCGAGGCGCACCCGGGCCATGCCGCCGAAGAGCCCCGCCTCGATGCCGAGCAGCGGATCGTCGACGAGCGGCTCCGTGTGCCGTACGAGCTGCTCCCAGTCCTTGACCAGATAGGCCCGGCAGGCGTGCAGAAAGCGGACCTGCGGGTCGGTGTCGACGGGCGGCAGCGCGGCGAGCGCCCGGTCGAGCTCGGGCACATGGCGGCCGTCGAGCCAGTGCGAGGCGTGCGCGAGCAGCAGGTCGCGCGGGCTCTCCAGCACCGGCTGCACCCACCAGCCCAGCCAGTACCAGGAGTTGAGCGTGCGGCGGTGCCGGGCGCGCTGCTCGCCGAAGCGGTCGCGGCTGCGGTACATGTGCAGCAGGGCGGTCGGGGTGTCCACGCGCAGGGCGTGCAGGCCCAGCCAGGCGTCGGCCATGCCGGGATCGAGCCGGACGGCCGTGCGGAACTCCTCCTCGGCCTGCGGGTACGCGCCCATGGTGCAGGCGTCCACACCGCGCACCCAGGCGACGTCCGCCGGCGACCCTCCGCCCTGCGTGCCGATGTCCATAGGGTCCCCACCACTCCCCCCACAAACCGTGCACCAGTGTTGTCGCGCCGGGTGGACGCCCGCGGGCCGCAGCCGAACAGCCCGGTCGGGAACGGGAATTGGCGACCCACCGGGTGCATCGTACCTGCGCGGGGGGTGGTGATTTAAGAGCGCCGTGGGCGCCTCGGCGCCGGCCCGCGACGGTGACCCAGGGTGACCGCCGGTGCCCGGGAACGGGCGACGGAAGGGGGAAAGGGGCAGAACGAAGCCCCCGATCACGGGGGAACAACCGGGGGCTTCGCGTCTGCGGCGGCTCCGAAAAGCCGCACATTGAGAACGTAAGACCTGTACGGCCCGTCGGTCAAGCAGAGTTGAGCCACTCTTGAGCCCGAATTCCGACTGCTCAGCATGCCGGGGGAGAGCCCTCACGGTGCGTGACTCTCTGGTGCGGACCCGCGGTCTCTGGAGGCACCGGGAGCCACTCGTACCCCTCAGGGCACTCCCTTATCAGGGCATCGGCGTACGGCCGCGACGGGTCGGACTGGAAATGGCGCGTCTCCGCCGCCGTCCAGCCGTCCCAGAACCCGGTGAGCCCGGCCCCGTCCCGCGCCCGGCCGCGCACCCAGGACTCCTCCGCGCCCCGGTCCATCCACAGCAGCGCCGCCAGATACGGCCGCAGCGCCCGCCGTCCCGCCCCGACGCCCTCGATCAGGACGACGGGCGCCGGGGGGAGCGTGCGCGGGGCGAGAAAGTGCCGCAGATTCCAGTCGTACGGGTGATACGCCGCGTCCCGGCCCCGTTCCAGCGGCTCGATCACCTGGCTCAGCATCCGCCCGGTCCACTCGAACAGCTCCGCGTGGCTGGCCAGATCGTCGAGGTGCAGTACGGGCGGGTCCCCGCCGAGCGCGCGCGCGAGCCGGCCGGCGAAGGTGCTCTTGCCCGAACCGGCGTGACCGTCCACGGCGACCAGGCGTACCGGGCCGCAGGAGGGGGGCAGCGTCCGCAGCCGGGCCGCCTGCCGGTCGAGGTCGTCCATGGGGCCAGCCTAGGAGGCCGCCGGGCGGCGTCGCGGGCGGCCCGGTGCGGCGCCGCAGGTCATGCCAGTGGAACAGACCAATAGTGGTCGTCGTGGCGCGCTGCGCGTCTCTGGCAGAAGCGCGTCGGGAGCGGCGATAGTGGCCCCACTGCCGCGCACCTGACTTGGGGGTCCCATGGCCAGACCGACTTCGCGCAGAAACGTACTGGGCGCCGCGATCGCCGCTGCCGCCGCCGCGGGCACGCTGTCCGCCTCCGCCGCACCCGCGGCCGCCGCGGCCTCTTCATCGCCGGCCCGGGGCCGGCAGCCGGCGACGCCCGTGGACAACCGCTTCTGGTCCACCTACACGGACTGGCGGTGCGGCGATCGCGACGGCACGCGGGCCGTCGCCGGCCGCCGCCCCGGTGTGGTGATCGCCGAGCCCGTCGGCGCCACCGACCACACGGACCCGCACACCGGCAGGACCGCGCGCTGGGAGTACGCCACCTGGACCTCGCCGGTGCACCGCTCGCGCGTGCCCGCCACCGAGGTCATCGCCTCGTGGAACGCCGACACCCCCGCCGGCACCTGGCTCCAGGTGGAGCTGAGCGGCCGGTACTCGGACGGCGCCGCGACCCCGTGGTTCGTGATGGGGCGCTGGGCCGCCGGTGACACGGACATCCGCCGCACCTCGGTGGACGACCAGGGCGACGGCAGGGCGAGCATCTGGACCGACACCTTCTCCGTCGACGACGCCGCTAGCGGGCTGCGTCTCGACACCTACCGGCTGCGGCTCACCCTCTACCGGCGGCCCGGGAGCGGGCTCACCCCGACCGTGTGGCGGCTGGGGGCCATGGCCTCCGACGTCCCGGACCGCTTCGGGGTCCCCGCGTCCGAGCCCGGCCTCGCCCGCGAGCTGACCGTGCCGCGCTACTCGCAGAACACGCACGTGGGCCAGTACCCCGAGTACGACAACGGCGGCGAGGCGTGGTGCAGCCCCACCTCGTCCCAGATGATCATCGAGTACTGGGGCCGCAAGCCCTCCGCCGCCGACCTGGCGTGGGTGAACCCCGCCTTCGACGACCCGCAGGTCTGCCACGCCGCCCGGTACACGTACGACTACCAGTACCGCGGCTGCGGCAACTGGCCCTTCAACGCGGCCTACGCCGCCACCTACCCCGACATGAGCGCCGTCGTCACCCGGCTCTCCTCCCTGACCGACCTGGAGAGGCTGACCGGCGCGGGCATCCCGGCGATCACGTCCCAGTCCTTCCTCGCCTCCGAGCTGACCGGAGCGGGCTACGGCACCGCGGGCCACCTGATGACGGTGATCGGCTTCACCGCCGACGGCGACGTGATCGCGAACGACCCGGCCTCCCCGAGCAACGAGGCCGTGCGCCGCGTCTACCGGCGCGCGGAGTGGGAGACGATCTGGCTCCGCACGAAGCGGTACAACGCGAGCGGGAAAGTGGTCTCCGGCACAGGCGGCGTCTGCTACCTGTACTGGCCGGCCCACCCCACGGCCGCCCAGCGCACGGCACTCGAGGCCGTCGGCGTCCACTGACGCACACCACCGCTCCCCGGGGCAGTGACCAATCTCTCTACCCCGGGGGCCGGTGCCGCTGGCACTGTGGTGGGGCAATGGGGGAGCCACCTGCCGGACGACCGAACGAGACCGCCATGACTTCGACCGCAGCCACCGCCGACCACGCCCTGCCGACGACCCGCACCGGCGGCCCGGACGACGAGAGCAACGCCCTCGAGCACATCCTGGGCTGGACGCTCGTGGTCGTCCTCGCCATGCTCATCACCCAGGTCGGCCTGCTGTAGCACGGCCCGGACCGGCGGGCCCCCGCCCGCCCGCGTACGGATCGATTCCGGCCGAGATCGTCGATCAAGGCCCCGGGCTTCTCCGCACCCGTGACGGGCAGAGCCGAATCGGGCATACTCAACGCGCCACACGCCGCTGTCCAGCTGCTTTCGTGATCCGGAAGGGCACCATCGGCCTGGCAGTACAACCGGCGGCGTGCGCCCTCACCCATCGCGCGCGACCGCCGCAGCGCCCGACAGGGAGGAGAGCGCCGCAATGCCCGACCGCGCCCCGCAGCCGGTGGACCGTCAGCTGCCCACCGAGGAGGCCAGGGATCTGATCACCCTGGTCCGCGACATCGTCCAGCGGGAGATCGCCCCCCGCGCGGCCGAGGAGGAGGACGCCGGGCACTTCCCGCGTGAGGTCTTCTCGCTGCTGTCCGAATCCGGACTGCTCGGCCTGCCCTACGACTCCGAATTCGGCGGCGGTGACCAGCCCTACGAGGTCTACCTCCAGGTCCTGGAGGAACTCGCGGCCGCCCGCCTCACCGTCGGTCTCGGCGTGAGCGTCCACTCCCTCGCCTGTCACGCGCTCGCCGGTTACGGCACCAAGGAGCAGCAGGGCGAGCACCTGCCCGCGATGCTCGGCGGCGGCCTGCTCGGCGCGTACTGCCTCTCCGAGCCCGCCTCCGGCTCGGACGCCGCCTCGCTGCGCACGAAGGCGGTCCGCGACGGCGACGACTGGGTGATCACCGGGACGAAGGCATGGATCACCCACGGCGGCGTCGCCGACTTCTACACGGTCCTCGCCCGCACGGGCGTCGAGGGGCCGCGCGGCATCACCGCGTTCCTGGTGCCGGGAGACGCACCGGGCCTGAACGCGGCCGTGCCCGAGAAGAAGATGGGCATGAAGGGCTCGCCCACCGCCCAGCTCCACTTCGACGGCGTCCGCGTCCCCGACTCCCGGCGTCTCGGCGAGGAGGGGCAGGGGTTCGCCATCGCGCTCTCCGCGCTCGACTCCGGCCGCCTCGGCATCGCCGCCTGCGCCATCGGCGTCGCGCAGGCGGCCCTCGACCAGGCGCTCGAATACGCCACGGGGCGCAAGCAGTTCGGCCGTCCCATCGCCGACTTCCAGGGCCTGCGCTTCATGCTCGCGGACATGGCCACCCGGATCGAGGCGGGACGGGCGCTGTACCTGTCCGCGGCCCGGCTGCGGGACGCGGGCCGGCCGTTCTCGCAGCAGGCCGCCATGGCCAAGCTGTTCTGCACCGACGCGGCGATGAGCGTCACCACCGACGCGGTCCAGGTCCTCGGCGGCTACGGCTACACGCAGGACTTCCCGGCCGAGCGCTACATGCGCGAGGCGAAGGTGCTGCAGATCGTCGAGGGCACCAACCAGATCCAGCGGATGGTCATCGCCCGCCACCTGGCCGGGCCGGAGACACGCTGACCCGCGCGCCGGGCAGCCGGGGCGCCGCGAGTCCGATCCATGCGGGTTCGCGGCGCCCCGGCAGTGTTCTCCCCCGGCTCGCCCACAGCTGGACCAGCTCTCGGTAGATGGGCGGATCGGACGGGCGCAGAACCGATTCTTCATAGGTGGCGCGGACGGGCACGACGAGACGCCGACGTCCGGGCGCGGTCGCGGAGTGCAGGCTCATGCCGGGCCAACGCGCCACGCGCACAAACGGTTACCGCCGGGGCCAATCGAGCGCCAGTGCGGGGACTGCCCGCCCCGGCCCGTCCTGTGGCGAGCGGGCCGCGGTGGCGCGGCGGTTCGCGGAGGGGCGCTCGGCGCGCAGGCGCGGGGACGGCGACCCGTACGGTCCGGGGCATGACGCTCGCGCGCCCCGGACAGTGGTCTTCACCGACGCGGGACAGCGACACCCGCCGTCCCGCCGGTCACTTCTGTCAGGCGGCCCGCCGCAGCGGCTGCATCTTCAGCGGACGCGACCCGGGGCCGCCCACGTGGGAGAACGGCTGGGTGCGCCAGTCCAGCCCCTGGGGCAGCGTCAGCAGCAGCGCGGTGTCCTGCTCCTGGGGCTCCAGCGACTCGTCGGCGGGGCGGGCCGAGGAGGCATCCCGGCCGGTGCCCGAGCACACCGTCAGCCCGAACGGGTTCCACGGAGTGGGGCACAGCGCGTGCTCGGGCAGGATGTCCTCGTCCGCCAGCAGCGCGATCGGCTGCGCGCAGTCCGGGCAGACGACCCGGAACATCTCGAAGGTGTCGTACTCGCTCAGGATGTCCGCGTCCGACGGCTCGGCCGGATCAACGGGCTCCGGTTCGGTGCGCCCGCCGCCCTTGGACGTCAGAGTCTTGGTGTTCTGCATGGAGAATCTCCCCCTCGGATGGGCCGACCAGGCACTTGCGGCCTCGACCACAGCAAGCAATGCCCATCGCACGGGGCGGGTAACCGTAAGGTCACGGCGCATCGGGCGGCAAACCTGTGGTGTTCGTCACATGCCCCCCCTGGGTGTCGTTCCGGACCGTTCTGGACTGTGCCGGAGGGGACCTTGGGCAATAGGTTGATCCGCATGGAGGAGCTGGATCGTCAGATCGTGGATTTGCTCGTCAAGGACGGGCGGATGAGCTACACCGACCTGGGCAAGGCCACGGGCCTGTCCACCTCGGCGGTGCATCAGCGCGTCCGCCGCCTGGAGCAGCGGGGCGTCGTCCGCGGTTACGCCGCCGTCGTCGACCCCGAGGCCGTCGGGCTGCCCATCACCGCATTCATCTCGGTGAAGCCGTTCGACCCCAGCGCCCCGGACGACATCGCGGACCGGCTCTCCGGCGTCCCGGAGATCGAGGCGTGCCACAGCGTCGCCGGTGACGAGAACTACATCCTCAAGGTGCGTGTCGCCACCCCGCTCGAACTGGAACACCTGCTCACCCGCATCCGCTCCCTGGCCGGTGTCTCCACCCGCACGACGGTCGTCCTCTCCACCCCGTACGAGGCCCGCCCGCCGCGTATCTAGTCTTGGTCCATGACCGAGAGCACCGCCCCCCAGAGCGAACACCGCACCGTGCTGCTGCGCGGTGGAGAAGTCCACAGCCCCGCCGACCCCTTCGCCACCGCGATGGTCGTCGAGAAGGGACACATCGCCTGGGTGGGTTCCGAAGGCGCGGCCGACGCCTTCGCCACCGGCGTCGACGAGGTCGTCGACCTCGAAGGGGCCCTGGTCACCCCGGCGTTCACCGACGCGCACGTCCACACCACCGCCACCGGTCTCGCCCTCACCGGCCTCGACCTCTCCGGCGCCCGGTCCCTCTCCGACGCCCTGCGCCTCGTACGGGAGCACAGCGCGGCGAACCCCGGCGGGCAGGTCCTCCTCGGGCACGGCTGGGACGCGACGCGCTGGCCCGAGCAGCGGCCCCCGAGCCGTGCGGAGCTCGACGAGGCGGCCGGCGGGCGGCCCCTGTACCTGCCGCGCGTCGACGTCCACTCAGCCGTCGTCACCACCGCCCTGCTCGACCTCGTCCCCGGCGTCACCGCCCTCGCGGGCTACCACCCCGACGCCCCGCTGACCGCGGCCGCCCACCACGCCGTCCGCGCCGCCGCCCACGCGGCGATCACCCCGGCCCAGCGCGGCGCGGCGCAGCGGGCCGCGCTCGCCCGCGCCGCGTCCCTCGGCATCGGCAGCGTCCACGAGTGCGCCGGCCCCGAGATCTCCGACGAGGACGACTTCACCTCCCTCCTCGCGCTGGCCCGCACGGAACCCGGCCCCCGGGTGGTCGGCTACTGGGCCGAACAGGTCACCGACGACAAGGGCGCCGAGCGCATCCGCGAACTCGGCGCCGTGGGCGCGGCCGGCGACCTGTTCGTCGACGGCTCCCTCGGCTCGCACACCGCGTGCCTGCACGCCCCGTACGCCGACAGCCCCACCACCACGGGCAGCGCCCACCTCGACACGGCGGCCGTCGCGGCCCATCTGACCGCCTGTACGGAGGCCGGACTGCAGGCCGGGTTCCACGCCATCGGCGACGCCGCGCTGAGCGCCGTCGTCGACGGCCTGCGGGCCGCCGCCGACCGGCTCGGGGCCGCCCGGGTCCGCGCGGCGAGGCACCGGGTCGAGCACGCCGAGATGCTCACCCCGGAAACCATCGCGGCCTTCGCCGAGTTCGGCCTCACCGCCTCCGTCCAGCCGGCCTTCGACGCCGCCTGGGGCGGCGAGGACGGCATGTACGCCCAGCGGCTCGGCACCGAACGGGCCCGTACCCTCAACCCCTACGCCGCGCTGCTGCGCGCCGGGGTGCCGCTCGCCTTCGGCTCCGACAGCCCGGTGACCCCGCTCGACCCGTGGGGCACCGTGCGTGCGGCCGCCTTCCACCGGACCTCCGAGCACCGCGTCTCCGTCCGGGCCGCCTTCACCGCCCACACGCGCGGCGGCTGGCGCGCCGTCGGCCGCGACGACGCCGGCGTGCTCGTCCCCGGGGCGCCCGCCGACTACGCGGTCTGGCGCACCGGCGAACTGCTGGTCCAGGCTCCCGACGACCGGGTCGCCCGCTGGTCCACCGACCCGCGCTCCGGCACCCCCGGCCTGCCCGATCTCGGCCCCGGCGCGGAGCTGCCCGTCTGTCTGCGGACCGTGGTCTCGGGGCGGACGGTCTTCGAGGGACCGAACGGGTGACGTAGGGACATTTCGCACTCCCGGCGGATACTCCCACCGTTCCGCCGCGACCTGCGGATCTTCCTGCCTGACCTGGCACTTCCGTGAATTGTCGCTGATCAGGCGACTGTTGACAGCGAGCGCCCACCGGCCGGTAGGTTCGGGCAGTCCACCGAAGAACGTCCGACCGGCAACCTCCACGCAAGTCGTCGAACGCCGCTGGGTCATGGGGTGGTGTGCCGCACCGGCACACCGTCACTGGGAGCCAGGTTCAGCGCCCGCGCCTCGGGGGCAGAGGGAAGGTTTTCAGCCGGTCGGCAGGTGCGACCCGGGTGGGGCCCGGCGTTCAGTAGACAACGGCTCTCGGTCGACCCGCAGCCAGCGGGCCCCAGGTCGGCCCGAAGGACGCCGGGCCCGATCCGCTGCGTCCGGGCCCGGCCGCCCCGCCCGCCCCCGCCCCGCTTCGCGAAGATCCGTGTCGCTGCGAGCGCGCTGCGCGGGCTCGCTATGGTTGGGCTCCGCGTACGGACTTTAAGGGGCAGCAGTGAACGACGGTGGTGCGGTTCCCCATGGCGGAGCCCGGGGGAGGCGGTACGGTCCGCTCGGCAGCACGCTGGTGATCATCCCGACCTACAACGAGGCCGAGAACATCAGCGCGATCGTGTCCCGCGTACGCACCGCCGTGCCGGACGCGGACGTACTCGTCGCCGACGACAACAGCCCCGACGGCACCGGCAAGTTCGCCGACGAACTCGCCGCCCAGGACGATCAGGTCCACGTCCTGCACCGCAAGGGCAAGGAAGGGCTCGGCGCGGCCTACCTCGCCGGCTTCCGCTGGGGGATCGAGCACGACTACGGCGTCCTGGTCGAGATGGACGCCGACGGCTCCCACCAGCCCGAGGAACTGCCCAGACTGCTGACCGCGCTGAAGGGGGCCGACCTCGTGCTCGGCTCCCGCTGGGTGCCCGGAGGACGCGTCGTCAACTGGCCGAAGCACCGGGAGTTCCTCTCCCGCGGCGGCAGCACGTACTCCCGGCTGCTCCTCGGCGTGCCCCTGCGGGACATCACCGGAGGCTTCCGCGCCTTCCGCACCGAGACCCTCGAGGGCCTCGGCCTCAGCGACGTCGCCTCCCAGGGGTACTGCTTCCAGGTCGACCTCGCCCGGCGCGCGGTGGCCGCCGGGTACCACGTCGTCGAGGTCCCGATCACCTTCGTCGAGCGCGAGCACGGCGACTCGAAGATGAACAGGGACATCGTCGTCGAGGCGCTCTGGCGGGTCACCGCGTGGGGCGTGCGGGAGCGGGCGGGACGCGTCCTCGGCCGCCGGCCCCCGGCGGCCCGGCCCCCGCGATCTTCCTGACGACCCCCTTACGCCGCTCCGGCGGGCGCCCAGGCACACTGGGAACATGACGACCGGCGCACCGCCCCCGACCGCCCGCAGGCGCTCCCGCGCCCGTACCCTCGTCCCGCTCGCCGTCGCCGCCTGGCTGATCCTCGAGATCTGGCTGCTCACCGTCGTCGCGGAGGCGGCGAGCGGCTTCGCCGTCCTCGGCCTGCTGGTCGGCGCGGCGGTGCTCGGAGCGGTGGTGATCAAGCGGGCGGGGCGGCGGGCGTTCGCGAACCTCACGCGGACCCTGCAGCAGCAGCCGGGACAGCAGCCCGCGCCCTCCGGCGAGGGGAACGGGCTGCTCATGCTCGGCGGGCTGCTGCTCATGCTGCCGGGCATCGTCTCGGACGTGGCCGGCCTGCTCCTCCTGCTCCCGCCGGTCCGGACCCGGCTCGGCGCGCTCGCCGAGCGCTCGCTGGAGCGGCGGATGAACGCGGTGCTGCCGGACGGCGCGGGGAACCCGTTCCAGCAGGCGCGTATGCACCACCCGGACGGCAAGGTGGTGCCGGGCGAGGTCATCCGCGACCCGGGCGCCGGCCGGGGTGACGACGAGGCTCCCCGCCCGCCGCTGACCCCCTGAGGGCTGGGCGTCGCCCGCGGCGGACCATTCCCCCTCCCCGCCCCTTCCCGAACCGGGCTCCGCCCGGACCCGCGCCTCAATCTCCCTACGGCCTGGCGGCCGTGGGTGGGGGCACCTCCCACGCCGCCAGGCGTAGGAGGAGTACCCCAGCGGGGCTGGGTGGGCCGGTCACGTCGGGGCTCCGCCCCGAGCCCCGCGCCTCAATCGCCGGCGAGGCTCCAAAGGAGCCCGGCCCGGGGGTACCACCTCCCACGGCCAGGCCGTAGGGGGAGTTCGAGGCCACCGCGCGGAGCGCGGTACCGGGGTCCGGGGCTTGCCCCGGTTTCGGGAAGGGGAGGGTAGGGGAACAAGCCCGCGCAGCGGGCCAACCCGCAGCGCGGGCCGCGCCCCCGCACGACAGAGCCGCGGGGGGGGGCCCCCCCCCCGGGGGGGGGGCCCCCGCCGGGGGGGGGGGGCGGCGGCGCCCCCCCCCCCCCCGCCGCCCCCCCCCCCCCCCCCCGCGCGGCCCCCCCCCCCCCCCCCCCCCCCCCCCCCCCCCCCCGCGGCTCTGTCTCGCTCGCTTGGCGCGCCTGCGCGCGCTACGCGGACTTGCGGCTGTCGCGCGGATGCACCGCGATGTTCATGGCGCCGGAACGAAGGACCGCCAGCCTCTCGGCCAGGACCTCCTCCAGCTCCTCGCGGGTGCGCCGCTCCATCAGCATGTCCCAGTGCGTACGCGCCGGCTTGCCCTTCTTCTCTTCGGGGCCGTCCCCGTCCACGAGGAGTGCCTGGGCGCCGCACGCCTTGCACTCCCACTCCGGCGGAATCTCCGCCTCGACCGAGAACGGCATCTCAAACCGATGTCCGTTCTGGCATGCGTACTCCACCGCCTGGCGCGGGGCCAGATCGATGCCGCGGTCCGTCTCGTAGCTGGTAACCACAAGTCGCGTGCCGCGGAGAGCTCGCTCACTCATGAATCGTGCCTCCCGGGCTTGTCGCCCACAGGACAGGTGTCGCTGTCGTCGTCATCCGGTCAACGTCCGGTCGGCGGTAAAGATTCCCGTTCCGGGTCATGCGTCGCCCGTCGTGCCGCTGCTTTGCCATTGGTTGGGGTACCCACCAGTGCCCGGTTTGTCACATCTGGCAGAAAGTGTCACCCACTGATTTCACTATTCCAGCACGCAGTAACGGTCCGCCTGGCAAGCCAAAGGCGTACACTACCGGCCTTTTACTCAGGCGTCTAAATCCGGTCGGGTACCGGGTTCCCCGCCGCGGCCACCGCACGCCTCACCGGAACCCTCGCGAGCAGCACGAATCCCAGTACGAAGAAGATCACCAAAGAGACGATCGCGTCCCGGTAGCTGCCCGTCAGCTGGAACGCCAGGCCGAACACCAGCGGCCCGAGCCAGCTCATGCCCCGGTCGCTCATCTCGTACGCGGAGAAGTACTCCGCCTCCTTGCCCCGCGGCACCAGGTGCGAGAACAGCGACCGCGACAGCGCCTGACTGCCGCCCAGGACCAGCCCGATGCCCGCCGCCAGGCAGTAGAACCACACCGGCTCGCCCGCGGGCAGGAAATATCCCGCGGCCAGGATCAGCGTCCAGACCGCGAGCGAGCCCAGGATCGTGCGTTGCGCGCCGTACGTACGGGCCAGCCGGCCCATGCCGAGCGCTCCCGCGATGGCGAGCACCTGCACCAGCAGCACCGCCGTGATCAGGGTCGTCTGGTCGAGGCCCAGCTCCTCGGAGCCGTAGACGGACGCCTGTGAGATCACCGTCTGCACGCCGTCGTTGTAGACGAGATAGGCGAGCAGGAACGACAGCGTCAGGGGATGCCGGCGCATGTCGCGCAGGGTCGCCGTCAGCTGCCGCCAGCCCGAGCCGACCGCGCCCTCCCCGGACGCCGCGATGCTCCGGTCGCGCAGCCGCCGCAGCGGGATCAGTGTGAAGGCGCCCCACCACAGCCCCGCGGAGGCCAGGCAGATGCGGACCGCGTCCCCCTCGGAGAGCCCGAAGGACTCGTGGCCCGAGTAGAGGACCAGGTTCAGCACCAGGACCAGGGCCCCGGACGTGTAGCCGAAGGCCCAGCCGCGCGAGGACACCGCGTCGCGTTCGTCGGGCTCCGCGATCTGCGGCAGATAGGCGTTGTAGAGGACCATCGACACGGCCAGCGAGGCGTTCGCGACGATCAGCAGGAACGCGCCCAGCAGATAGCGGTCGCCGTCGAGGAAGAACATGGAGACGGTCGCCGCCGCCCCCACGTACGCGGCGACCGCGAGCAGCGGCTTCTTCCGGCCGCTGCGGTCCGCCGCCGCCCCCGCCAGCGGCATGATCAGGATGGCGAGCACCATCGACACGGACACCGCGTACGGGAAGACGGAGCCGGCCCGCACCGGGATGCCCAGCGGGTGCACGAAGCCCTCCGCGTCGGCCGCCGCCTTCGCGACCGATGTCAGATAGGGGCCCAGGAACACCGTGAGGACGCTCGTCGAGTAGACGGAGCAGGCGAAGTCGTAGAAGTACCAGCCCCGTTGTTCGCGTCTGCGTTCCGCCGTCTGCCTGTCCCCGCCGGTGTCCCCGGTGCGGTCCGCGGTCTCCGCTGTCACCCCGCGCCCCCTCGCTCGTGCCGTCGCAGAAGCGCCGGGTCAGATCCACACGCCCCGGGCGGTCAGCACCGTGCGCAACGTCTCAAGATGATCGGTCATGATGCCGTCCACGCCAAGGTCCAGGAGGGCGGCCATCCGGTCGGCGTCGTTCACCGTCCACACATGGACCTGCAGCCCGCGCGCGTGTGCCGCCCGCACGAAGCGCCGGTCCACCACACGTATGCCGCCCTGCGTCTCCGGCACCTGGGCGCACACCGCGCCGCTGCGGACCGCCGCCGGTATCCCGTACGAGCCGAGGCGCAGTCCGATCACGCCGCGCACTCCGTACGAGGTCGCCAGCCGCGGACCGGCGAGCCGCATCGCCCGGGCCACCCGGCCCTCGGAGAACGAGCCGACGCACACCCGGTCCCAGGCGTCCGCCCGGCGGATCAGGTCGATCAGCGGCACGAGGGCGGACTCCGCCTTCAGGTCCACGTTCCAGCGGGCCTCGGGGAACTCCTCCAGCAGCTCCTCGAAGAGGGCCATCGGCTCACGGCCCCCGACCCTCGCCCGCCGCACCTCGCTCCACGGCAGCGTCGCGATACGTCCCCGGGCGTCGGTGACCCGGTCCAGCGTCGTGTCGTGGAACGCGACCAGCCGGCCGTCCGCCGTGGTGTGCACATCGGTCTCGAAGTAGCGGTAGCCGGCGTCGGCGGCCCGCCGGAAGGCCGCCGCGGTGTTCTCGATGCCGTCGGCAGCCCCGCCCCGGTGGGCGAAGGGGAGCGTCACGGGATGATCCAGATAGGGATGGCGTATGCGCGTCACCGCCGCAGTATCGCCTGTGCGGGTGACCCGCCGGCGACCACCGTGCCGGCCTTGTCCTTCTCCGGGACGTCGAAGACGCGCAGGAACAGCTGGGCCAGCGGCCCGATGGCCAGTGCGTAGGCCACGGTCCCGACGCCGACCGAGCCGCCGAGCGCGAAACCGGTCGCGACGACCGTCACCTCGAGCGCGGTGCGCACCAGCCGGATCGACCGGCCCGTCAGCCGGTGCAGGCCGGTCATCAGGCCGTCCCTGGGGCCCGGTCCGAAGCGGGCCGCGATGTAGAGGCCCGTGGCCATGCCGTTGAGCACGATCGCGCCGGCCATCAGCGGAATCCGCCCGCCGAGCCCGTCCACCCGCGGGACGATCGCCAGGGTGGCGTCCATGGCGAGGCCGATGACGAACACGTTCGACACGGTCCCGAGCCCGGGCCGCTGGCGGATCGGTATCCACAGCAGCAGCACCACGGCCCCGACGATGATCGACACCACGCCGATGGTCAGCCCGGTCAGCTCCGCCAGGCCCTGATGCAGCACGCCCCAGGGCTCGAGGCCGAGCCCGGCGCGCACCAGCAGCGCCGAGCTCACTCCGTACAGCGCGAGGCCGACGTACAGCTGCAGCAGCCTGCGGGTGAGATGCGCGGACACGATGCCGCCCCCTTGTGGTGTCAGTGGACTGATGCATGACACTCTGTGGCTACGGAACGATCGTCAGCCATGGCCAATTCGAGGAAGGTGGACTGACTTCTATGACGCAGTGGACCTCTGCGGTGGGGGCGGCCCAACTCGCCCGGCAGCTCACCTCCCAGCAGGCGCGCCCCGCCGGACCGGGCACCCGCAAGCCGCCCGCCTACCGGGCGCTCGCCGACGGCATCCGGCTGCTCGTCCTCGAAGGCCGCGTCCCCGTGGCGGCCCGGCTCCCCGCCGAGCGCGAACTGGCGCTCTCCCTGTCTGTCAGCCGCACCACCGTCGCCGCGGCCTACGAGGCGCTGCGCACCGAAGGCTTCCTCGAGTCCCGCCGGGGAGCGGGCAGCTGGACCGCCGTCCCCGCGGGCAACCCGCTGCCCGCCCGCGGCCTCGAACCCCTGCCGCCCGAGTCGCTCGGCTCCATGATCGACCTCGGCTGCGCCGCGCTGCCGGCGCCCGAGCCGTGGCTCACCCGCGCCGTCCAGGGTGCCCTCGAAGAACTGCCGCCGTACGCCCACACCCACGGCGACTACCCGGCCGGCCTGCCCGCCCTGCGCCAGATGCTCGCCGACCGCTACACCGAGCGCGGCATCCCGACCATGCCGGAACAGATCATGGTCACCACCGGGGCGATGGGTGCGATCGACGCGATCTGCCATCTCTTCGCCGGCCGCGGCGAGCGCATCGCGGTCGAGTCCCCCTCCTACGCCAACATCCTCCAGCTGATGCGGGAGGCCGGCGCACGGCTCGTGCCCGTCGCCATGGCGGAGGGCCTGACCGGCTGGGACCCGAACCGCTGGCGCCAGGTACTGCGGGACTCCGCGCCCCGCCTCGCGTACGTCGTCGCCGACTTCCACAATCCGACCGGCGCGCTCGCCGACGAGCCCCAGCGGCGCGCCCTGGTGGAGGCGGCCCGCTCGGCCGGCACGGTGCTCGTCGTCGACGAGACCATGTCGGAACTGCACCTCGACCCCGGCCTCGACATGCCGCGCCCCGTCTGCGCGTTCGACCCCGCCGGGTCGACCGTCCTGACCGTCGGCTCCGCGAGCAAGGCGTTCTGGGCCGGTATGCGGATCGGCTGGGTCCGCGCGGCCCCGGACGTGATCCGCTCGCTCGTCGCCGCCCGGGCCTACGCGGACCTGGGCACCCCCGTGCTCGAACAGCTGGCGATCAACTGGCTGATGCGGACGGGCGGCTGGCACGAGGCGGTCGCGATCCGCCGCGAGCAGGCCCGCGGAAACCGGGACGCGCTGGTCGCCGCGGTGCGGCGGGAGCTCCCGGACTGGGAGTTCGACGTCCCCGGGGGCGGTCTGACCCTCTGGGTCCGCACCGGTGGCCTCTCCGGCTCACGTCTCGCGGAGGTCGGCGAGCGGGTCGGGGTCCGGGTGCCGTCGGGGCCGCGCTTCGGCGTGGACGGCGCGTTCGAGGGGTATGTGCGCCTGCCGTTCACCGTGGGCGGCCCGGTGGCCGACGAGGCGGCGGCCCGGCTGGCGGCGGCGGCGCGCCTCGTCTCCACGGGCGCGTCGACGGGGGCGGAAACCCCCCGCACGTTCGTGGCGTAGGCCCGCGCCGCCGGGGGCTACGCCTGGACCGTCGGCGGGGTGAGGGGCTTCGCCGGGATTCCCGGCGGCGGCGCGACCGGGGCCGGGGCGTCGGGTCCGGGCGGCAGCAGGGCCAGCACCGCCCGGCGGTGGGCCTCCGTCGTCGCGTCGTCGAACGGGTCGGGCGTGGCCGGTACCTGGAGGCGCAGGACGGGCCCCGTACCGAGCCGTGCGTAACCCCGGCCGGCGGGGACGGCGGTCGTCGGCGTCGTGCTCGGCGCCGTGCCCAGCACCGCCGCCACGTCCGCGAAGTCGGCCGCGCCGAGCACCACCCGGGCGCGGGTGTGCGTCCGCACCGTCTCGGTCAGGGCGCCGAGGCTGTCGTACTGCTCGGCCACGACGACGGTGACATGGGCCGCGCGCCCGTGGCGCAGCGGCACGGAGAGCATCTCCTGAGGGTCGCGGCGGCCGTCGGCGGCGGCCAGATGTCCGAAGACGCTGGGCCGGTCCACCAGGATCCACAGCGGCCGCCTGGTGTCGTCCGGCGCGGGCTGCCCCGCCTGGCGGGCGCGGTTGGCGGCGATGAGACGCCGCTCCGTCTCCTGGGCGGCCCACTCCAGGCTGGAGAGCGCGCCGGCCAGTCCGCACTCGACGGCCAGGACGCCGGAGCGCCCGGTCAGGCAGGCGTACTCGCCGGTCCCGCTGCCCTCCACGACGAGGACGTCCCCGTGCTGCAGCGCCTGCAGGGCGATGGAGCGCAGCAGGGTCGTGGTGCCGCTGCCGGGCTCGCCGACGGCGAGCAGATGCGGCTCGGTGGAACGGGGCCCGGTGCGCCAGACGACCGGGGGCGCCTGGGTGATCTCGCCGTCGAGGGTCACCGGCACCGTGCGCTGGACCGCTTCGGCGTCCGTGAAGCCCAGCACGGTCTCACCGGGGACGGTGACGAAGCGCTGGGCGGCGATGGCGGTGGACAGGGCGGGCAGCACGCTCATGACGAGCACGTTGCCCTCCTCGTCCCAGGTGAAGAGGTATTCGCGGCCGCGCCCGGACTTCGCGTGCAGCAGTTGCTCGATCCGGGACCTGGCGGTGGCCTCGCCGTCGGTGAAGTACGCCGGGTACGCGATGCGCAGCCGGGTCAGCCGGCCGTCGCCGTCGAACGCGTACTCGCTGAAGGCCTTGCTCCACTCCCCGCCGTGGGCGTACAGCGGGGCGGGGTCCTCGGGGACGGAGAAGTACGGGACGAGCGCCTCGTAGAGCGCCTTGAGGCGTGCGGCCTCCGCCTCGTCGGGCCCGGTGCGGACCGGCGTGCGGACGCGCCCCTGCCACGCGGCCGCGGCCATCACCGTGATCAGGGCCATCAGGGGCCCGTACGGGACGACCGCGACCGCGAAGACGCAGAGGGCGACGAGGAACAGGGTCGGACCACGCCGCTCCTTGGGGGTCGCCGCCCATTTCTGCCGGCCCGTCGCGGCCAGTTTCCGCAGGCCGCGGGAGACCGTGATCAGCGGATGGAGGACGTCGGTGGCGCTGTCGGCGGCCGTGCGCGCGATCTCGCGGCTGCGGGCGAGCTGCGCGCCACCGCTGGTCAGGATGCGGGGGAGTGGGCGCCGGGCCACATCGTCTCCTTGAGTGCTGAAGGGGCAGGCGGTCAGAACTTGATCCCGCCCAGCAGACCGGCCAGGCTCGTCGTGCCCGCCGTGATGCTGGGCGCGATCGCCGTGCCCGCGAGGAAGAAGCCGAACAGCGCGGAGACGAATGCGTGCGACGCCTTCAGGCCGTCCTTCCGGAAGAAGAGGAAGACGATGATGCCGAGGAGCACGACGCCGGACATGGACAGAATCATGAGGTTCTCCTGGGTGAGGGGACAGTCACCATCAGTTCTCCCAGGCTTACCGAAAGTATCAATGCGACAAAAGGTGCAAATGAGTGAAATTCTCAGCATTTCACTGCACTGGCGGACTGCCGGTCGTTGCCCGGCGGGCAAAGGGCAGGGCGGCGCGTCACAGTGCCTCCGCGACCTGATCCCTTGCCGCCGCCACCGGGCGTCATGTCGGGCCCGGGGGCCAGTACCCTGTCGATTCACTCGTACGGCTCTCCTGTCGTGCGCCCCAGGTCAAGCGTGTGAAAGGCGGTACACCCCGATGAGTAAGGTCCCGGACTCCGAGGTGATCGAACTCGCGACCAAGGTCTTCGACCTGGCGCGTCAGGGGGAGACCGAGGCGCTGGCCGCGTACGTCGACGCCGGCGTCCCGGCCAACCTCACCAACGACAAGGGCGACACGCTCGTCATGCTCGCCGCCTACCACGGCCACGCCGCCGCGGTGGAGACGCTGCTGGCCCGCGGCGCGGAGCCGGACCGGGCCAACGACCGCGGGCAGACGCCGCTCGCCGGCGCGGTCTTCAAGGGCGAGGACGCCGTGATCCGTGTCCTCCTCGCCGGCGGCGCCGATCCCGACGCGGGAACCCCGTCCGCCGCGGATACGGCGCGGATGTTCGGGAAGACAGAACTCCTGGAGCTGTTCGAGAGCCGCTGAGCGGCCCGCGCGCAGCGCCCAGGACGTCGCCACGGGGGGCGCCGTAAATGTGGTCGCGGTGGCGAAATGGGTGGGTCATCATCATGACGTCAGCCCCATCCCGGACGACATCAACCGGGAGTTTTCCCCTGGGGCCACCGAAGAGAGGCAGAGGAAGATGCTCTACACCAAGCGGAAGACGCGTATGACGACGGGCGGCCCTACATGCTGCTGCGCGGCCTAGGCACTCCACTTCCCGGTCGCGTCGACAGCTTGATGTGAGGCACTCCCCATGTTCGAACCAGTCATAGCGCCGAGCGGCACCCTGCTCGGCCTGCTGCAGAGAGGCCGCGGCGACGGCACGCTGCACGCGCTCGCCGCTCCCCGCGCCGAAGCGCTCGCCGCCCTCAACCACTGCGTCCTCAACGACCCCCGCCACGACTGGCAGGTCGAGAACCGCTCCCTCTACTACGCACGCCTCTACCTCGATCTCCACGGCAGTCTCGAGGAGATCGAACGGCACCTGTGCGACATCGACGACCACCTCGACACCGAGGAGGTCAGGACCGGTCTCGCCCTCGCCGTGCTCGGGCACCTGGCCTCTTACGGCAGGGGCGACGCACTCGCCCTGCTGCGGCGGTACGCGGCGAACGGCGCCAACTGGGCCTGGGCCCTCGACGAACTCGCCCTGCGCGACGACGACGCCGGCCTGCGCGCTCTCGCCGCCCCGGTGCTGGCCAGATTCCCCGCCACCGCGGAGGGCGACGCCGAACTCGCCGCCGCCATGCGCGAGTCCTTCGAGCCGCGGCCCTGGCGGCTGTGGGCCGAGGACCCGCGGGACACCGTCGGCGCCAGGGTCAGAGCCGCACAGGAAGCGGGCTCCTTCGACCGCTGGCAGCGCCAGATGCGCCCCTCCGGGCCCCGCCCGGGCTGGAGCGTCCAGGCGGTCCTCGACTGGGCCGACCAGGGCCTCGAACGCGGCAGCGCCCTGCACGTCCCGGCCGCCCGCTGTCTGACCGCGGTGGCCGGCCCCGAGGACCGCGCCGCCATCGTCGAGGCCGCCCGCAGCGGCTCCGACGGCGCCCGCTGCGCCGCCCTGCACTACCTCGCCGAGTCGCGCGACCCCGTCGTCCTCGACCTGGTCGAGGCCGCGGTGGCCGCCGGGTCCAGGACCGTCGCCGAGGCCGCCGTCGCCGCGTTCGAGCGGATGTGCGGCGACGAGGCCACCGACCGGGCGCGGAGCTGGGTGCACCGTCCCGACGAACTCGGCGCGTCCGCGGCCGGCGTGCTCGCCTGCCGCGGCGGGGCCGGCGACGCGCAACTCGTGCTCGGCGCCCTGCGCGAGACCGTCCGCGCGGACGGACCCGACGCGCCCCGCCTGTGGACCCTCGTCGACGGCGCCGGACGCCTCGGCATCGGCTGCGCGGCCCCCGTGCTGCGCCACGTCTACCGGGAGACCGCCTCCTCGCATCTGCGGGGCCGCGCCGCCCGGGCACTGGCCGCCACCGACCCCTCCTTCGCCAACGGCTTCGCCGTCGAATGCCTGTGGGACTGCGAGGAGACCACCAGAGAAGTCGCCGCGCTGCACGCCGAGACGGGTGACGTGCGCGTCGCCGAGCGGCTGCGCCGACTGGCCGCCGACCCCGCGGAGGAGGCCGAGGTGCAGACCGCCGTACGGAGCCGGATCGGACCCGACAGGCCCGCCGTGTGACGTCCCTGATGCAGGAGAGGCGCCCGGCCACGGGCGCCGCGCGGGGGGCGTTCGGCGACGGTTGACGACGAATGGCGCCCGCCCCGGCCACAAACGCTCACGGGAAGTTCCGCATCCGGAAAGATCCACGTTGGCGCAGCCACTCCGGGCGGGACGACACCACGGGTATGCGTGTCGTCATCGTCACCGAGTCCTTTCCGCCCGACGCCAATGGTGTGGCGCACTGCGCCCGGCAGACAGCCCGGCATCTCGCCGACCGAGGTCACCAGGCCGCTCGTCACCGCCCCGGCGGCCGCCGGGGCGGACAGCAGTGACGCCGTCGCCCCCTGCCCGGTCGTACGCGTCCCCTCCCTGCCGCTGCCCGGCTGTCCGCGGGTGCGCGTCGCACTCGCCAGCCGCCGGGTCACGGCGGCGATCGCCGCGCACCGGGCCGACCTCGTCCATCCGGCCGGGCCGTTCGTGCTGGGGTCCGCGGCAGGGCCGCCGCCTCGAGGCCCGGGCTGCCGGCCGTCGCCGTCTACCAGACCGACCTGGCCGGCTGCGCCCGTACCTACGTCGGCGCCGCAGAGGGCACCGCGTGGCGCCGTCTCCGGGCCGTGCACGGGGGCGCCGACCGCACCCTCGCCCCGTCCACCGCCGCCATGCGCGACCTCGAGGAACACGGGGTCGAACGGGTGGCGCGGCGCTGCACGGACCTGCTGCCGCAGCTGCTGCGGCTCGCCGGCGACGAGGTGCACCGCTCGGCGCGCGGCACCGGCGAGCGGCTCGACCGCAGCGCGGAGCTCGCCCTGTCCGCCGCGCTCGCGGCCGTGTCGCCGGCCGTCCCCGGCGGACGTGTCGGGGCAACAATGGGGGAATGACCGGGCGCTGGGAGTTCTGGATCGACCGTGGCGGCACGTTCACCGACATCGTGGGCAGGCGCCCCGACGGCCGGCTGGTGACCCGCAAGCTGCTGTCGCACGACCCCGGCCGGTACCCCGACGCCGCCGTCGCCGGTATCAGGCTGCTGCTCGGCACGCCGGACGACGAGCCCGTGCCGGCGGACCTGGTCGCCTCGGTCAAGATGGGCACGACCGTCGCCACCAACGCCCTGCTGGAGCGGCGCGGCGAGCCGACCGTGCTCGTCGTCACCGAGGGCTTCCGCGACGCGCTGCGCATCGCGTACCAGAACCGGCCGCGCCTGTTCGACCGGCGCATTCTCCTGCCGGAGGCGGTGTACGACCGGGTGGTCGAGGTACCGGAACGCGTCGACGCGCACGGCGGCGTCGTCCGCCCGCTGGACCTGGAGGCCGTGACACGGCGACTGGAGCGCGTCCGCGCCGACGGCATCACCAGCGCCGCGGTCGTCCTGATGCACGGCTACCGCAGCCCCGACCACGAGCAGCGCGTCGCCGAACGGGCCCGGGTCGCCGGCTTCACCCAGGTCAGCTGCTCCCACGAGGTGAGCCCGCTGGTCAAGCTGGTGCCCCGGGGCGACACGACCGTCGTGGACGCGTATCTGTCGCCGATCCTGAAGCGGTACGTCGACCAGGTGGCGTCCGAGCTGGCCGGCATCCGGCTGATGTTCATGCAGTCCAACGGCGGTCTGCGCGAGGCCACCCACTTCCGCGGCAAGGACGCCGTGCTCTCGGGCCCGGCCGGCGGGGTCGTCGGGGCGGCCCGTACCTCCGGGCAGGCCGGCTACGAGAAGGTCATCGGCTTCGACATGGGCGGCACGTCCACCGACGTCTCCCACTACGCGGGCGAGTTCGAGCGCGAACTCGGCACCCAGGTCGCCGGTGTGCGGATGCGCGCGCCGATGATGAGCATCCACACCGTCGCCGCGGGCGGCGGTTCGGTCCTCCATTTCGACGGGCGCCGCTACCGCGTCGGCCCCGACTCGGCCGGCGCCGACCCGGGCCCGGCCTGCTACCGGCGCGGCGGCCCGCTCACCGTCACCGACGCGAACGTGATGCTCGGCCGCATCCAGCCGGGCCACTTCCCGGCCGTGTTGGGACCGGACGGCGACCAGCCGCTGGACGCCGGGGTCGTACGGGAGCGCTTCGCCGCCCTGGCCGACGAGATCACCGCCGCCACCGGCGACCGGCGCAGCCCCGAGGAGGTCGCGGCGGGGTTCCTGGAGATCGCCGTGCTGAACATGGCGAACGCCGTCAAGAAGATCTCCGTTCAGCGCGGCCATGACGTCACCCGCTACGCGCTCACCTCCTTCGGCGGCGCGGGCGGCCAGCACGCCTGCGCGGTCGCCGATGCCCTGGGCATCGACACCCTGCTCGTTCCGCCGCTCGCCGGCGTCCTGTCCGCCTACGGGATCGGCCTCGCCGACGCGACCGCGATGCGGGAGCGGTCCGTCGAGGCCGGGCTCGACGGACCGACGGAGCAGAGGGTCCGGACTCTCTGCGACCAACTGGCCGCCCGTACCCGCGCCGAACTGCGCGACGACGGCGTCCCGGACGCCGCGATCAGCACCCACGCGCGGGTGCTGCTGCGCTACGCGGGCACGGACGCGAGCCTGTCCGTGCCGCTGGACACCGCAGAGGCCATGCGCGCGGCCTTCGAGGCGGCCCACCGGGCCCGGTACGCGTTCACCATGGACAAGCCGGTCGTCGTGGAGGCGGTCTCCGTCGAGGCGGCGGGCGGTACGGGCGGCCACGCCGCCGTCACGGCCCAGGACGCCGCGCCGGACGGGCCCCGGCCGACAGGCGACCGGGTGGAGATGTTCGTGGACGGGGAGCCGCGCCGGGTGCCGCTGTACCGGCGCGACGAACTGCGCCCGGGTCACGAGGTGACCGGCCCGGCGATCGTCGCGGAGGCCGACGCGACCACCGTCGTGGATCCCGGCTGGCAGGCAGCCGCCCGGCCCACCGGGCACCTCCTGGTCACCCGCGTACGGCCACGGCCCGCGCGCGTCGCCGTCGGGACCGACGTCGACCCGGTGCTGCTGGAGGTGTTCAACAACCTCTTCATGGCCATCGCCGAGCAGATGGGCGTGCGGCTGGAGAACACCGCCCACTCGGTCAACATCAAGGAACGGCTCGACTTCTCCTGTGCCCTCTTCGACGCCGACGGCAACCTCATCGCCAACGCGCCCCACATCCCCGTCCACCTGGGCTCGATGGGCGAGTCCATCAAAGAGGTGCTGCGGCGCCGCCGCGAGGCGGGGGAACTGCGCCCCGGCGACGTGTACGCCGTCAACGACCCGTACCACGGCGGCACGCACCTGCCCGACGTCACCGTCGTCACCCCCGTCTTCGACGGCGGTGAACTGCGCTTCCTGGTCGCCTCCCGCGGCCACCACGCCGAGATCGGCGGCATCACCCCCGGCTCGATGCCGGCCTTCAGCACCAGCATCGAGGAGGAGGGCGTCCTCTTCGACAACTGGCTGCTGGTCCGCGACGGCCGACTGCGCGAGAGCGAGACACGCGCCCTGCTCACCGGCGCCCGGTACCCCTCGCGCGCCCCGGACACCAACATCGCCGACCTGTCGGCGCAGATCGCCGCCAACGAGAAGGGCATCGCCGAACTCCGCAGGATGACCGCGCAGTTCGGCACCGACGTCGTCCAGGCATATATGCGGCACGTCCGCGACAACGCGGAGGAGTCCGTACGCCGCATCATCGCCACGCTGGACGACGGGCGGTGCCGCTACGAGACCGACAGCGGCGCCGTCATCGAGGTCGCCGTGCGGGTGGACCGCGAACGGCGCGGCGCGGTCGTCGACTTCACCGGCACCTCGCCGCAGCGGCCCGACAACACCAACGCGCCGACCTCGGTGGTCATGGCCGCCGTCCTCTACGTGTTCCGGACCCTCGTCGCCGACGACATCCCCCTCAACAGCGGCTGCCTGGAGCCGCTCGAGGTACGGGTGCCCGACGGCTGCATGCTCGCCCCCACCTCTCCGGCCGCCACCGTCGCGGGCAACGTGGAGACCTCCCAGGCCGTCACCGGCGCGCTGTACGCGGCCCTCGGGGTGCAGGCGGAGGGCTCGGGCACGATGAACAACGTGACGTTCGGCAACGAGCGCGTGCAGTACTACGAGACGGTGGCGAGCGGCTCCGGCGCCGGCGACGGCTTCGACGGCGCGGACGCGGTACAGACCCATATGACCAACTCGCGGCTCACCGACCCCGAGGTGCTGGAACTGCGGTTCCCCGTCCGGGTGGACTCGTTCGCGGTGCGCGACGGCAGCGGCGGGCGGGGCCGGTGGCACGGCGGGTGCGGCGCCGTCCGCGAGATCCGGTTCCTGGAGCCGATGACCGTGGCGCTGCTGACCGGGCACCGGCGCGTCCCCCCGTACGGCATGGCGGGCGGCGGGCCGGGCGCGCTCGGCGAGAACCGCGTGGTGCGCGCGGACGGCACGGTCGTTCCGCTGGCCGGTGTCGACTCGGTCGACGTGGAGGCGGGCGACGTGCTGGTGGTGAGCACTCCGGGCGGCGGCGGCTACGGCCCGCCAAAGTGATCAGCGCGTCGTGACGAACCGCACCGCGGTACCCGGGACCGCCTGCGCCGCCGCCGGCAGGTCCCGCCGGTCGACGACCGCCAGCACGGGATAGCCGCCGGTCGTCGGGTGGTCGGCGAGGAAGACCACCGGGCGGCCGTCCGGCGGCACCTGCACCGCGCCCAGCACCACGCCCTCACTGGGCAGTTCGCCGCCGACCGCCCGCTCCAGCGGCGGTCCCTCGGTGCGCAGCCCGACGCGGTCGCTCGCCGAGGACACCCGGAACGCGCCCCGGGTGAGCGTGCGCAGCGAGCCGCCGGTGAACCAGTCGTCGCGCGGCCCGAGCCGTACGCGCAGCACCAGTTCGGCCGCGGGCGCGCTCCACGGCACCTCCACGTCGACCCGGGCCGGCGGCCCGGTGGGAGCCCCGAGCGGCAGCACGGCGCCGTCGGTCAGCGGCGGGGGCCCGAGGCCGGAGAGAAGATCGGTGGAGCGGCTGCCCAGCACCGGGTCGACCGCGACGCCGCCGGCGACGGCCAGATAGCTCCGTACACCCCGTACCGCCGGCCCGAGTTCCAGCACGGATCCGGCCGCGACCCGCAGCGGGGCTCCCCAGGCGGCCGGCCGGCCGTCGACCGTGACCCGGCACGGCGCGCCGCCGACGACGGCGGTCACCGGGCAGCGGGGGCGCACGGCGCAGCCGTTCAGGGTCGTCTCCAGCACGGCGGCGCCCTCCGCGTTGCCCGCCAGGCGGTTGGCGAGCCGGGCAGCCGGCGCGTCCAGCGCTCCCGAGCGGGGCACCCCGAGATGGGCCAGCCCGGGCCGCCCCCCGTCCTGCACCGTGGTCAGCGCCCCGGCCCGTACGACGGCGAGTGCCAGGTCCGTCATCGGCCCTCCGGCACGAACCGGACCCGGGTGCCGGGCGTCAGCAGCGCCGCGGGCCGCGCGGCCGTGTCCCACAGCACGGCGTCCGTCGTCCCGATCAGCTGCCAGCCGCCCGGGGAGGAACGCGGATAGACGCCGGTGTACGCGCCGGCCAGGGCGAGGGACCCGGCCGGCACGGCGGTGCGGGGCGTGGCCCTGCGGGGGACGGCGTAACCCTCCGGCAGCCCGGTCAGATAGGCGAAGCCGGGCGCGAAACCGCAGAACGCCACCCGGAAGACGAGCCCCGAGTGGATCCGTACGGCCTCTGCCTCGTCCACCCGCCAGCGGGCCGCCACCTCCGCCAGGTCGGGCCCGTCGTAGCGCACCGGGATCTCCACCGAGCGCTCCGCACGGGCGCCGAGCGGCGGGATCTCCCAGGAGGCCAGCTCCTCGGCGAGACCCCGCGGATCGTCGAGCCCGTCCAGCAGCACGGTGCGCGCGGCGGGCACGATCTCCTCGACGGGAGGCAGCCCGCCCGCCGCGCGGCGGCGCAGCAGCTCGGCATGGAGCGCGCCCGCCTCCGCGCCGCCGGGCAACTCGACCAGCAGCGCCCGGTCGCCCACGGGCAGCGCCCGCAGCGTCGCGCCGGTCATACGAACGCCTCCACCCGGACGCCCGCGGACTCCAGCCCCGCGCGGACCCGGCGCGCCAGCGCCACCGCGCCCGGGGTGTCGCCGTGCAGGCACAGCGACCGGGCGCGGACGCCGACCGAGCGGCCGCAGCGCGCGGTGACCTGGCCGAACCGGGCCATGCTGACGGACCGTTCGACGACCGCCGACTCGTCGCTGATGACCGCGCCGCTCTCGCCGCGCGGCACCAGCGTGCCCTGGGCGGTGTAGGCGCGGTCGGCGAACGCCTCCGTGACGGTGGGCAGGCCGGCCTTCTCCGCCATGGTGTGCAGCGTCGAACCGGGCAGGCACAGCAGCGGCAGCCGCTCGCCACAGAGCAGCACGCCCTCGACGACGGCCGCCGCCTGCTCCTCGTCGTGCACGACCCGGTTGTAGAGCGCGCCGTGCGGCTTCACATACGAGACGCGGGAGCCGGCCGCCCGTGCGAAGACCGCCAGCGCGCCGATCTGGTAGGCGGTCTCGGCGGCCAGTTCCTCGGCCGGCACGTCCATGGCGCGCCGTCCGAAGCCCGCCAGATCGCGGTACGAGACCTGGGCGCCGATCCGCACCCCGCGTTCGGCGGCGAGGTCGCAGACGCGGCGCATCGTGACCGCGTCCCCCGCGTGGAAGCCGCAGGCGACGTTGGCGCTGGTGACGACGGACAGCAGTCGCTCGTCGTCGGTCAGCCGCCAGCGGCCGAAGCCCTCGCCGAGATCGGCGTTGAGGTCGATCGACGCCCAGGTCACGGAAGTACCTCCAAGTGCTGAACCGGGTACGCCTCCCGCGGAGGGTGCGGCCCGGCGGTCCGGTCAGAGAAGTTCGCGGTCGCGGGTCTCCGGCAGTCCGGTCAGGGCCAGCACGGCGAGACCGTAGCCGAGGGCGCCGAGGACGAGCGCACCGCCCACGCCCCAGCTGTCGGACAGGAAACCGACGAGCGTCGGCAGGAACGCGCCCACCGCGCGGCCGCTGTTGTAGGTGAAGCCCTGCCCGGTGCCGCGCACCGCCGTCGGATACAGCTCGCTGAGGAACGATCCGAAGCCGCTGAAGATGGCCGACATGCAGAAACCGAGCGGGAAGCCGAGGACGAGCAGCAGCGTGTTGGCCCCCGGCGGGATGTTGGTGTACGCGAGGATCCCGGCGGCGGACAGCACGGCGAAGAGCGCGATGTTCTTCTTGCGGCCGATCCGGTCGGTGAGACAACCCCCGGTCAGATAGCCGATGAACGCCCCGGAGATGAGAAACGCCAGATACCCGCCGGTGCCGACGACCGTCAGTCCGCGCTCGGTCTTCAGATACGTGGGCACCCACGTCGCCAGCGTGTAGTAGCCGCCCTGGACCCCGGTCGACAGCAGCGTCGCGAAGAGGGTCGTGCGCAGCAGGTCCCGCTTGAAGATCGTGGCGAACGACCCGCGTTCGGTGCTGGTGCGGCGCTGCTCGGCCGCCGCGGGCGCGTCGGTCACGTTGCGCCGTACGTAGACCACCAGCAGCGCGGGCAGCGCACCGGTCCAGAACATCACGCGCCAGGCGGTGTCCGGGTCGAGGAAGTGGAAGACCAGCGTGTAGACGACGACGGCGAGCGCCCAGCCGGCCGCCCACGCGCTCTGGACCGCGCCGAGGGTCCGGCCGCGGTGCTTGGCGGTGGCGTACTCGGCGACCAGGATCGCCCCGACGGCCCACTCGCCGCCGAAGCCGAGGCCCTGGAGGGCGCGGAAGACCAGCAGCGTCTCGTAGTTGGGCGCGAAGCCGCACAGGACCGTGAAGACGGCGTACGTGACGACCGTCATCATCAGCGCCTTCACCCGGCCGACGCGGTCCGCGAGGATCCCGGCGAGCGCGCCGCCGACGGCGGAGACGACGAGGGTGACCGTGGTGAGGAGTCCGGTCTGTCCGTTGTCGAGGCTGAAGTACGCGGAGATCGCCACCATGCTCAGCGGCAGGGTGAAGTAGTCGTACGAATCCAGCGCGTAGCCGCCGAAAGCGCCGCCGAAGGCACGTCGGCCGCGCGGGCCGAGGGCCCGCAGCCAGGCGAACGTGCCGGTGGGTTCGGGGAGTTCGTCGTGGATCGGCTTGGCCTGGGTCGTGCTCATCTGCACCTCGCGAGGGAGAGGAGGAGCGTGCCGGGAAGTGTGCCGTGCCGCAAAGGTAGGGGATTGTTGAACGATCCGACAAGAGTCACGTAGGGACGTTCCTGCTTCTACGATGGACAGCGCACGGCGGCGTGGACGGCCGGCGGCGGAGAGAGGGGCGTTGTGGGGACGACGGAGCCCGGGACCGGCGGACTGGCGGACGACCGCCCGCTGTTGGGCCGCACCAGCACGGCCGAGAGGGTCGCGGACATCCTGCGCACCCGCATCGCGGAAGGCTTCTTCCCGCCCGGCGAACGGCTGTCGGAGGACAGCATCGGCAAGGCCCTGGGCGTCTCGCGCAACACCCTGCGGGAAGCGTTCCGGCTGCTCACCCACGAACGGCTGCTCGTCCACGAACTCAACCGCGGCGTCTTCGTCCGCGTCCTCGCCGTCGAGGACGTCGAGGACATCTACCGGACCAGGCAGCTCGTCGAGTGCGGCGTCGTGCAGCGCCTCGGGGAGCCGCCGTACGCACTGGACGAGATGGACGCCGCCGTCGCGGGCGGCGAGCGCGCCGCGCGCGAGCGCGACTGGAAGGGCGTCTCCACCGCCAACATCCACTTCCACCGCGAACTCGTCGCACTCGCCGGCAGCGCCCGCACCGACGAGCTGATGCGCAGCGTCCTCGCGGAACTGCGTCTCGCGTTCCACGTCGTCGACGACCCGCGCGGGCTGCACCAGCCGTACCTGCTGCGCAACCGCGAGATCCTGGAAACGCTGCGGTCGGGGCGGCGCGACGAGGCACGGACGCTCCTCGACGCCTACCTGGACGACTCACGCGCGCAACTGGTCCGCACGTACGCGACGGTGATCCCGGGACGGGACTGAGGGGCGGGCCCGGGGCCCGGCCGGCCGGGTTGTCCCCGGGCCGATACGCGGTCCGGACCGAGGGGGCCCACGGGCGGCGGCGAACCGGGGCCGGCCGGGGCCGGCGAGCCGCGGCGTCGCGGCGGCGGACCCGGGTCCTGGCCGGGGTCGGGCGGAGCCGACGAGTGGCGGCCCCGCCGCGGCGGGGCCGGCGGACCGGGTCGGCCGGGCCGGCCCGTCGCGACGGGGACCGGAGGATGTGGGCGTCGCCCGGCAGGGGCGTTTCCGGGGCCGGGCCGCCATGTCCCGATGCCCGGACCGGCAGGTCCCCGCGTGGTCCGCTCTGGGTCCGTTTCGACCGTTGTCGGTGCGAGGACCTAATCTGTGCTCCGTGACTTCGCCTGCCCCGACGGACACCGTTCCGCCCCAGCTCAGCGCGGGGCCGCGCCCCGCCCAGGGCCCGGCCGCCGACGAAGGGCTCGCGCGGCGGCTCCGCGCGCTCGCCTGCACCGCGCCGCTGCACGATCTGGACGTGCGCAAGGCGAATCTCGCGGGGGAGTACTCGGTCTACGCCATGGCGGAGGTCGCACTCGCGGCGATCGACCTCGTCACGCTGAACATGGACTTCGACACCGGCGCCGACCACGACCAGATAGTGGCCCGTCTGCTGCCGCGCGTGGCCGCCCAGGCCCCCCGTCGGCCCGTCGCCGAGCACGAGCGCGTGGCCCGGTGGGTGCTGGAGAACCTGATCAACGTCGGCAGCGTCGACCGCGGCTTCCGCGCGGTCTACGGCACCTTCGGCACGGACGGCGTCTACACCCGCCGGGACTACGACTTCAAGCTGGTCGAGGAGGTGCCGGGCTATGACGGCACCGTTTATCTCCGCACCACCGACGAAGCGGTCAACGTGCTGGTCGGAGCGCTCGACACGGACGTGACCAGCGCGCAGATCGCGGCCGAGGTGAAGCTGGAGGTCCTCATCAACCGCGGCCGCCTCGCCGACGCGCAACTCGCCGCCGAGCAGGCCCGCTACCGGACCGTGCAGTACTCGGAGACCCTGCGCAGGACGCTGGAGGCCACCCGGCGCAACGTACGGGCCGTGGACTGGCTCCACACCGTCCCCGACATGATCGCCGAGGCGCTCGACCACGTCGCCGACCGCTACCGCCACGAGAACGCGATCCTCACCAACATCCGCCGGGCCCGCGACGAGGCCGAGGACCCGGAGCACAAGCGGCGCGCCGCCGAGCTCGTGGACATCGTCAAGGACTGCATCCGGCGGCACACCCAGCTCCAGTCCCGGCTGCTGGAGGCGGGGCCGCTGTTCCGCGCGGAGCAGGACCGCCAGGCGTTCGCCCGGCCCACCGCCCGCACCGGGCTCGACCTGTACGGACAGCTGCTGGCGCCGCTGCTGCCGCTGCCCGTCGAGTCGGCGATCCGCGTCACGGACGCGTTCTTCGCCCGCGGCACCGGACCGCGCACGCCGCCCTCGGTCCGGGTCGGTGACCTGGTCGATCTGCTGCTGACCCCGCCCGCGGAGCGTGAACACCTCGGGGCGGAGATGCCGGAACCGGACCTGATCGCCACCCCTGACGACAGCCGCTTCAGCGAGGAGCAGCTCGTGAGCGCCATGGAGCTGCTGGACCTGGAGCACGACGCACCCCGCCGGCTCTCGGGCCTGCTCGCGGAGGCACGCGGCCGCGACCCCGAACTGCCGTATCTGGTGGCGCTCCTCGCCGTCCACGCGGCGAGCCCGCCCGTCGGCACCGCCTACCGGCAGGGCGAGCAGCGGCTGCTGTTCGCCGTCGACGACGGCACGGAGCTGGACGACCCGGAGTTCGGCGGCGCCGACCTGATAGTCGGTACGGCGCTCCTCGATGCGGCGGGCATGGCGGCGGCCCGCTCGGAGGCCACATGACCCGGCCCGCTCAGCACCACCGCCGCACGCACCCGCACCGTCCCGCCAGCAAGGAGCCCACCCCGTGAGCGACCACCACGCCGAGCCCGGCGCCGCGTGGAGCGAGCCGGTCGCCCCGCAGGGCCCGCCGGCCGGCCCCATCTCCGCCGCCCCCGGCGGCGCCGTCACGCCGGCCGACGCGGCCGACGCCGCCCGCCTGGTCTCCTTCGGCCTGCAGCCCAAGCTGCTCCCGGCCCGCGACGCCGAATACGCCGAACTGCTGCGCCGCTACCGCGAGGACACCGCCTTCGCGCGCCTCGCCGACGCCGTCGCCACCGGCCTCGGCCTGGTCGTCCTCGAGGTGTCCCCCCGGGCCGGCATGGCCGTGACCGCCGGCGAGGACTCGGTCTTCGCCGTCCGCATGGGCGACTACGCCCGACGGGCCTCCGCCGACTCCGCGGACCGCTTCCTGCACGGACTCGCCCATCTCGCCGTCGCCGCCATGGCCTTCCCCCGCCCCGAGGACCTCGCCGACGACGGGTACGTGGGCCGGATCACCGTCAACGGCGTCGACGCCTTCGTACGGCAGGCGTGCCGCCGCCTCGAGGAGCGCGCGGACGAGCAGGGCGAGAACACCGACCCGGCCAGTGACGCCCCCGGTCTGGAGGCCGCCTGGCGGGTGTACACGCGCCGCAGCGCGGCCGGCGCGACCAAGGACGCCCGCCGTCTCGCCGGGTCCACGACCGGCATCGTCGGCAAGGCGGTCGCCTTCCTCACCGACTCCGGCTTCCTCCAGCGGACCGGCGACGACGCCGGTGGCGCGTACCGCACCACCGCCCGATACCAGCTCCAGGTCCGCGACATGGCGGGCAGCGCCGCGATGGCCGAGCTGCTGGAGCTCGGCGTCGTCCCGGTCAGCGACGGCTCCGCGACGCTCGTCGCGCCGCCGGACGACGACGACCTCGAGCTGGCAGCCGACGCCGGCCTGCCCTTCCACGCGTAACCGCTCAACACGCGTCACCGCACAGCACACGCGTAACCGCTCAACACGCGTCACCGCACAGCACACGCGTAACCGCTCAACACGCGTCACCGCACAGCACACGCGCAACCGCTCAACACGCGCCACCGACGCACCACCGACGCACACGCGCCATCGACGAAACCGAGAGTCCGCCGCCATGTACGAGTTGTCCCGGGTCCGCCTCTACTCCATCGGTCCTGCCGGTGCGCGCTACGCCGACACCGTGCTCGACCTGCGTGGAGTCGGCGAGCCCGTGCCCGACCCCGCCCCCACGCAGGCGGAGTTCTTCGAGGAGGAGCCGGTCGGCCCGCCGCGCCGCCCGGCGCCCGCGGGCGTGCTCTTCCTGGAGAACGGCGGAGGCAAGTCGGTCCTGCTCAAGCTGATCTTCTCGGTGATGCTGCCCGGTCACCGCAACACCCTCGGCGGGGCGAGCTCCGGCGTGCTGCGCAAGTTCCTCCTCGCCGACGACTGCGGGCATGTCGCGCTGGAGTGGCAGCACACGCTCACCGGCGAGCTCGTCGTGGTCGGCAAGGTCAGCGAGTGGCGGGGCCGCCAGGTGTCCAACGACCCGCGGAAGTTCGCGGAGGCGTGGTACTCGTTCCGTCCCGGGCCGGGCCTCGGCCTGGACTCGCTGCCCGTCGCCGAGTCGACCGCCGTGCGCCGGCCCGTCGAGGGCGCCTCCGGGGCCCAGGGCCGCCGCCGCACCATGAAGGGCTTCCGCGACGCGCTCACTGAGGCCGGCAAGGCGTATCCGCACCTCGAGGTGTACTGGGAGGAGATCCACGACCGCTGGAACGAGCACCTGGGCGACCTCGGTCTCGACCCCGAACTCTTCCGTTATCAGCGCGAGATGAACGCCGACGAGGGCGAGGCGGCCGGCCTCTTCGCGGTGAAGAAGGACTCCGACTTCACCGATCTGCTGCTGCGGGCCGTCACCGACACCCGCGACACGGACGGCCTCGCCGACCTCGTCAGCGGCTTCGGCAACAAGCTGGGCCGCCGTGCCGAACTCACCGCCGAACGGGACTTCACCGCCGGGTCCGTCGATCTGCTCGGCCGTATCGTCGAGGCCGCCGCCACCAGGGCCCGGGCGCGCGACGTGCACGCCGGCGCCGAGCGCCGCACCCGTACCCTCGCGCACCGGCTGTCCGCCCGCGCCGCGGAGGAACGGTCCCGGGCCGCCGAGCTCGCCGAGCAGGTCACCGCCGCCGCGCACACGGTCACCGAAGCCGAACAGGCGCGCGGCCGCAGCTCGCTGGTCGCCGCGGAACTGGCCTTCCGGCACGCCTCCCTGGCACTGGCCGCCGCGGAGAAGGGCGCGGCGGCCAGGCGCCGGGAGCTCATCGACGCCCGTACGCTGCACTCCGCCTGGCTGGCCGCCGAATCCGTGCTGCGCCACCGGGCGGCCGCCGACCGCGCCGCCCGCGTCGCCGCGGCGATCCGCGAGGCGGAGCGCGACGCGGCCCCCGCGCTCGCCGCCCGTGCGAAGGCCGCAGGCGACCTGGTGCGCGCCCTGCACACGGCCGCCGAGGACGGCGAACGCGTCGCCAACGAGGAGGAGGAGCGGTCCCGCGCGCTCCAGGAGACGGCCGAGACCGCCCACCGCGACGCGACCGCCGCCGCGACCGAGGCCCAGCGCGCCCGCAGCGAGATCGGCCACCTGCGCCAGCGGCTCAGCGAGGTCGAGCAGGAGACCGCCGAGGCGGTACGGGCCGGATGGCTCGACGACACCGCCCCCGACGCCGACCCGGCGCGCGCCGCGCTGGCGGCGAGCGACGCCGAGAAGGCGGCCGTCGCCGCGTGGGACGAGGCCCGCGGAGCGGCCAGGACCACGGCGGACGGCGCGAAGGAGACGGCCGCGGCGGAGAGCCGCGCCGAACTGGCCGCGGCCCGCGCGGCGGACGCGGCGCAGGCCGCGGAGCACGCGTACGAGGCGGAGCGCCGCGCCGCCGAGTCCATCGCGGCGGACGAACGCCTCACGGACCTGCTGAGCCTCGCCCCACCGGCCCCGACCGCGGCGGTCCCGTCCCCGCGCAGCGGAGCCCCGGGCGCGTCGGAACCGCAGCCCGGAGCAGCCGGTCCCGCCGCGGCCGGTTCCCGTGACCAGACGCTGCGCGCCGCGGCCGGCCCCCTCACCGTCGAGGAACTCGACGGCTTCGCCGACGAGCTGCGCGAACTGATCGACCGGTCCGTCACCTCCGCCGAGCGGCAGCTGTTCGACCTGCGCACCGCAGCCGCCGACGACGCCCGCATCCTCGGCGCCCTCGGCGACGGAGGTCTGCTGCCCCCCGGCCCCGACGTCCTGGCCACCGTCGAGTACCTGGGCGAGCACGGCATCCCCGCCCTGCCCGGCTGGCGGTATCTCGCGCAGTCCGTCGACCCCGCCGACCACGCCGCCGTGCTCGCGGCGCGGCCCGAGCTGGTCGACGGTGTGGTGATCACCGACCCCGCCTCGCATCTGCGGGCGCGCGAGGTGCTCGCGGGCGCGGCCCTGCTGCCGCGCTCAGCCGTGGCCGTGGGCACCGCCGCCGCCCTGCTCGCCCCCGTTCCGCGGCCCGGAGCGGACGACGACGAGGGCGTGTTCCTGGTGCCGCCGAACCCGGCGATGCACGACGAGCACGCCGCGGACGAGGAGCGCCACGCGCTGCGCGCCAGGGCGGCCGCGCGGGACGAGGACATCCGTGCGCTCGCCGCCCGCCTCGCCGCCGACCGGGCCATCGGGGCCCGCCTCGGCGCATGGCGGGCGGACTGCCCGCAGGGGATGCTCGCCGAGCTCGCCGAAGGCGCCCGCAGCGCCCGCGAGGCCGCCGAGCAGGCACAGGCAGCGCTCGCCGAGGCCCGTACCGCCCGCGCCGAGGCCGAAGAGGCGGCCGCCGACGCCGCCCGCGTCCGCGACGAGCGGCAGGAAGCCGCGCAGCGCGCCCGCCGGGCGGCCGACGCCCTCGCGGGCCTCGCCTTCCGGCTGCGCGAGCGGGCCGGCTGGCAGGTGAAGGTCCGCGAACTGGCCGACGAGGCAGCCGAGTCGGAGGCCCGCGCCGCGAGCTGCCTGGAGCGCGCCAGGGCCGCCGACGAGGACCGCCGCGCCGCCCAGCGCGCGGGGGACGACGCCCGCCGCACGGCCCGCGCCCTGCGCGCCGAGCGCGCCGAGATCGCCGGAGCGCCGGAGACCGTCCCGGAGCAGGACCCCGACGCGCCCCGCTCCTCGCTGCCCGCCCTGCGGGAGGCGTACCGCGCGGCGTCCCAGCTCTACGAGAAGGTCGGCGTCGGCGCCGACCTGCGCGCCGAGCAGGCCCGCGCGGAGAGCGACGAGAGCGCCGCGCTCGCCGAGCTCGACCGGCTCACCAACAAGGTCCGCACCCGCGCGGCACAGCTCCTGGAGGAGACGGACGGCGCCGACGGACCCTCCCGCCAGGCCGCCGCGGTCCGGGCCGAGTCGCTGGTGCAGATGCTGGAGACGCGCACCTCGGAGGCGAGCGAGAAGCTGGGCCGCCTGCGCGGCGAGGCCGAACGCCTCGCGCCGGCCGACGGCGAGGCGCACACCGAACTTCCCGACGAGCTGGTCCCCGCGGACGCCGAGCACGCCCAGGCCCTCCTGCGCACGGCCACCGGCGAACTCGCGGCCTGCACCGACACCCTGGAGGCGGCCCGCGCCGCCCACGCCGGGATGCTCCACTCCCACCGGGCCTCCCAGGACGCGGCGGGCGGTTTCGAGGAGACGGCCACGCTCCTGCGCGACCTGCTGCGCGACCATCACGAGGACGAGGCGCCGCAGCCCCCGGAGCCGTACCCCGGCAGCCTGGAGGAGGCCAGGCACTCCGCCGCGCAGGCGCGCCGCTCGCTGCGCGCCTGCGCCGGTGACCTGTCGGCCGCGGAGTCGGCCCTACGGGAGGCCGGCGACGTCCTCGTACGGCACGCCAACTCCACCCGCTACGAGCAGGTGCGCACCCCGGCCCGCCAGCAGATCCGCGAACTTCCGGCGGCCGCGCTGCCGGAGCACGCGGCGAAGTGGGCGGAGGCGTTCGCGCCCCGGCTTCGGGTGCTCACCGACGAGCTGGAGCAGCTCGAGCGCAACCGCGACACCATCGTGGACCGGCTGCGCGGCCTCGTGGAGTCGGCGCTCGCGACGCTCCGCTCCGCGCAGCGGCTCTCCCGGCTGCCGGACGGGCTGGGCGAGTGGTCGGGGCAGGAGTTCCTGCGGATCCGTTTCGAGGAACCCGACCAGGCGACGCTGTCCGAGCGGCTCGGAGAGGTCGTCGACGAGGCGACCCGCGCGGCCGTGAAGAAGAACTCCGACCTGCGCAGGGACGGCATGTCGCTGCTGCTGCGCGGAGTGCAGGCGGCCCTCGAACCGCGCGGCGTGGCCGTGGAGATCCTCAAGCCGGACGCGGTGCTGCGGGCCGAGCGGGTACCGGTCGGTCAGATGGGCGACGTCTTCTCCGGCGGCCAGCTGCTGACCGCGGCGATCGCCCTGTACTGCACGATGGCCGCGCTGCGCAGCAACGACCGCGGCCGTGACAGGCACCGGCACGCCGGGACGCTCTTCCTCGACAACCCCATCGGCCGGGCGAACGCCACGTATCTGCTCGAGCTCCAGCGCGCGGTGTCCGACGCGCTGGGCGTGCAACTGCTCTACACCACGGGCCTGTTCGACACGACGGCCCTGGCGGAGTTCCCGCTGGTGATCCGGCTGCGCAACGACGCGGACCTGAGGGCGGGCCTGAAGTACATCAGCGTAGAGGAGCATCTGCGCCCCGGTCTGCCGCAGGCCGACCCCGGGGGCGCGACGGTGCACGGAGAGATCACCGCGACGCGCATGTTCAAGCGGGCGCCGCTGCCCGAGCAGCCGCCGGAGGGACCGGTTCCGGAGCCGTCGCGGACCGCCGGCGACCGACTGGGGTGACCGCGCGCGGCGCGGACGCGGCGGAGCAGGGGCCGACCAGCGCCCCGCGCGGGCGTTACGCCTGCGAGAGCCTGCCGCCGCCGCGCCGCCGTATCCGTGAGGTCCCGCGGGCGGCGGCGCGGGCTGCCCGGCGGGCGCGGCGGCGCTCCCGCCGCAGCGCGCGGGCGGTGCTGCTCGGCACCGACACCACGCCGTTGCGCTGGTTCCACACCTGGCGGGTGACCCACACGTCCAGCACGGCCCAGGTGGCGACGACCGTGCTGCCCACCGAGCTGAGCACCAGCGGGAACGCCGGCCACGCCCCGGCGAGCGTGAAGAGCAGTGCGGTCATCCCCTGAATCATCGTCAGGGAGATGATGATCACCGCGCGGACGGCCGCCGTGCGGACGGGATCGGCCATGCGCCGTCTGGTCGCCGGCTCCTCGACCCAGAGCTCCTGGCGCGGCTCCGGCTCCTCGGACCCGAGCTGCTGCCGCGGCACATGTACGTCGTCCACCGCCGACGCCGCCTCACGACGCTCTTCCGTGTCCATGGATCGTGTCACTCCCCACCTCTGTCCCGACTCAACGGTGGGTGCCCGGATTCTGCCGCCCTACTCCGACCGCCGCACATCCGCGGCACACACCGCACGGCCGTTCGCCCTCCGGCCGCGCGTGGAGACGGCCGGAACCGATGCGCGTGGCGACTGCGAAGCCCCGGCGCCCCCGCTCAGCATGACGAACGACCAGGGGCGATGATTCCCGGCGAGCGAAGAGTTCCAGCCATCTGCCCCGGTCCGAAAAGGAGCAGGCCGCCGCCGACGCCCGGTGCGGCGGGGAACGCCATCTCCGCGAATACCGGGACATCCCGCGATCGGACCGTGCCGCGGCGGCCGAAAACCGTCCGGACGAGTCTTCGAGTTGGCAGTGTGACAGTAGTAGGCTCACGCCGTTTGCTGACGGAACACCACCCGCACCGTGCGGGGTCGACCAGGGGGAGGCCATGCGCTTTCGCGGGAAGTCCATCCGCCGGAAGATCGTGGCGCTGCTGCTCGTCCCGCTGGTCTCGCTCACGGCCCTGTGGGGCTTCGCCACCGTACTGACCGGTCGGGAGGCGAACCAGCTCCTCGAAACGGCCTCGGTGGCCGAGCAGGTCGGGAAGCCCGTCGTGGACAGCGTCGGCGTCATCCAGGAGGAGCGTCGGCAGACGCTCGTCTATCTCGCCGACCGCCGCGCCGCCGACGCGCTGCCCGCGCTGCGCAGCCGCCGCGCGGCCACCGACCAGGCCCTGGCGGCCATCCGGGACAACGCCCTGAAATCGTCGGTCAGAAGCGACATGACCCCTCAGTCGCTCGACCGGCTCACCGCGCTGATGGACGCGTTCGACGGCATCGGCGTACTCCGCCGGTCCGTGGACACGAACACCATCACCCGCCCGCAGGTCCTGGAGTTCTTCAACCGGATCATCGACCCCTCGCACGGCTTCCTGCTGTCGCTGCACGCCATCGACGACGTCGAGCTGGAACGCCAGGGCCGCGCACTCGTCGGCCTGTCCCGCGCCCGCGAGATGCTCGCCCGCGAGGACGCCCTGATCGCCTCCTCCCTGACGGCGCGGAAGGTGTCCGCGGGGGAGATCCGCGAACTCGCCGACCACGCGGCGCACCGGCAGATCCACTACGAGACCAACCTCGAAATGCTGCCCGCCAGGGACCGTGAGCGTTTCGAGGAGTACTGGGGCAGCCCGGAGACCGCGCCGCTGCGCGAGGCCGAGGAGCGCCTGATCGCCGGCGGTCCCGCCGACGGGCTCCCCGCCTCCGAGGCCGAACGCTGGCAGCAGGCCGCCACCCCGGTCCTCGACAACCTCGACCGGGAGGCCGCGGAGGCCCGCGACCGCTACCAGGACCGCGTCGAACCCGCCGCGTACGGCGTCCTCGTCAAGGCCGGCGTGGCAGGCGTCCTCGGCTTCCTCGCGCTGCTCGTCTCCGTCATCGTCTCCGTACGGATCGGCCGCGACCTGATCCGCGACCTGTCCCGGCTGCGCAAGGAGGCCCACGAGGTCTCCGGCGTACGGCTGCCCAGCGTGATGCGCCGCCTCGCCGCCGGGGAACACGTCGACGTCGAGACCGAGGCGCCGCGCCTCGAGTACGACAAGGACGAGATCGGCCAGGCCGGGCAGGCCCTCAACACCCTCCAGCGGGCGGCCGTCGAGGCCGCCGTGCGCCAGGCGGACATGCGCCGCGGCGTCTCCGAGGTGTTCGTCAACCTCGCCCGCCGCAACCAGGTCCTGCTCCACCGCCAGCTGTCCCTCCTCGACACCATGGAGCGGCGTACGGAGGACACCGAGGAACTGGCCGACCTGTTCCGCCTCGACCACCTCACCACCCGGATGCGGCGGCACGCGGAGGGCCTGGTGATCCTCTCGGGCGCCGCCCCCTCGCGGCAGTGGCGCAAGCCCATCCAGCTGATGGACGTCGTGCGTGCCGCGGTCGCCGAGGTGGAGGACTACGAGCGCATCGAGGTGCGCAGGCTGCCGCGGATCGGCGTGGGCGGCCCCGCGGTCGCCGACCTGACCCACCTCATAGCCGAACTCCTCGAGAACGCCACGGTGTTCTCGCCCCCGCACACCGGCGTGCAGGTCCTCGGCGAGCGGGTCGCCAACGGCTTCACCCTGGAGATCCACGACCGAGGTCTCGGCATGGCGGCCGACGCCCTCCTCGAGGCGAATCTGCGGCTCGCGGAGACCCCCGAGTTCGAACTCTCCGACACGGACCGGCTCGGCCTCTTCGTCGTCAGCCGCCTCGCCCAGCGGCAGAACGTACGGGTGTCGCTCCAGCAGTCCCCGTACGGCGGCACCACCGCCGTGGTGTTCATACCGGCGGCCCTGCTCACGGAGGCGCCGGAGACCCAGGGCGCCGGCTTCCGGCTGGACCGCAAGAGCGAGAGCGCCGCCGGACGGCGCGACGGCCGGCAGACGGCCCTCTCGCAGCGGCACGGCGGCCTGAACGGCGCCGCACTCCTCGACGGACCGGTCGAACTGGAAGCCCCGGTCGAGGCGTTGGGTCTCGACGAGCGCGACCGTGCGCTGCTGGGGGACGACCGGTCCCTGACCGGCGACCCGGACCGCCTCGCCGACCTGGACGACGGCGACAGCGAGCGTGGCGGCATCTTCCGCTCCCGCCGGCGTGAGCGCCGCGGCGACGGCACCGGCCACCAGCAGGCGTCCGAGCAGCCGCGGGAGCACCGCGCCGCGGGCCCGGTGCCGCTGCCCAGGCGCCGCCCGCCGACGCTCGTCGCCGACCACGGCCGGCGGGTCGACGAACGCGGCGTCGGCGGCCGCAGCCACCCGGCAGCGGACCCGGGGCGCCCCGTGGAACCGACGCCGTTCGCCCGGCCGCCGCTCACCGCCGCCCCCACACCTCTGACCTCCGAGCGCCGCGACCGGTCCAGGACCGGGCCGCAGGCCGGCCCGGCGCCCGTGCCGCCGTCCCAGGACGACCGGACCCGGCCGGCGGGACGGCGCGGCGCCGGCCCCGCGCCGGACGCCGCGCCGCCGCTCCTCGACGAACTGCCCCGCCGGGTACGGCAGGCCAGTCTCGCGCCCCAGCTCAGGGCGCCGGAACCCGCGCAGCCCGCCGCCGGTGACGCGGCGCGCGAACCGGAGCGGGACGCCGAAGAGGTGCGCAACCGCATGGCCTCCATGCAGCGGGGCTGGCAGCGCGGCCGCCGCCGCAACGCCGAGGACGCCGCCGCAGAGCAGGCCGACGACCAGACCGGCGACGGCCGGACCGCACCACGATCGACATCTGAGGGGGACGGTCGATGACCGCACCGCACGCCGCAGCAACCGACGCCACCGGCGCCCAGCGCACCGGCGGACTCAACTGGCTCCTCGACGAGCTGGTGGACCGCGTCGCCACCATCAGAAAGGCCCTCGTGCTCTCCAGCGACGGCCTGGCCACCGGCGCCTCACGGGACCTCACCCGTGAGGACAGCGAGCACCTGGCCGCCGTGGCCTCCGGCTTCCACAGCCTCGCCAAGGGCGTCGGCCGTCACTTCGAGGCCGGCCAGGTCCGGCAGACCGTCGTCGAGCTCGACGAGGCGTTCCTGTTCGTCACCGCGGCCGGCGACGGCAGCTGCCTGGCGGTGCTGGCCGACGCCGACTCCGACGTGGGCCAGGTCGCCTACGAGATGACGCTGATGGTCAAGCGCGTCGGAGCCCACCTCGTCACGGCGCCACGGACCGGACCGGCCGCCGGAGGGTGAGGGCCGGCCATGAGTGACTCAGTCCGGCACAGTCGCAGGTCGCACCACTGGATCGACGCCGACGCGGGGCCGGTGGTGCGCCCGTACGCCATGACCCGCGGCCGTACGAGCCACGCCGGCCGCCACCGGCTGGACCTGATCGCCCTGGTCGTGCCCGAGCCCGCGGTCGACGATCCCGGCCGCGACCAGACGCTCTCGCCGGAACACGTCGAGATCGTCGAACGCTGCGGCGACGTCCCCCAGTCCATCGCCGAACTCGCCGCCGGGCTCGACCTGCCGGTCGGTGTGGTCCGCGTCCTCGTCGGAGACCTCGTCGACGACGCACTCGTACACGTAACCCGTCCCGTACCTCCGGCGGAACTGCCGGACGTGAGCATTCTCCGCGAGGTGATCAATGGTCTTCGGGCGCTCTAGCCGCCGCAAGGCGCCGATCGAGCCGGTCACTCTGAAGATCCTGGTGGCAGGTGGCTTCGGTGTCGGCAAGACCACCCTGGTGGGCGCGGTCAGCGAGATCAAGCCGCTGCGGACGGAGGAGAGACTCACCGAGGCGGGCCGGCCGGTCGACGACATCGCCGGCGTGGAGGCCAAGACGACCACCACGGTCGCCATGGACTTCGGCCGCATCACCCTCCGCGAGGACCTGGTCCTGTACCTCTTCGGCACACCGGGACAGGACCGCTTCTGGTTCCTGTGGGACGAGCTGGCGCAGGGCGCGCTCGGCGCCGTCGTGCTCGCGGACACCCGCCGCCTGGACGACTGCTTCGCCGGCATCGACTACTTCGAACGCCGCGGCATCCCCTTCGCCGTCGCGGTCAACTCCTTCGAGGGGGCGAAGCGGTACCCGGCCGAGACCGTACGCGCCGCGCTCGACCTCGACCCGGAGGTGCCGGTCCTGATCGGTGACGCGCGGGAGAGGGAGTCCGTCAAGGACATCCTCGTCGCCGTCGTCGAACACGCGCTGGTCCGCGCGGACCGGGTACGGGAGCCCGCCATCACCTGAGCCGCCGCCGGCGCCCTCGCGGCGGACACGGCCCGTACCCCCACCGACAGGGGTACGGGCCGTGGGCCTCATGGGGCACGGGAGGGCGGACTCAGCTCGGGCCGGTCTCCTCCCAGCCGAAGCTCTTCTCCACCGCCTTGCGCCAGTTGCGGTACTCCCGCTCGCGGACCTCCGGTTCCATCCGCGGCGACCACTCCACGTCGCGCCGCCAGTGCGTCCTGAGCTCGTCCGTGTCCGACCAGACGCCGGTCGCGAGCCCCGCCGCATAAGCCGCGCCGAGGCAGGTCGTCTCCGACACCTTCGGCCGGATCACCGGCACACCCAGCACATCGGACTGATGCTGCATCAGTAGGTGGTTGGCGGTCATGCCGCCGTCGACCTTGAGCGTGGTGATCCGCACCCCGGAGTCCTGGTACATCGCGTCGACCACCTCGCGCGTCTGCCAGCTCGTCGCCTCCAGCACCGCCCGCGCCAGGTGCGCCTTGGTCACGTACCTGGTCAGGCCGGTGACGACGCCCCGCGCGTCGGAGCGCCAGTACGGCGCGTACAGGCCGGAGAAGGCGGGCACGATGTACGCTCCGCCGTTGTCCTCCACACTCGCGGCGAGGGGCTCGATCTCGTCGGCCGAGCCGATGATGCCGAGCTGGTCGCGGAACCACTGGACGAGGGCGCCGGTGATCGCGATCGACCCCTCCAGGCAGTAGACCGGCGGCTCCTCGCCGATCTGGTAGCCGACCGTCGTGATCAGCCCGCTCTTCGACGCCACGGGCCGTTCGCCGGTGTTCAGCAGCAGGAAGCTGCCGGTGCCGTAGGTGTTCTTGGCGGTTCCGGTGTCGTAGCAGGCCTGGCCGAAGACGGCGGCCTGCTGGTCGCCGAGCGCGGAGGCCACCGGCACCCCGGCGAGCCGGCCGGTGGCCGTCCCGTACACCTGCGAAGAGGACCTGATCTCGGGCAGCATCGCCGCCGGCAGGTTCATCGCCGAGAGGATCCGCTCGTCCCACTGCAGGGTGCGCAGGTCCATCAGCATGGTCCGCGACGCGTTGGTGACGTCGGTGACGTGCACCCCGCCGTCCGTGCCGCCGGTGAGGTTCCAGATCAGCCAGGAGTCGATGGTGCCGAAGGCGATCTCGCCCCGCTCGGCCCGCGCACGCAGGCCGGGCACGTTCTCCAGCAGCCAGGCGGCCTTGGGACCGGAGAAGTAGCTGGCGAGCGGCAGACCGGTGGTGCCGCGGAAACGGTCCTGGCCCTCGGCGCCGCCGAGTTCCTGGCAGAGGGCGGCCGTCCGGGTGTCCTGCCACACGATCGCGTTGTGCACGGGCTGCCCGGTGGCGCGGTCCCACAGGACCGTGGTCTCCCGCTGGTTGGTGATGCCGAGCCCGCTGAGCTGGTCGGCCCGCAGGCCCGCCCCGGCCATGGCCCCGGCGACGACGGCCTGCACCTTCGACCAGATCTCGGTGGCGTCGTGCTCCACCCAGCCGGGCCGGGGGAAGATCTGGCGGTGCTCGCGCTGGTCGACGGCGACGATCGCGCCGCTCCGGTCGAAGATGATGCAGCGGCTGGACGTGGTGCCCTGATCGATGGCGGCGACGAACCTGTCCGTCATGACGTCCCCTTGTCGGAATCGGTGTCGTGTTGCCGGAACCGGTGTCGTGGTGGAGCCGGGGTGGCGGGCCGAAGCCCCGCGGCCTAGAAGGCGAGGTTGAAGACGAGTCCGGCCAGCAGCCCGCCGATGACCGGTCCGGCCACCGGCACCCAGGCGTAACCCCAGTCGGACGTCCCCTTGTTGGGGATCGGCAGCACGGAGTGCACCAGGCGCGGGCCCAGGTCGCGCGCCGGGTTGATGGCGTAGCCGGTGGGCCCGCCGAGCGAGAGGCCGATGCCGACGACCAGCAGCGACACCAGCAGGATGGAGATGCCCGAGCCGTAGATCCCGGCGTCCTGGCCGGGGATCCGGCCGATGCCGATGCCGTCGTTCCTGCCGAACGCGAGGATCGGAAGCACCAGACCCACCGTCGCGACGATCTCGGTCACGAGGTTGGCCCACGGCTTGCGGATCTCGGGGCCCGTGGCGAAGATCCCCAGCGTGGGCCCGCCGGTCCTGGCGTCCGCGTTGGCCTGGAACTGCGCGAAGTAGACCAGGTACGCGAGGACCGCGCCGAGGACCGCGCCCACCAGCTGCGCCAGGATGTAGAGCGGCACCTTGCCCCACTCGCCGGTGTCGACGGCCAGACCCACGGTCACCGCCGGATTGAGATGACCGCCCGACAGCGGCGCCGCGGTGTACGCGCCGGCCATCACGCCGAAGCCCCAGCCGAAGGCGATGACGACCCAGCCGGCTCCCTTCGCCTTGGAGTGGTGCAGGGTGACGGCGGCGCAGACGCCCGCGCCGAAGAGGATGAGTATCGCGGTGCCGATGACCTCACCGAGGAATATGTCTGCGTTGCTCATGGCTGCTCCTTGGCCCTGGCCCGGCCGCGGGGCCGGTCCTCCGTGCAGGGTGCGTGCTCCATGTGCGTGTGCGGCCCCCGGAGTGCGGGGCGGTGACGAGAGGGGAGTTTTCACCCGCCGTGACGGGGCGTCAAGGCAATGGACGACATGCGCTGTTCACCGCGGGCGCTGGACAGGAGCCGGGCCGGTGTCAAGCCGCGTGAGCCGGAGCCGCCGCGGACCTGGCGGGGCGGGAGAGACGGCTCAGCCGTTCTCCGCCAGCCACTTGGCGGCGGTCTCCGCCAGCTCGGCGTCCCGGCCGGCCAGCATCATCCGGATCATCCGCACATCACCGCGGAGCGACCACGCCGGATGCCCGAACGTCGCCGGATTGTTCTTCTCGATGAAGAAGTGCGCCGGCCAGGCCGTCCCGTACCCGATCAGAGGCAGCGCCGCCGCGTACCGCTTCCGCCCCCGCGCCAGCCCGTAGAAGCTGACGGCGAGCCCGGTCAGCGTCCCCGTCAGATGCACCCACCGGGTCGCCGCCCGTGAGTGCATCGCGACGTAGTAGGGCCAGAACTCCTCGTACGACTCGAATGTCCGCTGCTCTGCCATGCGGGCACCGTAGCCGCCGCGGCCTCCGGCGTCAGCCCGCTCTACCTTCTTGATCGGGTTGATCGAGCCATTCGTAGGGTTGGGTCGCCCAGGGGTGCTGGGTGTGGCTATCAGCCCGCTGCCGTC
>NZ_JBIAHV010000023.1:0-100141 GCF_042870895.1 Streptomyces sp. NPDC006294
CCCGCGGGGCTCGTCTTCCTCTTCGCCCAGCGGCATCTGGTGACCGGCATGTCCGCCGGCGCCGTCAAGGGCTGAGAAGCCGTATGAAGCGGCGGGGGGGGGGGGGGGGCCCCCCCCCCCCCCCCCCCCCCCCCCCCCCCCCCCCGCTCTGTTGCGGACCTTCACAGGTAGAGCTGTCGCTGACAGGCCCGGCAGCAGGTCTTGCCGTCGCGCTTCTCGGTCTGCCGGTGCTCGCACGTCCTGGTCGTGGCGGGAGGTGGTGCGTGAACGGGCACGGCGTACGTCGCAGGTTCCCGCTCGGTGCGGTTCTCGGCCCCGTCGCGGACGTGCGACTGGACGCGCACCATGTGGGCGAGCTCCGCGATGCACGGGCCGCAGGCGTACACATCACCCGTCGCACCGGGGGTGTTCACGGAGCCGACCCACAGCACGCGCACGCCGTCGCGTCGGCAGTCCAGCCAACAGACGCCCGACACCCACGCGTTACCGTCGTCCGTCCGCGCGGCAAGCGGCCACGCATCGCGCCATGGACGCTCGACGACAGGAGGGAACATCACGCTCCACCGCCGTCCGGCGCTACGAGTCCGGCCCGCTCGCCCGGCGGTTGCACGACCGCGTAGTCGCCGAAGTTCCGGCGGTAGCGGCGGTGCCCGGTCTCCTGCGCGTGCCTGCACTGCCACCGTTCCACCGGCCCGGGCGCGCTGTGCGTACCGGACCGGGCCCCGCACTCGGTTTCGTCGCCGGACACGCAACGGGCCTCGTACTCCGGTTCCGCCGTCGCGTCCTGCTGGATGGAGAACGGGACGTAGCGGAACACGCGCCGAGTCACCGCGTCGCCCCCTGCCCGTGCCCCGCGCCCTCGTGCGCCGGCCGGAGCGCGGCGGCGAGTGCGCGGGCCGTCGCCACGTTGCAGCGCCCCAGGTCGATCAGCGCGAGCGGGGCGGACCCGGCGCAGGAGACGGCGTCAAGGGACAGCGACGGCAGCTTCACCCCCGCCGCGTCGAGCGCGTGCCGTAGTTCGTCACGCGCCCGTTCAGCGTCTCTGACCCTGTCCGTAGCCGTCTGCCGCCTGCCTGCCGTCGCCATGTCCGCCGTCTCTCCGTACACTGTTGGTCGTTCTTCCCCGCTTGCTCTGTGTGACTACCCACTCACACCATGGCCTCGGAGTGCGCACGCCCAACAGGTCTGGGGCCATTCCAACGCAAGCGGAATACCGGGGAGTTGAACAGGTGAGCGAGCAGGCTGACCAGGCACAGGAGCCCGCCGACGGTGCTGCGTACTTCGGCGAGGAGACCAAGGCTCTGCGGGAAGCCGTGGGGCTGTCCCAAGAGAGATTCGCGGACCAACTGCACTACCGGCAGGCACAGGTCAGCAAAGTCGAGAACGGCGCCGTGCTGGCGTCAGAAGCCTTCGCGGAGGCCATGGACCGTGTGGCCGGCACGCCCGGCGTGTACGCCCGGCTTCGTGCCAAGCTGAGCAAGCAGGGGCACCCTGAATGGTTCGTGCCGTACATCACCCTCGAGGAGTCCGCGAGCGGGATCACGGACTACTCGTGCACGTTCCTCATGGGCCTGTTGCAGACTCCGGAGTACGCGTCGGCCGTCATCCGTGCTGCCTTCCCTCGCGAGACAGAGGAACAGATCAAGGCGCGCGTGGAGCTGCGCATCAGGCGGCAGGCCGTCATAGAGCATGACGAACCACCCCTCTTGTGGGTCGTGATCCATGAGTCCGTCCTGCGCACCCGCGTCGGTGGCCGGTCCGTCATGATCGGACAACTCGAGCATCTGGCCGCACAGATGACATCGCCCCATGTCACGGTTCAAGTGCTGCCGTACGAAGCGGGTGCCGCGCCCAGCAACCTGCCGTTTACGCTGCTGTCGTTGCACGGCGCACCCCACGCGGTCTACACCGAGACCCCCACCCATGGTGGTCAAGTGGACGAGGCGTCTAGCGTGGTGGCGACAGCCGTCGGCATGTTCGATCGGCTTCGCATGGCGGCACTGTCCGAGCAGGTGTCGCTGTCCCTGGTTCGCAAGATCATGGAGGATCACGCCAAATGAGCAGCACGCCCGGCCCCCAGCCGATGCGGTGGGTCAAGAGCACCTACAGCGGCGGCGAGGGACAGTGCATCGAATGGGCGCCCGAACACGCGCGCGCAACCGGTGAGTTCCTGATCCGCGACAGCAAGAACCCGTACGGCCCGCACCTGACCCTGACCCATGAGGGGTTCGCCGGTCTCGTGGAATTCGCCAAGCACCACCGGTGATCCGCTTCCCTACCGATCCCTCAGCGACCGGCCCCCGCCGCATGACGGGGGTCGTCGTCATGTCGGGGTCGACCTCGTCCGGACCGGAACAGTCGATAGGTTTTCGGGGGCCGGCTTCTGTGACGCCCCAGCGAGGAATGTGACCGATGGACGAGAACGCAGCGCTGCTCGACCGCTTCGAGGAGGACCGGACCCGGCTGCGGGCCATGGCCTACCGGATGCTCGGCTCGGCCGGCGAGGCCGACGACGCCCTACAGGAGGCCTGGCTGCGCGTCAGCCGCGCCGACACCGGCGGCGTCGAGAACCTCGGCGGCTGGCTGACCACGGTGGTGTCGCGGGTCTGTCTGAACATGCTGCGCCAGCGCGAGTCTCGGCGCGAGGACCCGCTCGAGGCACGGCTGCCCCAGCCGGCCACCGGCCCCGAGGGCGGGACCGATCCCGAGGAGGAAGTGCTGCTGGCCGACTCGGTCGGGGTGGCACTGCTGGTGGTGCTCGACACGCTGGCGCCGGCCGAGCGGCTCGCGTTCGTGCTGCACGACCTGTTCGCCGTGCCGTTCGACGAGATCGGCCCGCTGATCGAGCGTTCCCCGACGGCGGCGAGGCAGCTCGCGAGCCGCGCGCGCCGCCGGGTCAAGGGCGGGGGCGCCGCCGCGCCCGACGCCGATCTGGCGCGGCGGCGCCGGGTCGTCGACGCGTTCCTGGCAGCGACGCGGGGCGGGGACTTCAGCGCGCTGCTCGCCCTGCTCCACCCCGACGTGGTGCTGCACGCCGACAAGGCGGTCGTCCCCAGCCCTGAGCCGATCTCGCTCCACGGCGCCCGTCCTGTGGCCCAGAGCGCGGCGTCCGCGATGGCCCGCGCCCAGTACACCGGCGTCGCGCTCGTGGACGGGGCGGTCGGGCTGGTGATGGCGCCGCAGGGTCGGCTGGCCGTGGCGCTCACGTTCACCGTCGTGGACGACCGGATCACAAGGATCGAGATCATCGCGGAGCGGGACCGGCTGGACGCGTTGGAGGTCGCGGTCCTGGACGCGTGACGGGCGGGTTGGGTGCGGGGTGGCTGCCTCTGCGTGGGGCTCGCCCCCTTCCCGAACCGGGGCAGGCCCCGGGCCCCGGTACGCCCTCGCCTCCGAGGCGTCTTGCCTGCCCAACTGCTGTTTCTCAGCTCGTGGTCACACGTTGACCGGCTCCGGCCCCCACGACCAACGGCCCTCTTTTCCGGCCCCCGAGGCGTGCCGGTGGGCGCGGACGACGGTGGAGTCGACCGACACGAGCCAGTCGCTGTCTACCCCCGACGCAGCGACAGCACCTCCGGTGTCGCGAACGTCTCCCCCCGTGGCCGCCCCGCGAAGTACGGCGTCAGGACCTCGTCCAGTTCCGCGTGCGTGAAGACGTCCTTCGCCGTGTCGTACTTCGCCGCCACCCGCGGGCGTTCCATCACCGCCACCATGCCGCCGTGGACCACGAGGAGTTGCCCGTTGACCGCGGCAGCCGCCGGGGAGGCCAGGTAGCCGACCAGAGGAGCCACGTGCTCCGGGGAGAGGGGGTCGACGGCCCCGGCCGGCGGGGGCGAGCCGGCGAAGACGTCCTCCGTCATCCGCGTCCGCGCCCGGGGACAGATGACGTTCGCCGTGACGCCGTACTTGGCCAGTGCCGACGCCGTCGAGGTCGTCAGTCCGACGATTCCGCCCTTGGCCGCCGCGTAGTTCGGCTGACCCGCCGAGCCCGCGAGGAACGCCTCCGAGGAGGTGTTGACGATCCGCCCGTACACCGGACCGCCGCCGTCCGGCGACTTGGCGCGGGCGCGCCAGTGCTCGGCGGCGAAGCGGGTGGTGTTGAAGTGGCCCTTGAGGTGGACGCGGATGACCGCGTCCCATTCGGCCTCGGTCATCGAGAAGACCATCCGGTCCCGCAGGATGCCCGCGTTGTTGACGAGGACGTCCAGCTTGCCGTACTCGCGGACCGCGAGGCCGATCAGTTCCCGTGCCGCGTCGAAGTCGGCGACGTCGCCGTGGTGGGCGATCGCGCGGCCGCCCGCCGCGCGGATCTCCTCGGCGACGGACTCGGCGGGCGTGCCGGACGCCGCGCCGCTGCCTCCCCCATGGCCTTCGGCATGGGAGGTGCCCCCATGCCCCGGCTGCCCGTAGTCGTTGACGACGACCGCCGCGCCGAGCCGGGCCAGCTCCAGCGCCTCGGCCCGGCCGAGACCGCGGCCGGCGCCGGTGACGACCGCGCTGAGACCTTCGAGGGGGAGGCGCATCGCGGGGCTCCTCACAGTTCGACGCAGGTGCGCAGGGCCTCGCCGCTGCGCATCTGCGCCACCGCGTCGTTGATCCCGGCCAGCGGCACCCGGTGGGTGATGAGGCCGGCCAGGTCGATCCGGCCGGCCCGCCACAGGGCGATGGCCCGTTCGTAGGAGCGCAGCACGTCCCCGCCGCCGTACAGGGACGGCAGGATGCGCTTCTCGTCGAAGAACAGCTCGAACATGTTGAGCTGAAGGTGGTCGTCCATGGCGCCGGCGCCGACGACGCACAGGGTCCCGCCGCGCCTGGTCGTCTCGTAGGCGGTGCGGGCGGTCGCGGACCTGCCGACGACCTCGAAGACGTAGTCGAAGCCCTCCCCCGCGGTGACGCGCTGCTTGGTGTCGGCGAGGCCGTCGGGCGCCACCGCTTCCGTTGCGCCGAACCGCAGGGCCGCCTCCCGCCGGGACGCCACGGGGTCGACGGCGACGATCTGCGCCGCGCCCCGGACCTTCGCGCCCTGGATCGCGGAGATGCCGACGCCGCCGCAGCCGATGACGGCGACCGACGAACCGGCCTCCACCTGCGCGGTGTTGATGGCGGCGCCGAGCCCGGTGGTGACGCCGCAGCCGATGAGCGCGGCGATGTCGAAGGGCACGTCGTCGGGGATCGGCACGGCGCAGCCGGCGGCCACGACGACCTCCTCGGTGAAGGTGCCGGTGCCGGCGAAGCCGAAGACGTCGCCGTCGCCCCGGCGGAAGTTGGGGGTGCCGGCGTTCATGAACCCGGCCAGGCAGAGGTGGCTCTGGCCGCGCCGGCACGCGGCGCAGCCACCGCACGCGGGCAGCCAGCACATCAGCACCCGGTCGCCGGCGGCGAGGCCGGTGACGCCGTCGCCGACGTCGAGGATCTCGCCGGCGCCCTCGTGGCCGGGGACGAACGGCGCGGGCTGCGGCAGGACGCCGGTCATCGCGGAGATGTCGGAGTGGCACAGTCCGGTGGCCCGGACACGGATCCGCACCTTGCCGGGGCCGAAGCCCACCGCCTCGACGTCGTCGAGGACTTCGAGTTTGTCCTGGCCGATCTCGTGCACTACGGCTGCGCGCATGACGGGTCCCTTCAGCAGGCGGTCACAGGGTCTCTACGAGGGTGTCGGCGAGTACGGGCGCGTCGCCGCGTTCGACGGCGGTCACCGTCGCCTGGACGCGGCCGTCCCCGTCCGCCCACATCCGGACGCGGAGCGTCTCGCCGGGGAGGACGACGCCGGCGAAGCGTGCGGTGTACGAGCGGACGCGGGTGACGTCCCCGCCGAGGAGCGTGTCCACGACCGCTTTGAGCGTCATGCCGTATGTGCACAGGCCGTGCAGGATCGGCCGCTCGAACCCGGCGCGCTTCGCGAAGTCCGGGTCGGCGTGGAGCGGGTTCCAGTCGCCGGAGAGCCGGTAGAGAAGGGCCGCGTCCTCGCGCACCCCGCGCTCGACGGTCCGGTCGGGCGCCCGGTCCGGGGTCTCCAGGCGCTCGGAGGGTCCGCGTTCGCCGCCGAAGCCGCCTTCGCCGCGTACGAAGAGCTGGGACTCGCTGGTCCACAGCGGCCCGTCGCCGTCGGCCGCCTCCGTGCGCAGGACGAGGACCGCGGCCTTGCCCTTGTCGTACACGGCGGCGACGCGTGAGGTGGACGTGGCCGTGCCCTTCACGGGGAGGGGGCGGTGGAGTTCGACGCGCTGGCCGCCGTGGAGCACGGAGGCGAGGTCGATGTCGAGGCCGGGTGCGGACAGGCCGCCGACGACGCCCGTGCCGGCCCCGGCGACGGTGGCGAAGCTCGGCAGCACCTGCAGCCGGGACTCGAGGGTGTAGCGCAGTTCGCCGGGGTCGGTGGCGGGCCGGCCGGCGCCGAGGCCGAGGTGGTAGAGCTGAACGTCCTTGTGGTCCCAGCTGATGGTGGTGGAGCGGGGTCCGGCGGCGACGGCTTTCGCGGCATCGATGGGCATGGGGCTGCGGCTCCTCGAGGAGGGGAAGACCTCGGCGCGACCTTCCGCACCGTCGGCCGCACCGAGGTCGTACGGGACCGGCCGGGCGAGCCCGTTCTAGAACGCGTTCTAGGCCGATGGCGTCCATGTATAGCGCGGCCTCCGGAAGTTGTGAAGGCGACTGACGGTATGTCAGACATGCCGGTTCCGTGCGAGCCCGGCCCGGGACATTTGTCACCGGCGGGTGAGTACATGCGGATCTGCCGGGGCCCCCGCCCCGGTCCGTAGCGTCGTGGCCATGAACAGCTCCGGGACACTTTCCAAGACGCTCCACGGCGACAGGCCCGTGGCAGTCGGTCCGCCCAGCGGGTTCACGATGCTGCCGTGGCTGCTGATGGGCCTCGGCGCCGTCGCCAACCTCCTCCAGGGCGAGACGCCCACCCCCTGGGTCGGCGGCATCGGGGTGCTGGTCTTCAACTCCCTCTACATCGCCGTCGTCTTCCGCTCCTTCGACGACACCACACGCGACTCGGCCCCGACCCGCTGGGCCCTGGCGGCGCTGACCGCGGTCACCTTCGCCCTCGCCGCCGGCTACGGCGGCAACTGGCTCCTCTTCTTCCCGCTGCTCGGCCTGGCCGTCGGCGCGGCCCTGCGCGGCCCGCGACGGCTGGGATGGGCGGTGGTCCCGCTGTGCGCCGCGGCGGGCGCCGTCGCGATCTGGCGGGACGGCTGGGGCGCGATCGGTGTCGTGTACGGCACCTTCATCTCGACGATGGTGACCGCCGCCGTGCTGGCGCTCTCCGACACCGTCGGCGAACTGCGCGCCACCCGCGCGGAGCTGGCGCGCGGCGCGGTCGAGCAGGAACGGCTCCGGTTCTCCCGCGACCTGCACGACCTGCTCGGCCACACCCTGTCGGTGATCGTGGTCAAGGCGGAGGCCGCCCGCCGCCTCGGCGAGCGCGACATGCCCGAGGCGCTGACCCAGGTCCGGGACATCGAGGCGGTGGGACGCCATGCGCTCACCGAGATCCGCGAGGCGGTCACCGGCTACCGCGAGGGCAGTCTGACGGCGGAACTCGGCCGCGCCCGCGACACCCTGACGACGGCCGGTGTCGAACCGGTCGTGCGGCTGTCGGGCCCGCTGCTGGAACCGGCGGCGGAGGCACTGCTGACCTGGGTGGTACGGGAGTCGGTGACCAACGTCGTACGCCACGCCGGGGCGTCGCGCTGCGAGATCGCCCTGACCGGTACCGCCGAGCACGTCCGCCTCACCGTCACGGACGACGGCCGCGGCCCCCGCCCCGGCCACGGCTCCAGCCCCGGCGATGTGTCCGGTCACGTGTCCGGCAGCGGGCTGCGGGGCCTCACCGAACGACTGGCCGCGGCGGGCGGCACGCTCACCTCGGGCCCCGGCCCGGGCGGCGGGTTCCGCCTGAGCGCCGAACTGCCGGTCCGGTCGTAACCTGAGGCCATGAACGAGATGCCCCGCGAGCACAGGCCCACCAGGTCGGTACGGGTGCTGCTCGCCGAGGACCAGGGCATGATGCGCGGCGCGCTCGCGCTGCTGCTGGGGATGGAGCCGGACCTCGACGTCGTCGCGCAGGTGGGGCGCGGCGACGCCATCGTGGACGCGGCGCTCACCCACCGGCCCGACGTGGCCCTGCTGGACATCGAGCTGCCGGGCCGCAGCGGTCTGGACGCCGCCGCCGATCTGGCGCGGGAGGTCCCGGACTGCCGGGTGCTGATCCTCACCACCTTCGGCCGGCCGGGCTATCTGCGGCGGGCCATGGAGGCGGGGGCGGCGGGCTTCCTCGTCAAGGACGGGCCGGTGGAGGAACTGGCGCAGGCGATCCGCCGGGTGCTGACCGGCGAGACGGTCGTCGACCCGGCGCTCGCGGCGGCCGCGCTCGGCGCCGGTCCCAGCCCGCTCACCGCACGGGAACGGGACGTGCTGAACGCGTCGGTGGACGGGGCGACGGTCGCCGACATCGCGGTGGCGCTGCATCTGTCGGAGTCGACCGTACGGAACTATCTGTCGTCCGCGATCGGCAAGACCGGCACCCGCAACCGCATGGAGGCGATGCGGGCGGCCCGTCAGCAGGGCTGGCTGTAGCCATTGCTGCGGGAGGCGGCCCTACGCCCGGTCCGCCGCCGGTCGCGGCAGGAACAGCAGCATGACCACGGCGGCGGCCAGCAGCACTCCCGTGCCCGTACGGAACGCCAGCGCGTAACCGGCCGTCAGCGACTCGGCGTCGGTGGCACCGCCGGAGCGGGAGGCCGCGACCGTGGTGAGGATCGCCAGGCCCAGCGCGCCGCCCATCGTCCGGGAGGTGTTGATCAGGCCGGAGACCAGACCCCCGTCCTCGGGGGCGGCCCCGGAGGTGGCGAGGGAGGCGAGCGGGGTGGCTACGAGGCCGATGCCGGCCATCATCAGTACGCCGGGGCCGGCGATCGACGTCAGATACGCGCCGTGGGCGTCCATCGTCGACTGCCAGCCGAAGCCGGTCGCCGCGATCAGGGCGCCGAGGGCGGCGACGTTGCGCGCCCCCGCCCTCGCCATCAGCGGCGGCGCGACCTTCGAGCCGACGATGATGCTGACCGAGCTGGGGATGAGCGCGAGCCCCGCCTCGAGGGGTGTGTAACCGAGGACGTTCTGGGCGTAGACCGTCATGAAGAACCACATGGCGAACGAGGCCGAACCGGTCACCAGCATGGCCACGTTGGCGGCCGAGACCGCCCGCGAACGGAATATCTTCAGCGGCATGAGCGGGGCCTTCGCACGGGACTCCACCGCCAGGAACGCGCCGAGCAGCGCGAGTCCGCCGAGCAGCGGCAGCAGGGTCGCGCTCTCGCCCCAGCCCGACTGCTCCGTCTGCACGATGCCGTACGCGACGGCGGCCAGGCCGCCGGTCACGAGGACCGCGCCGGGCAGGTCGAGCCTGCGGCTCCCGCCGGTCCGGCTCTCCGTCAGCCACAGGGCGGCGACCGCCAGCACCAGCACCCCGACGGGCACGTTGATCAGCAGCACCCAGCGCCAGGACAGCAGGTCGGTGAGCACCCCGCCGACGAGTCCGCCGGCCGCGCCGCCCGCCGCGCCGACGGCCGCCCAGGTGGCGATGGCCCGGGTGCGGGCGGGTCCTGGCGGCACGGCCGCGGTGATGATGGTCAGCGTGGCGGGCGCCAGCACGGCGGCTCCCAGCCCCTGCACCCCGCGGGCCGCCAGCAACTGCCAGCCCTCCTGCGCCAGTCCGCCCGCGACGGACGCGGCGGTGAACAGGCTCAGCCCGACCAGGAACATCCGCTTGCGGCCGAACATGTCGGCCGCCCGGCCGCCGAGGAGCATGAAGCCGGCGAACGCGATCGAGTACGCGTTCAGCACCCACTGCAGCCCGGCCGGCGACAGCGCCAGGTCCGCGCGCATCGACGGCAGCGCCACATTGACGACGGACACGTCGAGCACGACGAGGAACTGTCCGGCGCACGCGGCAGCGATCACCGCCCAGGTGCGCGGGGACGGCGTGACGGGCGCGGGCCGGACGGGCTCTTGTGTCTTCGGTGCGGGACGGACCATGGGTGTCATGGTCGCAGCCCGCGGGCGGTCCGTACATGAGGACTTCGACCGGAGCCGCTGAGACCTGGGTCCTAGGACCGCCGCAGCAGCGTGACCACCGCCGCGCCGCCCAGCCCGATGTTGTGCGCCAGGCCGGTCCGGGCGCCGTCGACCTGCCGCGGCCCGGCCTCCCCGCGCAGCTGCCGCACCAGCTCGGCGACCTGCGCGAGCCCGGTCGCGCCCAGCGGATGGCCCTTGGAGATCAGGCCGCCCGACGGGTTGACCACCCACCGCCCGCCGTACGTCGTCGCGCCGCTCTCGATCAGCTTGCCGGACTCCCCGTCCGGGCACATGCCCAGCGCCTCGTACGTCAGCAGTTCGTTGACGGAGAAGCAGTCGTGCAGCTCGACCACGTCCACGTCCTCGATGCCGAGCCCCGACCTCTCGTACACCGCCAGCGCGGCGGCGCGGGACATCGGTCTGCCGACGGCGTCGATGCACGAGCCGGAGGCGAAGGACTCCTCGGTGTCGGTGGTCATCGCCTGGGCGGCGATCTCGACCGCCCTGCCGTGCAGGCCGTGCCCGACGACGAAGCGTTCGGAGACGACGAGGGCGGCGGCCGCGCCGTCGGACGTCGGCGAGCACTGGAGCCTGGTCAGCGGCGGGTGGACCGGCGGGGCGGCGACGATCTCGTCGGCGGAGTACACGTCCTGGAACTGGGCGTCGGGGTTGTCCGCCGAGTGCCGGTGGTTCTTGGCGGCGACGGCGGCGAGCTGCGCCGCCGTCGTCCCGTACCGCTCCATGTGCTCGCGGGCCGCGTTGCCGAAGATCTGCGCGGTGGGCGGGGAAGGGGCGAAGCCGTGCCGCGCTGCCATGACGCCGTAGTGGCGGGCGACGGGCGAGGCCGCGAAGTCGCCCCGGCCCGCCCCGCCGCCGAGCGCGCCGCGGGTCATCTTCTCGAAGCCGAGCGCCAGTACGCAGTCGCCGGCGCCGCCCTCCACGAACTGCCGGGCCAGCATCAGCGCGGTCGCGCCGGTGGCGCAGTTGTTGCTGACGTTGTAGACGGGCACGCCGGTGAGCCCGAGTTCGTACGCGGCCCGCTGCCCGGCGGTGGACGGCTGGAAGCAGTACCCGGCGGCCACCTGGTCGACCTGCCCGTACGCCACGCCGGCGTCGGAGAGCGCGGCGGCGCCGGCCTCCCGCGCCATGTCCCAGTACTGCCAGTCACGGGTCTCGGGCTTCTCGAACTTGGTGGTGCCGACGCCGACGACGTACGCCTTCATCTCCGGCACTCCTTCCGTCGCGCGGACAGGCCGAGAACGCGTGCCAGAGTAGAACATGTTTCAACCTGACGGAAGGTCAGGAGAGACGGGTCTCGTCAGGGAGCCGGGAGCTCCACCCGCACCGGACCGCAGCCGATGCGTTCGGCCTCTGCCGCCACGTAGGCCGGGAGAAGCTCGGCGTGGAGCGTCGAGCCGCCGGAAAGGTCGTGCTCGACCATGAAGACCACCTCTCCGGACGGGCACTTCGCCCAGTACGTCGCCCGGTCGGTGCTCAGCATGCCGGAGCCCTTGGTGCCCTCCAGCCTCGTACCCGGCCCGAACATGCCGGCCCGGTAGATCGCGGTCAGGCCGGCGGCCCGCACCGTCAGCAGCCGCAGCGCGTAGCTGTCGCGGTCCTGGCCCACCTCGCAGACACGGGCGGTGCCGTCACCGCCGCCGAGCCTCGTCCGCCTGTGCGTTTCGCGAAGGTCGGCGGGCAGATCCAGCCCCTTGACCCCGCACACGTCGCCCTTGGTCAGATCCTGCCACTCGGCCACGTCCGGGAACGACTCGGGCACGGTGTACGTGTCGGTGCAGCCCAGTCGGCCCATGACCCCGTTGGCCGCGCGCACCAGTGCGCGGCCGAGCGCGGCGCGGTCCGGCTCCGAGTACTCGGCGTCGGCGAACGCCGCGCCCGTCGCCACGTCCACCACGACGGGGCCCGTGTCCTCCCCCGTCTTTCCGGTGCAGTTCTCGGGCAGAGCCAGCCAGCCGCGCGTCCCCGAGACCTGGCCGGGCAGCCCGCCGCCCAGCTCCACCATCCGCGAGGCCAGGTATTCGCCGGGCCACAGCTTCGTGTCCCGGCCGAAGAGCCCGTCCAACTGGTGCACCCGCAGCCTGAGCTGGCGGCTCGCGTTGTCTCCCCGGTAGCCGGTGATCCGGCAGGACGCCCATGCCCGCGTGACGTAGTCGCGCGGATCCGGCTGCAGCTTCTGCTCCTCGACCTCCAGACGGCGGTCGCCGAAGAAGCCCGTGAGCACCTTGTCGTCCAGCGAGTCCCAGCAGGGCGCCGGCTTCAGGAGCGGCAGCGTGTCCGTCTGCCAGGCCACCGTCCCCGCTCCGAGAAGCACACCGACGACGCCGGCCGCGGCGGCCGCCCGCACGGTGCGGCTGCGCAGAACGCGGCGCAGCCAGGAGCCCCGCGAAGCGGTCTCTCCTTCGCCTTCTCCCGCCGAAGCGCCCGTCCCGCCACGCTCTTCGCTGCCCTCGGTCATCGCCCGCCCCCGCATCACGGCCCCGGTCACAGGGGCACAACACAAACGGACCCGATGCTACGTGCCGGTGCCACGAGACCCGCCGGGTGGGCGGCCGGAGGCGGGTGGCAGCCGCCGCGCAGGCCGTGGGGTGGTGCGCGCGGGAGCTACCGGCGCGTAGGGCACGATGGCCTCCCGTCCGTACGCCCCCGTACGCCCTCCCGGAGGAACCGATGCCCGCCGCCGTCCCCGAGCCGAAGACCCTCGCCGCCTTCGAGGCCGCCAAGGGCTTCATGCCCGTGAAGGAGGGCCTCGCCCTGTACGCCGCCGCCGTCGAGGCGGGTGCGCTCGGGCTGCCGCTGCTGGAGGTGGGGACGTACTGCGGGCGCTCGACGATCCTGCTGGCGGACGCGGCCCGCGCGGCCGGGACGGTCGCGGTGACCGTCGACCACCACCGGGGCAGCGAGGAGCAGCAGCCCGGCTGGGACTACCACGACCCGGAGACCGTGGACCCGGAGATCGGGCTCATGGACACGCTCCCCACCTTCCGCCGCACCCTGCACAGCGCGGGCCTGGAGGACCACGTCGTCGCGATCGTGGGCCGGTCGCCGCAGGTGGCGAAGGTGTGGGCCGGACCGGCCGGGCTGGTCTTCATCGACGGCGGCCACACCGACGAGCACGCGACCAACGACTACGAGGGCTGGGCCCCGCATGTCGCGGAGGGCGGCCTGCTGGCGATCCACGACGTCTTCCCCGACCCGGTCGACGAGTGGACCGGCCAGGCCCCGTACCGCGTCTATCTGCGGGCCCTGGCGTCCGGCGCGTTCACCGAGGTCTCGGCCACGGACTCGCTGCGCGTCCTGCGCCGCACGGGGCAGGGCATCTGAGCGGCGACTGCGGGCCGGGGACCCGGTGGGCGCCTCATGAAGTGCTCGGCACGCGTCGGCGCCGCCGCGCCGGGTCGAGGACGGGCAGTCGGCGGAATCATGCCGCCGGCGTGCGGGTCAGCGGTTGATCATGTCGCGGGTCTGGGCGTACACCGTCGCGTCGGTGAGCAGACCCGTGTGTGAGACGCAGCTGGTCTTGGTGTTGACCGCGCCGGACAGGGACACGGAGCTGTCCGGGTTGATCACCGTGTCGCAGGGCGACCACCAGGTCGCATAGCGGGGCGCGCCCGGGGTTTCGTCACCGGAGTTGAGGGCGGTGAGGAAGCTGGAGCCTATGCGCATCTCGGGGCAGGACGTGTCGAAGCATGCGTTGGCGGAGTCGGTTCCGTGGTTCGGGCCGCCCAGCGACACCCAGGCCTCGGTCTTGGCGGTCCCGTCGAGGTTCTTGAGGTAGTAGCGCGAGGAGAGGCCGCCCATGGAGTGGCTGACGATGTCGACCTGGTCGGCCCCGGTGGCCGCGAGGACACGATCGACCTCGGTGGACAACTGCTGGGCGGTGATGGTGTTCGACTGACGCGAGTCGTAGTTCCACTGGTGCAGGTGGGAGGACGGCCAGCCGTCGGCCCTGAAACGGTCGGCCATGGTGTTCCAGTTGCTGCTGCCACCGTTGTAGCCGTGCACGAACAGGATGGGGTTGCTGTCCAGGGTGAAGCCGGAGGTGCTGGACGCCTGGGCAGGAACCGACGCTTGCACGGCGAGAAGGGCGCCGGCTGCGGCCATGACGGATTTCTTCATGCGGTCCTCGACTCGAAGGGTGGGGGTGGGGAGAAACGCTCGACGGCGCGTCGCGGTGGGGAGCGTGCGCGCTGGGCTCTTCCCGGATCGCAGGAAGCGGTACCTGCGGGCGTGCCGGGCGTGCCGGGCGAAGGATTGGCCGCGGCTTCAAGGGGAGGACACCGGTGTCGTTGCGGGGGTGCGCAGAGCGTACTGACCGGTAGGTGCGCATGGTCAAGAGGTGTGCGCCAAGTTCCTCGACCGTCCGGCCGGGGGCGGCAGCATCGCGGAGCGCGGGCTGCCGGTGATACACGACACCTTCCCGGATACGGGCCCGCACCGGCACCGCAGGCCGGGGATCCGCGCCAGGGCTCCGCTCCATAACCGCGGGACCGGTCGGGTGCTACACCGTCGGCCAGGCCGACCACCGGCCCCGCCGCCCGCTAGCATCGCGACCGTGTCGTACGACGAGAACCAGCACCATGCCCCCCGGCCGCGCCCTTCCCGGCGGGCCCTCGTCGCCGTGGTCGCGGGCGCGGCGCTCATTGCGGGTGGTACGGGCGGATGGCTGGTGTGGCAGGCCGAGGGTTCCGGGAGCGGCGGCGCCCCCACCGGGTCCGCCACCTCCGCGGGCAAGCCGGGCGGCTCCGAGGCCCCGTCCACCTCACCGACCCCGTCCGGGTCCAAGTCGGTCACGCCGCCCGGCTCGTCTCCCTCGGCCTACCAGTCGAAGAAGACCGGCCCGCTCGCGGGCAAGGTCGTCGTCGTGGACCCGGGGCACAATCCCGGCAATTTCTCGCACACCAGCGAGATCAACCGGCAGGTGGACATCGGAACCAATCGCAAGGAATGCGACACGACGGGCACGGCGACCAACGCCGGATACCGGGAAGCCGATTTCACCCTCGATGTTTCACGACGTCTTCGCACACTCCTCGAAAAGCAGGGTGCACGGGTCGAATTCACCCAGGACGCCGATCGTCCGTTCGGTCCGTGCATCGACAAACGGGCACGATTCGGCAACGAAGCAAAGGCCGACGCGGTCGTCTCGGTCCACGCCGACGGCTCCGCGGCCGGCAACCGCGGGTTCCATGTGATCCTCCCCGATCGGGTAAAAGCGGGCGCGGCCGACACCTCGCGGATCGTGGGCCCCTCGCGCGAACTCGGCGAGCGGATCGCGGGCCGGTTCCTCCGCGCCACCGGAAGCTCCCCCTCCAACTACGTGGGCGGCGGCACCGGCCTCGACGTACGCGACGATCTGGGTGGACTCAACCTTTCGACCGTGCCCAAAGTCTTCATCGAATGCGGCAATATGCGGGATCCTGAGGATGTCGCTCTGCTCACCAGCCCGAGCTGGCGGCAGAAGGCAGCCCAGGGAATGGCGGACGGGATCAGCAGCTACCTGACGCGGTGAGTGCGATACCGGGCGGACGTCCGGAACCGTCAGACGATAGATTCACCTCTACGATGGGGAGTCACCCCCGAGCTCCGCGTCAGCGCACACCGCCGACAGGCGGCGGCGAAGACCGCCCCGATGATGAGACGACGACGAAGGATTCTTACGTGAACATCCGCTCCCTCACTCGAGGCGACGGCGTGGTGATCGGAGCAGCGGTGGTGCTGTTCATCGCCTCGTTCCTCAGCTTCACCAGCTACGAATGCCCCGGCGGTGGCGACTGCGGCGCGAGTTACAACGCCTGGGACTCCCTGAGCACGGTGATGTCGATCTACATCGCCGGAATCATCGGCGCCGGGCTGCTGGTGCTCAGTCGCGCCATGCCGGGCCGCAAGGTCGCGGGCCTCGAGCTCGGGCAGTTCGGTGTCGCGCTCACCATCTTCGCGCTCTGGACGATGTTCTGGACGATCATCGACATGAACAGCGCGGGCGCGGGCGCCATCCTCGGACTGCTCGGCACGATCGCCCTCGCGGGCGGCGCCGTCGCCACCCCGCTGGTCCCGGCGCTCAAGGCCCCGCTGGTCGGCGCCCCGAGCCCCGCTCCGATCGCCGGTCAGCAGCCGTACGGCATGCAGCCCCAGCCGCAGGGCGGTTACGGCTACCCGGGCGCCGGCGCGCAGCAGCAGCCGTACGGGGCCCAGCCCCAGCCGGGTCAGCCCCAGCCCTACGGCGCCCAGCAGGGCGTCCCGCAGGCGCACGACGCCGGCCAGCCGGCCGCCGCCGCGGCTCCGGCCGACGCCTCGCAGGGCGGTGCGCCGTCGGACTTCACCCCGTTCTGGTTCGCCGTGCCGGTGGCCCGTCCGCTGTACGGCGAGGACGGTTCGCCGACGCCGATCGCCGAACTGGCGCCCGGCACCTGGTACCTCGCGGTCGAGCAGCGCGGTCCGGGCCTGGTGGCCCAGACGCAGGACGGACGTCGCGGCGTCCTCCAGGACACCACGGGCATTCAGCGCGGCTGACCCCGCCCGTGCACCGCACGGCCCCTCGCCCTTCCGGGCCGGGGGCCGTTGCCGTACCCTGACGCCCCGTCAGTCGGTGGTGTCGGACCACGGGGACCACGGGAGGCAGACGTGCGACTGGGACTCGCCCTCGGCTACTGGGGCCGCGGCCCCGACCCCGGCCATCTCGAACTGGCCCGCGAGGCCGAGCGGCTCGGCTACGACTCGGTGTGGACGGCGGAGGCGTGGGGGTCGGACGCCTTCACCCCGCTCACCTGGATCGCCGCGCACACGTCCCGCATCCGGCTGGGCACGGCCGTGGCGCAAATGGCCGCGCGTACGCCGACGGCCACCGCGATGCACGCGCTCACCCTGGACCATCTCTCCGGCGGCCGGATGACGCTGGGCCTCGGCCTGTCGGGCCCGCAGGTGGTGGAGGGCTGGTACGGCCGCCCGTTCCCGAGGAGCCCGCTCACCGCGACGCGCGAGTACGTCGACGTCGTCCGCCAGGTCCTCGCCCGCGCGGGACCGGTGGAACTGGCGGGGCGCTTCCACTCCCACCCGTACGCGGGCGGCGACGGCACCGGAACCGGCAGGCCGCTCAGGTCCATCACGCACCCGCTCCGGGCGGACCTGCCGCTCCTCCTCGGCGCGGAGGGCCCGAAGAACATCGCGCAGACCACCCGTATCGCCGACGGCTGGCTCCCGCTGTACTGGTCCCCGCTGCGGACCGACGTGTACGCGCCGTCCCTCGCGGACCTCCCGGAAGGCTTCATGGTCGCGCCGATGGCCCGCGCCCGGGTCTGCGACGACGTCGCGGAAGGGCTGCTGCCGGTGAAGGCGATGCTCGGCTTCTACATCGGCGGCATGGGCCACGCGGCCCGCAACTTCCACGCCGGCCTGATGGCCCGGATGGGCTTCGAGGAAGAGGCCCGGCGGATCCAGGAACTGTTCCTGGCGGGCCGCAGGGAGGAGGCCGTACGCGCTGTGCCGGACGCCTTCGCCGACGAGATCTCGCTCGTCGGGCCGCGCGAACGCATCGCGGAACGCCTCGACTTGTGGCGTGCCGGGCCGGTGACGGACCTACTGGTCACGGCGCCGGATCCACGGACGCTGCGGGTGCTGGCCGAGCTGAACGCGTAGCGCGGCGGGCCCCGGGGCGTTTCACGCACGCACAAGCGGTAACACGCCGTACATGACAACACGCGCAAGCACCACCACTACCGCGGCGAGGATCATCGCCGTCGTCGCGGACGTCATCGCCTTCGTCATCGGGCTGTGGATCCTGATGTACCTGCTGGACGCCAACCGCGCGAACGACCTCGTGGAGTTCGTCCGCGCCACGGCCCGATGGCTGGCGGGCTGGTCGCACGACCTGTTCACGTTCGACGAGGAGTGGGCGCGGGTCGTGTCGGGCTACGGCCTGGCGGCGGTCGTCTACCTCTTCCTGGGGCACGCGGGTGCGAGGGCGCTGCGACGCCGCTGACGCGTGTGCGCCGGGACGCGCCCGGCGTCCCGGACCGGGCACCGCGCGGGCCCGTCCACCGCGGCGGGTGACGCCTGCGGCGGGCGTGTTCCCCTACCCGCCCCTCCCCGTAACCGGGGCAAGCCCCGGACCCCGTACGGCCTTCGGCCGTGCCCTCAAGGCCGCCCGGCGATTGAGGGGCAGAGCCCGGGGAACGGACCCGCACCGCAACCCGCCCGCCTCAGCGGGCCCCGCAGCAGTCCGGGGTCAGCCCCCTCGGCAGCCGCTCTCCGCCGAACACCGCCACCGTCGCCTCGTCGCCCCCCAGCGCCGCCACCGCCAGCAGGAGCGAGCCGGCCGTCCAGGTGGTCAGCTCTTCGGGCCAGATCGCGGGCTCACCCTCGAAGACGTAGCCCGTCCAGTACAGGCCGCCCTCGGCGCGCAGGTGCTGGACGGACTGGAGGATCTCCAGGGCGCGGTCGGACTCGCCCATCGCCCAGAGCGCGAGGGCCAGTTCGCAGCTCTCGCCGCCGGTGACCCACGGGTTCGGCAGGACGCAGCGCACCCCGAGACCCGGCACCACGAAGTCGTCCCAGCGTGACTCGATGCGTTCCTTGGCCGCCACGCCGGTCACCGCGCCGCCGAGGACCGGGTAGTACCAGTCCATGGAGTAGCGGTCCTTGTCGAGGAAGCGCTCCGGGTGGTGGCGGACGGCGTGGGCCAGCGCGCCCGCGGCGAGTTCCCAGTCCGGCTGGGGCTCCTCGCGTTCCTCCGCGACGGCCAGCGCGCAGCGCAGCGCGTGGTGGACGGAGGAACTGCCGGTCAGCAGCGCGTCGTCGACCGGCGTGCCGTCCTGCTCGCGCTTCCAGCCGATCTGCCCGCCGGGCTGCTGCAGCGCGAGGACGAACTCGATCGCCGCGTACACGACGGGCCACATCCGGTCGAGGAAGGCCTCGTCGCCGGTGGCGAGGTAGTGGTGCCAGACGCCGACCGCGACGTAGGCGCAGAAGTTGGTCTCGCGGCCGTGGTCGGTCACGGCGTCCGCGTCGCCGTCGTGGTAGGCGGCGTACCAGGAGCCGTCGCCGTTCTGGTGCCGGGCGAGCCACTCGTAGGCGCGGGCCGCGGCGTCGTGTTCGCCGGCGGCGTCGAGGGCCATGGCGGCCTCCGTGTGGTCCCACGGGTCGAGGTGGTGGCCCCGGAACCAGGGGATCGCACCGTCGGCGCGCTGCGCGGCGAGGATGCCGGCGACGGTCTCCGCGGCCTGCTCCGCGCTCAGGACCCCGGGCAGGACAAGGTGGTCTGTACGTCCCGGCAAGGTCACTTGGCGGCGTCCACGGCGTCGGAGGGAAGGTGCGGCTTGGTCGCGTAGGCCACGAAGCTCTTGCCGATCAGCGGGTTCAGCGCCTGCTCCGCGACCCGGGTGGCCAGCGGTTTCTTCATGATGTCCCAGACCAGGAGCTTGTGGTACGCCTTCACCGGCAGCGCTGCGTCGTCACCGTCGCGGCCGACTCCGAAGGCGCACTTGAGCCACCAGTACGGCGAGTGCAGCGCGTGCGCGTGATGGGTGCCGTAGGGGCGCAGACCCGCCTGCTTCATCTTGCCGAGCAGTTCGTCGGCCCGGTAGATGCGGATGTGGCCGCCCTCGACCTCGTGGTACGCGTCGCTGAGCGCCCAGCAGACCTTCTCGGGGCCGTAGCGGGGGACGGTGACGGCGATACGGCCGCCGGGCCGCAGCACGCGGACCATTTCGGCGAGCACGCCCTTGTCGTCGGGGATGTGCTCCATCACCTCGGAGATGATGACGACGTCGAACGACTCGTCGGGGAAGGGCAGGTTGAGGGCGTCGCCCTCCATCGCGGTGGCCGTCGCGCCCGCCGGAGCCTCACCGGCCTCCTTCATCGCGGCGAACCACTTGGCGACCTCGCGGATCTCCTCACCGTTCTGGTCCAGGGCCACGACCCGGGCACCGCGCCGGTAGCACTCGAACGCGTGCCGGCCGGCGCCGCAGCCCAGGTCGAGCACACGGTCGCCCGGGGCGAGCGGGAAGCGGGAGAAGTCGACGGTCAGCACGGGGAGTCTGCCTTCCTGCGGGGCGGGGCGAGGGGGATGTCAGGAGGTACGGACCGCGGCGGGGGACGCCGCGATCGCCTCTCGGTAGCGCTCGGCGGTGCCGATGGCGGCCTGTTTCCAGGTGAAGCGCGCCAGCACCCGGGCCCGGCCCGCGTCGCCGAGGCGCGCCCGCAGGCGCCCGTCGCCGAGGAGCCGGCGCAGCGCGGCGGCCAGCGCCTCCGCGTCGCCGGGCGGGACGGCCAGGCAGGTCTCGCCGTCGGCGCCCGCGACTTCGGGGATCGCGCCGCCGGTGGTGGCGACCAGCGGGGTGCCGGTGGCCATGGCCTCGGCGGCGGGCAGCGAGAAGCCCTCGTAGAGGGAGGGCACGCAGGCGATCTGGGCGCTGCGCACCAGGTCGACCAGTTCGGCGTCGGTGATGCCCTTGACGAACTCGATGGCGTCCTGGAGCCCGTAGCGCTCGATGAGCTGTGCCACCGGGCCGTCCTCGGCGCGCTTGCCGACGACGACGAGGTGGGCGTCCGGGTTCTCGGTGCGGAGCTTGGCGAGCGCCTCGACGAGGTGGACGAGCCCCTTGAGGGGGACGTCGGCGCTGGAGGTGGTGACGATCCGGCCGGGGACCTCGGCGACCGCCGGGTCGGGCGAGAAGAGGTCGGTGTCGGCGCCGATGTGGACGACGTGGACCCGCTCGCGCCGTACGCCGAGGTGGTCGACGATCTCCTGCTGCGACGAGCCGGAGACGGTCAGCACGGACGGCAGCCGGCGGGCGACGCGCTTCTGCATCCGGGTGAAGCCGTACCAGCGGCGTACGGAGGCGCGGCCCTTCCAGTCGGCGGCGGCCCGGAGGTCGAGCTGCCGGTCGACGGTGATGGGGTGGTGGATCGTGGTGACGAGCGGTGCGCCGACGTCGCCGAGCAGGCCGTAGCCGAGGGTCTGGTTGTCGTGGACGACGTCGAACTCACCGCGCCGGGCGCGCAGATGGCGGCGGGCGCGCAGCGAGAACGTCAGCGGCTCGGGAAAGCCGCCGGTGCGCATGGTGGCGACCTCCAGCGCGTCGACCCAGTCGCGGTACTCGTCGCGCTTCGGCGTGCGGAACGGGTCGGGGCTGCGGTACAGGTCGAGGCTGGGCAGCTCGGTCAGCGGGACGCCCTCGTCGAGGACCGGGTAGGGCTGGGCGCCGATCACCTCGACGTGGTGGCCGAGGCGCGCGAGTTCGCGTGACAGATGGCGTACGTAGACGCCCTGGCCGCCGCAGAACGGGTTCCCTTTGTACGTCAGGAGCGCGATCCGCAGCGGAGCGTCGCCACCGCGGCCGGACCTGCCGGACGTGCCCGCTCGGGGGCCGGCCTCTATGGCCTCTGCGGTCACCCGTGGCCCCCTTCTCACTGCGTTTCGGCGGAGCGTAATCGGTCGCGCTAATCTAGAACAAGTTACAGACTTGATCGTTCAAGGAGCTTCGAATCTACCCGGCGGTAGCGCAACTGTGACCGGCGGATCAGGTGATTCCCGCCACGGCGGGCGCGCGCAGGAACGGACTACGGGACTGATGACAGCGGAAGGCGGGCCGGTGCTCCCCGCGATGCCGCCCCTCACGGAGCGGCAGGAGGCGCGCCGCCGGCGCATCCTCCACACGAGCGCGCGGCTCGCGAGCCGGGGCGGATTCGACGCGGTGCAGATGCGTGAGGTCGCCGAGTCGTCGAGCGTGGCGCTCGGCACGCTCTACCGCTACTTCCCGTCCAAGATCCATCTGCTGGTGGCGACCATGCAGGACCAGCTCCAGCACCTGCACACGACACTGCGCAAGCGCCCGCCGGGCGGCGACAGCGCGGCGGAGCGGGTCGCGGAGACGCTGATGCGCGCCTTCCGCGCGCTGCAGCGCGAGCCGCATCTCGCGGACGCGATGGTACGGGCGCTGACCTTCGCGGACCGCAGCGTGAGCCCGGAGGTGGACACGGTCTCGCGGCAGACGACGGCGCTCATTCTGGACGCGATGGGCATCGAGCACCCGACGCCGGAGCAGCTGTCGGCGGTCCGCGTGATCGAGCACACCTGGCACTCGGCGCTGATCACCTGGCTGTCCGGGCGGGCGTCGATCGCCCAGGTGAAGATCGACATCGAGACGGTCTGCCGGCTGATCGACCTGACGGAGCAGGGCGCTCCGGCGACGCCGGCCGCGCCCGCGAAGGCCCGGGCGCGGAGGGCCGCGCGGTGACCTGACCCCGGATCACGGGACACGGACCCCGGATCGCGGGACACGGGACACGGATTGCGGGTCGCGGGTCGCGGGTCGCGGGTCACAGCAGCAGAACGGCGGTCCCCCACAGCACGGCCGCCGCCAGGACCACCGGCCCGAGCGGCATGCCCTGCTCGGCCGCCGTGGCGTCACGCGCCGGGCGCAGGGCCGGGTCCTGCCACAGGGCGCCCGCCTCCTCCGCGGCACGGACGGCGGCCGGGTGACGCCCCAGTCTGCGTTCGAGCCAGGCCCAGCCCGTCGGGGACAGGTTGACGTCCTTGCCCTCCGAGACGGAGACCCGGATGCCGTCGTCGGTGTGCTGGACTCCGGTGATCCGGTTCCAGGGGACACGGCTGACGCGCCAGGCTCCGTTCAGCCACAGACCTCCGTGGTCGGCGGTCACCCGCCAGTTGAGGGCGGTGGAGACGGAACCGATGAGCCACGGCATCCCGAGCACGAGGAGGACGAGCCACTGCCATGCGAGTTCGTCGCCGAGTGCGGCCCAGGTGCCGCCGCCGTGCACGAGCAGCAGGAACAGGCCCACGGCCCGCGACCCCCGGCCGGCGGACCAGGTGAGCGGGTCGACGGTGGGCTCCATCGAGGCGCCGGCACGGCGGTCGTCCGGACCGACGGAACCGCCGGAGAGGCGGCGGGAGCGCCCCGGGACGTCGAACAGCTTCGCCGTCGCGGGCCGTACGGGCGTGACGCTGCACTCCACCGACACCTCCCCGTCCTCGTCCGCCGCGATCAGGACGACTTCGGCGCCGGCGAAGGGAGGGCCGAACAGGACGGCCTCGCACAGCGGCGGCACCGGGTCGGCGCCGCCCAGGGCGGCGACGGCCTTGGCGGCCTCGGCGGCCCACTCCTCCCTCGCCGCCTCCGCCTCGAAGGCGAACCGCTTCTCGTCCTCCGCCCCGTCGTCCTCCTCCTCCTCGTCGTCGTGGTCGGCGGCGTACAGGGACTGGAAGTGCAGCACCGGACGCTCCGCCGCGAGGTCGTCGGCCGCGTACACCCAGGTCCGGCTGTCCGTGTGCCCCTCGCGGACGAGGACCCTGAGCGCCGGCAGCGGTGCGCGGCGCAGCCGGAGCGCGCGCAGGTGCCCCGTCGCGCCGTTGGCCAGGAAGGCGAGTCCGGGCACGGCGGTCACCAGCAGCAGCAGTTCCCAGCCGAAGACGTCGTACGGCTCGGCGGCCAGGGTCGCCCATTCGCCGTCGACGACGAGTTCCACGGTGCTGCCGACCGGGTGGTCCTCGGGGTAGGCGGTCTCCACGGTGTGCGAACCGCCGTCCGGTGACGCCACCTTGAGGGCGGTGACGTCCTCGTCGTCGGTCACCCGCGTGACCTCGGCGGCGACGCGGGAGCCGTGCGCGGCGTGCTCCTCGTACGCGTCGACGACCTGCTGGACCCGCAGGAGGGCGAACATGCCCACCGCCAGCAGGAGTGCGGCGAGCGCGAAGCTGAGGCGGCCGCGCCGGAAGTGGCCGGCTGCCGCGGGGAGGGTGTGCCTGGCGGGTCCGGCGGCCTGTTCGGCGAGCAGCCGCTGCCGGCTCGCGGCGGCCAGCCGGTGGACGATGGTGACGACGGCGTAGGCGAGGGCCAGCACCATCGCGAGGTCGGCCGCCCCGTCGAACGCGGCGACGAGTCCGGCGTCGAGAAGACCGCCCGCGACGGTCACGCCCAGGCTCACCAGGGCGAGCCGGGGCAACCGCCAGATCCAGTACAGCGACAGCAGCCCCACGCCGGCGAGTGCGGCTCCCCACCAGTCGGTGCCGCACGGTTCGGCCGGGGTGCAGGCCGCCTCCGGGGCTGCCGCGACCGACCACACCATCGCCACGACGAGCGCGCACACCGGCCACAGGGGATGCGCCCAGCGCGCGGGGGCGGCGGCCGACCATCCGGCGGCGTCGGCCGACCGCCAGGCGGGCACGCCCGGGGGTGTCCGGTCGGCCGGCAGGGGAAGAGGGAGTTCGCTCACCCGCGCATTATCACCGGGCCGGAATGCGGTGTGTACGGCGGTACGTACGACGTGGCCGTGTCGTCCAACTCATCTCGTTGCGCCGCTCTTTGCCTACTCCTCCGGGGGGAAGACCGTCTCGCCGCTGTCCGCCAGCGTCAGTGTGATCGCCTCGACGGGGCAGTTCTCCGCCGCCGCGAGGAGCTTCTCGCCCGCGTCGGCGGTCGTGGCCCGCGCGTGCGACTGGCGGGCGGAGTCCAGGTCGAAGGCGTCGGGGGCGTGGCCCACGCACATGCCGGAGCCGATGCACACGCTGCGGTCCACCTCGATGCGCCAGCGGTCGCCCATCAGTTCCCCCCGTGTCCGGCGGGCAGGTGGATCATCTTGTGCTCGAAGTACTCGCCGTACCCCTCGGGCCCGAACTCCCGGCCCATGCCGCTGTTCTTGTAGCCGCCGAAGGGGCCGAGCATGTCGAGGCTGAAGGTGTTCACGTTGTACGTGCCGGTCCGCACCCGGCGGGCGAAGTCGACGCCGTGCTCGACGTCGGAGGTCCAGACACTGCCGCTCAGGCCGTACTCCGAGTCGTTCGCGATCGCGGCGGCCTCTTCCTCCCCGTCGTACGGCAGCAGGCAGACCACCGGGCCGAAGATCTCCTCGCGGGCGATGCGCATCGTGTTGTCGACGCCGCCGAAGAGCGTCGGCTCGACGTACCAGCCGCGTTCCCGGCCGGCCGGGCGGCCGCCGCCGCACAGGACCTTGGCGCCCTCATCCTGGCCGATCCGGATGTAGTCGAGCGAGCGGCGCCGCTGGCGTTCGGCGACGAGGGGGCCGACCTGGGTGGCCGGGTCGAGCGGGTCGCCGACGACGAGCGCGGAGGCCGCGGCGGTGAACGCCTCGGCGATCTCGTCGTAGCGGGCGCGCGGCGCGAGGACCCGGGTCTGGGCCACGCACGCCTGGCCGTTGTTCATCCAGGCGGCGGGGACGATCCCGGCGACGGCGGCGTCCAGGTCGGCGTCCGGGAGAATCACGGCGGCGGACTTGCCGCCGAGTTCCAGCGTCACGCGGGTGAGGTTGCGGGAGGCGACCTCCATGACCCGGCGGCCCGCCGCGACCGAGCCGGTGAAGGACACCTTGTCGACGCCCGGGTGCCCGACCAGGTACTCGCTGACCTCCCGGCCCGCGGGCAGGATCGACAGCACCCCCTCCGGCAGCCCGGCCTCGCGGGCCATCTCGCCGAGGAGATACGCGTCCAGCGGCGTCTCCGGCGACGGTTTGAGGACCACGGCGCAGCCCGCGAGCAGCGCCGGCGCGAGTTTGGCGGCGGCGGTGAACTGGGGCACGTTCCACGGCACGACGGCCGCGACGACGCCCACCGGTTCGCGCCGCACCAGGATCGGGCCGAGGACGCCGGCGCGGCGCTCCTCGTACGTGAAGTCCCGGGCGACGGTGATGGCCGAGTCCCACACCATCATCGCGCCGAGCGCCTGCGCGAGGACGCTCCACGCGTACGGGGAGCCGTTCTGGGCGCTGATGATCCGGGCGATCTCCTCGTGCCGCAGCGCGATCGCGTCCTTGATCCGGCCGACGACCTCGATCCGTTCGGCGAGCGCCATCCGCGGCCAGGGCCCTTCGTCGAAGGCCCGGCGCGCGGCGGCCACCGCGCGGTCGACGTCCGCCGGGCAGGCGTGCGGGACGCGGCCGACGACCTGCTCGGTGTGCGGGGAGATCACCTCGATCACGTCCGTGCCGAGCGGAGCCGTCAACTCGCCGCCGATGAACAGTTCTCCGTGTTCCACGAGCTCGGTCATGACTGCTGCCTCCCGCCGGAGCGCGCTATCTGACACAGTTTCAGAACTGATACCAGTTCCAGTTACAGGGGGCAATGGTGATGGCGCCGACGACAGACGAGGCCGCGGTCCCGCTCGCGTACGACCACGGCGGCGGTGTCCACTCCCTGCGCGTCCCGATCCCGGACAATCCGCTCGGGCACACCCTGGTCCATCTGCTCGACACCGACCGCGGTCCGGTCCTCGTCGACACCGGATGGGACGACCCCGCCGCCTGGGACGCGCTCTCGGCGGGCCTGGCCGCCTGCGGCACCTCGCCCGCCGCGATCCACGGCGTCGTCGTCACCCACCACCACCCGGACCACCACGGCCTGTCCGGCCGGGTCCGTGAGGCGTCCGGCGCGTGGATCGCGATGCACGCCGCGGACGCCGGCGTCGTCCGCCGCACCCGCGAGGCCGAGCCCGGCCTGTGGCTCGACTACCTCGCCGGCAAACTCGAACGCGCCGGGGCGCCCGAGGCACACATCGCGCCCCTGCGCGCCGCACGCGCCTCGGGCAGCACCGGCGGACTCCCCGGAACGCGCCCCGCGCTCCCCGACCGGGAGATCGTCCCCGGTGAGCTGCTCGACCTGGCGGGCCGCAGACTGCGGGCCGTGTGGACACCCGGCCACACCCCCGGCCATGTCTGCCTCCATCTGGAGGAGGCGCACCCGGCGGGCCGCCCCGGCAACGGCCGCCTCTTCTCCGGCGATCACCTGCTGCCCGGCATCACCCCGCACATCGGCCTCTACGAGGACCCCGACGACGCCACGGTCACCGACCCCCTCGGGGACTACCTCGATTCGCTGGAACGCGTCGGCCGCCTCGCCCCCGCCGAGGTCCTCCCCGCCCACCAGCACGCCTTCACCGGCGCCGCGGAGCGAGTCCGGGAACTGCTCGCCCACCACGAGCAGCGCCTCACCGGCCTGCAGACGCTGCTGGCGGAGCCGCTCACGGCGTGGGAGGTGGCGGTGCGCATGGAGTGGAACCGGCCGTGGGAGCAGATCCCGTACGGCTCGCGGAACATCGCCGTCTCCGAGGCGGAGTCCCATCTGCGGCGGCTGGTGAAGCTGGGCCGCGCGGAGCTCGCGCCGGGCGGGGACCCGGTCCGGTACGTGGCCGTGTGACCAGTGCCCCACGTTCACATGTGCGACCGGCCGGTAGAGTGTCGGCGTCGTCATCATTACCCGTACGGGGGGAAGCCGGTGCGAATCCGGCGCTGATCCCCTCCCCTCGCCATGCGCTTCGCGCAAGCTGGGGATGCCCCATGCCGTAAGCCGCCTGTTTTCCGAGGCGGCGAGCCGGAATGCCCCGTACGCGGTCGTGACCGGCTCGTGTCACCGGCAGCCCGCCGGTGACCGGCACCGTCGAGGCATACGGAGCCGGAGCCCAGGTGCGTGAGCGTGCCCGTGCCCGGTTTCCCGCCGGGAGTATCGCAGGAGAGGCACCGCCCCGCCATGAACACCGTTCGCCGCTGCGCAGCCGCGCTCGTCGCCTCCGCCGTGCTCGGCCTGACCGCCGCGCCCGCCGCCCTCGCCGCACCCTCCCCGACGCCGTCCCCCGAACCGCCCGCGGGCCTCTACGGCAAAACCGACCCGACGTACGACGGCGTGTGGCGCCAGTCCCTCGCCCTGCTCGCCCAGGACACGGCCGGCGTGCGACCGGCGGACGCGGCCGTCGCCTTCCTGACCGGGCAGCAGTGCGCGAGCGGCGGCTTCCCGTCGTATCGCGCCGACACCGCCAAGGACTGCGACGCCGCGCTGCCCCTGGACACCAACGCCAGCGGCGCCGCCGTGCAGGCGCTCGCCGCGCTCGGCGGGCAGGACGCCGCCGTGAAGAAGACCGTCGACTGGCTGAAGTCGGTCCAGAACGAGGACGGCGGCTGGGGCTACAACCCCGGCGGCGCGAGCGACGCCAACTCCACGTCCCTGGTGATCGGCGCGCTCGCCGCGGCCGGCGAACGCCCGGCCGACGCCAAGGCCAAGGGCGGCAAGACGCCGTACGACGCGCTGCAGACGTTCGCGAAGCCGTGCGGCGGCGAGGACGGCGGCGCCTTCGTCTACCAGGTGAAGTCCCCCGGCATCGTCGCCGACTCCACGGCCGCCGCCGTGCTCGCCTCCCACGGCAAGGGCCTGGCGGCGACCGGCGGCAACGCCGAGGACGACAAGGGCACCACCTGCGAGAAGACCACGACCCTCGACGGCGCGGCGCACAACGGCGCGGCCTACCTCGCGAAGGGTCTGGCGAAGAAGGGCCACTTCGACACCCCGCCGATGCCTGGCGCCGAAGACTCGTCCCCCGCGCCGGACTTCGGCAACACCGCCGACGCGGTGGTGGCGCTGTCCGTGCAGGGCCTCTCCGAGCAGACGGCGCAGCCGCTCGAGTGGCTGCGGAAGAACTCGGCGTCGTGGGCGCGGGAGAACGGCCCCGCCGCCTACGCCCAGCTGATCTTCGCCGCGCGGGCGGCCGGCGCCGACCCGAAGGACTTCGGCGGCACGGACCTGGTAGCCGCGCTGTCCGCGACCGGCCCGGCGCCGAAGGCGGCGGCGTCCGAGTCGCCGGCCGCGAAGGACGAGAAGAAGTCCGACGACGGCTCGTCCTCCTTCAACACCTGGTGGATCGTGGGCGCGTTCTTCGTCGCAGCCATGGGCGCGGGCTTCCTGCTCAGCGGCCGCAGGAAGAACCAGAGCTGATGCGACGCACCCGCTTCCTCCTCGTCCTCCTCGGCCTCGGCGCCCTGCTCACCGTGCTGGTCGCGGCTCCCGCGCAGGCGGCGGGCTACCGCTACTGGTCGTTCTGGCAGAGCACCGACGGCCGGTGGACGTACGCCACCGAGGGCCCGGCCACCGCACGCCCCGCCGACGGGTCCGTGCACGGCTTCCGCTTCTCGGTGAGCGAGGACAGCGGGGACTCGGCGAAACCGCGCACGGCCCCCGACTTCGAGGCGATCTGCGCGAAGACGCCCGCGAAGGACGGCGCCAAGCGGATCGCCCTCGTCATCGACCCCGGCACGGCGACGGACGCCCCCCGGGGCGAGGCCCCGCCGGCGCCGCGCACCGCCTGCGTCCAGGCCGACGAGGCGGCGACGACGGCGGAGGCCCTGGCGCGGGTCGCGAAGCCGCTGCGGTACAACGGCCAGGCCCTGCTGTGCGCGATCTCGGGCTACCCCAAGTCGGGCTGCGGCGAACAGGTCTCCGGGCAGGAGCCCGCGGCCGCGGACGCGGCCGCGTCCGAACCGGAGCCGGACGAGGGCCCGTCCGTCGGCCTCTACGCGGGCCTCGCGGCGGTGCTGGCCCTGGCGGCGGCAACGGTCCGGCAGTCCCGCCGCCGCAACCGATGACCCCGGACGACGGGGCGATCCCGGTCCCGCCGGCCTCAGCCCCGCCGGCGTCCGAGGCGCGGGGGTCCCACCCGGCCCCGCCGGCGTTTGAGGCGCCGGGGTCCGGGGGCAGAGCCCCCGAAAACGGGACCCGGGCTGTAGCCCCGGTTCCGGAAGGTGGCGGTCCCCCCGCGGCCGCCAGGCCGCAGGGGGAGGGGAGGGGACAAGCCCCGCGCAGCGGCCCCGCACGCTCCCACCCCCTCCGTCCCCCCACCGCCACCCGCGCCAACGCCCTCCCCGCCACCGCCTGGTGGATCTGGGCCCTCGGCCTCGCCGTCGCCGCGTCCCGCACCACCAACCCCCTCCTCCTCGCCCTGCTCGTCGGCGTCGCCGGTTACGTCGTCGCGGCCCGCCGCACGGACGCGCCCTGGGCCCGCTCGTACGGCGCGTTCGTGAAACTGGGGCTCGTCGTCATCGCCGTACGCGTCGTCTTCTCCGTCGTCCTCGGCTCCCCCATCGGCGGCACGCACGTCCTGTTCGCGCTCCCCGAAGTCCCGGTGCCCGACTGGGCGGACGGCATCCGGATCGGCGGCCGGGTCTTCGCCGAGCAGATCGTCTTCGCGCTGTACGACGGCGCGAAGCTCGCGTCCCTGCTGATCTGCGTCGGCGCCGCCAACGCGCTCGCGAACCCGGCGCGACTGCTCAAGTCGCTGCCGGGAGCGCTGTACGAGGCGGGCGTGGCCGTCGTCGTCGCGATGACCTTCGCGCCGAACATGGTCGCGGACGTGCTCCGGCTGCGCACGGCCCGTCGGCTGCGCGGCCGCCCCACCGGCGGCGTACGGGCGGTCGCCCAGATCGGGCTGCCGGTCCTGGAGGGCGCGTTGGAGCGGTCGGTCGCGGTCGCCGCGTCCATGGACGCCCGGGGTTACGGGCGCACCGCCCAGGTCCCGCCCGCCGTGCGCCGCACCACGAACATGCTCACCCTCGGCGGGCTGCTCGGGGTGTGCGCGGGGTCGTACGGGCTGCTCGCCGCCGCGGGCGCCGAGTACGGGCTGCCCCTGCTGGCCGCGGGACTCGTCGCGGCGGCCGGCGGTCTGTGGCTGGGCGGCCGGCGTTCTGTCCGTACCCGTTACCGTCCCGACCGCTGGGGCGGGCGGGCCTGGCTGGTGGCCGGTTCCGGCGTGGCCGTCGCCGGGCTGATGATCCGGGCCGCCGTGTACGGGGGTGAGGCGCTGCACCCCGGCGTCGTACCGCTGACGGCGCCCACGCTGCCGCTGTGGCCGGCGCTGTCCGTACTGATCGGCCTGCTGCCGGCGTGCGTCGCGCCGGTCCCCGCAGGAGCCAAGGAGTCGACCCGGTGATCCGCTTCGAGAACGTCTCGGTGACGTACGGCGATGCCGCCGGGCCCACGCTGGAGAACGTCGATCTCACCGTTCCCGAAGGCGAACTGGTGCTGCTCGTCGGCCCGTCGGGAGTCGGCAAGTCGACTCTGCTGGGCGCGGTGTCGGGGCTCGTCCCGCACTTCACGGGCGGCACGCTGCGCGGCCGGGTCACGGTCGACGGCCGTGACACGCGTACCCACAAGCCCCGTGAACTGGCGGACGTGGTCGGCACGGTGGGCCAGGACCCGCTGGCCCACTTCGTCACCGACACCGTCGAGGACGAACTCGCCTACGGCATGGAGTCGCTCGGCCTCGCGCCGGACGTGATGCGCCGCCGGGTCGAGGAGACGCTCGACCTGCTGGGCCTGGCGGAGCTGCGGGACCGGCCGATCGCGACGCTGTCGGGCGGCCAGCAGCAGCGGGTCGCGATCGGCTCGGTGCTGACGCCGCACCCGAAGGTGCTGGTCCTCGACGAGCCGACGTCCGCGCTGGACCCGGCGGCGGCGGAGGAGGTGCTGGCGGTACTGCAGCGGCTCGTCCACGACCTCGGCACGACGGTCCTGATGGCGGAACACCGCCTGGAACGGGTCGTGCAGTACGCGGACCGGGTCGTCCTGCTGCCGGCGCGCGGCGAGCGCCCCGTGGTCGGCGACCCGGCGACGGTGATGGACGTGTCGCCGGTCCACCCGCCGGTGGTGGCGCTGGCCCGGACGGCGGGGTGGGCCCCGGTGCCGCTGTCCGTACGGGACGCACGCCGCCGCGCGGGCTCGCTGCGGGAGCGGCTGGAGGGCCTGTCGCCCGCCGACGGCCGCCCGGCGTCGGCGGACCCGGTGCACGGCGTGGTGCGCGGTCCGGTGCCCGGTCCGGACCAGGGGGCGGGACCCGCCCGCCGCCTGTTCGCCCGCTTCCGCCGCCCCGCACCCGCACCCACCCCCACTCCCGCACGCACCGAGCCGGCAGGCCCCGTCGCCACCACGACCCGGCTCACCGTCCGCCGCGGCCGTATCGAAGCGCTGCGCGACATCGGCCTCGGCGTCGCCCCGGGCGAGACCGTCGCGCTCATGGGCCGCAACGGCGCCGGAAAGTCGACCCTGCTGTCGACGCTGGTCGGCATGATCGAGCCCACCGGCGGCGCGGTGGAGATCAACGGCCGCACGCCCCACCGCACGCACCCCCGTGAACTGATCCGCCATGTCGGACTCGTCCCCCAGGAGCCGCGCGACCTGCTCTACGCGGACACGGTCGCCGCCGAGTGCGCGGCGGCGGACACCGACGCGCAGGCGGCGCCCGGCACTTGCCGCGCGCTCGTCAGCGAGCTGCTCCCCGGCGTGCCGGACGGTACCCATCCCCGCGATCTGTCCGAGGGGCAGCGGCTGGCTCTCGCGCTGGCGATCGTCCTCACCGGCCGGCCGCCGCTGCTGCTCCTCGACGAGCCGACGCGCGGCCTGGACTACGCGGCGAAGGCACGGCTGGTGGGGATTCTGCGGGGACTCGCCCGCGACGGGCACGCGATCGTGATGGCGACCCACGACGTGGAGCTGGCGGCCGAACTGGCACACCGGGTGGTGATCCTCGCCGACGGCGAGGTGGTGGCCGACGGCCCGACGGCCGAGGTCGTGGTGTCCTCCCCCGCGTTCGCCCCGCAGGTGGCCAAGATCCTCGCGCCGCAGCAGTGGCTGACGGTCACGCAGGTCGAGGCGGCCCTGGAGAGGGCACGATGAGGAGAGAGACCGAGCGTCCGAAGAGGGCGGTCAGCACCGACCGCCCTGTCCGCCTGGGCCCGCGTTCCGTCGCCGCGCTCGTCCTGATCAGCGGCATCGGCGTCGCCTTCTTCGGCTGGCCGCTGCTCGCCGACGCGCAGTCCGGCCTGGCGGCGCACGCCGGTGACGCGCCGTGGCTGTTCGCCGCGATGCTGCCACTGCTGGTCGCCGTCGTCGTCGCGACGATCGCCGACACCGGGATGGACGCGAAGGCGGTGGCGATGCTGGGCGTGCTGGCCGCGGTCGGGGCGGCACTGCGCCCGCTGGGCGCGGGGACGGCCGGGCTGGAGCCCATGTTCTTCCTCATGGTCCTCAGCGGGCGGGTCCTCGGCCCGGGCTTCGGTTTCGTGCTCGGCGCGGTGACCATGTTCGCGTCCGCGCTGCTGACGGGCGGCGTCGGGCCCTGGATGCCGTTCCAGATGCTGTCGATGGGCTGGTTCGCGATGGGCGCGGGCCTGCTGCCGGGCCCGGACCGTATCCGGGGGCGGCTGGAGCTGCTGATGCTCGCCGCGTACGGGGCGGTCGCGGCGTTCGCGTACGGCACGGTGATGAACCTGCACGGCTGGACGATCATCACGGGCATGGCGTCGGGCATCTCGTTCCAGGCCGGCGCCCCGCTCCACGAGAACCTGGTGCGCTTCGTCGCGTACTGCGCGGCCACCTCGCTCGGCTGGGACCTGGGCCGTGCGGTCCTTACCGTCGTCCTGACGCTCACCCTCGGCGCTGCGCTCCTCAAGGCGCTGCGCCGGGCGACCCGACGGGCGGCGTTCGACGCGCAGGTCACGTTCGAGACCGATGCGGCGCGGGCGTCCGATGGGACCGCGCGCGAGGCGACGGGGCGGGGAGCTTAGCCCATGGTGGCCTTCTTACCGCCCGCGCTGGACGGAGTCGCCGCCAACCCGGCCCTGCCCACACCGCTGCTGCTGCGGCTGATCGCAACGGCCGGGCGCAGTTGCACGCAATGGATGTCCTGACTCCGAGCAGGCGCACTCCCGCGCAACGCCGCGCCGCGGACCGGCGGTCAGGCGCATGCTTGTGGTCCGACCGGCGAGAACGGAGCACCCCACGACGCTCAGGTTCATCGGCACCACCTCGGAGCACGGCAACTGCCCCACGCTGTACGAGGTCGTCGAGACAGGGGACATCGAGGTCCAGGGGGACCGGCTGAGCGCCCCCGGGTCCCCTGACCCCCGCGCCCGCCGTCGGTCGCCTCGGCGGGCGCGGTGATCGAGGCCGTCCGTCATCACCCGCCGGCGCGTCGCGGGGAACGTCAGATCCGCTGGATGATCGTCCCCGTCGCCTGCGCGCCCCCCGCGCACATGGTGATCAGTGCGAACTCCTTGTCGCGGCGCTCCAGTTCGTGGAGCGCCGTCGTGATGAGGCGGGCGCCGGTCGCGCCCACCGGGTGGCCGAGGGCTATCCCGCCGCCGTTGACGTTGACCTTCTCGAGGTCCTGGTCGAAGACCTGCGCCCAGCTCAGCACCACGGACGCGAACGCCTCGTTGACCTCGACCAGGTCGATGTCCTTGAGCGACATCCCGGCCCTGCCGAGTACCGCGCGGGTCGCGTCGACGGGCCCGTCCAGGTGGAAGTGCGGGTCCGCGCCGACGAGGGCCTGGGCGACGATACGGGCGCGGGGCTTCAGTTTGAGCGCCCGCGCCATGCGCTTGGACGCCCACATGACGGCGGCGGCGCCGTCCGAGATCTGTGACGAGTTCCCGGCGGTGTGGACGGCTGTCGGCATGACCGGTTTCAGTCCTGCGAGCGCTTCGAGCGAGGTGTCGCGGAGCCCTTCGTCCCGGTCGACGAGGCGCCACATCCCCTGCCCGGCGGCCTGCTCCTCCTCCGTCGTCGGCACCTGCACGGCGTACGTCTCACGTTTGAAGCGCTCTTCGCTCCACGCGGCCTGGGCCCGCTGCTGGGACAGCAGCCCGAGCCGGTCCACGTCCGCGCGCGTCAGGCCCCGGCGGCGCGCGATGCGCTCCGCGGCCTCGAACTGGTTGGGCAGGTCGACGTTCCACTCCTCGGGGAACGGCTTGCCGGGCCCGTGCTTGGACCCGCTGCCGAGCGGCACCCGCGACATGGCCTCGACGCCGCAGCTGATGCCGATGTCGATGACCCCGGCCGAGATCATGTTGGCGACCATGTGGCTCGCCTGCTGCGACGATCCACACTGGCAGTCCACGGTCGTCGCGGCGGTCTCGTACGGCAGGCCGACGGTCAGCCAGGCGGTGCGCGCGGGGTTCATGGACTGCTCGCCGGCGTGGGTGACGGTGCCGCCGACGATCTGTTCGACGCAGTCGGCGTGGATGCCGGTCCGGCCGAGGAGTTCACGGTAGGTCTCGCCCAGCAGATAGGCGGGGTGGAGATTGGCGAGCAGCCCTCCCCGCTTGCCGATGGGGGTGCGTACGGCTTCGACGATGACGGGTTCCGCGGCCATGAGCTCGTCCTCTCTGCGGCCGTACGGGCGTCCCGGCGCCCTTACGGGCCGAACTCTGGGAGACTCTCGAACTAGTACGCGTTCTAGTTCTGTCAGAAGTCTTATGAGTGCTACCGCCGGTACGCAAGGGTCTTGCACGCCTCTTACCGGGACCCTCACCCGCAACAGTTCCGGCCGCGGGCCTTGCTACTTGTAGAACCCGTTATTACCTTTCGGCCACTTCCTGATGGTCCATCAGGTGATCCGACCGCACCCCGACGCCGAAGCGGGAGCTGCCGATGTCCTGCCCCCACATCCCCCCAGGGTTCGACTTCACCGACCCCGACCTCCTCCAGGCCCGCGTCCCCCACCCCGAGTTCGCCGAGATGCGGCGCACCGCGCCCGTCTGGTGGTGCGAACAGCCCGCCGGCGTCTCCGGCTTCGACGACGAGGGCTACTGGGCCGTCACCCGGCACGCGGACGTCAGGCATGTCTCCACGCACCCCGAGCTGTTCTCCTCCCACACCAACACCGCCGTCATCCGCTTCAACGAGACGATCAGCCGTGACCAGATCGAGGTCCAGAAACTGATCATGCTCAACATGGACCCGCCCGAGCACACCCGCGTCCGCCAGATCGTCCAGCGCGGCTTCACCCCGCGCGCGGTGCGCTCCCTGGAGGCCGCACTGCGCCGCCGCGCACGCTCGATCGCCGAGACGGCGGCGGCCGGCGCGGGAGCGGGAGCCGGCGCGGGAGCAGGAGCGGACGGCAGCTTCGACTTCGTCACCGACATCGCGGTCGAACTCCCCCTCCAGGCCATCGCCGAACTCATCGGCGTCCCCCAGGAGGACCGGTCCAAGATCTTCGACTGGTCCAACAAGATGGCCGCGTACGACGACCCCGAGTACGCCATCACGGAAGAGGTCGGCACCGAGGCGGCGATGGAGATCGTCTCGTACGCGATGAACCTGTCGGCCGCGCGCAAGGAGTGCCCCGCCGACGACATCGTCAGCCGGCTGGTCGCGGCGGAGGGCGAAGGGAACCTGTCCTCCGACGAGTTCGGCTTCTTCGTCATCCTCCTGGCGGTGGCCGGAAACGAGACCACCCGCAACGCGATCAGCCACGGCATGCACGCGTTCCTCACCCACCCCGAGCAGTGGGAGCTCTACAAGCGGCTGCGCCCCGAGACGGCGGCCGAGGAGATCGTGCGCTGGGCCACGCCGGTCGTCGCCTTCCAGCGCACCGCGACCCAGGACGTGGTGCTGGGCGGCGCCCGCATCAGGAAGGGGGACCGGGTCGGCCTGTTCTACTCCTCCGCCAACAACGACCCCACGGTCTTCGACCACCCCGAACGCTTCGACATCACCCGCGACCCCAACCCGCACCTCGGCTTCGGCGGCGGCGGCCCGCACTTCTGCCTCGGCAAGTCCCTGGCGGTCATGGAGATCAACCTGATCTTCGACGCGATAGCCGACGCCCTCCCCGGCCTCCGCCTCGCGGGCGAGCCGCGCCGCCTGCGCTCGGCCTGGCTGAACGGCATCAAGGAACTCCGGGTCACACGGGGTTGAGCGGACGAAGGACGCCCCCTCACCTCGGCACGAAGGCCACCTGGAACATGCGGGGCCACAGCTTGCCGGTGAGCAGGAATTCGTCGGTCCCGGGTACGGCTGCGATGCCGTTCAGTTCCCGGGCTCCGCGGCGTTCGGATGCTGTCAGCAGTCCGGCTGCGTCGATGTGCGCGATGACGGCTCCGGTACGCGGGTCGATGCGCACGATCGTGTCGGTCCGGTAGACGTTGGCGTAGAGAGAGCCGTCATAGGCGCATTCGAGTTCGTTGAGTCGTGTCACGGGTCTGCCGTCGTGACGCACGTGGACGGCGCCCGTTGCGGTGAAGGTGTCAGGGTCGCGGAAGACGAGCCGGTCGGAGCCGTCGCTCATCACCAGCCGGTCCTGCCCTGCGCCGCGTTGGTGGCACAGGCCCCAGCCCTCGCCCTGGTAAGCGACCCGACGACGTTCCATGAGCGAGACGGGGTCGCGTTCGACGGCGATGCCGTCACGCCACGTGATGTGCCAGAGCTTGTCGCCGGCGAGGGTGATGCCCTCCCCGAACAAGGGCGTCGGCAGCTCGGCGTACACGGTGGGCGGCTTGCCCGGCGGTCCGGCGCGCACGGAGGACTCACCCGACAGCCCCGTACTCTCGTAGAGCGTCCCGCCACGGAATTCCAGGCCCTGGGTGAAAGCTCGCGAATCGTGGGCGAGCGTCTTCCGCACGTCCGTCCGCAGCAACCGGACCTCGTGCGTGCCGGGACCGAGGGGTGTTCCCAGGTCCGGCAGGACCGCCGGCCGCGCTGCGTCGTCCTGGTGGCCGGTGCCGAAGACCCCGACCGCACCGGGCAGCAGCGCGCCGACCAGCATCGCCGCCATCACTGCCCGTGCGAGGGTGCCCGATCCGGTTCGCCGGCGGCGCGCGGCACCGAGCGTTCCTCGCGCCGACAGGGCCGACGAGACCTCACGCGGTGACCGGACTGCTCCCGGACCGCGGCTCTGCGTGCTGCGGTCGCCGGAGTGGGGGCGCATCGGGCTCTCCTTCTCGGCCGGCCTGGATGCCGCGCGTGAATGAGGTTCAGGAGAACATGACAGAACACCGCTTCAGCGGTGTGTCGGGCCCGGGGTGCCGGATATCGCCCAGCCGGTCGAGCGCCGCGCATGCCGCCTCAGGTCGTGAGCCCTCTTCGAGGCGTGGTCGGCGCGCATCCCGACGGAGGCGCGCCCGCTCGGGTCCTGTTGTGACGGCGACGCCCGGTCAGGGGACATGCTGCTCGGAGTCCGGGCCCCGGCCACCCTCGGCCGGCCGAGCGGACATCCTTGCCCCTCACCTGCCGTGCGGCCGGCCCGTGCCCCAACAGGCGCGGCCGGACGACGAGTCCGGCCGGCGGACATCGCGCCGCTGGACGCCGTCGTGGACGAATGGGACGAAGACGTCACGCACGGGAAGCCGGGCAGGACGGTCCGGTTCGAGGTCCCCCGAGTGGCGGAACCGGCCGCGGTGGCGGACGATTACTGGACGCGGCGATCCACCCGGCGGGTGCGGACCTGGCGCCCGTGCCCGCCGGGCCTCATGCGTTCTGCGCCGCCGCCTCCTTGCCGTCCGCATGCGCGTCGTCCGCGTGCGACCTCGCCCCCGGCACCGGGCGCGCCGGCACCGGGTCCGCACCGACCTGCAGTTGTCTGCGCCCCGCCAGCAGGTACGTGAGGCCGAAGCCCGTGCCGACGACCACCGCGCCGCCCGCCGCGTCGAGGACCCAGTGGTTGGCGGTGGCGACGATCGCGCAGACGGTGAACAGCGGGTGCAGCAGCCCCAGCAGCTTCATCCACAGCCTGGGCGCGAGCAGCAGGACCACCAGTCCGCACCACAGCGACCAGCCGAAGTGCAGGGACGGCATCGCCGCGTACTGGTTGGTGACGGCGGTCATCGCGCCGTAGTCGGGGTTGGCGAGATCCTGAGGGCCGTGGACCGTGTCGATGAAGCCCATGCCGGGCATCAGCCGCGGCGGCGCGAGGGGGTAGAGCCAGAAACCGAGGAGCGCGAGCAGCGTCGCGAAGGCGAGCGACGAGCGCGCCCAGCGGTAGTCGGACGGCCGGCGCACGTACAGCACGCCGAGGACGGCCAGCGGGACCGCGAAGTGGAACGACGTGTAATAGAAGTCGAGGAAGGTCTCGGCCCATGCCGCCTTCACCACCGCCTGGTTGACCCAGTGCTCGATGTCGATGCCGAGCGCGGCCTCGACGGAGAGGATCTGCCTGGCGTGTTCCTCCGCCGCCGCCACGCCGCCGGTCGCGGCGGCACGGATCTGGGCATAGACGGAGTAGCCGACTCGGATGACCAGCAGTTCGAGCAGCAGGTTGGGGCGGCTGAGGGCGCGCCGCCAGAAAGGCAGCAGCGGCACGCGCGCCCAGCGGGCGGGCAGCGGTGCGGCGTACGCGGTCGGGACGGGCCGGCGGAAGTGCGGCGAGCCGAGCGGCAGGAACGGCACCGCGCAGGCTGCCACCAGCGCGGCGACGAGGAGCACGTTGTCCCGGACCGGGTGCAGGACGGGGACGTTGGGCAGCAGCATCGTGCCCGGCAGCGTGATCGCGAGGACGACGAGCACGGGCCACAGCATCCGGTCCGCGGCGCGCCTGCCGACCCGGCCGACGACGGCGAGCAGCACCCACAGGAGCTGGTGCTGCCAGGCGGTCGGTGAGACGGCGACGGCGACACAGCCGGTGACGGCCACAGCGAGCAGCAACTGCCCGTCATGGGCGTAACGGACGGCACGGCGCAGACCGAGGAGGACGACGCCGGCCGCGAGCAGCAGATAGACGGCGATCTCGGCGCCGCCCTGGAGCCCGAGCCGCAGGAGGGCACCGTGCAGGGACTGGTTGGCGAGGCTGTCCGGGCTCTCACCGAGCCCCGCGCCCGCGACGTGGTGCACCCAGTACGCCCATGAGTCGCCGGGCATCGCGGCCCAGGCGAGTACGGAGAGGGCGGCGAAGGCGCCCGCCGAGGTCACGGCGGCCCGGCGGCGGCCGGTGAACCACAGCAGCGGTGCGAAGAGCAGGACGGTCGGCTGAAGGGCGGCGCCGATGCCGATGAGCAGGCCCGCGGGCCGCTCAGCGCGTACGGCGAGGCAGCCGAGGAGAACCAGCAGGACCGGGATGACGCTGGTCTGGCCCAGGTGGAAGCTGTTGCGGACAGGCAGCGACAGCATCAGCAGGCTGATCGCGACGGGCGCGGCCAGCAGGGTGCTGCGGCGGGACACGGGGATCGGCAGGGCGCGGGCGGCGACCAGGCCGACGAGCACCACGAGCAGCAGGGTGCCGAAGGTCCAGGCGACGCCGAGACCCTGCTCGGCGGAGTCGGCGAGCGGTCTGAGCACGAGCCCGGTGAACGGGGTGCCGGTGAATCTGCCCTCGTCGTAAAGGGAGCCGGGGACGTGGAGGACGCCGTTCCGCCCGGTCCAGGCGCCCAGGTCGAGGAGCCGCTCGCCGGGCGGCAGGGTCAGTACGGCCGCCGCCTGCCGTATGGCGAGGACGGCGGCGAAGAGCCACAGCGCGGCCCTGGCGGTGCCGACCCTCGTGTCCGTCGCCACTGCCACCGCCACTGCCGCCGCCGCACCGCTGCGCGGGCTGTGTTCCGCGTTCGCCACGTCGCGCCGAGCCTCCCCACCGGTTCACTTGTCCCGTTGTGTGCCGCCCAGGTGTCCACCGGGCGTCCGTGGAGCGTCGTACCGCCCCGTGGAAAAGACCCACTGAACTCCCTGTTCGCCTGACTGTCACCGTTCCTGTTCAGTGAGCAGGAGTGGGTCTTGGGCCCATTCCTGGTCGCTGCGGACGCCCCGAACGGTTCTGGGTGTCCTGGTCGCCCGCGTTCGCTCCGTGTCCGGTGGCAGGGGTCGTGTCCGTGGTCCGGGAACACGGGGGCGGGCTTCCTCACGCCCTGGGGTGTCCGGTGGGGCCTGGACGGTCCGATGCCCGCATCCATCGCTCCGGTGGGTGCGGGGCGGTGCCGTCCGACGCCGGACCGGACAGCCCTGGGCGCGTCGCCCGGTCGCGATGCTCGCCGCATGGTGACGGGTCGTCTTCCGGGTAGTGCTGGTGAGCGGCTTCTGCCAGTGCTGGGCGCCCCACGTGGAGGTGTGGGCCGGGTCGACGGCGATGATGGTGATGCCGGTCCGGCCGGCCATGGAGGACAGGCGCGCGCGGAGCCGGCCGGTGGGCATACCGGAGACCAGCCGGCGGAACCGTTTCCTGCGGCCGTGCTTCTCGCGGGTCTTCTCGGCGGTGAAGTCGAGGTCCTGGACGGCGATCGCCTTCACGCCGCAGGATGCGGCCCGGTGCAGCAGCCGGGTCGGGGCATGACGGACCTGAGCGTCCCGGTGGTCGGGGGTGCCGGTGAGGTCGCAGGGGAAGAGGCGCGGCTCACCGCACGGGTTGCCATGGGTGTCCAGGCGCCAGGCGGCCAGGTGGTCGGCGCTCATGTCAACCCCAACCGCCCCCCGACACGTCCCGAACAGCCACTCCCCATACCCAACGAGCACACCAGTCAAAGGTCACACATTCGACCCACGCACTCCCGTTCCCTCCCCAGCCGCACATTCCCCCGACCGCACCCCGCACTCACCCACACACGCCAGAACACACGCATGCAAAGCCAAAGGCCACCAGTTCCCAATCCCGTCCGTCCCCACTCAACGGCCGGAATGCGGTGTCCGGTCACGGGAGAGGAACAGATCCGTCCGGACGGGAACCACTGGTGTCATGGCGCCGTCACAGAGGCCATGCGGGGGAACATACAAGAATTCGGGTCACGCGCGCGCGTGCTCACCGTGCTGCTGGCGCTGCTCATGCTGCAGGTCGGTTCGCTGGTCGGACCGGCCCATGCCTGCGGGTGCGGGGCGATGGTCGTCGACCCGAACGCGCAGTTCTCGGTGCACCGCGAGACCGCTGTGGTCGACTGGGACGGCCGCACCGAACAGATCGTCATGCGCTTCACCGTCGACTCGGACGCGCCGGAGGCGGCGTGGATCATGCCCGTGCCGGGGCGGGCCACCGTGGAGCTCGCCGACGCCGCGGTCTTCGACGAACTGGTGCGGATCGCCGCGCCGGTGCACCGCACGCGCCACTATTTCTGGCCCCGCAACGGCGACTGGCCCTTCGACCACGGGGACGGCGCGCCGGGCGCGGCCCCGGGGCAGGGCGCGGACGGTTCCGGGGTCGGCGTCGTCGGCCGGGAGAGGCTCGGCGACTTCGACGTGGCCCGGCTGACGGCGACCGACCCGGACGCGCTGGGCGACTGGCTCACCGCGAACGGCTTCACGATGCCCGACGGGCTCGGCGAGGACCTGCGGCCGTACGTCGACCAGGGCTCGGAGTACGTCGCCGTACGCCTGGCGCCGGCCGAGCAGGGCAAGGTGCTCGACGGCACGCTCGACCCGCTGCGGCTGAGCTTCGCGAGCGAGACGCTGGTCTATCCGATGCGGCTGTCCCGGCGGGCCACGACGGCCCAGTCGCTGGGCCTGTTCGTGCTCGCGCAGCACCGGATGGAGCCGCGCGGCGCCATCGGCGGCTCCGAGCCCGAGGTGACGTACGCGGGGCAGATCGAGCCCAAGGGTGCGGTGGGCCGCCTCACCGAGGAGCAGGACCGTTTCCTCACCGTACTCGACCAGCGCTTCCCCGATCCGGGCCGGATCGACGGGGACCACGAGCTGGTGCCCGCCGCCTCGGACACACCCTTTCAGCGGGTGGTGTGGGACGACGACCTGCTGACGGTCGCGGACGTGCCGGTGTGGCTGATGGCGACCGGCCTGCCGGTGCTCGCCGTGGCTCTGGTCGTGTGGCGTGTACGGGTGAGACGACGCGGGGCGCTGCCGGTGGCGGCGCCGGGAACGTAGGTTTCCCCGTATGACTCAGGATCAGTGGCAGGCCGTCGACGGATACATCAGCGATCTTCTCGTGCCCCAGGACGAGGCCCTGACCGAAGCGCTCGCCGCGAGCGACGCGGCAGGGCTGCCCGCCATCAATGTGGCGCCCAACCAGGGGAAACTGCTGCATCTGCTGGCCCGTGTGCAGGGCGCCCGCACGGCGCTGGAGATCGGCACGCTCGGCGGCTACAGCACGATCTGGCTGGCGCGGGCGCTGCCGGCGGACGGCCGGCTGATCTCGCTCGAGTACGACCCGGCCCACGCCGACCTCGCCCGCGCGAACATCGCACGGGCCGGCCTGGACCAGGTCGCGGAGGTCCGCACCGGCGCGGCCCTCGACCTCCTGCCGCGCATCGCGGCGGAACCGGGCGCGGGCCCCTTCGACCTGGTCTTCATCGACGCGGACAAGCCCAACAACCCGCGTTACGTGGAGTGGGCGCTGCGCCTGACCCGCCCCGGCAGCCTGATCGTCGTCGACAACGTGGTGCGCGGCGGGGCGGTCGCCGACGCGTCGAGCGAGGACCCGGCGATCGTCGCGACGCGCGAGATGTTCGAACTGGTCGCCAACGAGCCGCGGCTGGACGCGACGGCGCTGCAGACGGTGGGCGGGAAGGGCTACGACGGCCTGCTGGTGGCGCGGGTCACGGCGTGACGGTGGCGCGCCCGGCGTCCGGGGCGGCGGCAGCCGGGCCGGACTCGTACGGGAGGATGGCCGCATGAGCATCGTGAAGATCAACGTCCTCACCGTCCCCGACGAACAGCGCGAGGTTCTGGAGAAGCGTTTCGCGTCCCGCGCCGGCGCCGTCGAGGGGTCCGACGGGTTCGAGTGGTTCGAGCTGCTGCGGCCCGTCGAGGGCACCGACCAGTACCTGGTGTACACGCGGTGGCGTGACGAGGCCGCGTTCCAGGCGTGGATGGAGGGGCCGATGAAGGCCGCCCATCAGGGCGGTGGCGCGCAGGGCGGTGGCGGCGAGCGTCCCAAGCCCGCCGCCACCGGGTCCACCGTGTGGTCGTTCGAGGTCGTGCAGCAGGCCGCGCCCAGGGCCTGACCGCCGGACACCGGGTCCGCGGTCAGATCCGCAGCAGCCGCTCCGTCGTCTCGCGGTACTTCCGCAGCGCGACCCGCAGTTCCTCGGTGTCGTCCGCGGAGCCGGGCCCGGACGCGGCGCCGGACGCGGACTCCCGCAGCGTCCGCCGCTGTTCCGCCAGGGACGCCGTGATCCGGTCGCCGGCGTCGTCGAGGACGGCCGCCGCCTCTTCGACGGCGTGGCGCGGGTCGTCGACGAAGCCGGCCAGCGCGTGCTGCAGGCGCTGTTGGAGCCGTTCACGCTCGTCCGGCGGGAGCAGCGGCGCGGGCGCCGCCGCCCCCGGGTCGAGGACGGGCTTCAGCGGCTCGTCCACCGGCCCCGGCCGGGTCGTGTGGGACGCGCTTCGTTCGCTGCGTTCCGCGGTCTGCTTGCCGTCCCGCCCGCCCGACGCGGCGGGGGCGTGGGTTTCACCCGCGGCGCCGAAGGAGCCGGGCGGGACGGCAGTCGGGGGGAGGTCGTCGCCGGACTGGTTTCGCATCACGCACCACTCCGCCCGGGCTTCAGCAGGTGCCCTCGCCCGTGGCCGCGCCCCTGCCCGTGTCCGGGGCGGTGGCGGCCGTGGTCGACGGAACGGTCCGCGACCAGGTCCTCGAAGAGGTCGCGCGCGTCGACCATCGCCTCGCGCAGGTCCTCCGTGCCGGCGCCGGAGTCGGCGCGTGCGGCGCGGTGCACCTCGCGGTAGCCCTCGATGTGGCGGGGGTGGTGGACGGAGAGCGCGGCGAGCTGCTCCTCGTAGCGGCCGGCGGCCGGGAAGCCCCGGTCGGCGGCGAGGCGGCCGAGGAGCTGGTCGGCCTCGGCGACCGCGCTGCGCGGGGAGTCCACGAAGCGTTCCTGCACGGCGGCCCATTCGGCGTCGTACTGTTCGCGCACGCCGGGCGGCAGCGGCTGCGGCGTGAGGTCTTTGTGGCGCCGGACGCGGTCCTGCAGTTCGCGGTCCGTCGCCTTGGCGTCGCCGTCGTGGCGGGCCAGGACCCTCTCGTACTCGGGTCCGAAGCGCCTGCGCAGCGCCCCGCGGCCGCCGACCTGTGCGCGGCGGCGTGCGTAGAGCGCGCCCGCGGCGATCAGGAGGACGACGACCACCGCGACGACGATCAGAACTGTGGTCAGTGTTGACATGACTCACCTTCCGGGTCTGACCCGTGGGCGGACGCTCGCGGTTGGCGAGCGTGCATAGCTGCGAGTAACCGGGAAATGGTTGGCCAAACAACGACCGGCCGGGATACAGAGGGCTCATGACTGCCTGGACCCTGGCCGCCGAGCCCTTCGACTCCCCCGATGCCACCGGGCTGCGGCGCGCGTACTACCACGATGTGGCGAGCCGCTACTGGGGCTGGTCCGCGACCGCGGAGGAGGTCGACGACGGGCTGAGGGACGACGGCGCGGAGCTGCTGACGCCGCCGACGGGCCGGTTCGCCGTGGGCCGGTACGGCGGTGCGGCGGCGGCCTGCGGCGGGGTGCTGATGCTGGACGAGAAGCGGGCCGAGCTGACCCGGGTGTTCGTGCGGCACGAGGTCCGCGGGCGGGGCGGCGCCGGTCTGCTGATGGCGCGGCTGGAGGACGAGGCCCGCGCGCTCGGCGCCGTCCGGATGGTGCTCAACACCCGGCTGGACCTGGTCGAGGCGCGAGCGCTGTACGTCCGGCACGGCTACGCGGAGATACCGGCGTACTGCTCCGGCCCGTATATGGAGATCTGGTACGGCAAGAACCTCTGAGCCGCACCGCGGGACGGTCAGACGAGGGGGCGCCGCCCGTGCGGGGGCTCGTGGTCGCGGCGCGGCTCGGGGCTGTGCGGGGTCTCGTCGTCGGAGCCGCACAGCTCCAGGTTCAGCTCGTGGACCAGCTGGACGAGGTCGGTCGGGCGGTCCGGGCCCCACCAGTCGCCCAGCAGTTCGGCCAGCGAGTCCTCCCGCGCCTGCGCCAGATCGACGGCCACCTCCGCTCCCCGGTCGGTGAGCATCAGGCCGAGGCCCTCGCGGCGGGCGAGCCCGCGCCCCTCCACCTCGCGGGCGGCCTCGGTGATCGCCCGCAGGGGTACGGGGGTGGACTCGGCGAGCAGAGCCGGTTCGACGACGCCGTGGCGCTTCATGCGCAGCAGCAGCCAGCTCGAGGCGGGCAGCAGGTCGTGACCGGCCCGTTCGGTGATCTTCTCGTAGATGTGGCGCCGGCCCTCGCGGGAGCCCAGCACCGACAGGGCCCGTGCGACCTCGTCGTGGGAGGAGCGTTCGACGGGGTTGGAGGCCAGCGTCTCCGTCGGCTCCGGCGCGGTCACCGAGGCGCGCAGCTTGTCCTCCTTGAGGAACCAGGCGATGAGGAAGGCGAGCAGGACGACCGGCACGGCGTACAGGAAGACGTCGGTGATGGCGGTGGAGTACGCGTTCAGCACCGACGGGCGCAGACCGGCCGGCAGCCGGCCGATGGCCCGGGGGTCGGCGGCCAGCTCCGCGGGCCCGGCGCCGGGCGGGATCTGCTGTCCGGCGAGGGCGTCGGTGAGCTTGTGCTCCAGCCGGTTGGTGAAGATGGTGCCGAAGATGGCGACGCCGAACGAGGCGCCGATGGAGCGGAAGAACGTCGCACCGGACGTGGCGACGCCGAGGTCCTCGTAGCCGACGGCGTTCTGGACGACGAGGACGAGGACCTGCATGACGAGGCCGAGTCCGGCGCCGAAGACGAAGAAGAACGTGCTCATCAGCCAGGTGGAGGTGTCCCGCTCGAGCTGGTGGAGCAGCAGCAGCCCGAGTGCCGTGACCGCCGTTCCGAGGATGGGGAAGACCTTCCAGCGGCCGGTGCGGCTGACGATCTGCCCGGACGCGGTGGACGTGAGCAGCAGGCCGAACACCATCGGCAGCATGTGCACGCCGGACAGGGTCGGTGAGACGCCCTGGACGACCTGGAGGAACGTCGGCAGGTACGTCATCGCGCCGAACATCGCGAAGCCGATGACGAAGCTGATGACGGCGACGAGCGTGAAGGTCCTGATCCGGAACAGCTTCAGCGGCAGCACCGGTTCGGCCGCCCTGCGTTCGACGGAGACGAACACGACGAGGAGTACGGCTCCGAGGACGGCGAGGCCGATGATCGGTGCCGAGCCCCAGGCCCACGTCGTGCCGCCGAGGGAGGCGACGAGCACGAGGCAGGTGGCGACGGAGGCGATGAGGAAGGTGCCGAGGTAGTCGATGGTGTGGCGGGTCCTGCGTACCGGGATGTGCAGTACGGCGGCGATGACGAGCAGGGCGACGACGCCGATGGGCAGGTTGATGTAGAAGACCCAGCGCCAGGTGAGGTGTTCGGTGAAGAAGCCGCCGAGCAGCGGACCGAGGACGCTGGTGGCGCCGAACACCGCGCCGAACAGGCCCTGGTACTTGCCGCGTTCGCGGGGCGGTACGAGGTCGCCGACGATCGCCATCGACAGCACCATCAGCCCGCCGCCGCCGAGTCCTTGGACGGCGCGGAAGATGATGAGCTGCGGCATGTTCTGGGCGATGCCGCAGAGGGCGGAGCCGATCAGGAAGATGACGATGGCCGTCTGGAAGAGTTTCTTGCGGCCGTACTGGTCGCCGAGCTTGCCCCACAGTGGGGTTGCGGCGGTCGCGGCCAGCATGTACGCGGTGACCACCCACGACAGATGGTCCATGCCGCCGAGTTCGCTGACGATCGTGGGCAGTGCGGTGGCGACGATCGTCTGGTCGAGCGCGGCGAGCAGCATGCCCAGCAGCAGCGCGCCGATGGCGACGAGGATCGTCCGTCGTGCCTGCCCCCCGGGGGCGGGCCCCACCTGAGCGGTGCTCACTTCCTGGGCCATGCCGTTCTCCTCGGTCGGTGACGCGGTGTTCCCTCCCATCGTGGTGGTTCTGTCCGCTTATGGCCTGCCGAGAGGTGCGCTGAGGCCGGTGGGGCGTTGGGCGTCGCTTGGGGCGGCTGCATAATCGGCGGCAGTTCGATGGGGAGGGGAACCGGCAATGACCGGAAGCAGATGCCCGGAGTGCGCGAGGCCGCGGAACCCGGACGGCAGCGCCGCGCCGGGGTGCGACTGCGCCGCGCGCGCGGGGGCCGCGCACCGTGCGCAGCGGGAGGCGGACGCCTCGGCGGCGGAGTTCGATCCACTGCGGATCAGGCCGTACGTGACGCTGGAGAGCCTCCAGTACGAGCCGCCGGCGGGCGCGGGGCCGGACGGGTACGCGCCGACCGCCGACGGCGCGCCGCCGCGGGTGCGGGCGGCAGACGCCGCGGGCGCGCAGGCCGCGGGGGCCGGTAAGGACGCCGCCCCGACCGTGGCGTTCACTCCGCCCGCGCAACGGGGCGGTGCGGGGCATCCGGAGGGCGTGGCCGGGGCCGTGGACGACGACACCACGGTGCTGCGGGCCATCGCCGCCGGGCCGCCGCCGGACACCATGGGGGGCGCCACCGAGGAGCTGGACCTGTACGTCGCCCGTCCAGGCGCGCAGCCCGAACCGCGGCCCCGGCGGCGCCGTGCGCTCGCGGGGATCGTCGTCGGCGTGGCGGCCGTCGCCGTCGCGGGCACGGCGACGTTCGCCGGCGGATTGCTCTCCGGCGACACCGAGCGGGACCGGGCGCTGCACACGGATGTCCGCAGCGGCTCCCCGAGCGCCAGCGCCGAGCCGGACGCGCCCGCGGAGTCCGTGTCCGCCGCCGCGTCGGCGTCCCCGTCACCGTCCGCGTCGGCCTCCGCGTCCGCCTCGGCGTCGGCGTCCCCGTCGGCCTCCGCCTCGCCGTCGCCGTCGGACGGCGGGCCGAGTACGGGCCCGAGCGCCGGCGACGCCCCGGCCGCCCCCTCGGCGCCGCCGTCGACGGCGGTGGCCACGGGCACGGTCTCGCAGGAGCCGACGCAGCGGCCGGGAGGCGGCACCCTGCGGCGCGGCGACAGCGGCCCGGCGGTGACCGAGCTCCAGCTGCGGCTGCGGCAGCTGTGGCTGTATCCGGACGATTACGCGGCCGACGGGCGGTTCGACGAGGACGTGGAACAGGCCGTGAAGATCTACCAGTGGGACCGCGGCATCGACCGGGACCCGCTCGGGGTCTACGGCCCCCATACGCGCCGCTCGCTGGAGGCCGAGACGCGCGAGCCGTGAGACGGGATTGGCGTCACCGCCCCCGTTTTTGTATCGTGAAGGAACAAAGTGGTTCCGCCCGTACTCCCTGACCGGCGGGCGGAGCCACTTCGTCCTCTTTTGTCGCGCCCTGGAGCCCGTATGACGACCGCCCTGACCGCGAACGCTCTCCTGCTGGACATGGACGGGACCATCGTCAATTCGGACGCCGTGGTGGAGCGCGTCTGGCGGACCTGGGCGACCGAGCACGGGCTGGACGCCGACGAGGCGCTCAAGGTCGTCCACGGCCGGCAGGGCTGGGCCACGATGGCGGCGCTGCTCCCGGACCGCCCCATGGAGCGGAACCACGCCGACAACCGCGTCCTGCTCGCCCAGGAGACGGCCGACACGGACGGCGTGGTCGCCGTCGCCGGCGCCCCCGCCTTCATGGCCGCCGTCGCCGCCCTGCCGCACGCCCTGGTGACCTCGGCCGACCTGGCGCTGGCCACGGCCCGCATGGAGGCGGCCGGGCTGCCGATGCCGCGGGTGCGGGTGACGGCCGAGTGCGTCGGCGCGAGCAAGCCGGACCCCGAGGGCTTCCTCAAGGGCGCTGCCGAGCTGGGCTTCGCTCCCGCGGACTGCGTGGCGTTCGAGGACTCGGACGCCGGCATCACGGCGGCCCGCGCGGCGGGCATGCGCGTGGTCGGCGTGGGGCCCCGCGCCCTGGCGATGGCGCCGGACCTCCACGTACCGGACCTCACGCACCTCGCGGTGACCGCGCACGCGGACGGCGCGATCGAGCTGCGCCGCGTCTCCGCGTAGCTGCCCGCGTCCGCGTGCCGGTCACCGGCCGGTGACCGGCACGGTCAGGGCCCCTCGTTCGGAGCTTGCCGGGCTCGCGTGCCCTGGCACCGCACCTCGCCGCGCCGTCGTCAGTCGCCGACTCCCCCGGCCCTTCGGGCACCGGAGGCGCCCCACCGCGTGGACTCTCCCCCTGCCTTCGGCGGGGAGGGGGAGCCCCATTCTCCGGCCTTGCGCTACGTCCCCTCGGCCCTGGGGGCCTGGGGGCCTGGGGGCCTGGGGAGACCCCCCACGCCTCGACCCCGGAGGGCCCGGGGAGACCCCCACGCCTCAGACTCCGCTCACCGATCCGGCCTGATCCGAACGAAAGACGCTAGCCGGTGACCGCCTCGAAGAGGCTGAAGCCGGCCAGGGCCAGCATCAGGCACGCCGCGACCTTGGTGATCAGCTTCAGCGGCACGTACTTCATCAGCGTCCGGCCGCCCACGATCCCGATGCCGGCGACCGCCCAGAGCGCCAGCACCGCGCCGACGCCCACCGAGACCGGGTTGTCGTAACGGGCCGCGAGATTGGCGGTCATGATCTGCGTCAGGTCGCCGAACTCCGCGACGAGGATCAGCATGAAGCCCGCCCCGGAGACCTTCCAGAAGGACTGGTCGGCCGGGGCCTTGATGGTCTCCTCATCGCCGTCGTCCTTCTTCAGCAGCAGCATCAGCGCGCCCCCCAGGAACAGGACGCCCACCACGGCCTGCACCAGGCGGTGCGGCAGCAGGGTCAGCACGCTGCCCGCCGCGATGGCGAGCGCGACATGGACGGCGAACGCGGCCGCGACACCGGCGAAGACGTACGAGGCGCGGTAGCGGGTGCCGAGCATCAGACCGGCGAGCGCGGTCTTGTCGGGCAGTTCGGCGAGGAAGACGACGCCGAAGGTGATCGCCATGACGGTGAAGCTGATCACGGGTGGAACCTCAATCGGTCGGGCGCGGCCCTGCCGAGAGTCCTGAGCGTTTCAGGGGTCGCTTCGGCACGGCAGCGCCATGAACACGTACATGGGCACTGCGGCCGAAGGTCTCGCTGGCGAGTCTCTGCGACGAGACCGCCTCCGGGCGCCGGCCGGGCACGAGGCCCAGCAGTATGTCGACGGTCCGGCGAAGAGCTACTCCCCTTCTGCACCGCACAGCCTACGCGATGCACCCGTTCGGCCGTCAGGGACCTTGGTCCCGGGGCGAGCGGTGCAGACGTCCCCTCGCGACCAGCTCCAGCACCAGCGCCACGGCGACGGCCTGCACGGCCATCAGCGCGACCAGCACGAAGAGCTGCACCGCGCCCGCCTCCACCGGTGACGCGCCGCCCAGCAGCATGCCGACGAACGCGCCCGGGAGAGTGACGAGGCCCACGGTCCTGGTCTGGTCGAGGCCGGGGAGCATCGCGTCGGACGCGGGCCCGCGGGCGACCTCGAGGCGGGCGTCGCGGTCGGCGAGGCCGAGGGCCAGGCCGGCCTCCACCTCCCCGCGGCGCTGCTCCAGCTCGTCCAGCGCCCGCCGGCCGCCGAGCGCCGTCACGGTCAGGGCCCCGCCGATGAGGATGCCGGTCACCGGAACGAGGGTGATGCCCTTCACCGGGACCAGTCCGGTGAGCAGCAGCGCGGTCACGACGGGCAGCACGCCCGCGGCGATCGGCAGGCCGGCCCACCACCAGGTGGCGTTGGCGGTGATGCGCCGGCCGGCGGTGCGGACGGCGACCGCGTACATGAGGACGAGGAAGGCGAGCAGCAGCGGTACGGAGCGGACGACCCAGCCGATCACCGCGGAGACGGCGGCGAGTTGGACCGCGGCGCGCACGCCCGCGACGGCGATGTCGCGCGAACGCCCCAGGTGGGCGAGGGCCGCCACGGTGGCCGCGGCGGCCAGCAGGACGGCCAGTACGGCCCCGAGGGTGAGGTTGACCGGCAGCAGCACGCGGCAACCCTACGACGCGCAGCAGTCTGTGCCGGTGCGTCAGAACCCTTGATGTGACGTGCCCATGTCGTCACTCTGTTACCTGGCGCCCATCCCCAGGCAACCCGGCGCCGTCAGCATGGCCATGCCCGAAAGGCCAAGCTCCCCCCACTGCAGAGGAGTTCACATGTCAGGTGTCTACGCGCGTCGAAGCCGCGGCGCCGGTGCCGATGCCGGTGCCGGTTCCCGTGCCGTCGCCCGCCGAATAGGCGTGCTCGCCGCGGCCTCGGCCCTCGCCACGACCGGTCTGCTGGCCACCGCCCCCGCCGCCCAGGCCGCGCCCCCCACCCCCGTCAGCGCCTCCACCGCCCGCAGCTACCTCAGCCAGCTGACCGTGTCCGCGGAGGGCTCCTCCTCCGGCTACAGCCGTGACCTCTTCCCGCACTGGATCACCCAGTCGGGCTCCTGCAACACCCGCGAGGTCGTCCTCAAGCGCGACGGCACGAACGTCGTGCAGAGCTCCACCTGCGCGGCCGTGAGCGGCCGTTGGTACTCCCCCTACGACGGCGCCACCTGGTACGCGGCCTCCGACGTCGACATCGACCACATCGTCCCGCTCGCGGAGGCGTGGCGCTCCGGCGCGAACAGCTGGACCACGTCCAAGCGCCAGCAGTTCGCCAACGACCTGACCCGTCCTCAGCTGATCGCCGTCACGGACAACGTCAACCAGTCCAAGGGCGACAAGGACCCGGCGGAGTGGATGCCGCCGCGGAGCTCGTACCACTGCTACTACGCGCGGATGTGGGTGCACACGAAGTACTACTGGAACCTGAAGGTCGACTCGGCGGAGAAGAGCGCGCTCCAGTCGGTCCTGAACACCTGCTGACGCGCCGGGGCGCGGGATGCGGGGGCCGGGGCGCGGCGGCCTCGTCGGGACGCTGCCCCCAACCCCGCGCCTCAATCGCCGGCGGGGCTTGAGTGACCGGTTCCGTGCCGGATCCGGCGCCTTGAGCGCCGGGGGCTGAAGTGGCCGGACACCTCGAGCCCGGCCTGGGGGCACTCCCCCTGCGGCCTGGCTGCCGTGGGAGGCGCCCACGGCCGCCTGGCCGCAGGGGGGATTGAGGCAGACCGCGCGGAGAGCGGTACCGGGCCCCGGGCGGAGCCCCGAACCCGCCGCCCGGAGGGCGGTCACCGGGGCCCGGGGGCAGCGCCCCGGTCCGGGAAGGGGCGGGGTGGGGAACAGGGCCGCCGCAGAGCGCACCCCGTGGAACCCCTCCGCCCCCCTGATTCGTTCCGTACCGTACGGGGCGACAGGAAGGGGCGTCACATGACCCGGCTGCGCCTGGGCCCACTGCTGCGGCACGTCGACTGGGAGACGGGCACCGCCGCGACCGTCTGGGTCGAGACGGACCGCGCGTGCACCGCCGAGGTCCGCTGCGACCCGGGCGGAACCCACGGCGGCGGCGCCGGCTCCGCCCGGACGTTCACGATCGCCGGCCACCACTACGCCCTGATCCCGGTCACCGGTCTGACACCGGGCTCGGCGACCGCGTACGAGGTACTGCTCGACGGCGAGCGCGTCTGGCCCCCCGAGGGCTCCGCGCTGCCGCCGAGCACGATCCGCACCCCGGTCCCCGGGGCCGACGCCGTGCGCGTCACGTTCGGGTCGTGCCGCTGGGCGGCCCGGCCCGCCCACGGGCACGACCCGGTGGGGCCGGACGCCCTGGACACGCTCGCCGCGCGGCTCGCCCACATGCCGGAGGACGAGCGCCCGGACGTACTGCTCCTCCTCGGCGACCAGGTGTACGCGGACCAGACCTCCGACGCGACCGGCGCCCGGCTGGCCGCCCGCCGCGACCCCGATGTGCCGCCGGGCGACGGAGTGGCGGACTACGAGGAGTACACCTGGCTGTACGACGAGTCCTGGCGCGACCCGGACGTCCGCTGGCTGCTCTCCACCGTGCCCAGTTGCATGATCTTCGACGACCACGACGTGATCGACGACTGGAACACCAGCACGGCGTGGCTCGCCGACATGCGGGCCACGCCCTGGTGGCAGGAGCGGGTCGTCAGCGCGCTGATGTCGTACTGGGTGTACCAGCACCTGGGCAATCTCTCGCCCGCCGAGCTCGCCGCCGACCCGCTGTACGAGGAGGTGCGGTCGGCGCCCGACGGGACCGCCGCCCTGCGGTCCTTCGCCGAGAAGGCCGACCAGGACGCGGCCTCCGTACGCTGGAGCTACCGCCGCGACTTCGGCCGTACCCGGCTGCTGATGGTGGACACCCGGGCCGCCCGGGTGCTGGACGAGCAGAGCCGGTCGATCCTCGGTCCGGGCGAGGCCCGGTGGCTGCGTGAACAGGCGCTGGACGACCCGGAGTCGGTCGACCACCTCCTCATCGGCACGTCACTGCCGTGGCTGCTGCCGCCCCTGGTCCACCACGCGGAGAGCTGGAACGCGGCGCTGTGCCGCGGCGAGCGCGGCCCGCGCTGGTCGCGTTTCGGCGAGCGGCTGCGCCGTCTGGCGGATCTGGAGCACTGGTCGGCGTTCCCGTCGTCCTTCGAGGAGCTGTCGCGGCTGATCGCGCAGGCGGGGAGCGGCCCCGACGCGCCGGCGACGGTGTGCGTGCTCTCGGGCGACGTCCATCACGCGTACGTGGCGGAGCCGGAGTGGCCGGACGTCCCGGACGCAGAGGACCGGGGGGACGGGGCGGACGGGGCGGACGGGGCGGACGGGGCGGACGGCGACAACGCCGTGGTCCGGCCGGACGCCCGCGTGCTCCAGCTGACGTGCTCACCCGTGCACAACTCCATCCCGCGCCCGGTGAGGCTCGGCTTCCGGTTCGGCTGGAGCGGGGTGGGGCGACGGCTGGGCCTCCTCTTCGCCCGGCACGGACGCACCGGCCTGCCCCTCGTCCGCTGGCGCCGCACCGGCGGACCGTGGTTCGGCAACCAGTTGATGACGCTGACGCTCCGGGGGCGATCCGCGTCGCTGCGGCTGGAGCAGGCACGGGCGGAGCGCAAGGGCGCCGGCCGCGGCCGGCTGACGACGCTCTTCGAACGCCCGCTGACGGCCGGCGCGTCGGACACCACTGCGCCCACGGACGGTTACTGAACCTCTCGCGCCCCGCCGGAACCAGCCGCCCCAGCCGCCCCGAGCGCCGATTTCCCGCCAAACCCCGAGGCGCCTGGCCGAGGAGTCTCCCTCGGCCGGGTGCCCGATATTCCGTGCGCCGTGTCGCGAAACCGGGACGCCCCGGGACCACCCCACGTCACAGACGTACCGGCGCCCGAGCCCCCACACCGGCACCGGCGAACACGAGATGGCGGAAAGACGAACCCACGGCCGGAATCAGCCGACGAATAAATGTTGAACTTGCAAGTAATGATTAGGTCTGCCTAACGTGTGACCCCCCTCATCGGTTCTGTCCCCGAAACCGAAGGAGCCACGACGTGGCCACCCCCAGCCTTCCCACTCGCCTGAACCAGGCGCAGCCGTATGCGCTCGGCCTGTTCCGCGCCGTCGTCGGTCTGCTGTTCCTGTGCCACGGGGCCGCCTCCCTGTTCGGTGTCCTCGGCGGCGCCATGGGCGGCGGAACGATTCCGGCCGGCACCTGGCCCGGCTGGTACGCCGCGGTGATTCAGCTGGTCGCCGGCGGCCTGGTGATGCTCGGCATAGGCACCCGCAGTGCGGCCTTCATCGCCTCCGGTTCCATGGCGTACGCGTACTTCAAGGTGCACCAGCCCGAGGCGCTGTTCCCGCTGCAGAACCACGGCGAGGCGTCGGCGATGTTCTGCTGGGCGTTCCTGCTGCTGGTCTTCACCGGGCCCGGCGCGCTGGCGCTGGACCGGCTGCTCTCGCCGCGCGGCACCGACCGCCCGGCCGAGGAGGCGCCGAAGGAGCGGGCGACCACCGCCGCCTGATCCGCTGAGCACGATCCGACCGCCCGGCCCCGTCGCCTCCTCGGCGAAGGGTCCGGGCGTCATCTTGTCGCGTTCCAATCCATCCGTACGGGCGGTTTCCGCGCCGCGCGCGCCCGGGAAGCGCCCCGTGTCGATCTCCCCCGAAGCCCGGGCGTACGCTGTACAGCTGTCCGGCCGACCAGCCGCTCTCCCGCGAGAGCCGTGGCCTCGCGACGAACGGGGAGAGTCAAGGTGCTCGAGAGCATTGGGTCGCTGACCGGCAGCCCATGGATCTACGCCGTCGTGGCGTTGTCCGTGCTCCTCGACGTCTTCCTGCCCGTGCTGCCCAGCGGAGTCCTGGTGATCACCGCCGCCACGGCGGCCGCCGCCGGGTCGACCGCCGACGCGGCCGGCACCGCCGCCGCGGTCGCGGCGGGCCAGGTGCCGCAGGAGGTCCCGTCGCTGCTGGTCCTCGTGCTGTGCGCGGCGACCGCCTCCGTGCTCGGCGATCTCGTCGCCTACCGGCTCGCCTGGCGGGGCGGGGACCGGCTCGACCGGGCCATCGCCCGCTCACGCCGGCTGACCCGGGCGCAGGAACGTCTCGGCGCCGCCCTGAGCCGGGGCGGGGGCACGCTGGTCGTCATCGCGCGGTTCGCGCCCGCCGGCCGTTCCGTCGTCTCGCTGGGCGCGGGCGCCGCGCACCGCAAGGTGAAGGACTTCCTGCCGTGGTCGGCCCTGGCCGGCATCGCCTGGGCCGGATACGCCGTCGGGCTCGGCTGGTTCGGCGGCCAGTGGCTCGGCGCGAGCTGGATCGGCGCGGCCGTCTCCGTACTCGCGCTGTTCGGCGCCGGCTCGCTCGCTGCCTACGTCATGCGGCGTCCGGCTGCGGAGCCGGCTCCTGAGCCGACCGTCTAGGAGCCGCCGGCGCCTCGCCGGCGGCCTGCCCGGAGCGGCCGCCCGAACCACGCACCTCGAGCCCGTCGAGGAGTCTGCGGGTCGCCTCCGCGATCTCCTCGACGGCCTGCTCGAAGACCTCACGGTTGTGCGCCGCGGGGGCGCGGAAACCCGAGACCTTGCGCACGTACTGCAGGGCGGCGGCCCGGACGTCCTCCTCCGTGGCCTCTTCGGGAAGGACGGGTGGACGGAGAGTCTTGATGCTGCGGCACATGCCTCCAGTGTGCCGCGCGCCACTGACAGCCGGGCCGGCGTGCGCCGAAGGACACCGGAGGACGCCGGAGGACGCCGGGCGACACCGTCCGGCACCGGCGGTAACCCCGGGTGCCCGGAAGGGCGTGACCGGACGGCCAGTAGAGTGCGGCTCCGTCCCCTGCCGACCGTCGACGAGGTACCGCTCAGTGACCCCCGCACCACGCTCACCAGCAGTAACCGTCGTCGGGATCGGCGCGGACGGCTGGCCAGGACTGTCCCCCGGCGCCCAGGACGCCCTGCTGGACGCGGAGGCCGTCATCGGCGGGCCACGGCAGCTGGAGCTGCTGCCCGCCGACTGCGCCGCGGAGCGCGTGACCTGGCCGACCCCGCTGCGGCCCGCCGTCGCCGGGCTGCTCGCCTCTTATGAGGGCCGCAGGCTGGCGGTCCTGGCCAGCGGCGACCCGATGTTCTACGGGATCGGCCGCGCGCTGGCCGAAGAACTCGGCCCCGGCGCGCTGCGCGTCCTCCCGCACCCCTCCTCCGTCTCCTACGCCTGCGCCCGGCTCGGCTGGCCCGTCGAGGACACCCCGACCGTCACGCTCGTCGGCCGTCCCGCCGGGCAGTTGGCCGCCGCCCTGCACGACGGACGCCGGCTGCTGGTGCTCAGCGCCGGCGCGGACACGCCCGCCGAAGTGGCGGCCCTGCTGCGGGACCGCGGCTTCGGCCCCACCCGGATGCGGGTCCTCGAACAGCTCGGCGCACCCGCCGAACGCGTCGTGGACGGCCGCGCCGACGGCTGGACCGCGCCGCCCGGCGACCCGTTGAACGTCATCGCCCTCGAATGCCGCCGGGGCGAGGGCGCGTTGCGGCTGTCCGCCGTACCCGGTCTGCCCGACGAGGCGTACGAGCACGACGGGCAGCTCACCAAGCGCCACATCCGCGCGGCGACGCTCGCCGCCCTCGGGCCCGCGCCCGGCGAACTGCTGTGGGACGTCGGCGGCGGCTCCGGTTCGATCGCCGTCGAATGGATGCGTACGGACCCGTCCTGCCGGGCCGTCACCGTCGAACGCGACCCGGCGCGGGCCGCGCGCATCGCCCGTAACGCCGACACCCTCGGCGTCCCCGCACTGCGCGTCGTCACCGGCGCCGCGCCCGACGCGCTCGCCGGACTGCCCGCCCCGGACGCGGTGTTCATCGGCGGCGGGCTCACCGTCCCCGGGCTGCTGGACGCCTGCTGGGACGCGCTGCCGGCCGGCGGCCGCCTCGTCGCCAACACGGTCACCCTCGAGTCCGAGGCGCTGCTCGCCCGTCGTCACGCACGCCACGGCGGCGAACTCGTCCGCCTCGCCGTCTCGCACGCCGTACCCGTCGGCGGCTTCACCGGCTGGCGCCAGGCCATGCCCGTCACCCAATGGTCCGTCACCAAAGCAGGAGATCCGACATGACCGTGTACTTCATCGGTGCGGGCCCCGGCGCCGCCGACCTGATCACCGTCCGCGGCGCGCGCACGCTCGCGTCGTGCGGCGTCTGCCTCTACGCGGGCTCCCTCGTCCCCCGCGAACTCCTCGCCGAGTGCCCGCCGGACGCCCGTCTCGTCGACACGGCCCAGCTCGACCTGGACGCCATCACCGCCGAGGTCGTCCGCGCCCACGAGGAGGGCCACGACGTGGCCCGGCTGCACTCGGGCGACCCGTCCGTCTTCAGCGCCGTCGCCGAGCAGATGCGGCGCCTGGACGCGGCGGGCGTGCCGTACGAGATCGTGCCGGGCGTCCCGGCGTTCGCGGCGGCGGCCGCGGCGCTGAAGCGGGAACTCACGGTCCCGACCGTCGGCCAGACCGTCATCCTCACCCGCATCTCCCAGCAGGCGACGCCCATGCCCGACGGCGAGGACCTCGCCACCCTCGGCCGCAGCGGCGCGCTCCTCGTCCTCCACCTCGGCGCGCGCTACGTCGACCGGATCGTGTCCGAGCTCGTCCCCCACTACGGCGCCGACTGCCCGGCCGCGGTGGTGGCGATGGCCAGCCGCCCGGACGAACTCGTGCTGCGCGGCACGCTGGAGGACATCGCGACGCAGGTGAAGTCGGCGGGCGTGACACGCACGGCGGTCATCATGGTGGGCCGCGTCCTGGCGGCGACGGGCTTCCGCGACAGCCACCTGTACTCGGCGGAGCGCGACCGGCACGTCTGCTGACGCCGCGGGTTCGGACGTGGCCGGGTCGGGGTCGGCCGGGTCGGTGAGCGCGGCGTCCCCCGGGGCGGGCACGCTGCGCCGGTGGCACGTGCGCCGGAGGGGCAGGGCGTGGCGGTGCGGAGTAGCGTGGGAGGGAGGCGACATGGCACCGATCTCACAGGCCGGAGGCCACCCATGGACGTCCTCGTCCTCGTCGGACGCATCCTCTTCACGATCGTCTTCCTCGGCTCGGCCCTCAACCACCTGACGCAGACCAAGCAGATGGCCGCCTACGCCGGAAGCCGCGGCATCCCCACCGCGATGGCCACGCCGGCCACCCTGCTCACCGGGCTGCTGCTCCTGGCGGGCGGGCTGAGCGTGCTCCTCGGCGTCTGGGCCGATCTCGGGGCGCTGCTGCTGGCGGTGTTCCTGATCCCGACCGCGCTGGTGATGCACGCCTTCTGGAAGGAGGAGGGCGACGCCAGAACCCCGGAGATGCTCCACTTCATGAAGGATCTCGCGCTGGGCGGGGCGGCGTTGATGCTGCTCGCCTTCTTTTCGTACACCGGCGACGAACTGGGTCTGACGATCACTGGCCCCTTGTTCGACATCACCTGAGCGGGCCACCGGGGCAGGGGGCGGAGCCGGGACCCCGAGCCCGGACAGGGGGACGCGCAGGGGGTCGGGGGCCGGGACGTGAAGCGCCGCAACGCGCGCGCAGCGGGGTGAGGACAGCAGTCCCGGACACGACCACCGGAGCGGCACCCGGACACCGGACAACCAGGACCGGGCCACGCCCGGACGCGCGGCACCCGGACACCGGACGACAGACACTGGCCACGCCCGGAAACGGCACCGGGACCGGGCCGTGCCCGGAGGCGTGACCCGGTCCGCCGCCCGCCCCAGGGCTACGCGCGGCCCACGACCTCGCCCGCGCGGTCCACGCACACCACGTCCACCGCCACCGGCGCGCCCCGCAGGACCGCGAGGGCCTGGTCGCGGGCCGCTGCCGCGACCAGGTCGCCGAGGGGGACGCCGGCCGCGCTGCACATCTGGAGTGCGGCGAGCCCCGTGTTGGCCGCGGCGACCTCCGCCGCGAGCGTCTCGTCCGCGCCGCCGCGCCGCGCCAGGTCCGCAAGGAACGCCTTGTCGACCTGGGAGCGGCCCGAGTGGAGGTCCAGGTGGCCGGCGGCCAGCTTCGAGAGTTTGGCGAAGCCGCCGCAGACGGTGAGGCGTTCGACGGGGTGGCGTCGCACGTACTTGAGCACCGCGCCCGCGAAATCGCCCATGTCGAGCAGCGCGTCCTCCGGCAGCCCGTAGAGGGAGACGACGGTCCGCTCCGACGTGGAGCCCGTGCAGCCGGCGACGTGCGTGCGGCCCGCCGCGCGGGCGACGTCCACGCCGCGCCGGATCGAGTCGATCCACGCCGAGCACGAGTACGGGACGACGATCCCCGTCGTACCGAGGATGGACAGCCCGCCCAAGATCCCGAGCCGCGGGTTCCAGGTGGAGCGGGCGATGTCCTCGCCGTGGTCGACGGAGACGGTGATCTCGACGTCCCCGGCGCCGCCGTGCCGCGCGGCGACCGCGGCGACGTGGTCGCGCATCATCCGCCGCGGTACGGGGTTGATCGCGGGCTCGCCGACGTCGAGGGGCAGTCCGGGCCGGGTGACCGTGCCGACTCCCGGCCCGGCCCGGAAGACGACCCCGGAGCCGGCCGGCAGCAGCCGTACCGTCGCGCGGACCAGCGCGCCGTGCGTGACGTCCGGGTCGTCGCCGGCGTCCTTGACGATCCCGGCCATGGCCGAGTCGGCGGAGTCGGCCGGGAGCGACTCGGCGGCCAGGGCGAACGCCGGTGTCTGGCCCTTGGGGAGCGTGATGGTCACCGGGTCGGGGAACTCCCCGGTCAGCAGCGCCGTGTACGCCGCGGTCGTCGCGGCCGTCGCACAGGCACCGGTCGTCCAGCCGGGCCGCAGACCGGTGTGCTTGAGTTGGGCGTCACGCCCTCCGCTCGACTCAGTCATGGACGGATCCGATGCACGTACTGGTCCTCGGCGGTACCACCGAGGCCCGGCGGCTCGCCGGGACACTGCACGCCCTGCCGGGTGTGCGCGTCACGAGCAGCCTCGCCGGCCGGGTCGCCACTCCCAGGATGCCTCCCGGCGAGGTCCGGGTCGGCGGGTTCGGCGGGGCCGAGGGCCTGGCGCGATGGCTGTGCGAGCACGAGGTCGGCGCGGTCATCGACGCCACCCATCCTTTCGCCGGAACGATCAGTTTCAACGCGGCCCGGGCCGCCGCCGACGCCCATGTTCCCCTGCTGGCGCTGCGCCGCCCCGGCTGGGCCCCGGCAGAGGGCGACGACTGGCACCCGGTCGGCTCCCTGGAGGAGGCCGCGGAGGCGGCCCGCGCGCTCGGCAGCAGGGTGTTCCTGACCACCGGCCGCATGGGGCTCGCCTCCTTCGCGCACATCGACGACGTCTGGTTCCTGGTGCGGTCCGTCGACGCCCCCGAGGGTCCGCGTCCGCCCCGTACGGAGGTGCTGCTGGACCGGGGTCCGTTCACCCTCGACGGCGAGCGGGAACTGCTGCGCCGCCACCGCGTCGACGTGCTCGTCACCAAGGACAGCGGCGGCGCGGCGACCGCGCCCAAGCTGACGGCCGCGCGGGAGGCGGGCGTGCCCGTGGTGATCGTGCGCCGCCCGCCGGTCCCGGACGGGGTGCCGGTCGCCGCCGGCCCCGAGGAGGCCGCCGCCTGGCTGGCGGCCTACTCCGGGTAGCGCCGCGGGGTCCAGACGATCTCCTCGCCGTCGCCCCTGCGTACGACCTGGGTCTGCGACGAACCGATCAGCAGAATGGTGCGCATGTCGACCTGGGCCGGGTCGAGTTCGCCGAGCCGTACGATCCGTACGCTCTCCTCCGGCCCGCCGATGTCCCGGCCGAGCACCACGGGGGTGTCGGGCGCGCGGTGTCCGAGGAGCAGTTCGCGGGCCTTGCCGACCTGCCAGGTCCGGCTGCGGGAGCCCGGGTTGTAGAGGGCGAGCACCAGGTCGGCGGCGGCCGCGGCGGCCAGTCGCTCCGCGATGACCTCCCAGGGCTTGAGCCGGTCGGAGAGTGAGAGGACGGCGTAGTCGTGGCCGAGCGGCGCGCCGGCCTTCGCGGCGGCGGCGTTGGCGGCGGTGACGCCGGGAAGCACCCGTACGGGCACGTCCCTGTACGGGCCCTGGGACGCCACTTCCAGCACGGCGGTGGCCATGGCGAAGACGCCCGGATCACCGCCGGAGACGACCGCGACACGGCGCCCGCGCCGGGCGAGGTCGAGCGCGAACTCGGCGCGCTCGGACTCGACCTTGTTGTCGGAGCCGTGCCGGATCTGGCCCGGCCGCTGCGGCACCCGGTCCACATAGGTGGTGTAGCCGACGAGTTCGTCGGCGTCGGCGAGTTCGCGCCGGGTCTCGGGGGTGAGCCACAGGGGGCCCGCGGGCCCGGTGCCGACGACGACGACCTCGCCGCGGCCGGTGTCCGGGCGGGGGTTGGCGATCCGGCTGGGCACGACGGCGACGGAGAAGTACGGCACGGACTCCGGGTCGATGCCGGCCAGTCGACCGGTGCGTTCGCCGCTCATCGTGGCCCGCTCGACGTAGCGGGCCTCGTCCAGCCGGCCGGACGTCTCCATCGCCCTGCGGACGGCGGGGAAGGTACGGCCGAGCTTCATCACCACGGCCGAGTCGGTCGCGGCGAGACGTGCGGTCAGCTCCTCCTCCGGCAGCGTGCCGGGGATGATCGTCAGCACCTCCTCCGCCTCGCACAGCGGGGTGCCGAGCCGGGCGGCCGCCGCGCTGACGGAGGTGACGCCGGGGATGACCTCGGTCGGATAGCGGTGCGCGAGCCGCTTGTGCATGTGCTGGTACGAGCCGTAGAAGAACGGGTCGCCCTCGGCGAGCACGGCGACGCTGCGGCCGGCGTCGAGGTGCGCGGCGAGCCGGGCGGCGGCCTGCTCGTAGAAGTCGTCGAGCGCGCCGCGGTAGCCGCCGGGATGGTCGGTCGTCTCGACGGTGATCGGGTACATCAGGCGCTCCTCGATGTGCTCGGGGCGCAGATGCGGTGCGGCGATCGACCGGGCGATGGACCGGCCGTGGCGGGCGCAGTGGTACGCGATGACGTCGGCCTCCGCGATGACGCGGGCCGCGCGCAGGGTCATCAGCTCCGGGTCGCCGGGGCCGAGCCCGACGCCGTACAGCCGGCCGGTGCCCGCGGTGCCGGGGTTCGCGTCGCCGGTGCTCCGGGTGTCGTCGCTCCGGGTGTCCTCGCTGGCGTTGTCGCCGTTCCGGCGGTCGTCGTTCTGGTTGTCGGCCACTACTCCGCCTCGCTCGCGATCGCGTTGACTGCGGCGGCGGCCATCGCGCTGCCGCCCCGGCGTCCGCGCACCACCAGGTGTTCCAGGCCCAGCGGGTGCGCGGCCAGCGCGTCCTTCGACTCGGCCGCGCCGATGAAGCCGACGGGCACGCCGATGACCGCCGCCGGGCGCGGCGCGCCCTCCGCGATCATCTCCAGCAGCCGGAACAGCGCGGTGGGCGCGTTGCCGACGGCGACCACTGAGCCTTCGAGGCGGTCCCGCCACAGTTCGAGGGCGGCGGCGGACCGGGTGGTGCCCATCTTCGCGGCCAGGTCCGGCACGGACGGGTCGGACAGCGTGCAGATCACCTCGTTGTCGGCGGGCAGCCGCTTGCGGGTGACGCCGCTGGCGACCATCTGCGCGTCGCAGAGGATCGGCGCGCCGGAGCGCAGGGCGGCCCGGGCACGGCCGACGACGTCCGGGCTGTGGACGAGGTCGCGGACGAGGTCGACCATTCCGCAGGCGTGGATCATGCGGACCGCGACCTGTGAGACGTCGGCCGGGAGTCCGGCGAGGTCCGCCTCCGCGCGGATCGTGGCAAAGGACTGGCGGTAGATGGCCGCGCCGTCCTTCTCGTACTCGAACACGGTGCTCTCGCTCACTTCGTCGGGGCCTTCGTGGGGGTCTTCGTGGGGGTGGTGCGCGCCGCCGCGAGGGCGTCGGCGAGTTCGGGGAAAGGGACGGCACGGGGCGGGGCTTCGCCGGGTGCGGACACCTCGTACCGGCCGTCGCCGGTCGCGACGACGTCGACCCGGGCGCCGCGGGGGTGGCCGCAGCGGCGTTCGCAGCCGGACCAGTGGACGGGCAGGCCGCCCGCGCCGGCGGCCAGGTGGGCGGTGGCGTCGGCGCGTACGTCGGCGAGGGACTTGGCACAGCCGGGGCGCCCCGTGCAGGCGCCGACGCCGAGCCACGGCGAGTCGGGATCGGTGACGAGCCCGGCGCCGGCCAGCACGCCCAACGGCTCGGGCCCGGCACCCGGCACGACGACCCCCCGCCACGGCGTGACGCGCAACTCGCCGGTGCCGTGCCGCTCTGCGACTTCGGCGACCAGCCGCCACTGGACGGCGCTGAGCCGTCCGAGCGGCGCGACCACGTACAGCCCGCCGGGTCCGGCCCCGGGCACGGGGAGGCCGTGCGCCACGGCGGCCGGCCGGTGCCCGGGCGTCGCGTCACCCGGTGCGGGAGCCGCGCCGCCCACGGCCGACGGCCGGGCAGCGGAGGCGAAGCCGCCGGCCCGGGCGGGAACCGCGGCGACCGCCCCCCGGTCCCGGCGAACCGGACCGGTGGGATGCGTTTCCCGGCCCGCTCGGGTGCCCGGCGCGTCATCACCGGCGCTGCCCGCGCCGACGTGCGGAACGGGGCCGGCCGAGGCGGACCCGTCCGGCGGGGCCGTTCCAACCGACGCAGCGGCCCCGCCGGACGGGTCCGCGGCGAGGCCGACTGCCGCGGCCCGCGCGACGAGGTCCGGGGCAGACACCGCGTGTTCCGGCGGGAGTTCGCCGACCCGCCAGGCGCGCGTGGCGCTCACGTCGGCGGCGTCGAGGAAGGCGTACGCCGCGAGCAGCATCGCGTGCGGGCCGTCCTCGGCGCGGACGCGTACCGCCGCGTCCCCGACGCTCACGCGCACCGCCGCGCCGCCCGGTTGTGCGAGCAACATCACATCCGCGGCGAACTCGGCCATGTCCCCGCGGCCGTCGTCCAGCGCGAACAGGAAGCGTCCCGAAAGCTCCGGCGCGCGTTCGCTCGCGCACAGCAGCGCGTCCAGTTCCCGTACGAGCGGCTGCACGTCCAGGTGCCCCCGGCCGTCGAGCCCGGACAGCGGGGAGGCGACGACGTTGCGCACGCGTTCGTGGCGCGGCGCGGGCAGCAGGCCCGCCGCGTCCAGCAGCCGGGCCAACTCCCCCGCGCAGCCCGGTTCCAGGCCCCTCAGCTGGAGGTTGCCCCGGGAGGTGATGTCCAGCGCGCCGTCGCCGAGGCGCTCGGCCGCGTCGGCGAGCGTGTACGCCTGCGCGGCGCTCAGGACGCCGGCCGGGACGCGGACGCGCGCCAGCGCACCGTCGTCCGCGCTGTGCAGACGCAGTGCGCCGGGGCAGGCATCACCGCGGTCCCGGACGGGAGTTGCGGAAGTTACGGGAGTTTCGTCCGGGTCCGGGCGGTTCGAGGGGGCCGGAGGCATGGCGGCGAGCATACCGACCATCACACAGGCCCCCGTCGCCCCCGGCCCGCTCGGGCGCCCTACCCGTGCAGGTGACCGGCCTACTATGCTGCTCGGCGGGTCGAACGGCCCACCACCGCCGAAGACGGCGTCAGGGGAGGAAGCCCGGTGAGATTCCGGCGCGGTCCCGCCACTGTGAGCCCGACACCTGTCGGGTGAGCCAGGAACTCCCGCCGTCCTCACCAGCCCGGGGCGCGGAAACCCCGAGGAAGGCCAGACGCCGCATGTCGCACACGCCCGAAGGACACCCCGCACACCCGGGCATCCTGCTCCTGTCGACGTCCGACACCGACCTGCTGAGCGCGCGCGCCGCGGCCGGCCCGGTCCCGTACCGCTTCGCGAACCCGTCCCGGCTGGCGCTCGACGAACTGCCCGCCCTGCTGGAGGGCACGGCCCTGGTCGTCGTACGCCTCCTGGGCGGGCTGCGCGCCTGGCAGGAGGGCATCGACCTGCTGCTCGCACAGGACCGGCCCGTCGTCGTCCTCACCGGCGAACAGGCCCCCGACGCCCAGCTGATGGAGACCTCCACGGTCCCGATCGGCATCGCGGCGGAGGCCCACGCCTACCTCGCCCACGGCGGTCCGGCGAACCTGGAGCAGCTCGCCCGTTTCCTGTCGGACACGGTGCTGCTCACCGGCCACGGCTTCGACCCGCCGGCCGCCGCCCCCACCTGGGGCCGGCTCCCGCGCACCCCCCGCTCCGAGAACCCCGGCGGCCCGCTGATCGCGGTGCTCTACTACCGGGCCCACCACATGAGCGGCAACACCGCCTTCGTGGACGCCCTGTGCGGCGCGATCGAGGACGCCGGCGGCCGCGCCCTGCCGCTGTACGTGGCGTCCCTGCGCGCCCCCGAGCCCGAGCTGCTGGACCAACTGCGGGAGACCGACGCCCTGGTGACCACCGTGCTCGCCGCGGGCGGCACCCGCCCGGCGGACGCGAGCGCCGGCGGTGACGACGAGTCGTGGGACGCGGGCGCGCTCGCCTCCCTCGACGTGCCCGTGCTGCAGGCGCTGTGCCTGACCGGTTCGCGCTCGGCGTGGGAGGAGAGCGACGAGGGCCTCTCCCCGCTGGACGCGGCGAGCCAGGTCGCGGTCCCCGAGTTCGACGGCCGGCTCATCACCGTCCCGTTCTCCTTCAAGGAGATCGACGAGGACGGGCTCCCGGCGTACGTCGCCGACCCCGAGCGCGCCGCCCGCGTCGCCGGCACCGCCGTCCGCCACGCCCGGCTGCGCCACATCCCGAACGCCGAGAAGCGCCTCGCGCTGGTGCTCTCCGCGTACCCGACCAAGCACTCCCGGATCGGCAACGCCGTCGGCCTGGACACCCCCGCCTCCGCGGTGTCGCTGCTGCGGCGGCTGCGCGAGGAGGGCTACGACTTCGGCGACGAGGCGGTCCCGGGCCTGGAGTCGGGCGACGGCGACGAGCTGATCTACGCGCTGATCGAGGCCGGCGGCCACGACCAGGAGTGGCTGACGGAGGAGCAGCTCGCCCGCAACCCGGTCCGCATCCCGGCCGCCGACTACAAGAAGTGGTACGCGGCCCTGCCTGCGGAGCTGCGCGAGTCCGTCGAGGCGCACTGGGGCCCGCCGCCGGGCGAGATGTTCCTCGACCGGTCCCGCAATCCCGAGGGCGACATCGTGCTCGCCGCGCTGCGCCGCGGGAACCTGCTGGTCCTGATCCAGCCGCCGCGCGGCTTCGGCGAGAACCCGATCGCGATCTACCACGACCCCGATCTGCCGCCGTCCCACCACTATCTGGCCGCCTACCGCTGGATCGCGGCCGCCGCGGCCGACGGGGGCTTCGGCGCCGACGCGATGATCCACCTGGGCAAGCACGGCAACCTGGAGTGGCTGCCCGGCAAGAACGCGGGCCTGTCCGCGTCGTGCGGCCCGGACGCCGCGCTCGGCGACCTGCCGCTGATCTACCCGTTCCTGGTCAACGACCCGGGCGAGGGCACCCAGGCCAAGCGCCGCGCGCACGCGACGCTCGTCGACCACCTGGTGCCGCCGATGGCGCGCGCCGAGTCGTACGGCGACATCGCGCGCCTGGAGCAGCTGCTGGACGAGTACGCACAGATCTCGTCCATGGACCCGTCCAAGCTGCCCGCGATCCGGGCGCAGATCTGGACCCTGATCCAGGCCGCGCGGCTCGACCATGACCTGGGCCTGGACGACCGCCCGGACGACGACGGCTTCGACGACTTCCTGCTGCACGTCGACGGCTGGCTGTGCGAGGTCAAGGACGCGCAGATCCGTGACGGTCTGCATGTGCTGGGCGGCGCGCCGACCGGACCGGAGCGGGTCAACCTGGTGCTGTCCATCCTGCGCGCCCGCCAGATCTGGGGCGGCTCGCAGTCCCTGCTCGGCCTGCGGGAGGCGCTCGGTCTGGACGAGTCCGCCGCGACCCGTACGACCGCCGACGAGGCGGAGGCCACGGCCCGCGCACTCGTCGAGGCGATGGAGGCGGCCGGCTGGGACCCGGCCGCGGTGCCGGACTCGCACGGCCCCGACGTCGCGGCGATCCTGCGGTTCGCCGCGACGGAGGTCGTGCCGCGCCTGGCCCGCACCACCGACGAGATCGACCATGCCGTGCACGCCCTGAACGGCGGCTTCGTCCCCGCCGGGCCGTCCGGCTCACCGCTGCGCGGACTGGTCAACGTCCTGCCGACGGGCCGCAACTTCTACTCCGTCGACCCCAAGGCCGTCCCCTCGCGGCTCGCCTGGGAGACCGGCCAGGCCCTCGCGGAGTCGCTCCTCGAGCGCTACCGCGCCGACAACGGCGACTGGCCCACCTCCGTCGGCCTGTCCCTGTGGGGCACCAGCGCCATGCGCACGGCGGGCGACGACGTGGCGGAGGCGCTGGCCCTGCTCGGCATCCGCCCCGTGTGGGACGACGCCTCCCGCCGGGTCACCGGCCTGGAGCCCGTGCCGCTCGCGGAGCTGGGCCGCCCCCGGATCGACGTCACCCTGCGCATCTCGGGCTTCTTCCGTGACGCGTTCCCGCACACGATCGGGCTGCTGGACGACGCGGTCCGCCTCGCGGCCTCGCTCGACGAGCCGGCGGCGGACAACCTGATCCGTGCCCACGCGCAGGCCGACCTGGCGGAGCACGGCGACGAGCGCCGCGCCACGACCCGTATCTTCGGCTCCCGGCCGGGCACGTACGGCGCGGGCCTGCTCCAGCTGATCGACAGCCGCGACTGGCGCACGGACGCGGACCTGGCCGAGGTCTACACGGTGTGGGGCGGCTACGCGTACGGCCGCGGTCTCGAGGGCCGTCCGGCGCGGGCCGAGATGGAGACCGCGTACCGGCGGATCGCCGTCGCCGCGAAGAACACGGACACCCGCGAGCACGACATCGCCGACTCGGACGACTACTTCCAGTACCACGGCGGCATGGTCGCCACCGTCCGCGCGCTGCGCGGCACGGCCCCCGAGGCGTACATCGGCGACTCGACCCGCCCCGAGACGGTCCGCACCCGCACCCTCGTCGAGGAGACGTCCCGCGTCTTCCGCGCCCGCGTGGTCAACCCGCGCTGGATCGAGGCGATGCGCCGCCACGGCTACAAGGGCGCGTTCGAGCTGGCGGCCACCGTCGACTACCTCTTCGGATACGACGCGACGACGGGCGTCGTCGCGGACTGGATGTACGACAAGCTCACCGAGACGTACGTCCTGGACCCGGAGAACCGCGCCTTCCTCCAGCAGGCCAACCCGTGGGCGCTGCACGGCATCACGGAACGGCTCCTGGAGGCCGAGTCCCGCGGCATGTGGGCGAAGCCGGACCCGGCGGTGCTGGAGCAGCTGCGGCAGGTCTTCCTGGAGACCGAGGGCGACCTCGAGGACGACGAGGCGTAGCGGGGCGGGCGGTCCCGGGCCGCGTCAGCGGGCGGCGGCGGCGCGGGCCGGCCGCTGCGCGGCCCAGATCATGCCGGGCGCGACCAGCATGACGGCGAGGCCGCCGAACCGTACGTAGTCCTGCGCCACCGGGTCCGCGACCAGGACCGCCGCGACGACCTGCGTCGCGAGCCCGGCGGCGACGAGCAGCTGCGCGTAGCCGAAGATCCGCGGCCGCACGATGTGCTTGCGCTGCGCGGGCAGCAGCCAGCCGGTGCGTACCGCGAGGACGCCGAGCCCGGCCACGAACAGGGCGAGCACGCCGACCGTGACTCCCACGTACAGGTTCATCGCCCACCCTTGCTGTGCCGTGCCGTGCTGTGAAGTGCTGTGAAGTGCTGTGAAGTCAGCAGATCATGCCACAGCGGCCGCCTCTGGGCCCTACGGCCTGGTCACGGTCAGGCTCCAGTTCCCTTCCGAGCTCACGTTGACGTAGTACGGCCCCTCGCTGCGCATGCTCGCGACGGCCGAGCCCTCGAAGTCGCGGGTCTCGTTGAAGACCAGGTCCTGGGGCCTGCCCTCGGCGTCGATGACCGAGACGACGAAGTCGCTGTCGCCGGTGTGGGTCGCCGCGACGGTGACCGCCCGGTCCGCGTCGAAGGGCCCTTCGAGACGGTCCCCGCTGCCCGACCAGTTCTGCGGCAGCGCGGCGGCGGACGACGGGTCGCCGCGCTGCGCGATCTCGACGGTCCAGGGAGCGTCCGCGATCACCTGGAGCACATGGTCCCCGGCGCTCACCCCGACGCCCTTGCTGCCCTCGTACGACCCGGTCCGGTCGACGACGAGATCCTTCACCTGGCGCCGGTCGTCGAGGATCTCCACGATGAAGTCCCCCGTGCAGGACACGCACTCCGACCGCACCACGGCCAGCCCACCGGTCAGCGCGAACTTCTCGGTCACCTCCTGCCCCGTACCCCTGAGCGTGATCGGCGGCACGGACGGCGTCGGCTGCTGCACACCCGCGCCGGTCAGCGCCACGACCAGCAGCACCACGACGGCGACGACGCCCCGTACGTCCTTCCAGCGCTCGGCCATGCTCCCGGCTCCCTTCCCACATCCCACCTCCACCATCCGCCCCTCATGTCCCCCCGCAACTCGGCCCCGCCCCCGGTCACGGCCGTCCCCCACCCATCCGCCGCCGCACCGCCCAGCGCGTGACACCCCCGCCGACGAGCGAGACGACGACGGCACCCGAGTCGATGACATGGGGCAGCCCCGGAAAGAACGCGAAGAAGACCAGCGTGACCACCACTCCCCCGACGAACCCACCGATCCCGACCCGCCGCCGCCGGGTCTCCCACGCCTCGTCCTGCCCCTGCTGCTGATCGGTCATGATCTGCTCACTTCGTGATGTGGTGGCACTGCGTCACCCGTCGCACCCCGTTGACGAACAGGTGGGCGCACGCCTTCCCGTAGTGGGGCAGCGTCTGCGGAGAGTTGTTGCGCATCGGATCGATCTTGCACTCGGGATGGGTCCTGCCCCGGGACGTGCGATACGTCCTGTTGTCGGTGTCGGCGTACGCGAAATCGATCCGCCAGTTGCAGAAGCCGCTGGAGAGCCCGGCGACGAAGCCGCAGTCGACACCGGCGTTCTGGTAGGTGATCTTCCGGCCGCCGCCTCGGACGATGTGGGTGAACATGCATCCTGTCGGCACCTTCATCACCACTCCCCCGACGGTGTACTCGAACGTCGCCACCGGGCTCGTCCCCACGGCGCCGGCCGCATGCGCCTGCGAGGGGCTGCTCAACAGCATGGCCGCAGCCGCCGCTGAGGCTGTGAAAAGCCGGGACAGGGGGTGCGGGGCCATACTCAGGTCCTTCCGACGCGGTGAGACGCAGTGATCGGCGCCACCGGAAGAACCTCTTCGGCACATCCCCGGTTCTGGAACATCGGACAATTCACCACCGTGAGTGATCAACCGGTCGTCACACTGACCGTTGCCGCGGGCAAGTGACCGCAAGCCGCCCCGCCGCGGGCCCGCGGTCGTTTCCCCGGGCGTGGCCAGGGCACTCGTCGCATCGCAGACCCGGGCGGGACGACGGCGGCGGAGCGTTGCGACAAGGAGGCCCTATGAAGATCGGCATCATCGGCGCTGGCCACATCGGGTCCACCCTGGCCCGTCACCTCGTGCGTATCGGCCATGACGTGGTCATCAGCAACTCCAGGGCGCCCGAGACGCTCGCCGGGCTCGTGGACGAGATCGGCGGCGGGCTGCGGGCGGTCACCGCGCGGGAGGCGGCCGAGTTCGGCCAGGTCGTCGTGGTGAGCATCCCGTACGGGCGCTACAAGGAGCTGCCGGCGGACGCCCTCAAGGACAAGGTCGTGATCGACACCTGCAACTACTACCCCGAGCGTGACGGCCAGGACCCCGACCTGGACAACGACAGCACCACCTCCAGCGAGAAGATCCGGGCCCACACGGACTCCGATCTCGTGAAGGCGTTCAACGCGATCCACTGGAAGAACCTGCGCGACCGGGGCCGCGACAAGGGCGACCCGGACCGGCTGGCCATCCCCCTCTCCGGGACGGACACGGAGGCCAAGGCCGTGGTCGCCGGGCTCATCCGGGACATCGGGTTCGACCCGGTGGACGCGGGCGACATCGGTCACGGCGGCCGCAGCCACCAGCCGGGCTCACGCCTGTACGGGGCCGAGATGTCCGCGCACGAGATGAACGACCTGCTCCGGGCAGGCGCCGCGGCGTGAACGGGGTCGTCGGCACAGCGGCGCGCACCGACCGAACAAGAACCGATCAGGAGGCAGACATGGCCACGACCACGTCCGTGAAGGACATGCTGAACACCTACCCCGCCGACCTCGGCGACGTCGACCGGGAAGCCCTCAGCCGGTGCATCGAGGAGTGCGTCGCCTGCGCCCAGGCATGCACGGCCTGCGCGGACGCGTGTCTGTCCGAGGGCATGGTGGGCGACCTGACGAAGTGCATCCGCACCGACATGGACTGCGCCGACATCTGCACCGCCACCGCCGCCGTGCTCTCGCGCCACACCGGCTACGACGCGAACATCACCCGCGCGATCGTGCAGGCGTGCGCCACCGCCTGCAAGGCGTGCGCGGACGAGTGCGCGCGCCACGCGGACATGCACGAGCACTGCCGTATCTGCGCCGAGGCGTGCCGCAGCTGTGAGCAGGCGTGCAACGACCTCCTGGCGACTCTCGGATAGCGATCCCGGACAGCGCCCCTCGGGCAGCGGGTCTCGGCCAGCGACTCTCGGACAAGGCGGGCAAACCCCCGCCCGCCGCGAGCGAGCCGGGCACCGCTCCCGGGGCGGCGTCGAAACCGGTGCGAAAACCGGTCCGCGCGCCGCCCGGAACACCCCCGTGACGGCCCTGTGCGGCGCCTTGCGCCCCGGCGCACGCCCCCCACGGGTGACGCCCTTCCCCGCCGTCGCCGACGTCCCGCCCGCACCCGCCCACCCCCTCGCCGCACCCGCACTGACCTGGCCTTTCACCCCGTGGGGCCATACCGTTGCGGTTACGCGGAAGGGGCCGGATGGACCGGAACATACGCACGGTCGACGACGTACTGAAGCTCATGGACACGCTGTTCACGCCGTCGGCGGACCGCTGGACGACCCAGGGCTCCGCCTGGTGGGACGACTTCTACACCGACCGCACCAGACCGGTGCCGTTCTTCGTGGAGAAGGCCGACGAGAACCTGGCCGCGTACCTCCAGCATGGTCTGCTCACCCCCGGCCGGGCACTCGATCTGGGCTGCGGCCCGGGCCGCAACGCCCTGCAGCTGGCGGCCGCCGGGTTCGACGTGGACGCCGTCGACCTGTCGCCGACGGCCCTCGACTGGGCGCAGGAGCGCGCCCGTGACGCGGGCGCCGAGGTCCGTTTCCACTGCGGCGACGTCTTCGAGCTCACCGCTGCGGAGCTGACCGGCCCGTACGACCTGATCTACGACTCCGGCTGCTTCCACCACCTGCCGCCGCACCGCCGCGTCAGCTATCTCGCCCTGCTCGACCGGGCCCTGGCGCCCGGCGGTCACTTCGCGCTCACCTGCTTCGCGGCCGGCGCGATGGGCAGCGAACTCCCGGACGCGGACTTCTACCGGGGCCGCCCGGGCCTGCACGGCGGGCTCGCCTACACACCGGAGTCCCTGCGCCGGATCTTCTCCGATCTGACGGAGGTGGAGCTGCGCCGGATGCACGACGAGGCCCCGGACTCCGCGTACTTCGGCGAGCCCTTCCTGTGGACGGCCCTGTTCCGCCGCTAGCCCGGGCATCACGGCTCCGCCCCGCGCCCGGGGCGGGGCCGCGCCCGGAGGACTACCGCGCCACGAACTGCGTCAGGATGGCCTGCACCTCGTAGATGTCGACGCCCTTGGTGAACGTCTTCTCGATCGGCGCGGGAGTGCCCGAGATCCAGATCTTGAGCTCCGCGTCGAGGTCGAACGTACCGGCGGTCTCGACGGCGAAGTGCGTGATGCTGCGGTACGGGATCGAGTGGTACTCGACCTTCCGCCCGGTGATCCCCTGCTTGTCCACGAGGATCAGCCGGCGGTCGGTGAACAGGATGGTGTCGCGTATGAGCACGTACGCGGCCTGCATCTGCTCGCCGTGCCCGAGAAGTCGCGCGTACTCCTGCTGCGCCTGGCCCGGATCGACCGTGTGCGCGTTCCCGAAAAGTGCCATGGAGGCCCCCACCCGTTTGAAGTCACAAGATTTTCATACTGTATAGCCGAGCGGTACGGCTGAGCCCACCGCACGTCCGGCGGCACGGCAACAGGTTGCCGGCGCCCGTTCGGCCACCCGTCACGGTGTCCCGCCGCGGCCGCCGTTACCCGCCCGGCCGCGCCCCGGATGCCCTGACCCGGGCGAGGCGGCAAGGTGGCCTTCGCCAGGCCCTTCACCAGGACCCTTCCGACCGGACGAGGAGCGCCCATGTCCGTGACCCCCTACCGGCATGCCGCCGTCGCTGCGGGGACCGTGCTCCTCGCCCTCACCGCCGCGGGCTGTTCGGGCCTCGACCGGACCGCGGTGGGGACGCTCGTCTACGAGGGCGGCCACGACCAACACACGACGGTGACGAGTCCCCGGATCACGGGCTGCCACCGCTTCGAGCCCCCGGGCGCGGTCGCGGTCGAGAACAACACGGAGGCCGACGCCCTCCTCTACCCGACGGACGACTGCTCCGGCGAGTCGATCTACGTCCCCTCGAAGATGTCCGACGTCCCGGCCCCGGACGCGGGCCCCTGGCTCAGTTACAGCTTCGTCCACTGAGCGTGGTCACTGACTGACACTCGACGTCTCATCGTGCATGAGGAGGCGGCTTCCGGTGACGGCGTCGGAGACCTGACGCACCGTTCCGGTTCCGAGGGGGCTGTCCTTGGTCGCGGTCGAGGCCGGCTGCCGGACCCCGGCAGCATTCGGCACTCGGAGGGTGCGTACTTGCCCCGTGGTCCTTCCGTCGACCGGCAGAGCAGAATGCGCTGGTGACCTCCCTGCAGACCGCCACCGCCCCCGCCCGGACGAGCAATCGCACGGCGATGCGCGCCACCGCGGTGTTCAGCTGCCTGTTCCTGCTGGCGGCGGCATGGCTGCTACTGGTCACGATGCGCGGCGCGCTCGACGGTGAACGAGCCTTCAGGGCCGCGGTCGCCTGCGCCCCGGGCAGCGACGCGTCACCGGACGGCGGTGCGGACGACTGTCTGCGCACGGTGCCGACGCGGATCGACAAGACCCAAGCCGTGGAGGGGCGGAAGTCCTCCTCGTTCTGGATGTACTTGACCGAGGCGGACGGGACGTCAAGCCGCACCCGTCTCACCGGCACTCCGCGCGAGCACCCGGACGCCCGGGCGGGCGCGCGTATCGATGTCACGTACTGGCAGGGGCAGATCCGGTACGTCGATTTCGCCTCCGACGCCGCCGGCTCAGCCGACTCCGACTCAGAACCCGTGCGCCGGTACACGACGGCGGACCCGCGCGGCGACTACAAGCTCTTCATGGCCTGGGGTCTCGCCTTCGGCTTCCAGGGCCTGGCGTACCTGTGGGGCTGGTTCTGGCACTGGTGGGTCGACCGCTCCCGGGCCGCGGCCCGGATGCGGATCAGGGCGTACGCGTGGCAGTTCATCGTCCCGTTCATGGGCGCCTTCTGCCTCACCGCGGTCGGCGCGATCGCGCCATGGCCCACCGCCGGTCCCGGGGCGGCCTTCCGGCTGGTCGGAGTGTGCGGCGCGGTGGTCCTGGCCGTCTGCGCGCTGGTCGGGCTCGCCGTGTGGTGGCGCCAACGCGGCGAGGACACCATCGCGTTGACGCCGTCCGTACCCGACACGGAGCAGCACTTCCCGGGCGTCATCCTGGGCGAGGTCCCGTACGCGGGCCGCGGCGGACACCTCGTCGCCGGCCCCGCCGGTCTGGCGACGGCCCGTGACTGGCCCCGCGCCTCCACCCCCCGGACGGTGCCGCGCACCCTGACCCCGGTCCGTGTCCGCCCGCCCTACTGGACGGACCCGGTCGGCCGGCCCGACTACGACGGCCGAGTGGTGGTCCTGGAGTGCGAGGACGACGGCGTGCCGGTACTCATCGCCACCCACAGGAAGAAGATGCCCTGGGTCCTGGGCGCTCTGGGCACCGTGGCCGCCGCCCCTCGGGAGTGACTCCGCCCCGAGCGGGGCAGCGGCCCCGGCTCACCCGTCTCGTGGTTGCTCCGCGTCCGAGCCGTCGGTACGGCCCGCCTCACTGACGTGGAGGCCGTGAAGGGTCCACCCGAGCAGGACGAGCCCGGTCACGAACGCGACGGGCATCAGGGCTGTGATCAGGCTCCGGTCCGCCTTCAGGGCTTGCGGTCCCCAGGCGGTGACGAGTCCACCGCCGACCCAGAGCGTGACGATCCCGAAGCGCCTGGCGACGAAACGGGCACTCACGCCGGCGGGCACGGCGCCGGGCTTCTGCTGGATGAACCACTCCCCGGTCCGCCACGGATCGACGACGAGGAGAAGCCCGCCGACGAGGCAACAGACACCGCCGGCCAACACCGTGCCCCCCAGCGGCTCGTCGTGCTCCTCGTCGCGCACGCACCCTCACGATACGGCTGCCCTTGGCGGGCTGGTCTTGGTCAGGCGAACTGGCCGGGCCGGTAGTCGCCGGCGGGCTGCTGGACCATGACGTTCACACGGTTGAAGGCGTTGATGAGGGCGATGAGCGAGAGGAGGGCGGCGAGTTGCTCCTCGTCGTAGTACTTGGCGGCGTTCGCCCAGGCCTCGTCCGTGACGCCACCGGCCGCGTCGGCGATACGCGTGCCCTGCTCCGCCAGCTCCAGCGCGGCGCGCTCCGCGTCGGTGAAGACCGTGGCCTCGCGCCAGGCCGCGATCAGGTTGAGGCGTGTCGAGGTCTCCCCGGCCTCCGTGGCCTCCTTGGTGTGCATGTCGGTGCAGAACCCACAGCCGTTGATCTGGCTGGCGCGGATCTTCACCAGCTCCTGCGTCGCGGCCGGCAGCGCCGAGTCCGAGACTGCCTTGCCCGAAGAGACGAGGTGCCTCACGAACTTGGCGGCGACCGGGTTGCCGAAGAGGCTCAGACGAGCATCCATGGTGCGCTCCTAGGCGTCGTTGCGGTGCTTACACCTGTCTGACGGAGCAACTCGACCCCATGTGACACGCCTTGATGTGGCGCCCGTCACCTGCTTCGTGTTGTCGGCAGGACGCTGCGATGGGGGCTGCTCCCCGTCCTCGTCCGACGCGCCTCCGCCGGCTGTCCGCCGGGATCCGCTCCGGACTTGCGGGCACCCTTGCCGTCCGGCTCCGGATCCCTGCTGAAGGCGCTCATGGCACGAGCGTGCCTGGCAGACCTCACGGATGTGACGGCAGAGGGGCCTTCAGCTCTGGCCTGCACGGTCGGCGGCGACCATACCGAGCCCACCGGCCCCACCGGCCCCATCTGGTTCGACTGGTTCGACTGGTTCGGACTGGGCTTCGCGTCGTGGTTCCGGCAGAGGCACCGGCACCGGCGTCCGGTCCCACAGCCTGGTCGTCCGCGCGTAGCCGTAGATCACCGAGACCGTCGCCAGGACGAGCAGCGGCCCGTACACCCACGGATGTTCGGCCATCTGCACCGGCAGATAGCGATACGACACCAGGAACGCGACGAAGACCGCGGTGCCGTAGGCGACCAGCTGGATGCCCCGCCGGTCCCAGCCGCGGTCGAGCGCGCGCAGCGCCGTCTCGATGGTGAGCGTGAAGACCACACCGGCGATGATGTCCGCGCCGTAGTGGTAGCCGAAGCCCAGCGTCGCGCCGAGTGTGGCGATCAGCCAGAACGTGCCCAGGCAGCGCAGAGCCCACGGGCCCTTGAGGGAGTGGATGAAGATCGCGGTGGCCCACGCCGTGTGCAGACTGGGCATGCAGTTGCGCGGGGTGAACCCGTCGAAGGGCATCGGCTGCGGGGTGCCGACCGGCGGCGGCGTGTCGGGCCACAGGTCGGCGATCGCCCACTGCGCGCCCTCGGCGCCGTAGACGAAGACCGGTCCGACCACCGGGAAGATCATGTAGATGCCGGGCCCCAGCAGGCCGATGACCAGGAACGTGCGCACCAGATGGTGGCCGGGGAAGCGGCGCTCGACCGCCACGTTGCGCAGCTGGTACAGCGCGACGACGACCGCGGCCACCGCGAGCTGGACGTAGACCCAGTCGAGGACGTGGGCGCCGACCGGGCCGGTGGCCTCGACCATCCGCCCCACCACCCACGAGGGGTCGCCCAGCGCGCGATCGGCGGCCGCGACGTACTGGTCGAGCACCGTCGGGCGCGTCTCCGACGTGATCAGCAGCCAGGTGTAGCCGGTCTTGCGGCCGGCCACCAGCAGCACGGCCAGTCCGACGCCCTTCAGCAGCAGGGCACGGTCACGGCCGGTGCGGTGCGTGAAGGCGATGACGCCACAGGCCAGTGTCACCCACAACGCGCCGTTGCCGACCATCATCTGGGCGCCCACGGCCCAGCGCACCAGCCAGAAGACGACGTCGATGCCGATCGCGGCACCGACCGCGAAGAAACGCTGGCGCCAGGTGAGCACCACCATCATCAGGGCCATGCTGACGTACAGCACCGTCCCCGATTTGGGGGCGAAAATGACCTCGCGCGCCTGGTCGGTGATCGGCCCGCGCTCGCCGTACCGACGCGCGGTGATCTCCAGCGCGACGAGGAACGCGAGGCCCACCGCGCTCACCGCGACCCACAGCAGGACGCGCGGTTGACGCCAAACAGTCGGCGGCCGAGGGCTGCTGCCTTGCCGCGAAGACCCTCGCGTTAGTGTGGATGTCAATTTTTCAGCCGATTTGTGATGTTTCCATATGATCGTTATTAGCTCGAACATGCTAGCGGAACAAGCAGGTTCCGCTCATCACGTATAGCTGAAATACAGCGATGGGCTTCTCTCTGGCCACGGCACGGCCACGGTGGCCGTGTATTGCCGGGGTGCCGGCACAGGGATGGGGCGGCGCTTGGTGCGCATGCACTCGGAGTTCAACGCACCCGCTCACGAGTCGCCGGCAGCCACTCCGTAGCGGAGCACGACGTGTGCCGGCCGAAACTCGGCCCGCGAAGAAGGCGCGACACGGGGGAGCCCGCGCCGCGCTCTCGTCCTCTCAGGCATCTCCCCTTCGCTGCCCAGTAATCAACTTGTCACGGACTCTCGGTGAAGCGGACGGACCAGGCGTAGCCGCTCAAGCCGTCGTGCGGCACCCGCCGGACCTCTCTGACCTGGCATCTGTCGTGGGCGTACTTGAGGGCGAACCGGTCGAGGCGCTGCGCGTCGGTGAGATCCTCCATGGACAGAGGTGCTCCGACGACGAGGTCTTCGTGAAGGACTTCGTCCGGGGCGGCTCCGTTCGAGCAGGCCGAGCAATGATGCGTTTTCGGTAGGGCCATACGTTCAGTGTCCTCCTGACCCGCCGGCTATGACGTTCACAAACCCACTTGACGCCCTGCGGAGCGCAGCCGCCGGTCGCTGCGAGCTGCCGCCGGGCTGGTCGCTGTATCCCGCTGGCTGCACAGCACGCCCACCGCCCACGGCCGTCGTTGCTCGACAGACGCTTCGACAGATCAGCACCCACGACCGGCATCATGTCGAACGAAGGTGACGTCACGTCGCGTCACATCACGGGAGAAAACCTCTAGGCCTTGATTGGTGCGGCCGTCCTGGCGGCCTGCTCGACCTTCGCGCAGTGGGCTGCACGGGCTTCCTCGTCGATCTGCTTCTCGTGTTCGGCCCGCAGCCCGGTCCGGCCGTCGAGGCCCTCGCGCAGGATATCGGCGTGCCCGGCATGCCGGATGGACTCGCCGAGGACATGGACCATGATGGCGAACAGGTTCGTGTCGGCATGAGGCTCCGGCCACCACGGCACGTGGCCGGGGGCGTCCAGGGCAAGCGCGTTGATCGTCGCGTCCGAGTGTTCCCACGTGCGCCGGTAGAACGCGATGATTCGATCACGGTTCTCGTCCTCCGCCGCCCACAGATCGCTGCCGTCGGAGTCCTGCCACCGGGGCAGCGGTTCCGGGGACGGGCGGTCGAAGACCTCTCCGAAGTACCTGGCCTCGACGGTGGCCAGGTGTTTGACCAGGCCGAGAAGGTTGGTCCCGGTCGCTGTCAAAGGTCGGCGGGCGTCGTATTCGGTCAAGCCGTCGAGTTTCCAGAGCAACGCCTTGCGGTCCCGCCGCAGTCTCCCATGCAGGTTGTCCTTCGCGAATTCATCGATCATGCGGCATGAGCCTGCCATCGGCTGCTCGTACTCTCAAGATCCCGTAGGTGGTCCGCAACGACTGGCAGAGCCTAGGCCTGCCCATGGCCGCCTCCCTGACCTGCTACAGGAAGCTCGCGAAACTTGGCACGTGGGACAACCTCCAAAACGTTGCTTCTTATGGTCGTTCCGGCGGCTGGATGGCTTTGGGGAAACCCAATGCGTCCAACGGGTCGCTGAAAAGGTCCTCCGTGAAGGTGCCACGGGTACTCGGCCGGCCGCCCCTGACCCGACGGATTCGGCACCCATCCACCTGTGCCGTACAGGACCGTCACCCCGGCCTCGCGCAGCGTGGCAACGGAGCGGTCGACCTGCGGATGCGCGGCCAGCGCCTGGTTGACACACGGCATCGCCACCATGGGGACCGCCTTGCCGATCCCCTCGACCACGACCCCGACCGGCCAGGACGGGGTCGGCCCGAGAGCCCAGGCGTTCAGGCTGTTGGCCGTGAGAGGCGCGAAGGCGATCACGTCCGCCTGCGGCCACACATCCCCGCTGCGGGGCATCCGGTACCCGGACCTGACCGGATACCCCGTCAGCGTCTCAAGCCCGCTGAGACTCTCCTCCAACCAGTCGGCCGCCGTCGGCGTCAGCCCCAAGCACACGTCCCAGTCGCGCGCCTGCGCCTCCTCCACGGCTGCGGCCACATGGAAGATCGGCGGCGCCGCCGCGCAGAACAAGTACAGAGTCCTGGTCATGACCACATGGCACCACACGGCCGCGCCCCGACCAGAGCGGAATCAGGGGCGGCACGAGTCCAACGCCGGTCGGCGTGGGCAGCGTTCCAGATGACGTGTCAGGAACGGAGTCCCGTATGCCCACACCCGACGACGACCGCACCAGTGCACGCATCCGACAGCAGCGCCGCTTGGCGCACCTGACGCAGAGGCAGCTCGCTGACCGGCTGCCCTACTCGTACAGCCTCCCGAACCAGGTCGAATGCGGTGCCCGCACGCCAAGCCCCGAGTTCGTCGATGCTGTCGCCCGTGCCCTCCGGATCGACCTCGCCCTGCTCACCGGAGCGGACCCGTCGACCGGCATCCAACCGCACCGCATCGCTGCGCTCGTACGCCCCATCCGCGAGGCCCTCGCTCTGTCCGACCTCGACCCCGACCCGAACACCGCACCGGCCCCGCTGCCCGTCCTCGTCGCCGCGGCGGACACCGTCTGCCGGCAGGTGCGCGCCACGCGGCTCCGCGCCGCCGCCGAGGCCCTGCCCGGCATCATCACCGACCTGACGCACACCGTGCGGACAGACCCGAGCACGCAGGCATGGCAGGCGCTCGCCTCCGCCTACCGCACAGCACACGACATCGCCCTGAAGCTGGGATACCAGGACCTGGCCGCGGTCGCCCTCGACCGCATGGGGTGTGCCGCCGAACGGGCCTCCGACCCCTGCCTCGACGCCGTGCGCCAGTACAAGCGGGCGCTCTCGTACCAGGAGGCCGACGGGCTGGGCCGCCGACTCGTGGCTGCCGGGCACACGCTGCTCGCCGGTGAGTCGACCCGTGAGGCGCTCGCTGTTGCAGGACAACTGCACCTTGGCGCGGTAGCAGTCGCCGCGCGGGCAGAGGATTCCACTGCCGTCGAGCATCACCTGAGCGCTGCGCGGGAGTTGGCGCAGGCCGTCGGCGGGGAGGCGAGGGACGTGCACTGGCTGTCCTTCGGACACATGAACATCGCCCTGAACGCCTCGGTGCGCAGGTCCGTATGCGGCAGTGGGACGCGGGGCTGAAGCAGGCCCGCTGTCTGCGCCTGCCGCCGTCGACACTCACGTCCCGCCGTGCCCGATACCTCGTCTACCGAGCAGTGGTGGAGATGGAGACCCGGCACACCGAGTCCAGGGCAGTGTTCGCAGCAGCTCTATCCGCCCTGGGCGAGGTGGTGAACCTTGACGTCGAACAGTGCGAGTTCGGGGTCAGCGCCCACTTCACGGAAGAGCCGAGGTGCTGCCGGGCCGTCTGGGGCCGCGCGCATAGTTTCGAGGGCGGCGCGGTCCCGCCACAACGTCTGAATACGCCACCGCCCGTCCTGGCCGCTCAGCAGCTCGGTTCGTATCAGCCCGTCGGGCGGAGAGTGGGCGACAAGCTCACGGTAGGCCGCGACAAGATCCGCTTCACGCTCAGTCGGGACGACCGCGCTGACCTCGGTCAATATCTGTCCGGTCATGACCCTCACCTTCTACTTCCACGCTACGCGGCAGGCCCTGGGGCCGCCCTGCATACCATCCCGACGACCAACAAGATCAGGATCTACGGCTGGAGTACTAAGAGCCGTGGAGCCGACCGGACCCAGCGACAGCGGGCTACCGTGCACCGCATCAGGTGTGCTCGCTCTAGCCGCGCGGCCGGCGGAGCCGGGGCCCGGAGCGGGGCGGAGACAGGAGCGTCGGGGCCCGGCGCTGGAGGGGACCGGCTGCTCAAGAGGCGGCCCGGCCGTGAGTGATCGTCCCCGTTGATGTCAGAAGTAGATGTCAAAGGCCCCCAGCCATGATCGGCTGGGGGCCTGTGCACTGGTGGGCGCGGACGGTTTCGAACCGCCGACATCTGCTTTGTAAGTTCGACCAGCCGAGCACGACGCCAGGGGCATCAACCTGTTGGACTAGGGAGGGAACAGCGACACGGTCCGGGCAGACACGCCGATGTGCGTTGGCGTTGCCGTCAACGGCTGCCGTCACTCGGGCAGCCCGTGTGACACGACTCCGGAGGCCCCGTGTGCCTGAGGCGTCTGCACAGGTCAGCGGCCTACAAGCTGATGACCAAGCCTTGCCGGTCCACGAATAGGCCGCGTCCCCTGCCCCTGTTGACAAGGAGGCATGAGGGACAGCTGCCGGCGGCGCGGTAGGCGGCCGGCTATGGAAGTGCCTTCGAGTTGGTGCTGACGAACGTCTTGCCCTCGGGCCAGATGACAGCACACCCCTGTGACTCAGCCAGGGTCAGAAGGTCTTCGCGCGGCTTCGAGGGGAGCAGGATGGCGCGGATGGAGTGGTGGACGAACCGACCGTAGTCGGCGAGTTGGCCGATGGCCATGCGGATGTTCTCCCGGGTAACGCTGCCCTTGGCCTCACTCAGCAATGCAAGCGTTTCGCAGTGCAGGTCGGTGAACAGAGGGCGAGTCTCACCGGGCGGCAGAATTCTGTGCCGCTGAGTTTGATGACCTCTTCGAGCGAGGAAGTCAGCGAAATCCTTCACCAGCCGCGCCTCCTTACGGTCGGCCTCGTATGCCTCGCGGTTCGGGTTGACGAACGTGGTCTCCGACTCGTTGCGCTCTAGCGGCATCACCTCGACCGGGTTCCTCTGCTCATTGAGCAGCCGGCCGAGCTTGGTGCTGGGCTCTTGAGGTTCGGTGTCCACCGGCCTGAGGCGGAAGACGATGACCTTCCGAAGAGGGCCGTCATCAGTCTCCGGCGCGTCCGCTGTGTACCAAGGGTCCTGCGGGTCCACCACGAACTCGCCGCGGTAGGTGACGATCCCTCTGGCGCCCTGGAAGACGCGGAGGGCACGCCCCTCGGCCTGGTGATTCAGGATGCTGGCGTTACCCGACAACATGCGCTGGTCGCCGTACTGCCCTTCACCGCTGTAATGGAAGCAGCCATCCGGCATCCATCCGTCGTAGTAGCCGTGCTTTTCGCCGGCCACCGGATCAGTGAAGACGAAGACGTTGGGCGTCTTCGCTGACGGACCGATCCCGCCTTGCGTGCGCCCGCCGAACTTGGCATGAAGCTCCTTCCGCTCGATGCGGTCACCCGGCTCGAGCACCCAGATGGACTCCTGCCCCGTGTCGCTCACGCGACCCCCTTAACCCCTTCAGCGATCACCGAGTGTGACGGCCCCTGCCACCGAGTCTTCCACATCCTCCCCCGATCATGCAATCGGATGTCGAAAAACGGCATCCGATTCACATGCAGGATGCCGAGATCTCCAGAGTTAATGGCCGGCCTATTTTCCTGCGTACGGGCAAACCGCTTGACGGAGATAGGCCGGCCGAGTCAAGCTGGAAGCGCAAAAGAGGGCTGGCGCCGCAGCCACGGCACCAGCCCTAGGTCGGACCTTGCACAGTCCTAGAGGAGATTCTAATGACCCCCAAGCAGAACAGCGAGCTTGACCTCGCCCTGCTGAAGCAGCTCAAGGCCCCCATCAAGTTCCAGAAGATCGGAACGCTGACGATGGCGGGGACGATGCAGAAGATCTCGTTCAGCGCCACCTACAAGGAGATCGCCGAGCGGTTCAACTTCGACCGGCTCCTGAGCCGCCGCGACTTCGACGTGGAGAGCGAGCAGGCGGGCAACCGAGAGATCGCCGAGTCTCACTGGAAGAAGATCGCCGAGTCTCTGATGACGGACGACCGGCCCTTCGTCGGCACCCTCACCGTGGCGCTCGGGCCGGATCCGGAGCACGTCAACATCTCGCGTCTGTCCTCTCTCGGGGAGGGCGCGGAACTCGTCGAGCTCACGGTTCGGGAGAGTGCCCCCAACCCGCTCACTGAGGACGGTCAGCACCGCATCATGGCGCTGCTCGACGTCTGGAAGCGCGTGAAGGACAGCGACGATCCTGAGCACATTCGCGTGAGGAAGCTGTTCGAGACGTCCAGCGCGACTATCGAGATGCTGCTCGAGGATGACCCGCACAGGCTCGCTGAGATCTTCGTGCGGATGGCGTCCACGCGGCGAATCTCGGCTTCGCTCATCGCGGTGATGGACATGAGTACCCTGCAGAACCGGCTCGGTACCTACGTCATGAAGCACTCCGAGCTCTTCTCCAACCGCAGCGCTTACCTGGGTGCGAAGGCCGCCCGAGCACTCGCGGAGAAGAAGGGGCGAGAGTTCGAGGACCTGTACCCGGCCGCGGCAGTACGGAACGCTGCCGCCAGCATCGCTGGCGTGGGACTCAAGGACCGTACGCCGGAGCAGCGGGAGAAGCTGCTCGAGGACATCGTGGGCCGCCTCTGCCGCGAGGAGAAGAAGGACCAAGACGTCGTACTCGAGGAGATCGGGCGGGATGTCGTCGCACTGATCGACTACGCCTACAAGTGCCTGCCGGGCTGGAAGGAGATGAAGCGGGGGGTCCTGACTGCCAAGGAGTTCAAGGACATCTACCTGCACGGGTCGGCGGCAGGTCTCTACACGGTCGCCAACGTGATCGCCGCGGCCCGACAGCAGGGCGTTTCCCCTCATGTGGTAATCGACGAGCTCGCCAAGCTGCCGTGGCGCAAGGACGCTCTGCGCTCTGCCAAGAACCACGATGGCGAGGAGATCAAGGTGCACATGTTCTTCGAGGGCACTCTCGCCATCACGACGTGGGACAGTCGGCGCTCGGAGTGGCGCTCGGGTCCGGCCGGCGGAACGCGGAGCGTCTACAACGCCGCCATCGAGAAGGTGCTGTCCCATCTCGGTGGAATCGAAGGACTCGGCGCCCTCGGCGTCGGCAAGTGCGCTGTCGACCTGGGGCTGACTTCCGAGACGGGTCAGCGGGGGCGCCCCGCCCGCAAGAAGACCGCCTAGTCCATCGCATAAGCCCTAGCTGATCGGCCCCCGACACCAATGCCGGGGGCCGATGCGCATGACGGCAGGGTACGGCCGAACGCTGACAGCTCGATCGTGCGCCGGCCGTGCACCCGCTGCCACCTTGCGCAACGCAGGACCCCGGAGGCAGGGTTGCTGCTTGACTCTTCGGCACCAGCTGGTCCCGCAACGCTGGCTAACAACTGGGGATCCGTCTCCGTGAGGTATCCCTGATCAGCACAAACGTCCTACTCGCCCCAAGTGTCAGTACCTACGCCTAGTATCACCGCACTACGCCGCACCGATGGTCTACGAGGCTTCGGGGGCAAAGTCACCTGCGCGGCATGGAGCCAACTACCGCGGCTGGATTGAACGAGGAAGTGGGGGGTAAGTCATGCGGGTCTCGGAATTCTACTCTCTGGGGCGAACTCAAGGAACGCTTGATTTCGTCGATGTCGACACTGTAAACGACATTCAGGTGTACGTAGATCCCAGCTCCATCCGATACCTTGAGGACGATTGGGGCAAAGAATGCATGACAATGCTCACCACCTTCTTCGACAGCGTCCTTGACGCAGTAAGGAATGGCGATAAGACTCGCACGAGGGATTTGCTCAGTCAGCTCAGTGAGCCCAACGAGACCCATCTCGGAATTTCCCGCGGAAAGAGCGCAGGCAGGGGTTTTGGAAAGAAGATGGGCGCTGACTTCGCCAATAAACTAGCAGAAAGTGAAGCAGCTAAATCCGGACTGATTCAAGACCTTGAGGACACTGCATTCTTCATCGACGGCGTCGACAAGGACATTATCTCCGACGTCACTACCAACATCATTCGCGGCCCTCTGATCGCCTATACGCAGCAAATGGCTGACCTCTTTGGTATCCCTTTGGAGGCGGGAGTAACGAGTGGGCCGGTCTGGAACCCGAATACCCTTGAGTGGGAAAACGGCTTCACAGAGCTTCCCGCACCCGACGGCGACAAACTACTTCTCGTTCCGAAGGTAATCGTCCGCCGAGCGATGCACATGTCGCGTGGCGAGTACTACCGGCATCATCTAGTCCCCGTGCTACAGGAGGAGGAAGCGGAGAGTGCGAACAGGCGTTTCGCGGATACCGTCCGCGGAGCGCGCGGGCGATTCTGGGTCACGAAGAAGGAGATTGCCAAGAAATACGGGAGCACGAAGCCTGACATCACCCGCGAGACGCTGAAAAGGCCCTCTATTTACGAGCACTATCGCGAAGAAAAGCGGAAGATCGGTCCAAGGCCTCTGAGTCACGAGGATCTTGCCAGCACCGGGGAATCCACTTCTCCCGATTACGAGAAGCTGCTCCATGCCGTACTGGATACACCTACGGGGAAGGAGCATGCTACTCAGTATCATCATGCCGTTGAGGCGCTTCTCACCGCACTTTTTTATCCTTCCCTGGCGATGCCGGAAAAGGAGGACGAAATCCATGACGGCCGTAAGAGGATTGACATTTCATACACCAATATGGCGCGAGAGGGGTTCTTCGGCTACCTCGTAAAGCACAAGATTCCGAGTCGGTACGTATTCGTAGAGTGCAAGAATTACGGGAAGGACGTTCGTAATCCGGAACTGGACCAGCTCTCTTCCCGTTTTTCTCCCCTTCGCGGTAAATTCGGGATCCTGGCCTGCCGTTCCTTTAAAGATAAGACGCTCTTTTTGCGGCGTTGCCGCGACACAGCCTTGGATCAACGTGGATACGTGATCGCGCTAGATGATGAAGACCTGAAAAGGCTGGTAGCAGACGTGAAGGCGGCACTCGAGCCGGAGCCGGTAGACCTAGACGACCCGGCACCCCAGACCGTACGGGAGGCTGCGGACTACCCGCTGCTGCACGAGCGGTTCAAAGAGCTGCACGGCTAAACCCCCTTGCGGCGACGGGAGTTGCACTGAGGTCGGTGGAGCGGCTTTGGGCGGGAGCTGCCATGGGGCGAGAGAGCGGGGCCCGTACGCTGGTCAGCGAAATCGGGCAGTCTGTGGACCTGCCCGGTAAGGCCCGATGTGGGCCCCGATCTTCGAGGCTCGCCCCATGGTGGCTGCCTAAAGCCGTGGAACCGACCGCCCCAGCCCCGTGCCGGCCTGTTCTCACGTGGGCAAGACGCCTCGCTCTAGCCGCGCGACCGGCGTAGCCGGGGACGGAGCGGGGCGGAGACAGGAGCGTCGTCCCCGGCGGTGACGCCGGGGAGCGCGCGCGGCGAGCGGAGCGAGACGCCTTGATCACGTGAGGAAAGTACAAACTCGCTAAAACCCGCCCGACTCATCCTCGGGAGCCGAAACGAGCCCGTGGGACGCTTGTCCGTAAGCACGAGCACGAGAAGGGAGACCAGGTGTCGCAGGAGGCTAGCCCTCGGGGAACCTTCCTGAGGATCGCCGATGTCGTGAAGGCAGAGATCGACGCCAAGCCTGACATGGCCGAGCTTCCGTCGGCCGCGGAACTCATGCGGGACTACGGGGTCTCACGCGGGGTCGCGTTGCGCGTCTTCGGGGTCCTGGAGAAGGAGGGGCGAGCCGAGCGGGTGCCCGGAGGACGCTGGCGCGTCGTCCGGCCGGGGCAGGAGCGCGACCGCCGGCCGCTCATCGAGCAGATCACAGAAGTGATCCGCACCGACGAGCTCACAGTAGGGGCAAAGTTCCCTAGCACGAGTGCGCTGGCAGAGCGCTTCGGTGTCTCACGGCCGACGGTGGCTAAGGCACTCGACAGGCTGGAGGCCGCCGGCCTCCTGTCGGCGAGCCAGCAAGGAAAGCAGCGAACCGTACTGGCCCTACCGGGCCGAGAGGAGCGTTCGTAGCGTGAGCAGCACGGGACTGACTGACTTGGCCTACCCGCTCGCAGAGTCGTTGCTCGCCGAGCCGCTGCCGCGGCGGTGGGCGCACTCGCTCGGGGTCGCCGAGCGCGCTCGAATCATCGCCCCGATCCTGGGCGAAGATGCCGAGCTGCTGGAGGCCGCGGCAGTGCTTCACGACATTGGCTACTCCCCCGATCTCGCCAAGACCGGGTTCCATCCGCTCGATGGTGCCCGGTACCTGCGGGACGTCGCCAATGCCGACGTGCGCGTCATCCGTCTCGTGGCCCACCACTCCTGCGCCTGGATGGAGGCCGAGGCCCGCGGGCTGCGCGAGGAGTTGGAGTCCGAGTTCCCCCGCGAGCTCGCGGAGCTCTCCGATGCGCTCTGCTTCTGCGACATGAACACGACTCCGGACGGGACCCCGACGAATCCCGTCGACCGCGTGAACGAGATCACGGGGCGGTACGGGCCCGACAGCCTCATCGGCATGTTCATCCGGCGCGCCGAACCGGAGATCCTGGCTTGTACCGCCCGCGTGCTCGAACGAGTCGCCGCGGTGAAGCGTCAGCCGATGTAGGGAGCCGTCCGCGTCCGGTCCAAGGCGTGCTCGATGCGGAGCCGCATCGTGGGGTGGATGTCGAGTCCTGCCAGGTCCGCCGGGGCGACCCAGCGGACCTGCGTCGTCTCGCTACTCGTACGCACATCCCCGCCGATGGGCCGGGCGCGGAAACAGATGCTGAACTGCTGGCGCGCCTCGCCGTCGTCGTAGAGCATCACATGCCCCGGGTCGGTGTAGATCCCCGACATGTCAACGACTTCGGACTTGATGCCAGTCTCTTCCCACACCTCGCGCACTACGGTGTCGCTGATCGACTCTCCGACGTCGTGGCCGCCGCCAGGGAGCGCCCAACGGCCGTTGTCAGACCGCTGAATGACCAGCACCTCCCCTGCATCGTTCTGCACGAACGCCACGACGGACGGCACCACCGAGTTGGCCGGCGGGGCGTCGGGGTCGTGAAGGTAGTCAATGCGTCCCATGGTCAAGCTCCCGTGAGGTCGTGATCCGTCACCTGGCGCGCGCCTCCCCAGGTCTGTTCGATGCTATTCGCGTACGTGTCGAAGAGTCCGCCGCCCGGCAGGCGTCGTAGGTGTAGGACCGGCGCCATGTACGCGCCGATGCCGTAGACGTGAGTGTTCACCAGCATCTCGTCGTCGGCCCGAAACAGTGAGTTGTAGAGCGTCGCGTCGTGGAGCCGGAAACCGATGTCGGGATGGCTCTTGAACAACGGGCGGTAGTTCATCAGTGCGTTGCGAATCTTGCCGCCCATGATCTGGTGACCCTCGTCTATGCCGCGCTGCCGCACTGCGGCACAGTCGGGGTCCCCGAGCAGGATGCGCACCTGGGCGTTTTCCTGCACCTTGGCCTTGAGCAGGTCATGAAAGAGTGGGTCCTCCGACAACCAGAGGCCGGAGTAAACGAGCACGTCGACGTGCGACTGGGCCCGCCCGTAGATCTCACGCCACAAGCCGGCGGGCACCATGTGCCGATGCGGGTAGACCGTCACGATCTCCGCTTTGCTCAGGTCAGCCGCGCTGTCCACCGTGCGGGAGTCCTCCCACAGGGTCGTCACCTCGACTCGGAGCACGGATGCGGTCGCGTACTGGTGTCGCCGGTAAGGGACCTTCCCTTGCGTGATCCAGCGCTCAACCGTCTTTGGGTTGACCTCGATGGCTTCGGCCAGGTCCTGCACGGTCATGCCTTGCGCCAAGAGAGCAGACCGTAAGCGCTCATTGGACATCTCAACCCCCGGTGGGACGTCTAGGGACGTCCTGACCGTAGCGAGATGACCCCAAGGTGTCTACGCGCGGGGTGAACAAGGCCCCTCACCTGCACCGATTCTGATGGTGCGCCAAGAAGTCCCGGCGCGAGAACCGGGGAGTTCGCCGTCAAGCTTGACGGATCTCGATGCAGTACCTGTAATAGAGGTACTGCATTGAGTCCACGGCTCGAATGCGGTTCTCAGCGACACCTGAGGGGCCTTCTTTGGGCTGCTCATCAGCAGAGGGCGGGGACGCTGCAATCCCGCTAAAGGCCAGGCTGAACAGGGTTTCGACCCGTACTGGCGAGGTGGCCCGGTGACCGCGAGCAACGGCCGGAGGGTGGGGACGAGAGATCCCCCTTGCAGTGCTTCATCGATGTGACCAGCGAGCAGAGGAGTTCTGATGCGGCAGTTAAGTACCTGGGCGCCGCCGGTGCTGGACCGGCATTGACGGCTATGCCCTTCGCGTCTCCCTGATCCGCCACGACAGTGCACCGGGATTGCCGGTGAGTTGCGGAGTCAGGTCACCTGCGCGGCGGTTGCTGCGGCCGATTGCCTCCCCCGCCCGTCCGGCCTGGTGCCGTACGGGCGGGGTGGGGGAGTCGGATCTACCGACTTCAACGGCGTGCGGCCCCGGTGGTAGGACACCGGGGCCGCTGTGTTGAGCCGTTCCTATCCGAGAGGAACACGACTCATGAAGCACATCGGTGCTGTTCAGGCGGTTGTTACCGCCGCCGAGTTCGACCGCGAGCCGACGGCCGCGGAGCTGGACGCGATCGAAGGCGAGATGCCGCTCATCGCGGCGGAGCTGGAGCTGCTGGACGCGCAGATCGTCACCTTGGACCGGTCGCTGTCGCCGTTGGACGTGCGGCGGATCCGGAGGGCGCGCCGGCGGGTGCTGGTCGCTCGCCGTGAGCTGACCAACCGGGGCGTCGCCGGCTCGCCGGAGGTGGCGTGATGGCGACGACGTTCAAGGCGCAGGTGTCCCGCTCCACGGTGACCGGCCGGTGGCGCCTGTATGTGGTGCTGCTCGGGGTGCCGGCGTCGCAGTGGCCCGAGTACGACCTGAACGCCGGCCCTGAGGTGCCGAGTGTTCAGGCGCGTTCACGGGCGCTGAACACGCTCGGCTACGTGTTCACAGACGGTGCCAATTGGCAGTGGGCAGAGGCCTTGCCGGTGCCCGAGTTTCCGGATGCACCGGCCCGTCTGTTCGCCACCGCCGAGGTCCTGGAGGTGCCGGAGTGAACAGTGTTCAGATCCGTTCAGCCGAGCGCGCGTTGTCGGTCGGGACGTGGCTGATCGTGGCTGGGGCGATGCTCTACTCGATCCTCACTGTCACCCCGCTCGCCGCCGCACACACCCCTGATGAGTGGGACTGGACCGCGCCGATTCTGCCGCTGGTGGTGGACGCCGCGGTCGTCATCGTGGTCCGCCTCGATGCTGTCCTTGCCCGTCTGGGCGGGAACGGCGGCCGGTGGCCGGTCGTGCTGCGGTGGATGACCGGCTGCATGACCCTCGCCCTCAATGTGGCCGACTCCGCGCTGAGGAAAGACCTGGTCGGCGTGGCCGTGCACGCGGTCGCGCCGCTGCTGCTGATCGTCACGGCAGAGACCGGACTCGCCTACCGGCGCGCCATCACCGCCGCCCAGGACGCGCAGGAAGCCCGCCGCAAGGCGGAGCAGGTAGAGCGGGAGCAGGCAGCAGAGGCACGGCGGGCGGCGGCCGAGAAGCGGGCCCGCGAGGAACGCGAACACGCCGCGACGCTCGCCCGTGAACAGCGTGAACACGAAGCCCGCCTCGCCCGCGAACAGACCGAACGGGAGGAAGCCGCACGCCGTGCCGACCGGGCCGAGCGCGAGGAGCGGGAGCGTGCCGAGCGCGAAGCCCGTGAACGCCGTGAACGCGAGCGTGAACAGCTTGAACGGGACCGTGAACGCCTTGAACGCGACGCTGAACAGCGCCGCGAGGCAGAGCGTCTGGCACGCGAGCAGGCAGCCCGCCGGGAGCAGGCGGAGCGCGAGGCACGTGAACGCCGTGAACGCGCGGCGTTGCTGTCCGGCGGACCGGTGAACGAGAAGCTGCCCGAGGACCGCGCCCGCGCCATCGTGCACGCCGCCTTCAGTGAGGGGCTGCCGGTGCGGTCGGCCGCCGAACTGTGCGGCTGGTCGATCGGCTGGGTCTCCACGCGCTACCAGGAACACCGCGACGCGGTTGCCGGCCGGACGCTTGAAGGCGCGTCGTCGTGAGCACGCTTCCCACCTACCGGTGGCGGCTCGCACCCGACGGCTACGCCACCTACCGCCAGCTGCGCGCCCTCGGGCTACGGCCGGGCGGGCAGGGCGTCGCCGCCGAGGTCCAGCGCCCGCGCCGCCGTCGCGGGCCGCTGGTCGCCTACCTGTACCGCATCGATGAGGCCAAGCCCGTACGGCCGATGACCCCGGCCCGCTGGGCGGCTCTCGCCAAGGCGAACGCCGCCCAGCGCGTCTGCCCCACCTGCCGCCGCGACGCCGGATACCGCATCCCGCGCTCGCTCGGCATGTGCGTGCCCTGCCACGACTCACCCACTCTCGCCGCCTGACCTGACAGGAGAACAACCGATGAGCAGCCAGACCGAGCAGACCGCCGCCCCGGCCGCCACGGGCCAGGGCAGTCACCACTACGTGCTCACCCTCGACATTCCCGGCCGGATCTCCGGCTGCTGGTTCGGCACGGTCACCCCGTCGCCGACCGCCACCCGGCACGACGTGCTCGGGCACCTGCTGGGCCAGATCCGCACGGAGAAGCCCGAGTTCGCCCGCGCCAACATCGCCTTCTTCTCGCTGGAGTCGAACCGGCTCTGACCTGCACCACCACTCCATGAGTAAGGCCCGGACGCATCGCTTTGGCCGGCAGCGTCCGGGCCCCCTGACCTCCCGAAGGGAGTGCACACAGCATGACGGACACCACCATCGCTCCGGAAGCGGGCACCCAGGCCCCGCCGGACACCACACCGCCTCTGCTCGAGCAGACCGCGCCCGGCCCGGCCGCCGAGGTGGAGCACACGCCCGGTGGGTGGCCGGTCGTGCCGCTCGCGGTCACCGGCACGAACACCACCACGTCCCTGATGGCCGCCGCCGCACTGGCGGGCGGGCCGGTCGCGCTCGCCCTCGCCGCTACCGGCGCGGTCGTGCTCAGCACCGTCGCCGCCTCGCGAGGCCGCCGCGACCGCAAGGGCAAGGCGACCACTGGCCGCGCGGCCAGGAGCAGCACGTCGGCCGGGGCCGCATCGGGCCGCCGCCCCAGCACGGGGCGGGTGCCGGGCCAGTCCCGTAGCGGGAGCGCCGGCACCACTAAGACCGCTGGTCGCGGGCGAGGCAAGTCGCCCCGCAGCGCCATCAGTTCCGCCTCCTCTGCCGGTCGGACGGGCGGGATCTCTCGTGGCAGCCGTAAGGGCTCCGCTGGGGCGCCGTCCGCAGCGTCCGGCCAGGGCCGGGGCAAGGTCGGGCAGGTCAAGGCCCTGCGGGACGCGGCCCGCCAGAGCTCGCCGTCGCGGGCCGCCCGCCGCAACGAGACGACCGGTGCCCGCCGCTCGGTCGCGGACGCCCGCCGTCAGGCGAAGGCGGACCGGCGCTGTGCTGGCCTGGCCGGTAAAGGGCCGGTCGGCCGGGCCGTGGGCAAGGCAGCCGGACGTATCGGCAAGGCCCGAGGAGCCGCGATAGAGAGGGCTCGCAAGGCACGCGATGCGCGGACGGCCGGGCAGGTCGCCGGACAGCGTGACCAGGTGCGCAAGGCACCACTCCGCAAGGAAGCACGCAAAGCCCTGCGGCGTTCGGCTGCTCGGTTCCAGCGCCGCCGCCTGCTCGCCGCGCTGCTCGCCGGTGCCCTCGGCATCGTCGGGCTCATCACGTCCCCCATCGGCCGCAAGCTCGGGCTGCCGTGGCTCATCCACCCCGGCCGCCGCCTCTACGCCCGCCTCATGCGCACCGCCGACGAGCAGCGCATGGCCCGGGACGAGGAGATCCGGGCCGCTCTGCAGGAGGCCGAGGGAGCCGTCGACGCCGAGGCGGCCGAGGACGGTACCGAGCAGATCGGGGACCAGGTCGAGCGCCCGGCCGGGCCGACGCCGGCAGCACCCACGAGCAGCGGTACGAGCAGTGAGGGAGAGATCGTGTCTGGTTTCCGGTTCGAGGAGTACGCGGCGGAGATGGAAGCCGCGGCCAACAGCTACGACCCCGAGGACGCCATGGAGATCCTGGCCATGGTCGAGGGTCTGCCCGCCGCGCTGACCAGCGTGGCGAACGTGATGAAGATCCTTGCGGAGCGGGCCGACTCGGAGTTCCCGCTGGAGAAGGAGGTCGCGGACGGCTTCAACGACATCTTCGGTGCGCTCATGTCGGCGGTTGCGGTCGCGGAGGACATGGGGCCGCTGTTCCGCCAGGCACACGAGCAGGACATCGCCCGCCACGAGGACCCGCGCAACGGAACCGAGGCCGAGAAGGGATGGAACGTCTGATCATGACCACCAACACACAGGCCAGCACCGGGCCGGTGTGGGACTGGGCGGCCGGTCACGGACCCGTGACCGGCGCTCTGTCCGCCACCACCGGATGCCTCGCCGTCGCCACCACCGGAGCCGCCGCCGGCATGCCGCCCGGCTGGGCCCTCGCCATCGGCGCGGCCGGGGCGATCGGCCACACCGCCACGTCCCTCCGCGACCGGCTCTCGGCCCGCACGATCGGCATGCGCGCCGCCTCGTGGCTGCTGGGTGCCGGGTGGACGACGTGGGCCATGACGACGGGCCCGCTCACCTGGGCCGCCCTCGGATCGCTCGCCACCCTCGGAGTCGGGATGGGCGCCGCCGCCCGCGCCACGCTGCTCCACGAGGAAGCCCGCGAGCTGGAGGCCATCGCAGCCGCTGAGCGGCAGGTCTCCCAAGAGCTGTCCGCCGAACGCCGGGCGATCGCCGCCGAATGGGTGGACCGGATCCAGCGCGTGTGCGGCATCACCGTGCGCGTGCTCGCGGTCGAGCAGTGGCCCACCGGAACCGGGATCACCATCGACGCCGAACTGCCGCCCGGTGGCACCACCTACGACAAGATCGCGAAGGAGTCCGCCCGGTTGTCCGCCGATGCGCGGCTGCCGCACGGCTGCACCGCCTCCGCCTCGCAGGGCATCGACCAAGGCCGCGTCCTGATCGACGTGACCACGGTCAACGTGCTCGCGGCAGAGGTCACCTACCCCACCGACTACGGGCCGCTTTCCCTGCACACCGGCATCCCGTGGGGGCTGCGGACGAACGCGGATGAGATCCGCGCCTACCTGCGCGAGCAGTGCGCGCTCGTGGTCGGGCCGACCGGATCGGGCAAGACGAACATGGTCCACACGATCCTCGCCGGATTCGCCCGCGCCACCGACATCCTCACCTGGGTGATCGACCTGAACGCCGGATCCGCCGGCCTCCCGTGGGTACGCCCCGCGCTCGCCGGAGATGGCGAGGGGATGCGGCCGGGTGTCGACTGGCTCGCCGCCTCGCACGAGGAAGCCGCGGTGATGCTCGATGCGGCGGTGCGGATCGCCAAGCACCGGAAGATGGCCTACCAGGACCTCATGTCCAAGGCGAACACCGATCTCCTGCCGATCAGCGACCGGATCCCGCAGATCGAGATCGTGATCGATGAAGGTGCGGAGATCCTGGCCAGCAGCGACAAGGAATCCCGCAAGCTCGCCGCCAAGATCCTGGAAGTGATCCGGATCGCCCGCGCCATGGGCATCCGCACCGTCCTGACCGCCCTCGGAGCCACCGGGGCCGTGCTCGGGAACCTGATGATCCGCCGGGAAGCCAAGGTCCGCGTCGCCCTGACCGGTGGCGAGACCGAGGGCATGGACCTGGGCAAGCAGTTCCCCGGATCCCGTGGACTGCGCGTGGACCAGGCTCCCTACAAGGGCGCCGGGTTCATGGGCACCCCCGAATCCGCCGCCGCGCTGTTCAAGTCATGGCGGATCCTGCCCAACCAGATCCGCGACATCGTCGCCGCCACCAGCGACCGGCACCCCACCCTCGACGCCATCTCGAGCAAGGCCGCCGGGCCCGACTACGCCCGCAGGTGGGACAGCGCCCGCACCGCATGGATGCGCGACGACCACCCCGCCACCGAGAAGACGCGGGAGGCAGGTACGGGGGCGGGGCTGAACCTGTCCGCGCTCCGCGAGCAGCCACCCGCCCCTGAGTCGAACGAGGACGCGCTCGCCCGGCAGTTCCGCGAGCAGATCGACGCCCAGTTCGCCACCGCCCCCGAACCCGGCACCACCGAACCGGACGCAGGCACGAGGACCGAGCAGCCGCCCCGGCCGGCCGGGCTGAACCTGTCCGCCCTGCGCAACGAGGACAACGCCGCGAGGAACGCAGCGCTCACGCTGCTGCTCGCCGCCGGAGCCGAGGGCACCGGAGCGTCCGCGATCGCCCGCGCGCTCGCGGACGAGCACGGCACCACCCGGCAGACCGTCGTCGGATGGCTCAAGGCATGGACCGACGAGGGCACCGCCGTCCGCGTAGGAGAGGGCACCAAAGCCCGCTACGTTCACCACCGTCACGCCCCCGGAACAACCTCCGAGGCGTGAGCACTTGTCGCCTGTCGCCCACCCCCCACGGGAAGGGCCCTGGACGGGCCTGTGAGGGCCGGAAACGGCTTGTGACCTGCAAGGCGACAAGCGACAAGCGGCAAGCGACAAGCCGCACGACAAGGCAGACGACAAGCGACAAGACAAGCAAGGCATCGGGCAGCACCCCGCATCACGGGTGCTGCCCGCCGTCGTTGAAGGGACCCCGTTGTGCACTCCCAGACCCCGTACGAGATCACCACCGTTCCCCAGATGCCGACCATGGCGCGGGCCGAGATGCTGCCGCACGAGATCCCGCCCGGTGTCCAACTGGTCACCCTGCCCGGCGGCATTCGCACCCTCGCCTACACCCAGCCGCCCGCCGCACCGGAACCGCAGCCGATACCGGTAGCGCAGCCGATCCCGACGTGGGCCAAGACCACCGCACTCCTCACCCCCACCATCGGGGGCGGCGTCGCCGCCGCCGGCATCGGACTCTCCTACGCCGCACCGGGACTGATCGCCATGAGCCAAGCCCTGTGGGCCACCGTCGCCCTCATCGCCGCCGGAGCCATCGCCCTGCCCCTGCTGCTGGGCATCGGCCGCAGCCGCACCGGCCGGGCCGCCCCCACCCAGATCACCCAGAACATCACCGCCACCGGCCTGTTCGGCCGCGCCAGCGGCACCATCAACAACCGCTGAGAGGACCGCCCGTGGAGACGCGAATGCCCGCCCGCCTCACCGACACCGCCGCCCGGCTCGCCGGAATGCACACCCTGCGGTGCCCCGCCCCCGGCTGCAGCGTCCGGATCCGCTTCCGCGCCATCACCCAGCAAGAGATCACCTGGCTCACCGCCCTGGCCAACGACCACACCCGCCACGGCGCCAAACGCTGACCGAAGGGAGGCCATGGCATGGCCGTGACCGTCTCGCTCGTCCTGCTCTTCGGACTCGTGCTCTTCTTCCTGCTCCGCTCGCGCAGCCTCACCGCCGGAGCCGCGTTCACCGCCGCCGGATTCGGCTTCTTCCTCGCCTCCACCGGCGCCGCCGAACCCATCACCAACCTCGCCAACGCCCTCATCAACGCCCTCATCAACGCCCTCCACGCCCTGTAGGAGGAGCCTGTGCGGTTCTACCTGACCACCCACAAACGACACTGGGTCCGCGTCACGAGCGTGCCGCTCTTCCTGAAGTCGGAGCACTTCACCCAGGCGCGGACCCTGCCGGTGGCGCTCGGTCCATACGCGGTGGACTCGGGTGGGTTCACGGAACTCCAGAAGCACGGCCAGTGGACCCGCAGTCCCCGCCAGTACGTCACTGATCTGCGCCGGATCTGGGAAGGCGTCGGCCCATTCGACTGGGCGGCCCCGCAGGACTGGATGTGCGAGCCGATCGTCATCGCCGGCGGGCAGGCCGGACCGAACCGGTTCGCCGGCACCGGCTTATCCGTCGCCGAACACCAGCGCCGCACGGTGGCCAACTTCCTCGAGCTCCGGTCGATGGCTCCGGACCTCCCGATCATTCCCGTGCTGCAGGGCTGGGAGCTCTCCGACTACGAGCGCTGCCTCACCCTCTACCAGCGCGCAGGAATCGACCTCACCCAGGAACCGACAGTCGGGCTCGGCTCCGTGTGCCGCCGCCAATCCACCCGCCAGGGTGCCGCCATCGTCACCACCCTCGCCAGCTACGGGCTCCGACTACACGGCTTCGGCTTCAAGACCCTCGGACTGGAGCAGGTCGGCCACCTCCTGGCCTCAGCCGACTCCCTCGCCTGGAGCACCCACGCCCGCTACCGGCCACCGATGCCCGGCCACACCACCCACAAGAACTGCGCCAACTGCCTCGACTACGCCCTCAGGTGGCGCGCCCGAGTCCTCGATGCGCTGCCCACCTGGCAGCAACCCGAGCTAGCCACCGCCTGACACGCCGAGAGCGGCCCCCGTCTCGCCAAAGTCCGGGGCCGCCCTCATCCAGCATCCAGAGAACTGGAGACATCCAGCATGACCCATGACCGCAAGTCCGCGCTGCTCGCCGCAGCGCTTGATGCCGCCGAACGCGGCTGGCCCGTCCTGCCGCTGAAGCCCAGCGGCAAGCGCCCGGCCCTGCACGGAGAGGACACCTGCAACCGCACTGGTCCCTGCGCCGGCGGGCACCTGAAGTGGGAGCAGCGCGCCACCACCGACCCGGACCGCATCCGCGCGGCATGGTCCGCGGGCGCGTTCAACGTCGGCATCGCCACCGGCCCGGCCGGGCTGCTCGTGGTCGACCTCGACAAGCCCAAGGCCAACAGCAATGCGGACACGCCTTGCGGCGTGACGACCTTCAAGGCGCTCTGCGAGCGCGCCGGACACCCCGTCCCCACCACCCGCACAGTCCGGACCGCGAGCGGTGGGCGGCACCTGTACTTCACCGCACCGGCCAGTGTCCGGCTGGGCAACACGGCGGGCACCCTCGCCCCGCTGATCGACACCCGCGCGCACGGCGGATACGTCGTCGCCCCCGGCAGCACCACCCCCGGCGGCTCGTACGAGGTGATCCACGACGGTCCCGTCCTTCCGCTGCCCGGCTGGCTGCTGGACGCGTTCAAGCCCGTCCCGAAGACCGAGGGCCCGGCACGGATCGCCCGGCCGGTCGCCAGCGGTTCGCGGGTCGCGGATGTGGCGTTCGAGCGGGAGAAGGCCGCGATCCTCGCCTCCCGCGAGCCGCGCCGGGAGGACACGCTCTTTAGGGCCGCACGATCCATGGGGCGCTTCATCGCGTGGGGCGACATCCCGCGTCACGTGGTCGAGGAGGCTTTTCAGAGCGCGGGGGAGTCGGTGGGACTCAAGCCCTACGAGTGCCGCTCGACTCTGCGCTCCGCCCTGAACTGGTCGATCCGCACCTGCCGGCCCCGGGAGACGGCATGAGCAACCCGCCGCCCCGCCCCGCTCTGAAAAGCCTCCCCGCCACCCCTCAGTCGTTCGCCGCCGAACCGGCCCCCGCGCCGACCGGCGGTGGAGCGCCGAAGGGCGTCGCCGAAGGCGTCCTTTCTGCTGTTCGCCCTGACCAGCAGCCGGGAGACGGCCGGTACCCGGTCGCATGGCTGCACATCACCACACCCGGTCGAGGGGCGATCCCCACCGCCACCTCGAAGTGCGCGTGCGACCGGGACCGCAGCGCGGTCGGCCACCGCAAAGTGCACGACCTGATCGCCGACCACACCGCCCACCGAGACCTCTGCCCGCTCCGGAGCTCCCAGGAAGGGAGGACCGCCGCATGACCAGCACCACCCCGCCCGCGCCGTCCATCGACGGAGCCGCGCTGCTCGACGAGGTCGAAGCGTTCCACCGGCGCTTCAACGTCTTCCCCACCCAGGCCGCCTACGTCGCGGTCGCCCTGTGGGACGCGCACGCCCACCTGATCGACGCCTTCGACGGCACCGCTCGGATCGCGTTCCTCTCCCCCGAACCGGGCTCCGGCAAGTCCCGCGCGCTGGAGATCATCGAAACGCTCACCCCCCGCGCAGCGACCACGGTTAACCTCGCCGTTTCGCTTGGTGTGGGACCGGTTTCTGTGCGGCAACACGAAAGTGCCTTCTGAGCTGGGACGATGAACCTTGTCGAGGGGTTC